>NZ_FRAY01000001.1 GCF_900142475.1 Fibrobacter sp. UWH4
CCGTCCCCGTTCCGGAGGGGTCGCAGTTCGCCCTCTTGCAGAAGAAGGCCGAATTGAGTAAATTTACGGAAGAATTTCTTGTAAGCGAGGCTATGCTTATGGATAACGAACCGATTGAAAAAATCGTCAAGTATTCGGGGCTTTCTGAAAAAGATATGCTTGAACTTCGCCGTTTGCAAACGGATCCGTCAAAAAAATAGCCGTTCAACCAGCAAATTGATGTGGCAAATAGCTAAAAAAATGCAAATTTGATCAAATTTGAGGGCCCCTCTGTTTGAGGGGCCTTTTTTTGATGCAGTTTTTTGCGACTTTATAAAAATCTCCCCAAAATCTTACATTTCGGTTTTCTTGCTCGGTTTGCATGGGGAGCCCTTTTACATGTTCTGTATTTTCTAAATTGTGGGCGAAACTTTGAAAGTGCGGTCTAGCCGCAGAGGTATATATATAATGTCTAAGACGATTTTGCTTTTCCCGGGCCAGGGTGCCCAGTACGTGGGCATGGGCCAGACGCTCGCTTCTACTTTTGAACCTGCCAAGAAGCTCATGATGCAGGCTGACGAAATCCTCGGTTTTTCGCTCTCCAAGCTCATGGCTGAAGGTCCGGAAGACGTTCTGAAGAGCACCGACAACACCCAACCGGCTCTGTTTACCGTGTCTGCCATGGTGATGGAACTCCTCAAGTCCGAAGGTTTTGCCTTTGACTACGTGGCGGGCCACTCCCTCGGTGAATACTCCGCCATTTACGCTGCCGGCGGTTTCAGCTTCGAAGACGGCCTCCGCCTGGTGCGTACCCGTGGCGAACTCATGGCATCTGCCGGTTCCAAGAATCCGGGTGCCATGGCCGCTATCATGGGCCAGGACGAAGCCAAGATTCTTGAACTTTGCGAAGCCGTGAAGGATGCCGGTACCGTGGTTCCGGCCAACATCAACTGCCCGGGCCAGATCGTGGTGTCCGGTGCGGTCGCCGGCGTGAACAAGCTGGTCGAAAACTGCGCTGCCGCAGGCATCAAGGCCATTCCGCTCGCCGTGTCTGGTGCCTTCCACAGCCCGCTGATGCAGTTCGCACAGGCAGGTCTCGCCGAAGCCATCGCCAAGACCAAATTCAACGATGTCGAAAAGCCGGTCATTGCCAACGTGATTGCCGAACCGGTCACGAAGGGTTCCGAAATTGCCGACCTCCTGGTGCGCCAACTGGTGTCTCCGGTCCGCTGGAACGATTGCATGAACAAGGCCATGTCTCTGGGCGTGACGCAGGGTGTCGAAGTGGGTTCCGGCAAGGTGCTCACGGGCCTCATGCGCAAGATCAGCCGCGACGTGAAGGTCACTCCGGTCGAAACAATCGAGGCTTTCCAGGCATTGAAATAGTAGACAGTAAACAGTGGTTAGTAAACAGGGTAGTTAGGCGGCGAAGCCGCGATTATTTAAACCTAACCACTAGCCACTAACCACTAACCACTTTTAAACTACTAACCACAGGTAACTACTATGGGTAAACTTACTGGTAAAAAGGCAATTGTGACTGGTGCTTCCCGCGGTATCGGTCTCGCCATTGCAACCAAGCTCGCCAGCGAAGGTGCTGACGTCGCCATCCTTTCCACCTCGGTCAAGGAAGAATTGGCCGCCAAACTTTCCGCCGAACTTGGGGTGCAGGTCAAGAGCTATGCTTGCAACGTGGCCGACTCCGAAACGGTGCAGAACGTGTTCAAGCAGATCATTGCTGACATGGGCACGGTCGACATTCTGGTGAACAACGCCGGTATTACCCGCGATGGCCTGTTGATGCGCATGAAGGACGAAGACTTCGACGCCGTGATCGCCACGAACCTGCGTTCCGTGTTCCTTTGCACCCGCGCTGTCGCCCGCACCATGATGGGCAAGCGTACCGGCCGCATTATCAACATTTCGAGCATCAACGCCCTGCACGGCCAGGCCGGTCAGGCCAACTACGCCGCCGCCAAGGCCGGCATTATCGGTATGACCCGCTCCAACGCCATGGAATTTGCCTCTCGCGGCATTACCGTGAACGCCATTGCCCCCGGTTTTATCGGTACCGACATGACCGCTGCTATGGATGAGGCCACCAAGGAAAAGTATGCCGCCCAGATTCCGCTCGGCCGCATCGGAAAACCCGAAGATATTGCCAACGCTGCCGCATTTTTGGCATCTGACGACGCCTGCTACATCACCGGCCAGATTCTTGGCGTCGATGGTGGGTTGAACGCCTAGGCATTTTTTACTAAATTTGAACTCAAACAATCAATCCAAATGGAGATTACAATGAACGAAGAAATTTTCAAGAAGGTCACCGCTGTTATCGTTGACAAGCTCGGCGTTAAGGCTGAAGATGTCAAGCCGGAATCCGAATTCGGTAACGACCTCGGTGCCGACTCCCTCGACCGCGTGGAACTCGTGATGGCCCTCGAAGACGAATTCGAAGTCGAAATCCTCGACTCCGACGCCGAAAAGTTTGCCAAGGTTGCCGATGTGGTTGCCTTCATCGAAGCTAAGAAGGCTTAATTATTAGCCTCTTTCGATAGAACTTTAAAGAGGCGGGACCATCAGGTGCCGCCTCTTTGCTTTTTTCTATTATGTTATTATCAACTTTTCCTCCATACGTCATCCTCGACCGCTAGGGAGGGAATCCATAATTTGAATTTCAATGATGGATTCCGTCACGCTTCGCGTTCCAGAATGACTTCATGGTATAACTTATGGAACAAACAACTCTTCTTCACAAAGTGTTAAAACTCTGGTTTCGCCAGAAGTCCGATGGCGGGCTTGAGGCGAAGCTCGGGTACCGGTTCAAGGATCCCGAACTCTTGGCGCATGCGCTGGTACACCGTTCATTCTTGACGGGCACGGACATGCCTTACGCGAGCAACAACGAACGTCTGGAATTTTTGGGCGATTCCGTGCTGAATATGCTCACCACCGAATATCTTTACAAGGCTTATCCCGACGATCCCGAGGGTGAACTTTCCAAGCGTAAGAGCGCGATTGTTTCGGGGCATGCCTGCGCGCAGTCGTCCAAGGAATGGAGCCTGAGCGAATATGTGAAGGTAGGCAAAGCCGAAGAAAAACTCGGCGGTCGCGGCAAGGAAAGCATCTTGGCCGACGCTTACGAAGCGGTTCTTGGCGCCGTCTACTTGGATGGTGGCCTCGAAGAGGTTCGCGCGATTTTGAACAAGTTCCACTTTCCGCGCGTGCAGGAAATTATCTCTGCCGAAGATTTTGCGAATCACAAGAGTGAACTCTTGGAATACCTGCAGGGTAAGCTCCGCACGGTTCCGGAATATATCGTGGTCGATGAGTCGGGTCCGGAACACCAGAAGGTGTTCACGGTCGAAGTCCATGTGGATGGCCGCGTGTACGGCCGCGGTCAGGGTGGCAACAAGAAGAAGGCTGAGCAGGAAGCTTCCCGTGTGTCGCTCGAAATGCTTTTAGCCGAAGCTGCGAAGGCCGAAGCCGATGGTTCGGCAAGCTCACCAACCGACAAAGCTGCCGCTCCCAAGCCCAAGAAGCAGAAACAGCGTCACGTCGGCTTGCCGTAGCCGTTGTTCCCGGGATAAATTCGGGAAAACAATCTTTCCGAACAATTTATCTATATTGTTCTGTATGAAAGATTTTTCTATTAAAGTTTCTTGTGCGGTTCTTGTTACATCCGCGTTTCTATTTTCTGCCTGTAACGAGTCCGGCGCATCCAAGGGTGCTGCCACTAAAAATGCCGAGCTGAATTGCCCCGAGTTGCCGCAGGATCCCGAAGCGACAGGTGAGTTCGACCCGATAGCCTCAAAGGATGCCCGCCCCTGCGGAACGATTACCTTGTGGGGCTCTGCGATGCCGAAGTCGTTCAACATGTGGGAAGACTATAACAGTTTCTCCGCCGAACTCATGGGCATGATGTTCGAGCCGCTCGTAAGCCTGCACAGTACCGAAGACCGGGAAGTGGGAATCCTTGCCGACAGCTGGAATGTGTCCGAAGACGGCAAGACGTTCACCTTCCACGTGGACCCGCGGGCCAAGTGGAGCGATGGCAAGGCCGTGACGGCCGAAGATGTGCAGTTCTACTACGACGTCATCATGGACGAAAAGAACCTGACGCCCATATTCAAGGTGGGGCTTAGCCGCTTTGACCGCCCCGAAGTCGTGGACAGCTTGACCATCAAGATGACTGCGAAGGAGTCCCACTGGGGCAACTTCTGGGAAGCCGCGGGAATGCTCGCCTTCCCGAAGCATGCGTGGGCAGGAAAGGACTTCAATCAAATTCGTTATGATTTCCCGGTGGTGTCCGGCCCGTATAAAATCAAGACCTTTCGCGAAGACCGCTATGTGGAACTTGCCCGACGTGCCGACTGGTGGGGCTTCAAGAAGAACTGGAACCGCGGCAAGTACAACTTCGAAAAAATCCGCTACCGTTTCATGAATGACCAGACGAAGGCACTTGAGGCCTTCAAGAAGCAGGACATCAACGCTTACGCCATTTACACCAGCAGCATCTGGATGAAACAGACGGACTTTGATGCCTTGCAGAAGGGTTGGGCGGTCAAGCAGCGTATCTTCAACAAGGAACCTATCGGTTTCCAGGGCATGGCTATCAACTTGCGCAAGCCGCAATTCCAAGACGTACGCGTACGCCGCGCCCTCAACATGCTTTTGAATCGCGAAGCCATGAACGAAAAGTACATGTACAACCAGTACTTCTTGCTCAACAGCTATTACCCTGACTTGTGGGAAGGCAACCAGAATCCGACGGCGCCGCTCTACAAGTTCAACCCGGATAGTGCCCGCGCCCTCTTTGCCGAAGCGGGTTACAAGGTGAACGCCCAGGGCGTGCTGGAAAAAGACGGGAAGCCCTTTGCCATCAACTTTATTACGAGCCAAGAAGACTTGCGTCACCTCACGCTGTTCCAGGAAGACCTGAAGAAAGTGGGCGTTGTCGCAACCATCGAGCAGATGTCGCAGAGTACGCTCCGCAAGCGTCTGGACGATGCCGACTTTGACCTTTACTGGGTGAATTGGGGCGCAGGCCGCCTACGCGATCCGGAAGCCAGCTGGAATTCTACGACAGCGCTTCAGAAGGGAACGAATAACCTGGCTGGTGTGCAGGACAAGGTGGTGGATAGCCTCATCAACTTGCAGAAGACGGAATTCGACCTCGCCAAGCGTAACGAAATCCTGAAGGCGCTGGATAACCGCCTGGCTGAAATCGTGCCCTACGTGCTCATGTGGCAATGCGACCACCACCGCATTCTCTACTGGAACCGCTACGGCACTCCGGAAAAAGTTTTCGACCGCTTTAACCGCGAAGATGCCATTCCCGTTTACTGGTGGCTGGACCCCACGAAGTCTGCCGCCTTTGACAAGGCCATGAAGGCTGGAGAGAGCCTGCCGGTTCCGGAATACGATATCAAGTAGGTCGGCGCAATGCGCCTTTGAGGTGTGAGCGCGGGACAAAGTCCCTTTGAGGTCGCTTTGCTTTGAGAAAAAAGAGCGTGCTGAAAATCAGCACGCCTTTCTTGTTTAAACATTCACGGTCTCATCTGAGAACTCTCTGCTCAATGCTCAGAGCGCTCAGCGCGACCTCAAAGCCTTGCTACGCAAGGCGACCTGATACCTCTTTAGAAGAAGAATTCTGCTCCGACGTAAAGGCCGCTGGCGTCGCCACCCATGTTGCTGTGGTCGCCGCTACGAACAAAGAGCTTCGCCTTGATATCAAGTTGGTTGGGGATAATGAAGAAATCCGCACCGAGCCAAAGGATGACCTGCTTGTCGCCGTCGTCGTTGGCGCCTTTTTCGTGCTTCTTGCCGTTTTCGTCAACTTCTTCCCAGGTGCTTTCGGTCATGCGGTATTTGAGCTGCAGGCCGACGAACGGGGTGATTCCTGCATCGGGGATGGTGTAGCCGACTTCGCCTGCCAGATGAAATTCGAGGCCGCGTTCGTTGTTGTCGTGTTCAAAGCCCCAGAAAAGGCCGGCTTCGGTTCCGAACTTGAGACCGGGAGCTTCCGGCACCTGCATGCTGAATTGTCCGCCCATATAGAGGGCGATTTCGTCGCTGGTAACTTCGTCACCACCGATAGGGAGGTTCAAGTCGAGGAAAAGGGCGACCATCGGGTCAATCTGGTAACGTCCACCAATGGTCAGGTCGCGCAGACCGTCACCGCCGTTTTCACAGCCGTTGCAGTCCGTTTCGCTCCAGAACTGAAAACCCCAGCCCTGCAAAGAAACTTCAAGATTCTGGATAATGCTGTAACGGGCGCCCACCTTGAGGCCCGCCTGAGACCAGTCGTGATACCAGTCGTAGTAGAGACCCGCTTCGGCGGAACCCTTGCCCGCTTCGAGAACGGGATAAAAGTCCCAAGTTGCAAATGCGGCACTTGCGGCGAGAGCCGAGGCCAGGGCGATTTTCTTGAACATTCCAGACTCCTTAATAAATTGGTTTTTCCAAATTTAGCAATTTCCCTACGCGGCGGGATGTAAAAAAAAGATACCCCGGACTGTGTGGGTCCGAGGCATTCCTTCTTAAATGTTTTTGAAACTAGAAGTTGATGGCGAGCTTGGCGTTCACGCCCTTCCAGTCGGAACCCATGGAATCGTCATCGGCAAACTTCATGATGAAATTGGCCTTGACGGTGAACATCGGGTTGATGTCATAGCCGGCACCGAGCCAGACCAGGATGGCCTTGTCGCCCGAACCGTATTCTTTGGTGACCTTGCCGCCACGGGCGTCGTCGTACCATTCTTCTTCGACATCGCTAAGGCGCATGTTCAAGGCGGCTCCGATCCACGGGGTCAGGCCGAGGTTGGCGAGAGTGTAGTCCAATTCTGCCTGCACGGTGAGGCCGAGACCTTCGGTTGTCTTTTCGTCTTCGAACTTGTAGCTAACGCCGGCTTCGCTACCGAACCACAGGTTGGGCACGAATTCCTTGGTGAACTGGATGGCGCCATACAGGCCAAATGGATCGTACTTTCCGGTCACGTCTTCGGAAGTGAGGGGGAGGTTCACGTCCAAGGCTGCGATCAAAACAGGCATAAACTGGTAACGAGCGCCAATGGTCATAGCCTTGAAGCCGTCGTTATCCGGGCAGTCGGGATGGCCGTCTTCGCCGCAATCATCCGGATCGTCCCAAAGCTGGTAGCCGAGTCCCGTCAGAGACAGGGCAAGATTCTGGATGACGGAGTATTCGGCACCTGCGATAATTTCCATATTGCTGGTATTGTCGGTCCAGCCATACTGGGCTCCGACTTCAACCTGGCCTTTGCCGGCGTCCTTTACCGGGAAGAAGTTATAGGTTGCAAAGGATGCGCTGGCAGCCATGGCTGCGACGAGGGCAATCTTCTTGATCATTTTTATACTCCTTGGTATATGTTTGTAGTAAGAATGTAGTATTGTGGTGCCTGTTTGTAAAGGGTTCGTTACATGGGGTGTGATAAAGAACACAATGCGCCTGCTAGCTGCAAGTTGTTGACTTGCAACGAATTAGGCACTTCGAATGTGAAATCGTCTTCGCCTAATGGGAGGGACCCCAAGGGCTGGATTCAATCGCTATCTGCTAGATATGTTCCTAATCACACGGACAACATTTTTTGAGGTGAATCACTTCCTTTTTTCAAATATTAAGATATTTTTATAGGGTAAAAGATCTAGAGGGTTTTATGAAGGCAAAAATTGGTTTGGTCTTTTTTACCGTGCTGTACTGTTGCAGCATGGCTTTTGCCGTAAATGGAACGGGTTATTACAATTTGATGACCGTTGTTGAAACGCAAGGCGGATTTGGCTTCCCTGCGATGACATCGACGAAAACGATTATGGTGCTAAGCCAGGGAGCATTGGCTTGCTCTAGTTCCGAATGGTCCTTGACTTTCAAGGGCATGAATTATGTAAGCAACGGAACCGAAATCGGCTATTACAGCAACTATGGATGGCCGGTCATGCAGTCTACCTTTACCAAGAAGGGCGATTGTGTCGCGTCGCTTGAAGACACTCCGGCCAATTTGGCAAAATTGCTTGAGAATTCGTGGGTGAAATCGCCTGAAATGAAGGGCGTTACGCTGGAATTGGGGTCCGATATCGACCTTGGCGAATTTGAATCTTCGACCAAGGCTGGAAGTTGCGAGGTAAACCATCTTCCGCTTCCCATGATGGACAGTAGTTCGTTTAACGGAAACCATTTTACGATAAGCCATCTATGTTACGCAGGACCGCTATGGACAAACCGGTCGGTCTTTTTGAATCGGCCTCGAACGTGACTATTCAGAATGTAAACCTGAACGGGGTGCGTATTTACATTGATGGAGAGAGCGGAGATGGCAAGGACTATTATCCGGTGGGTGCTATCGTTGGAGTCTTGAATCTTGCTACTATCGATAGCATCGTGCTGGCTAATGATTCGATCCAGGCTCCCATTGCGGGCGGCCTTGTGGGCCTTGTCAAAAATTCAACCATTTCGAATATTTCGGGTGACGACGACATTCATGTGTCGAATAAGGTCTCGATTACGGAAGGTTATGCAGGCTCGAGCGTCTTGGCGGATTTCAACTATGCCCATCAAGTATTTCTAGGTGGTATTGCGGGGGTGGCCATTCGTTCGGAACACGACGAAGACCCCACTTTTATCGACGATTCGCTAAAGGTTGAAATCCATGACTATGCCACAGGACATAGGTCCGCTTTGGGTGGCATCGCGGGCTTCTACAAGACGAACGGCGATACGCTTGAAAACCTGAAGGTGTATACGAAGTACGGTGGCGCAGGTGAGACTGTCCCCACGAAAATTTCAGGGGGAGCTTCGATGGGCGGAATCTTTGGAATGCTGTTTGCGCCCCGTGATTACACCGGTTCTGCAACGGCTGGAAATTTTGTTGCCGCAAATTGCTCGTTTGACGGAAAAATTTACGATGCGGCATCTCCGGATACTATAGCCGTTGGTGGTATTGTGGGACTGGGTACAATGGAATCGGCGACATCGGTTCGAGTTATGAACAGCACGGCAACGGTGGATATAAAGGATTCTTTGCGAGTCGCAGGGGTGTATCGCTATTATGCGGGTGGTATTTTCGGCTATGGCGGTTCTTGTAGCCAGGGAGGCGCTAACGGCGATGAATTCCTGACGGTGACTGGCTCGCGTACGGCAGGCTCGATTGCGCTTTCTGCATCTGGTACCGCTGTCGAGGGCCTGCGTAGCGACGCCTATTTGGGCGGTATTGCGGGGTCGGCTTGTATCGCGCAAACAGGAGGCTTGGGACTTGCAAATGACTCGTCTTCGGTCAAGATTACATCAAAGGTGAAAACGTCTGTTGACAAAGCCAAGTTGGTTAATGGAAATAATGCTCGCGATAGCGTTTTTGTAGGAGGCATGATCGGCTTTACGAGTGTGGCGGTAGCCAAGTCGGGCAAAACGTTACTCCCGGCAACCTTGATGAATCTGTATTATGACGGCTCGATTGCGGTAGAAGATAGCTTGAACAGCGTATTCGTTGGGGGCATCCTCGGTGGGTTCCCCAAGGCCGAGGGGGGCAAGTCGCTTGTTTTCGAAAAGGTGATGGCATCTAACGAGAACCTGATTACCTATAAGGCGAAAGAGGCGCCGTCTGCGGTATCGCTGAGTGTGCAGGAAACGGATATCGGCGGCATCTGCGGTATCTGCAACGAAATTGTTGAAATGTCTTATGTGGGAGTGCAAGGTAATATTGTCGTGACCGGAAAGCACGCTGCCAATACCCTTTATGTCGGTGGTCTTGTCGGTTCCACTGGCGCAAACGAGGCGGGAACTTATCTGCACAACTCCTTCAATGTCGGCAATATCCTGGTGACGGCAAGCAATAGTGATGCTTCGTATGTGCAAAAGGTGGGGTACTTGCTCGGGTACGCATTGCTGTACAAGGGATTCGATATTCGGTCGGATTATCATTATAGCGATGCTGCCGAAGATACCTACGAACCGTTCGGAATGTTGAGGGATGAAGCCTACACGAAGGATTGGCGCACGAGCGACAGTATTTTCTATGTTGTTCGGAACGGTGGCGAACGCAAATATACGGATGTTCATCACAACGGAACGGAATTGAAGGATTCCATGAAGGTGTCCAAATTTGCCGGTTTCCTGAACAGCGCTTACGAAAATGCGGAAGATTATGCCTGGAGTTTTAAGTCGGGAACAAACAGCAACCTTCCGATTTTCACCGATAGCAAGAACCTGCCGGTTGTGCCGGAACTCGGACCGGAAAATGCGACCTATGTGGTGACCTTCGTAGACATGAACGGTGAAACGATCAAGCAGGAAACGGTAGAATCGGGAAAGGCTGCAACGGCACCGACACTTGAAGAAATGCCGGAAATCGAAGGTTATAGTTTCACGGGCGAATGGGATCGGGATTTTGAAGAAATTAAGGGTGATTTGACGGTAAAGGCAGAATATGCTATCAATTCGTACAAGGTGAGATTCTTTGATTACGATGGCTTGACGCCGCTTTACGACGAGCAAGTTATTGAATATATGAAATCGGCAACGGCTCCGGAAAACCCGACTCGCAATGGTTATATTTTTGTAGGGTGGAGTGATTCCTCTTATATACAGGTGAAAAAGAACCTGGATATAAAGGCGATGTACCTTGCGAAAAAGTACCTGATCGTGTTCAAGAATTTTGACGGCTCTGTTTTGGCGCAGGATTCCGTACACTTTGATATGACGGTCTCGGAGCCGGTCGGCATTACGCGCAAAGCGACCCCCGAGTATTCTTATGAGTTCAAGGGATGGAATCCGGCGATAACGACGGTAAAGGGCGATGCGGTATATACGGCCCAGTACGATTCCGCCAAGGTAAAATACTCTGTTGCCTTTATTGATTACGACGAATCCCCGATTGGGGAAGTCCAGTGGGTGGAATATGGTGCGGCCGCCTAAGCCCCTGCCGATCCGGTGCGCGAAGGCTACCGTTTTGTCGGTTGGGATCGCAATTTTAGCGAAATTAAGAAGGATACCGAAATCATGGCCCGCTATGAACTTGTCCCCGTGTCTTCGGCTTCTGTTGAAAGCTCCAGCAGCGAGACTGCGGTGTCGAGCTCCAGCGGTGAATCCTCCAGTTCCGAAGAAAGTTCCAGCAGCGAAATCGTGGAATCGAGTTCCTCGAGTGCCGAAGAAAGCTCCAGCTCTGCCGAAAGTTCGAGCAGCAGGGGCGAACTCAAGTTGGTGGAACCGAAAATCGAACAGTCCGGTAACGCCGTTCGCCTGACCTTCGATGCGGAAAATGCGGATGTCGAAACGGTTGCCCGTGTGGTGGTGACCGGAGAAAACGGAATTATTGTCGATACGGTGATTTCGGACGATGTCGTCAAGGGCGGCGCCTGGGAAATGACGCCTGCGCCCATGGGCAAGTTTAAGGTGGAATTGACCTTGGACGACCAGAAGCAAACTGTTTCTTTCGAGAGTGACTTTGAAGTCGCTTCTGAAATTGAGGTGCGCGCGGAAAGCTGGCAGATGGTGTCGCTCTCGGCGCTTGACCGTTCCTCGATGGAAGGGGATGACGATGCCAGCTTCTATTGGTGGGATGAACATAATCCCGTGGGTGATTATTGGCAGTATCGTGCCTTTGCGGGGGGCGATGCCGATGCGACTCGTGGATTCTGGTACGGTACGGCAAAGGGAAAGCCGCTGGTACTCCGCGAATCGACCGGTGCAAAGGATAGCGAAATCGTATGGGAACTGGATAGCCTCTATAGTGGCTGGAACCTGGTGGCTAACCCTTACGGCTGGTATGTGGACCTGAGCAAGGGTGTTGCCGACGATGGTAGCGAAGTCTCGTTCTGGCGCTGGAATCCGGTGCTTTCGGAATATGAGGTGCCGACGGTGATTGGTCCCTACGAGGCTGTATGGGCGAAGGCTTCGCATGCGTTGACATGGCGTGTGTCGGCCGCTCCGGTGTTTGGAATTGCGGAATCGAAAATTGAACCCGGTGAACCGGGCGAAGAGCCTCGCAAGAAAAACCTGATGAAGGCGACGGATGGTCGTACTCCTGGTAACTTCGCTTTGGTAGCAACCCTTTCCGATGAATATGGCAAGAAAGATTCCTGGAACGTATTCGGTGTAGGGAAGCCGCAGTCGCTCGAAGAACCCCCTGCCGGTATGGGTAATCGCGTGTCCTTGGCCATTCGCGACAAGGATGAAAATGGTGCTAAGGGTGTCAAACTCGCCAAGAGCATCAAGGCGGTGGAAGATGAATACAGCTGGACTCTCGAAATGTCTGCAAGTACGGCCCGCGATGGCTAGCTTTCGTTTGAAGGTGTTCAGGAACTTAAAAAACTTGGTCTTAAGTTGTTTGTGATAGCCGACGGCAAGACGACGGAAGTGACTGATGGAAAGTCCGTGAATGTTGCCTTGGCGAAATCAGCAAGCCAGGTGGAAGTCCGCGTGGCCGCTTCGAATGCAGTTGTCGCGACAAAGATTAGCGGATTCAAATCCGCTGTTGCGGGCAATACCTTGCAGCTTGGCTTTGATGCCCCCGAATCGCTGGCCGGAACGAAGGCGAACTACGCGGTTGTCGGCGTCGATGGCAAGGTGGTTGCCTCGGGACGCTTTACGGCGACGGCGGGCACGAACAAACTTGCCATGAATGTCCCGAAGTCCGGAATTTACTTTGTGAAAATCAAGGTGGGTGCTCAGAACATGGCGGGCAAGGTACTTGTGAGATAGCGCACAACATTACAGGCAAATATGTGATTAAACTCAAAAGGTGGGCTTTGTTTCCACCTTTTTTTGCGTATGGGGCCAATATCTGGAACTTAAAAAATTATTATTTGCTTATAAAGTGGAATGGTGTATATGAAGAGAACAACAGAAATTCTTGTTGCAACGGTCCTATTTTTGGTTGGGGCTGTGTGGGCCGGTATTAAACCTATCGGGTATAGGTGCGATGTTCCGTTGCCAAATAATGATTACACAGCAGAATGCTACGTGAAACAATTTGAGCCGGGCGAATCGGCTGGCGAAGATTATGAGGTTTACGATACTTGGGATGAATTTGCATCTGATTTTCTAAGTCGTGTGGGGGCGTTTGAGAGTGATCCGAACACTTGGTCGGTCCAGATTAAATTCGAAAACGATATTGACCTGGGTGGGTATTCGAAAAAAAACGGAACGTGTGCAGAGTCGTTTACTCCGCTCCATTTTAATCTCTCTGGCAAACCGGTTTCTGTCGATGGAAACGACAAAACGATTTCGGGTTTCTGCTATGTTTCTGATGACCAAAATGCGGCGTTCTTTAGTGAGTTGTCGAATGCGTCTGTAAAGAATCTTACATTTGATAGTGCCTATGTAATGGCAAAGACGGTGTCTTCTGCATTGCCCAAGAACGCTGCGGTAGTCGCTGTTTTGATTGAAAACAGCTCTTTTTCGGGTGTGACTGTGAAAAATTCCACGGTGTATGGCTGGAATACCTCGGCCATAGTGTATAGCGCCACGGGCGGGGCGAAATTTTCTAGTGTGCAAGTAGAGAATGTTCATCTTTCTGTAAGTGAAGAATCCTTGAAGGATGTTTCCCAGATAGGATCTTTGCTTACACGAGTTTCCTATAGTGCTGGCCTTGTCGCCTATTTGGTGGACTATGCGTCATTCAAAGACATCTCGGTATCCAATCTGCAGATTCCCGATTCTGTTTCGCAGGTCTTGAAAAACAAGGGAATGGTTTATTCTGGCGCAAGTTATGTTGGTGGAATTGTCGGCTTTGCAAGCGTAAGTATGGATGGCTCGACGAGTTTTTCTCTTGAAGGCTGTACCGTATCTGCAGAATTGACCGGTTCCTCGGTAGGCGGGTTGGTTGGTTCGGTGTCTCCGCATACCATTACCCAAGAGTCCATTTTTGAAGTGGTGAATGCAGATGTGACTTTCAAGTCGGGAGACTACAGCGGAGCAAACCAAAATCGTTACCTGGGTGGACTTGTCGGAGCTTTGTCCTGGAGAAATGGTAGTGTACAACTTTTGAAAAACAAGGTTGAGACGACCATCAAGAATACAAAGACGGTGGGCTCTGTAGGTTCTCGTCTTGGCGGTGTGGTTGGTGTCTATTCGGGACTGAGTGGTGGAGACGACGCTGTTGCGGATTTCACTATAAATGAAAATGATGTCGCGGTGGATATCAGTTCGTCTGACACGGCACTTGCCGTGGGTGGAATTGTGGGCTATGCCACGGTCAACGCCACTAATAGCACTTTTGCCATTCGCAATTCGACTGTCAAACCGGTGAATCCGGGAAAGAATCCAAATGTGATTACGGCAACGGCTTCTAAGATGTACAGTGTTCATGCAGCCTATGTTGTGGGGCGTGTTGACAATCCAAATTATACCGTAGAACTCCGTGGAAACCATGCCGAAGGCAATATCAAAATTGCAGCATCGACGGTGAAAACGATGAGTGGAGTCGGTGCGATGGCGGGTAGAGCGTACTGCTTGAATCTGTATGTGCGTTACAATACTTCTATAGGTGACTTGTCTGTCCCCATCGCAAATGAGACTGCCGGTACGGATAGTGACTTTTTCCATGTCGGTTATGAAGTTGGTGAAATTCGGGCGCCATCATCTGCCCAAATGAATGTCGAGGACAATTACCATTATGGCTTTAGTGATGAAAATGCTGGGTTGGCCGTTGGTTGGCTTGGTTTAGTAAATGGCGACCCGGTTACGCCGGATTTGTGGAAAACCCAGGCTGTCGATTATTACCGAATTTGGAAAAACTATCGCAATGCCGTTAAAACGAAGTCGGCGAGCCTTGATGCCGAAGGGACGCTGGATGTAGATGGCTCGGGTGTCATTTATGTAGAAAACGAAAAAAAATGGCTCTACGATGGCGTGATCGATGGTGAAGAGATGAAGACACGCCTGTTTACTTATGTGCTGAATACAGCCTCTTCAAGTGGCGGAGAATGTGGTGTAAATGGTACGGTCTGCTGGGAAAATGAGCCGGACTCGTTGCCGATGGTTTCGACCTATAGGACGGTGTACAAGGTTACGATAGTGCTTGATGATGTTTATGATAAATTAACCGAGGCCGATAAGGAATCTGTAAAGAAGTATTTGAATGAAACGGAACAAACTTCGTACCTTACTATTTATACTGATAAATACTTCATGCTTGACCATGAACTTGTAAAATTGGTGTATGGCTTGAGTGTCGTTTGTGGAATGTTCGAAGAAAATGCCGCTGCTGGGCCGGATATGTCTGAAGGGACGGATATAGATCTTTACAATTTCTCCACGACGACGGACGCTTATTTCCGCGCAGCAGAAATCTCGTACGAGAATGTGCGTTTCGATGTAAATACAGCGGCGACGGAGGTGTTCTACGGCGTGGGCTCTGAATTGCCCGATAGCCTTGTGGTGCCGAATGGCAACAGACCCGTGTTTCTGCCGTCTCAAATTTATACGGCTGAAGCCTGCGTGATGGGCTGGGCCTTTAATGCCGATACTAACGATTATAAGTACCATGTGAAAGATCCGGGTAGTTACTTATACCCCGATATCAATGCCGAAAAGACTTTGTATGCGGTGTGGAAAGATGCGGAATCCTGCCTTGGGCATTATGTCAGGGTCCGTGTAGGCGAATCTGAAAACGGAACGGTTGCCGTGGACGAATACCGCGACGGAACGAAGGTCTATACGCACCACTTTGCAAAGGATTCCACGATGCTCTTGCCGTGGGACAATCCTGAAGGGGTTGCGATGCGGTTGCTTGCTGAACCCGATTCGGGCTATGCGCTGGATTCGCTGGTGATTGTCAAAGTGATGAAGGATGCTGGCTCGGAGGAAATGTCGAACAACATAAAGGATGGTTCAGTTGAAAGGTATGTGTTGCAAGAAGGCGATACGTTGCCGGACGGCTTGATCAATGCGACCCTGACGGCGTATTTCTCTGAAGCCAAGGACGTAAAGAATCCTGGTGATTCTGCGGATGATCCCACTAAACTCGCCTTGGTACGCCATGAATTGCTCCAGTCGGGAAATGCGGTGCAGTTGACTCTTGAAACGAATCAGTTTGAAGTAGATGGTTCTGCCTCACTACAGGTTTCATTGACGGATGCCTTGGGTGTTGTCCTGGAAAACTACGGCTTTGCCGAAGAAGTGAAGAAAACTCCTTATGAACATGTCTGGACGCAATATCCGTTGCTGCCGGGACGCTATGTGGTGAAGGCGACACTTTCGGACAAGGCCGAGAAGGTGTCGTTCGATACCGCGTTTACAGTGAGTGCGGAAATTGCCGCTGCTCCGGATGCTTGGCGAATGGTTTCGCTTTCGGATGTAGAGATTGATTCCATTGTGTGGGATGCCGACCCGGTGTTCTACCACTGGGACGAGTCCGCTTACTTTGGCGATTTCTGGAAGTACCAGAAGTATCGCGGTGGCAAGGTTGAGGCCGAACAGGGCTACTGGTACAATTCCTTGGAAGGTCGTCCGCTGTTGCTCCGCAGGGATTCGGCAAGGACAGGTAACGAAATTGTCTGGAAACTCGATAGCGGCTGGAACATGGTGGCGAACCCCTATGGTTGGGGGGTGCAGCTGAATGCGGAACAGCTTGAGAATGAGTCCCTGGTGCTGACCGTTTGGAATCCTGAGAGTGCGGATTACCCGGGGAAGACCTTGTATCTTGGCCCTTACGAGGCGGCTTGGGTGTATTCCGAGTCCAAGAGAACAGCCGAGGTCGGTCAGGAACCGTTCTTTGTAAGTGCGGCGGAACATACTCCGGGATTTGACTATCCGCTTGAAAAACGGGTGCTGGCGAAAGCTGAATCTCGCAGTAACTGGACGCTGCAGGCGGTTCTTTCGGATACGAAAGGGCACCGGGATTCTTGGAACGTAATCGGTGCCGGTGCCGCGGCTGAACAGCCGGAACCGCCGGAGGGAATGGGCGACCATGTGAACCTGTCTCTCTTGGAAGGCAAACGCGCCCTCGCGAAATCCATCAGGAGTGCCGATGAACGCTATGAGTGGAATATGGCGCTGAGCGCTACGGGCGACCGTGTGGGCTACCTCAGGTTCGAAGGCGTGAAGGCGCTGAACGAGATGGGCCTCAAGGTGTTCGTGACGGTGGATGGCAAGACGACCGAAGTCGTTGCGGGCGACTCCCTGAAGGTGCTCCTGAAGGCGGCGGGAGCTACCGCTACGGTTCGGGTGGCTCCGATGGATGCCCGCGCCCTGGCCTCTAAGGTCGAGAATTTGCGGTTTGAACAGGCTTCGGGCCGCCTCCAGGTCGGTTTCGATGTGTCCGAGGGGCTCGCCGGGGCGAATTACATGGTGCAGCTGGTGGGCCTGAACGGCAAAATTGCGGCTTCTTACGCGTCCAAGGCGTTCTTCGGCCACAATACGGTCGCCCTGAACGTCCCCAAGTCCGGAATCTACCTCCTCCGCGTTCGTGTCGGCAGCGAACAGGCCTCCCGTAAAGTGGCAATTTCCCGCTAAATCGGGTTTTTAAGGGTGAAACCCTTAGGCGAGAGGGTGGTGGAAGACCCTGCGAAAAGCCTGACCACTAAGCGAACAATCGTCGGCCGAAGGCCGAGGCCTTGTGAGCGTGTGGTTCATGGCTGAGCTGGGGCTGCAACCAGGGAGAGTCTTCTCCCTTACAGACCGCTCGGCTCTTGTTTTATGGAACCCTATGACATCGCCTCGCTCTCGCCTCCACGATTTGTTAATACAAATCGCTTGTGGCTCACTAGTAGTATTCCTGTAATCTTGCCATAAGGGCGGCATTTTTCTAAATTTGGCCGCACTATGACAAAGGCTAAATTCATCAAGTTCATCATCGCGTCGGTGCTTGCCATCGTCGCCCTCTTCTTGCCCTACGAATCCCTCGGATTCGATGCCGCAAGCCCCATGGGAATCCTGAACCCGCTCGAAATCCGCGTGATTGGCGTTTTCGTGATGGCGGCCCTCTTCTGGATCCTGCAACCGTTCCCGATCTGGTCGACCTCGATGCTTGTCATCGTGCTCATGATCGTGACGATGTCTGATTCCGCCCTGACGCCTTTCCGCGTGGACGGCGTGACCATGATCAGCCATAAGTCCATTATGGCAACGTTTGCAAACCCGATCATCATGCTTTTCTTGGGCGGCTTCTTCCTCGCTGCTGCAGCCACCAAGTACAAGATGGACTTGAACCTCGCCCGCGTGCTCCTGAAGCCCTTCGGAAAGAACCCGAAATTCGTGCTTTTGGGCCTCATGCTCATTACCGCCGTGTTCTCCATGTTCATGAGCAACACCGCAACCGCTGCCATGATGCTTGCCATTCTCGCTCCGGTGCTCAAGCTCTTCGACGAAGATGACCGCGGTAAAGCTGCCTTTGCCCTCGCTATTCCGCTGGGAGCCAACATCGGTGGTATGGGTACCCCGATCGGTACGCCTCCTAACGCGATTGCCCTCGGCGCCTTGAACGACGCTATCGCCCGTGGCGACCTGGTCGCAAACCCGGTGAGCTTCGGTCAGTGGATGGCCTTCGGTATTCCGTACGTGATTGTTTTGATGGTGATTGCTTGGCTCTTGCTCCTCAAGATCTACCCGATCAAGATGAAGGAAATGGTCCTGAAGATCGAAGGCGCCGGCAAGTTCGATACCAGCCCGAAAGCAATTATCGTGTACATTACCTTTGTCGTGTGCGTTGTCTTGTGGGTGACCGGTAAGGGTGTCCACGGCATTAACGATAACGCAATTGCTATGATCCCGATGGCCGTGTTTGCCTTGACCGGTGTGATTACCAAGAAAGACCTGAACGCGATGAGCTGGGACGTGCTCTGGCTCGTGGCTGGTGGTTTTGCTCTGGGTGTTGGCCTCAACGCTACGGGCCTTGCCGCTCACTTGATCAAGACGATTCCGTTTGCAAGCTGGTCTCCGCTCGCCCTCATGATCGGTTGCGGTATCATCTGCTTGTTCATGGCGAACTTCATGAGCCATACTTCTACCGCGACCTTGCTCGTGCCGATTCTTTGCGCCGTGGGCATTGCTTGCCAGGACAACCTCGTTGGCCTCGGTGGCGTGACCGCCCTGCTCGTTTCTGTCGCCTTTGCAAGCTCTCTCGGTATGAGCCTCCCGATTTCGACGCCGCCTAACGCCTTGGCCCACGCTACGGGTTACACCGACACTAACGGCATGGCGAAGACCGGTATCGTGATGGGTCTCGGTGGTCTCGTGATTTCTTGGGTGATGATGATCCTCCTTGCCAAGGTGAACTTCTTCGGTACGCCGGTTCCGAAGGCCGCTGAAGCCGCTCCTGCTGCTCCTGCCGCCGTTGAAAAGGTCGTTGCCCCGGCTGCTGACACTGCCGCTCCGGCTGTTGCCGATAGCGCTGCCACCGCGGACTCTACCGTTGCTGTCGCCGTTGATAGCGCAGCCGCAGCTAAGGTTGAAGTTGCCGCCCCTGCTGAAGAGAAGGCTGCAGCTCCGGTTGACTCCGCTGCTAAGTAATTAGGATTCCGGCAAAGCCGGAATGATGCTTTAGGAAGCCGCCTCGCAGGGGCGGCTTCTTTGCGTTTAATCGCTGCATCCGGGATTTTAAGGGCAGAGCCCCACCCTGGTGGCCATGCGCACTAAGGCAACAAGTTGCCAAGTGCTGTCCGCCTTAGGCGAGTGGGTACTGTAAGCCACGGCGAAGCCTGTCCGCAAAGCGAACATTCGTCGGCCGAAGGCCGAGGCCATGTGAGCGTGTGGAGCAGGCTGAGTTGTGGCTGAAAGTAGGGAGAGCCTTCTCCCTTTGCCCCAAAAACAAAAAAAGAAACCTCGCTTAAAAGCGAGGTTCTTTCAGTGGTCGATACAGAACTCGAATCTGTGACCTCTACCATGTCAAGGTAGCGCTCTAACCAACTGAGCTAATCGACCGAGGTGAGACCAAATATAGAAAAGGCTTTTTCGTTTGTCAAGGGGTTTTGACGAACTATCTCTCCGAGGCGGGAACCCAGTAGCGTAGTCGTCCGTTGACATGTACGGGGGGCAGGCTGTCGATGCACGAGCCGGAGCGGCAATCCTTGAAATAGAGGTCAAAATGGGCGGTCCAGAGCGAATCCCCGATGATTTCGTCGAACCGGATGGTGCTGCTGTCCTCGATAAGGGGCGCTTCTGGCGAGAATTCCTCGCGCATCCAGGTGACGTACTGGAACCTTCCGCTCAGGTTGGCCCTTGCGACGGGCGTGAGGGCCTTGCCGGTTTGCGGATTGTTGACCATCAGCGAAATCTGGTCGCCGCGCTTACTTTCATTGATTTGAGAGCAGAAATAGAAGTAGTGGTGGCTGTTGTTCACGTAAAAGGGCGGTTCCACGTCGTTCTTGGCGAGATCGATGCTGTAGGGGCCGTTCCCGTTGACGGTGTACTTGAGGTAGCCGCCGCCCTTGACTTCCCAGCTGCTATTGATGTCTCCGCAGCTGCAAAGCAGGGCTAGCGTGAGGCATGATACGGTGCTTAAAGCGCTCAAGAAAGCGCTTGTCGTACGCCGAGCCGTTCTTGCAAAAGAGGTCTTTGCCGTTGCACCTGGATTCATGCCCCTAAACTAGAAATTATCTTTGTGCTAGACTTCCTATGAACGACATCAATGCCATTTCTAGCGATTCCCGTACCATCCGGAGACTCGATGTGGAGACTCCTCTGGGGGTGGTGCATTTGGCGGGATTCGTGCAGAAACCGGACCACCGGTCGGTCATTCTAGGCATTCTGTCGGAGTATGTGGGCGAGCCTGTAACCGCTGCGGATATCGTGGAATCCAAAGAAGATACGCGTCCTAAATTTCCGAAGCTGGATTTTGACGTGAACTGGACGCATTCGGACGGTTACTGCGTCGTGGCTTTTGGCGGACGAGGCTCTCTAGGGTTGCGTCTCGGGGTGGACCTGGAACGATTTTCCCCTCGGCGACTGCACCTCGCGGAACGGTTCTTCAGCACCGAAGAGGCTTCCCTCGTAAAGTCGCTGACGGCATCGTCGGGAGAATTCGCCGAACATGCAGCCGAGCGGGAGTTTTTCCGTCTGTGGTGCCGCAAGGAAGCTTTCTACAAGTGCGTGGGCGGCGAGTTTTTTGAAGGTACTCTTCGGCGCAATATGCTAAAAAATCCGGTGCACCTGGATGCACCGAATCGTTCAGTTTACTTTGTCGACCTGGACGGCTCGGCTGTCGGAGCTCCTATGAAGGCCGCTCTCTGCCTCGCCGTTTCCGCTTGATTCCGGACTCGGAACGGGGATTCATTCAAAATCCAAATTACGAATTCCGAATTCTGAAAAATTGAATTAGTTGGGCAGTTCCTGTTCGCCACTTGCGATGGGGGCGTCAGGAGAGTTTCCTCCCGGCTGCTGCGGGGCTTCGAGTGCGTACAGCGGGAGGCTTGCCAGTTCTTCGTCGTCGACGATCAGGCGAATGATGTACTTGTCGGGGCGCTTGATCTGGAGGCGCTGCAGGTTCAGGACCATGTTCACCGCGGCGGTATCGAAACCCTGGGCGACAGGTTCCAGCGGAATTTTAGACTGCATCGGGGGTACGATCGGCTTGCCGCACACATCCTCGAATGCAAGCGTCAGGTCGTGCATGCCGGCTTCGCTGCGCGAGTAACGGATACGGAATGCCGTGGAGCACTGCGGGATTACGAGCGGGAATTTTGCAAAGATTCGGTCGAATGCACCAAGGATATTCAGACGGCCTCCGGACCCGTTGGCGGTCGCGGCGTCACAGATTGCAGCAATTTCGATATTCATTATTTAATCTCCCAGTTGTCGGCCACGTACTTCATCACGAGCGGGCCGTTGTTGCGGTTGGCGCCGCCCGCATTTTCGCGGGCAAGCATAGATACATAGACTTTGCCGGAATTGTCGACGGCGAGCATCGGGAACGATCCGCGCAGGTAGTAGCCCTTGGTTTCGTTGAAGACAGCCTTGAAGTAGGGCAACTGGTTCTCGCCGTGCAGGAGCCACTTGTTGTTCTCGAAGCGGTATACATGGACCTGCGACAGTTCGGGTTTGCCCTTGTCGTCTATGGCGGCGTAGATGACTCCGTTATAGATGGCGAGGCTCAAGTGGTAGGCGAGAATGCCTTCGTTAATGGGCGTGCTAGCGAATGTGCTGCCAGTCTTGATCCAGGAGATTTCGTTGTTAGAGATAGTTCCCTTGCCCATTCGTGGCCCATAGGTATTCACGTCACGGCTAAGGAAACCCATGTAGATTGTTGATTCGTCACAAACGAGTTTTGGCTGGCTTACATTATATGCACTGAAGCCATTCCACTTGATTAGCGAGTAGTCGGTTTTGTATAGTCCATAGTAAGCGGTGTAATCGGTGGTAACGCCCATCACAATCAGCTTACCGTCGCTGTTATAGGTTGCATCGAGTTCGCGGTATTTTTGGTTCCCGTCGAATTTGCCGAACTTGGTATTCTTGCTCCAGGCGCTGCCGCTGTAATCGTACATGTAGATCTTCTGGTCGTCGCTCGCAATTACCACGACGTGCGGATAGCTGTCGCTTTCCTTGCTCACGATTTTTGCGAAGCTGATTTTTTCGAAGGTGGCGCCGAGCTTGGCGAACGACGAGGTTGCGCCCGCGGACTTGTATACGGAAAGTTTTCCGGTCTTCTCGAGTGCGGCTAGGTAGAGGGCGTTGCCGTGTACGGTAACGCTGAGCTGCGTCACGGAATCGTTGAGGGTGATGGTTTCGCCGACCTTGTTCCAGTTTGTTCCGTCAAAACGTTTCGCCGCGACTGATGTCTTGCTTTCGAGGTAGGCGACAACCGGCTTGTCGTTGAAAATGGCGAGTGCAGGAGAGGTGTTGACGGTCGATGCCGCAAGAACGGTGTCCTTGCCCTGGTTTTTCCATGCCTTGCTGAAATAGACCGTGCGGCTGACTTCGGCGGCGCGGTGGCGGCTGAGGAAGCCGGGCGAGACCGTTTCGGCGCTGCTGTCGCGGTAATCCAGCGTAATCGTAATGGATCCTTCGGTTGTCCTGCGGGTGAAGGCCGTGTTGAATTCGGCAATGTTGGTATCTAGGCTTCCGTTCGCGCGGCCCTGGTAGAAGTTGTTGTCGACATTGCTGAATTTCCAGCGGAAATCCTGCATGTTCTTGTCGCCGAGGTCGCCGAGCTTGGAATTGAAACCGCCCCATTCCGGAGTGTAGAAATAGAGCGCCGCGTCATCGGCAGCTTCATCGCCGCTCCACAGGTAGACGGTGTCTGCCGCGGTAATGACGCCTACGGGGTGGTATTGCATCAGGCGGACTTCGGTCGAGTCACTGAAGGTCACCTTGGTGCTGGTTTCCTGAGCCGAAATCACGCAGACCATGTCCTTCCCCTTTTCGGAGTAGGTGGAGTCCTTGCCGATTCTGAAGGATTGGTGGTTCGCGGCGTAGTCGTACTTGGTGACCTTGTTTTCCATGGTCTTGCCGGTCGCCTTCTCCTTGCATTCCCAGGTGAACCAGTCGATGCCCTGCCATACGTCGTTGACCGAAGCGTCCAGTTCAAAATTGTCGCCGGGGTTCAGGTAGATGACTTCGTCCTTGACCCAGATGAGGGGGACTTCGGTCGAAAAACTGATCTTGGTCGTGTCGCTTGCGGTGTTGCCGTCGTTGTCGGTCACGCGGGCGATACAGTAGAAATTGGCCTGTGCGGCGGGTGCTTTCCAGACGGTGTCAAAGTCGCTGACGGTTTTCAAGTTGGCAGCAATTTGTTCCGGCGTACCGCAGCTCCATTCGCGCTTGGCGATTGAACCCGGATCCGAGGGAAGTCCGTTGTTGTCGCTTGCCGTTGCGTTCAGGGCGATGTTGTAGCCTTCGCGGACTGTCAGGTTGTCGTTTGCAACCTTGATGGTGGGCGGAGCCAAAATGATGTCGATGGTTACCGTATCCTTGGCCGTATTGCCGTCGTCGTCGGTGACGCGGACAATGCACTTGTATCCGTTTTGGGGTAACGAAGGCATGTTCATGGTGGTCCGCGGCGTGGTAGGCGAGGAATAGGTGAATCCGATGTTTTCTGCCGAGGCCGATCCGCAACCCCATTCATATTTGACCAGGGTGCCGAGGGAGTCCTGTGCGTTTGCGTTCAGTTCTACGATATCCTTGATGGTGACCTTGTTGTAGTTGACAAAGGCCGTTACGGTCGGAAGTCCGACGATGACCTTGTATACGGCAGTGTCGCGGGCGGTATTGCCGTCGTCGTCAGTGACCTGTACCACGCAGTAGTAGGCGTTCGTTGCCGTCGAGGGCATACGCACGACTGCTTCGGGGCCGTTCATCGGACCCCAGCTGGGGTTCTTGAGTTCGGAAAGGTTGTCGCTGCAGGCGGAATCGTAGGCGGCGATGTAGCCGAGCTTGTCCGTCGCGTTCGCCTTGAGCGTCTGTGAACTGTTGATTTTTACGGTGTCCTTCTTGGTCGAAAGTCGTACGGTCGGAAGGTCAAGCAGGGTCGTGAAGAGGAGCGTGTCGAGGCCTTCTTCTCCGTCATCGTCGATGGCCTTGAAAATGCAGCGGTGGTTCGTGACTTCGGCTCCGGGGAGCTGCAACTTGAGCGGAATGTCGCTGACCGATTTCTGGGGGACGCTAAATGTGGTGTCGTGGTCAAAGACGACCATGCCGTTGCTGCAACCCCATTCGATCTTGTTGATGGTTCCGAACTTGTCGCTTGCGGAAGCCTTGACCGTCACGATAGAATTAATCTTGTATTCGTTGGAGTTGCTTTCGGTGGAAGCGTTGATGCTTGGCGGATCGTTTACGACAGTCACGGTGGTCGCAGCTGAGGAGGTTTTATCATCCTGGTCCTTCACCGTGACTGTAACGGTGTGCAATCCGACTGCGTTGAAGGATATGTCCGCTTCCTTCACGTCTTTTGCGGGGCAGGCGCTTGCAGAACCGGAGCAGGCCCATTCAATATGGAGCTCGGTAGATGCCTTGCCGAGGTAGGCTTCGACCTTAAAGTGGACGGGGTCGTTAAGGCTTACGGTGTCGTCGAATGCGGGCTCAGTAAAGATGACTGCCGGATCATCGCCCAGGATACCGAATTTGACCTGCGTCTTGACATTGGCTCCGTTGCTCTTGTATTCCGCCGTCATAATATAGTCTTCGCCCGGCTTGGCGCTGGATGCCTCGCTATAGTCGAGGCTGTAGGTCGTGGTACCGTCATCGAGGACCTTCGTCTTCTTGGTGGTGGCTCCGTTGCCCACATCCCATGTCCAGATGACGGAGTCCGCTGCCGGGAAGGCGCCAATCACTTTCGCAGTGAAGTCGAACTTTCCGTCTGTTCCGATGCGGGCGTTCTGGGCCCCGTTCACGTTCAGGGTCATCGAGGTCGCCTTTACGACAATAGTCTGGGTGGGAAGGGTGGTTGTGTTTCCGGCCTTGTCCTTTGCGGAGTAGTTGAACTGGTGCTCTCCGTCCATCAGGCCCGAAAGGGCGAGCGGACAGTTGAACACGGCGTTGTCGTCCTTGCTGCAGTTGAGAGTCTGAGCCTTTCCGTCGATAGCGGCGGTGACGGTGTCCAGGAACGATCCCAGGTCTCGGGCGTAAATGGCAAAATTGTATTCGCGGCTAGTCAGCGTGTCGATGTTTTTCACGAGCAGGACCGGCGCTACCGTGTCCTTCAGCAGCATTTCGTCGTTCATGATGGTGTTGCCCGATTCAATGAACAGGTCCTTGAGTGTGGCGGACTTGTATTCCTTGGCGGAATCGGAACTTGCGGTGGCGGTGTAGGCGCCTGCGTCCACCTTCACCGAGTAGTTACCCTTTTCGTCGGTGTAGGCGTCATAAGTCTTGTTGCCGTTACTGAATTCCACGTGGATTCCCGCATGGTTGCTGCGGGCCTGGTACTTGGCCGTACCCGAGAAGGTTCCTTGCGTCGAACTCAGGTCGCCGATGTAGAAGTTCCAGGGGCGGCTGGATCCTTCGCCGGTCGAGATACGTTCCATGCGGACGATGTCGTAACCGTCGGTAACGTACATGTCCCAGTAGATGCGGCCCGTCAGTTGTTTGCTCGGATCGCTAATCAGGGTAATGACGTTCTTGCCTTGCTGGTTGATGGGTTCGAAAATGTTCGAGGTGAATTCGGCGGCAATCAGGTCGTCCGGCGTGAACGCCTTTTGGGGCGGCTGTCCGTTCTTGGAGACCTGGGCGTAAATGAAGTATTGCAGGTTCTGCGGGTTGTCGTCGTCTGTACCTTCGTAGAAGAAGTAGAAACGGTCATTGATGTTGTGACGTGCGCCGTCCTGCGGGTAGATAATCTTGAGTTTCGGGATGCGGTTGAAGTGCAGGTTCACGCTGTCCTTGGTCGTATTGCCATCGTCGTCTGCTACGATGACGTAAATCTTTTGGTTTCCGAGCGAGTCTATCTTGGCGTCGCTATTCTTGATGGTGAGGTAGAGGGAGTCGTTGTCTTCGAAGGTCTCGTATTTCCAGACCTTGGCGGAATCCTTTCCGCTGGCATCCAGGTCGACCTTGATGTTCACGATGGTTCCGAAGGAGTCGCTTGCGAGAATCGGGAAGGTGATGTCGCCGTCGTGCCTGGTCCACAGGGTGTCCTTGGGAACCGTCAAAAGCGGCTTGGTGTCGATGACCTTGACCCAGGCCTTGCGGGTGGCCGTACCGGAAGTGTCGGTAGCGTTGTTGCCGTCAAAGGCGACAAACCTGGGCTCGTAGAGTCCGGGTTTTGCGTATGCCCAGGCTTGGGGCTTGGCGTTGCCGCCGATGATGGTCGTGTCCTTGCCGTTCTTGTCGGTAAGGGTCCACTGGAAACGGTAAATCTTGTCGACATGGTAGGGGAGGAGGCCTATCATATAGACGGTGTCGTTGACGGTAACCGTAAGCGTGTCGGGTATGGTGTCGGCTTCCACGACGGCCGTGTTTGCCATGGAGTCGGCGAATGCCTGCGCATCAGGAATGGGCTCGTTAAAGATGAAAACGCGGGAGTGGTTGTTCTTCAGGTTCACGTTTTCCTTGACGGACGATTCCCTGGAACAGCCGAAAAGGGCTATCATGGCGCTCAGGCCAAGGGTAAAAGACAAAAAATGGGGTACACGCATAGCACATCCTCAATTAAAATCAAGATATTTTTTACACTTTAAATCTATCTTTTTTATTCGTAAAGCGTGTGTGATAAAATGCACCGATGGAGCTTGTTTTATGGAAGAAATCCCTCTTTGGTATCATCTTGCGGTGTTTTTTGTGCTGGGCGCCTGTGTCGGCAGCTTTTACAACGTGATCGTGTACCGCATGCCGCGCGGAATTTCGCTGATCAATCCGCCTTCGCACTGCCCCTTGTGCAAGAAGCATATTCCGCTGTATTACAACCTGCCCATTGTCGGCTGGCTGATTCTGCGCGGAAAGAGTGCCTGTTGCAAGCAACCGATCAGTATCATCTACCCTATTGGCGAAAGTATTTGCGGCTTGCTCGGTGCGCTGGCCCTTTATGCGGCGACCGGATTCACGACGAACTTTACCGCCCCGGTGCAGGGTATGGAAGTGTGGGCCGACGCCCTGGCGCTTTTCTGGCTCCTGCTCGGCATTTATCCGGTGAGCGCGGTTGATTTTAAGTACAAGTTAATTCCCGATTCCATTTCGGTGGGCGGCATTGTCGCGGGGCTTGTCATTTCGTTTATTCCGGGGGGCGTCACCCCTGTCGAAAGCATTGTGGGCGCTGTAGCTGCCGGCGGTGGCCTTTACCTGCTGGGCTTTGTTGCATCGAAGGTGTTGCACAAAGACGCCATGGGTTTTGGCGATGTCAAGCTCCTCGCTGGTTTCGGAGCCATTATGGGTTTTACCCGTGCGGTCGAAGTGCTGGTGGTCGCCTCGATTCTTGGCATCTTGATTATGGTGCCGTACGCAAAGATTGCCGAACGCCGTGCCGCTAAAAAGGCTGCTCAAAATAAGGTTTCGCAAAATAAAAAAGCTTCCGCAGACGAGGCGGAAGACGAAGGCGCCGGACAGATTCCTTTCGGCCCGTTCCTCGCAGTGGCCGCCCCGTTTATGTATCTGTGGGGCGATGCGCTGAAGGACATTTATATGAAATTCGTTCTCGGCGAATAAGAGCGGCAGCACAGCACGGATTGATTGCTGCTTTTGATGTGAAAAATGCTCGCGAAACCGCGAGCATTTCGCTTTAATTGTTTTTCTGCATTTCGTAGAAGGCCTTGAGCCATGCCTTGAGGCGGGTCCAGTCTTTTTCGCCATCCTTTCGAATGTAGCTGCCGAAGGAATGGACGACTAGGTTTTCTAGCGGATAGTCGCCGACCAGCATTCCAGAGAGACCGTAGAATTCGCTGGAAAGCTTGAGGTCGGTATCGTGGATTGTTTCTCCGTCTATGGCGATGGCGAGGTGTTTCTTGTGGATGACGAACGAAACGTGGTGCCTTTCGCCGTCAAGGATTTTCGCCTTGCCGTAGATGACGCTGTCTGTCGCGGCGGAATCGAGCCCGCTGTAAATCCTGGAACAGACGTATTCAGCGTTCCTTTCGCATTGGGCTATTTTGAAACCGGTACTTTCTGAACCCAGGGAAAGAATGCTGTGGCGAGTGCTGTCTTCTGTACCCACGGCGTGAATCCAGAATCCGATTGCTAAGCTGGAATCTTCGGAGAATGTTGCCCTGTACAGCGTGTCGCCCGAGGCGAACGAGTCTGAATACTGGATGCGGTTTGTGGCTGCCGCGAGGGGGTAGATTTCTCCGTGTACCTTGTAGATGGTGACTGCCGAATCCATGGGCGGAAGCATTACCCAGGTGGTGATGGAGTCTGCCCCCCTGTAGTTGGAATTGCTCCAGGGAAGGCTGTTTTGACTCTTGTCCATGAAGTCGGATGTGGTCGTGCTCCCGAAGGCGCATACGATGTAGTCGTCTTGTGTGACGTGCCTTTTGACTGGAATCGGTGCGATTAGCGAATCGAGCGTCTTGTCCTGGAGGCTGTCGAGAAGACTTATGGATGGGAGCGTGAAGGACCATTCGGAGACAATATCGACGACGGCGTTCTTGTTGGCGGTGCGGTCGTCTCCAGGGAAAACACGCCAGTAGACGGTATCCTTGCGGGCGGCTCCGTCATGGATAATTTCGACCTGGTCATAGTCTACGTAGGAGTCAGAATATGTTGATGCCGGAATATTCTCGATGCTGATGTATCCGGATTCCTGTGCGGTTTTGTCGTAGACTCCACAAGACAGGGTGCCCGTGATGCAGACAGAGTCGCCCGGGGCAATCTCGAGTGCCGCTGCGTTCAGCCTGATTTTTGCTGTCTCGTAAAGGTTGATCTCGAGGTGGGTCTCTACAAACCCGGTGTCGTTCAGCAACTCTTTGGACTCAAGAATTTTGTCGGTGATGATATTGCCAAAGGTGACGGCGCCGGAAGGATCCATACCCATGGCCACGATGCTAAAATCGCTGTAGGGCACGTTCTTGAAGGTGACTTCGTTGTTCGTGTCGGTGACGGCGGAGTCTATGATTTCGCTGCGGTCGTTAGCGGTACGCATCAAGGCGACTCTGGGGCGACTACTGATTTCGGAGGGGGCGCCAACTTCAAGATTCGTGTTGACGCTGATGGTCAAACTTGCAGTCTGCCCCGATTCTGTTTCGGTAAGCACGCCCGCGGTGCTTGTGCTGTCGCTACAGGCGGTAAGGAGTGAGACTGCCCCTGTAAGCGAACAGAATGCCGCTGCGGCGAGGGACGGATAAAATTTGAAAAGTCCTTTATTCATCTGTCGCCCCCTAGTCTAAATTTGAGAACAGGTGGATGTTCATCTGGTAAACGCCGTCGGCCTTTTCTTGATCTTCGCCGATGATGCGTCTCGCCTTCGCCTTGAATTCCTGCAGCTCGGCTTCGAGTTTCTTGTACGCCTCGCTCGAGATACTGAAGGTGAGCGTGCTCATGACGGTCGGCTGCTTGGGTGGCGTCATCAGGGCCTGTTTCGAAAGTTCGAAGCACTGCAGCTGGTATTGTTTGATCAGTTCGGCGTTGTTGTAGGGGCCGCTGCTGATACTTTCTTTGGTGGGCTTCCAGAAGCCGTTCTCGTTTTTGCGTGCAAGTCCGAGGCGCTCCAGGAGTGCAAGCGAGTCCTTGAGCTTTCCGAGTGGCACCTTCGGAAAAATCCGCTTTTGAACCTGGGCCATGTCGTCGCCGACATCCATTGCGTCTAGAATCGCGAAAAGGGCGCTGTTGTACCAGTGGCTGTAGTATTCGTAGGCGTCTTCGTTTAAGATATGCTGCGGGTTCGGGTGCTGCTTCAAGAGCTCCTGCATCGCCGCGTTACGGATCGTTTCGTTTTTGGCCTGGTCGAGTTCGACCAGGGTTTCGAAGTACTTGGCCTCTTTCTTGTCAAGTTCCAGAATTTCGATAAATTTTTGCACCATGCGGGGGCTGACTTTCTTGCCCCTGAGAACATCGGCGAAGTAGCTGCGGCTCTTTTCGAGGCCCAGCAGGTTGCAAATTTCGGTACGGGTAAAGCCCGGCTCCGCTTTGGCGCGGACCGCCTGGTATTCTTCCAGGAACTTGCGAAAGTGAGTAAACTGATAAATGTCTAAATAGCGATTCACGGTAACTAATATAGATTTTTTATTGGAATTGTGTATGGTAACTCAAAAAAATTTGAGAACATGTAGCGCGGCTCACATTTTTGGGAAAAATCGGGAATTTTTACACCGAATTAACGAAAATGAGCATTTTTTTTAGCTTTTTTTGCAAGATGATAACACTTTTTTACTACGGCAAACTGGAAAATTTGGTAAAAAATGGATTATTTTAGAGATGAGGATTTTGGGAAATGAAAAAGGTGCTTTTTGTATATATAGTGGCGGCGTGCGCTCTGGTCTCGCAGGTGAGTGCTCGTCCGGCTGCTCCGGGATTCCAGACTATTTCCAACAAAGACGGTAGCTCCGTTTCGATTCGCCATTTTGGCGATGAACATTACCATTATGCCGAAACATCTGACGGCTACCTGGTTATGGGCAATGGCGATGGCAGCTATGTGTACGTGGGCGAAGATGGCTTGGCGAGCGACGTTATTGCCAAGAATGTCGCTGATCGCACTCCCGAAGAAAAGACTTTCTTGAACGGTTTAAACCAGGAGGCGGTTCGTCAGAAGCACCAAGAACTGAATGGGGACCGATTTCCCGAGGAAGAAGGACTGAACGAAAACGAGAATTTTAGCCATGTTCCCCTGATGTCGTACAATCAGGATGGAGTATCGGCGGTGATGCTCCGTCGTCCGACTTCGGAAAAATGGACGACTGGGGAACGTTGGTTCCCGGTACTCTTGATAGGGACTACCGATAAAAATTATGGCGATTCGGCGGCGTTCTATGATTTTTTGAATAAGCCGGGCTACAACGTCAACAACAACATCGGAAGCCTGCGAGATTATTTCTTGTATGTGTCGGATAGCCTATTTTCGCCGCATTTCGACGTGTACCCGATCCAGCTCAATAAGGCGTTGACGGACTATGGCTCCGGCGACAACTTTAAGGAAGGCCAGTTTACTGCGGAAGGCCTTACGGAGTTGGCGAAACGCGCTGATTTCCAGGCGAACGCAAAAAAATATTGCATGAAAAATTCTAATGTCGACGGGTTTATATTCCTTTTCCCTGGCATGGAAGAAGACGCTCTCAAGCAGAGTCAAATCTTTTGGGGACACCAGTTCTGGATGCAGAGCAACGGGTCGTCATCTGGCTGGTATCCGTCGGCATACAAGGCGGGTGGCTATACCTTTGACAAATACTTGTTTATTGCCCAATATGCAGATGGTTCAAGGAATTCCAAAATCAATAAGATGGGAATTTTTGCCCATGAATTTAGCCATGTAATGGGTTTAAACGATCATTATGGTAAGGATGCGAATAAGCAGCAGGTTAATGGTCCGGGGGCATACGATATTATGTCGCTTGGCATGTATAACGGAACTTCGTATAACGAAGGCAATGCGCCAATGGGGTATTCCGCGTACGAAAAAGAAATTATGGGTTGGCTGAAACTGACTGAGTTAGAAGCCGACCAAGTTTACTCCCTCAGAAAATTGAGCGAGATGCAGGCGTATTCTGTCACGAACCCGAACCAGAATGATGAATATTACATTGTCGAATACCGTCCGGCGGAATCTTACGACTCGTATATAAAGAATTCGATCAGTTGGAACCAACGCGGAAATGGCGTGTATGTGTGGTATATCGATTACGATAAAACGATTTGTGTGACGAACAATAATGCAAATGGCGATATCAATCACCAACGTGTAGCGCTCAAGTCGGTGCTTGCGGCTAAAGGTTACTATGTGGACTTTACTTATGTGAATAAGAACGGAACGTCTTCTGTGCCGGGCGTTTACAATATTGTGCTCGATGGCGACGACAGGGCGTGCTTTACGACTTCGCAGGAAATCTCTTTGACGGCATGTCCCGAAGAATCAAGTTCTTCTGTCGCAAGTTCCAGCAGCGAGGTTAATAGTTCCGGCACCGAGGTCGAAAGTTCTAGCAGCGAGGAATCGAGTTCTAGTCAGGTCGAGGCGGGATCTTCTTCTAGTGAAATGCTGGAATCCAGCTCGTCCGAGACGATGGGCTTTGCCGCAAATGTCGGCGCTGCGCCGCAAGTCCAGATGGTTCTTGACGGCGACTTGCTCTACGTGCAGACCGAAGTGGCTGGCCTCAAGGAATTGCGGCTGTTCGATCTGCAGGGACATCTGCTCCATTCGGAAAAATTTTCCGGGAATTCGACTAGTCTTGAAATTGGAAAATTCAGCCACGGAAAATATATCGTGCGGCTGAGCGTGGGTAACAAGCTTGTTGCCGTGAAAAGAATCTAATAAACGGAAGAGAATGCCCCTGCATATTTGCGAAGAGCAGTGTGGCGATTTATTTCCCGCCGACGGGGAATAACGCGAATTCTAGCTGGAAAACCTTATCGCTCCCTTCGTCTTCTTCGGCGAGGAGCGCGATTTCTTTGCGGAAGGCGTTGATGCGTTCCACAATGCGTTCGTAGCCTTCTTGGCTGATGCCGAGCGTGAGTCCCGAAATGTGGCGCGTGCCCGGAGGGTCGCGGTCGATAGAGTCGGCGGCAAGCTTGAGGCATTGCTGGTGGTAGCCGCGGAGAGCAAGTTTAGAGGTCCGGTCGCCGGTAGTAATGGCGCTTTCTGTCAGGATGTATTTGCCGTTGTCGTCTTTCTTGATCAGCTGGCATTCTTCAAGCAACTTTACCGATTTTTTCGCCTCGTCGGCGGTGATATGCGGATGCACCCGCCTGGCGAGCGCTTCGAAGTCGCCGTCAAAACCGAATAGTCCGATGAGGCTACGGACGGTAAGGTGACGCCAATCCGAATACACCATGTACTGGGCGTGCCCGAGCAGGTGCTGCTTTTCGGCGAAACGGACAACCTTAAGCGTTGTCTGCATTTCTTCGAAAGCGGTGTTCCTTTCTTCGGTGGTTTCGGCTTGGTTGAACTTGACGAGCGCGACGAAGAATTCCGTTTCGTGTTTGCCGAGGCGCAGCCCCGAGGCAACTTTTGGAATGCTTTGGTTTGACAGATTCTTGTCGCCGTTCATCACGCGGCTGATAAAGTCCTTTGCCTTGAAACCGATCCTGTCCGAAAATACGCGGAGAGAAAAGGCGGGGTTAGCCTCTTTCTTTGCGTTGTAGTAATCCTTCAAGAATTCCCGGTAATCCAGGTACTCGAAGATTTTTTTTGTCGGTTTCTTTTCGGCCATGCTTTAAATGTAAGAAAATTATCTACTTGAAAGTATTCCTTTAATGTTTTCCCGTTGTCCAGGAACAACGCAAAATGTGACGGTTGTCAAAAATAGCTTTGAAAAGATTGATGCGAAATTTAGATTATGGACACAAAAAGGGTGTACAGATATGAAAGATATGGGAAAAATGTTTGGTCGCTTCGCCTTGGTGGGCGTTGTCTCAATTTTAGGAATTTCTGCAGTGCAGGCCGCTGTTCCGGTGAGCGAAGTGGTGAGTCTGCCGACGGATGCTGCTTATGGCGGCGGCGACAAGGTGGGTTCGCAGCTGGTGGCCGCGACGTACAACGCGGGCGAGGGTCCGGGCATCTGGATTGTGGCCGATGGCGGCTACAGGCTCTACCACAATGGCGCGCTCCTTGCCGAAGACAACCAGGCGGGTCGTGTGCGTTTTGTTCCGATGACCTTCCTCCCTGGCGAGAACGCGATTTCGGTCGTGGGCGTGAACGGCCAGGGTGCTCCCGGTGTCATGGTGCAGATTGATGACCTCGACAAGTCCTACTATTCCGGCAGCGGCTGGAAGGCCAAACCGACCGTCGGCAACAACTCCTGGAAAAACAAGGGCCGCGACCTTAGCCAGTGGGGCGGTGCTACGACTTTGAACTATGCGAGCAACAAGCTCCCGAGCGGGGCGGCCCTTACGGGATTTGCCGCGAATACGCAGGCCAAGTGGATCTGGAGCGGTGCAGAAACCGACCCGACGGCCGTACTGCTTTTCACATTCAACGTGAAGGCCGAAGGTTTCGGCGCCAATACCACCGGCGGCGATGCGGGTAACATCGTGGTGGCAAGCGACTCGGCAACCATCCGCAAGTACCTGCAGAGTAACGATGCCGTGACGATTCTTGTGCCCGAAGGTACTTACGATTTTAGGCAGATGCGCAATGCGGTAACCGAGGCGAACAAGCAGGGGCGTACCTGGTGCCGCACGACATGCAGCGAGAAGAACCGCGTGACGGGCAAGACGAACAAGTTCTACCGCATCGCCTTTGAGAAAAACAGTTGCGCGAGCCTCGGCGAATCCGGACTCGAAATCGTGAAGGAGTCGGATAATCTGCAGGCGTGGAGCAACTGGATTACCACCAAGCCCAACAAGAGTCTTGTGGGCATGGGCCGCGGTGCGAACCTGCGTGGAGCTTCCATCGTGGTGCGTAGTTATGAAGGGTCCGGAAACCACATCTATCGCAACCTCGCCATTTACGACGTAAACCCGCACTTGATCGAGGGCGGCGACGGCCTCGAGACGGTGGGCTCCGCATCGAACCACGTGAAAAAGTTTTGGGCAGACCACATCAGCTACAAATGGATCAGTGACGGCATGGACATGGAATTCGTGGACGACGCCACTATCAGTTACCTGGATTTTGACGGCGCAAACGATTTCAACTGCTGGGGTACCGACCCCTACATGGCACTTGTCGAAGATGCTCATCTGACATACGCGAACAACTACTGGCACAATACTTACGGCCGCGTGCCGAAGGTGACGGGCGAAAGCAACGGTTCGCAGGTGCATCTGTACAACCAGTACGTGGACTACAACCGCTTCTTTATCGCAGGTGCGAACGGCCATAGCGCAAACGCGAAGGCCTACGTGCGCTACGAGAACAGCTATATCGATAATGGCCAGGGCTATCTGGCCGAATGGGGCGACAACGGCTACGTGTACTTTAGCGGAGTCACGTTCGGGAGCGGGACAAAGCAACAGCACCGCTACAACGGTACGGTGACGCAGGGGGTCCCGAATGCGGCGACATTCAACCCGAGCTACAGCTTTGAAAAGCGTACCGTGGCAAATCTCCCGAAAGAAATCCCGAATCTCTCGGGCGTGGGTGGCCGCTACGGCAAGATGCCCGAATACAACCAGGCTTTCGGACTGAGCAACAAGGCGGCGACGGTCTCGATGACTGCCCCTGCGTCGGGTGCGAAGTTCGAAGTGGGTGCGACGGTGACCTTGAAGGCCGACGCGAAGGACAGCGACGGTTCCGTGAAGAGTGTCGCCTTCTATGTGGGCAATACTTTGGTCGGATCTGCGACGGCAGCCCCCTATCAGGTGGACGCGAGCGGGCTTGAACCGGGAGTGTATTCCGCGGTTGCAGTCGTGACGGACAATTCGGGCCTTTCGCAGATGTCTTCGTTCGTGACTTTCTCTGTCGAAGGGACTGCCTATCCTGAAGTCGTGAAGTGCGGAGCCGGTTCCAGCAGCCAGAGCATCAATCTGGGCGAACCGATTGTAGATTTCTGCTACACCTGGAGCGGCGCCGAGACGGTCGTGCCCCAAGGCTTCCCGGCGGGTGTTACGACTAGCATCGACAAGGAAAACCGCAAGATTTCTATCAGCGGCACTCCCACTGCGGCGGGCGAGTTCGCCTTTACCGTCACGGCAACCAACAACGATTCGACCTTTGTCAAGAGCGGCCGCATCGTGGTGACGGACCCGAATGCTCCCGAATCATCTTCGAGTACTGAACTGGAGTCTTCTTCGGGCGAAGTTATTGAATCCAGCAGCGGAACGACTTCGATTGCGCAACGCATAAACCTGTCAACTGAAGCCGAAACGGGTTTCTACCGTATCTTTGATATGCAGGGCCGTCCGCTGTTTGCTGGCGAACGCAAACCGGCAAGGATGCCTGCTGCTCGCGTGATGGTGGTGGAGTATACGAAAAACGGCGCAGTGAAGCGCCGCTACATACAGTAGTATAGTCATTCTCGACCCTGGAGTGCGTAGCACGATAGGGGAGGGAATCCATTATTTTCCTATACTATCTAATATTTTCTGAGCCTGTTTGGCCATCATATCATTGCCATTCATCTCGATTACTTTTTGAAGACGCTTAACACCGTCTTCAATTTCTATTTTATTCGTAATACTTGTCTCGCCTAGAACGTAAAGGGCGCGACGGGCGAAGTTCTTGTCTTTTTCGCGCGAAAGGCCTTTCTTCAGAAGAAGGATGGCTGCCTCGGGGGAATTCTTCGCCTTGGCGATTTCGCCCCATTCCAGCCATTGGTTGCTCATGATTTCAATGTAGAGAGTCGGGCTGGTCATCCGTTCGGCAAGTGATTTTACGAGTTCCCCGTCGACAGGGTGTTCCTGCAAAAGTTGGGTCATCGCCTGGGTCAGCTGACGCTGAGCCTGGTCGAATTGCCCGAGTTTGGCGCTTGCAAATCCGGCCTCGATGGTGGCGCGGGTTTTCGCCTTCATTTCTGCCATCGGGTTACGGCTCGCGACGCGACGTGCTCGTTCGTTGAGGGCATCCTGTTTGAGTTCTCGCTTGTTCTTGCGGCGAGTCTCAATCTTTGTCCCGGCGAAAGCTCCTGCTCCGAACAGAAGGGGCGAAAGAATGGTGACCGCCCCGAAGATTCCCGGGTTCACGAACCAGTTGATTGCCATGTCTAGGAATAGTCCCGCAAAGCAAACTGCGGAAGTTGTCGTCGAAATCATATCCTTGCGGGGAGCAAATGCAGTTGCTCCGAGTAGAAAGGCGATGGTGAGGCTCATTCCCATGTAGCGTTCGCCATCATAGTGATCAAAGAAGCTTGTTCCCGTAAGAATCGAAACGAAGATTCCTCCGCAAAGGGTTACTCCGACCACGATTCCCCACAAGATATACCATTGCCAGCGCTTTTCCAGTTGAACGGTGGCGAAGATAAAGAATACGGCAAAAACCAGGTAGCTCCACACGCTCGGGAAAAGCATCCAGCTGGTAAGCAGGTTGCCGTATTGTTCCCTCTTGGGAACGAACGCCATATTGTAGCGGGTAAACTTGTCCGTATAGTTGTTGATCCATTTCGTCAGTTCGCGACGGAAATCCGATTCACTGGGGTAGCGCTTGTGCTCTTCGGCAAAGGCCTCTTTACCGCCCTTGATTTCCCACCATTCGCGGAAATCCTTTTTCATGATTTCGATGCGGTCTTCTACGATATAGGAAGGCTTCTGGGCGAGCGCTCTCGCTCGGAACTGTTCGAATTCCTCGTTGCGGATTTTTTCGGTGGGTTCCAGACCGACGGCCTTGAACTGCTCGGCGCCTTCGTTATCCCACCATTTGCTGAAAGCCTTTTCAATCCCGCGTTCGTAGCGGTGTTGGTTGATATAGGGCATTGCCCCTGTGACGGCGTTGAATATCCCAAGTCCTAGAATCAGGGCGAGGACAATATAATGAACGGGCTTGAGTTGACGGAGGCCATCAAGGAACAGCTTCTTTAGTGTCGCTTTGAACATATCCCAAACTGATTGTTAAAAATTACTTGAGCGGATTTTTGTCGCTCTTGTACCACTTCATGAATTCGGCGATGCCGTCGTGCAGGCTCCAGTGGGGCTTGTAGCCGCACTCGGTTTCGAGCTTGGTGGTATCGGCGTTGGTCTGGTACACGTCGCCGGGCTGCATGGGCAAGAAGTTCTTCTTGGCGGGCTCGCCGTAAGCGTTTTCGATTTCGGCGATAAAGTCCATGAGCTTTACGGGGTGGCTGCAACCGATGTTGTAAATCTTGTAGGGCACGTTGTTGGCGCACTTGGCGGCATCGGGCACATGGTCCAGTGTGTGGATGGTGCCTTCGGCGATGTCGTCGATGTAGGTGAAGTCGCGGATCATGTCTCCGTTGTTGAACACCTTGATGGGTTCACCCTTGGAAATGGCGCGGGCAAAGAGCATGGGCGACATGTCGGGGCGTCCCCACGGACCGTATACGGTAAAGAACCGCAGGCCCGCGACAGGCAGGTTGTAGAGTTTGCTGTAGCTGTGGGCCATGAGTTCGTTGCTCTTCTTGCTCGCGGCGTACAGGCTCACCGGATTGTCGACCTTGTCGTCTTCGCTGTAGGGCACCTTGCTGTTGAGGCCGTACACGGAGCTGGACGAGGCGAACACCAGGTACTTGACTTGGTTGTGGCGGCAGGCTTCCAGGATGTTCAGGAATCCGACCAGGTTGCTTTGCAGGTAGGCATACGGGTTCGTTATGGAGTAGCGTACGCCTGCCTGTGCGGCGAGGTTCACGACCTTGTCGAACTTTTCTTCGGCAAAGAGCTTGTCGAGGGGCTCCTTGTCGTCGATGCCCATCTTGACGAATCGGCAATTCTTGTACTTGGTGCTTTGCACCATGGCGCCGTAGGCGAAGTTGTCGCCGGGCTGTTCGATGCCGCCTTCGCGGAGTCTGCCGTACTTGAGGCGGACATCGTAATAGTCGTTAATATTGTCGAGGCCCACCACTTCGTCGCCGCGTTCCGCGAGCATGAACATGAGCTTGGAGCCAATAAAACCAGCTGCACCTGTAACAAGAATTTTCATGTGAGATAATATAGCAATTAGAATTTAGAGCTTAGATTTTAGAGCTTGGATGATTCTTCTAAGTTCTACCAACTAAGCTCTACCAACTATTTTCTACCTTTATTCCCGATGTCCACGGTTATCTTATTCAACAAGCCTTTCGGCGTTTTAAGCCAGTTTACGCCGGAATCGGGCCATGCGGCGCTCGACACGTTCGGGTTTCCGCCGGGTGTTTATGCGGCGGGGCGTCTGGACCATGACAGCGAAGGCGCGCTCTTGCTGACGGATAATGGCAAGCTGATTAAGAAACTGCTGGATCCGAAGTTTGAGCACCCGCGAACCTACTTGGCGCAAGTGGATGGTCAAATTACCGAAGAGGCGGTGCGCAAGCTTGCCAGGGGTGTCGATATCAAGGGTTATCACACCAAGCCCTGCAAGGCTGAAATGGCGGAAGAACCGGACTGGCTTTGGCCCCGTAATCCGCCGGTGCGTTTCAGGGCGAATATTCCCACCAGCTGGGTACGCCTTATGCTCATCGAAGGCAAGAACCGCCAAGTGCGTCACATGACGGCGGCGGTGGGGTTCCCGACACTTCGCCTTATCCGCGTGCAGATAGGAAAAATTCCCCTGGGTGACTTGCAACCAGGGGAATGGAAAATTGTTACTGATAAAGTAATTTAGTTACTAAATCAGTCCTTCAAAGAAGTTGTTGCCCTTGTCATCCACGAGGATGAATGCCGGGAAGTCCTTGATGGTGATCTTGCGGATGGCTTCCATGCCGAGTTCCGGGAAGGCCACGATATCGTTGCTGAGGATGTTCTGTTCAGCGAGGATAGCTGCCGGGCCGCCGATAGAGCCGAGGAAGAATCCACCGTACTTCTTGCAGGCGTCGGTCACGTCCTGGCTGCGGTTGCCCTTCGCGACCATGATCATCGAGGCTCCCTTGCTCTGGAAGCGCATCACGTACGGGTCCATGCGGTTGGCCGTCGTCGGGCCGAAGCTACCGGTGGGCATGCCTGCCGGAGTCTTGGCTGGGCCGGCGTAGTAAATCGGGTGGTCAGAAACAACCTTGAGCACGGTCTTTTCTTCGTCCGTGAGTTCTTCGCCGCGTTCCTGCTTGTCGAAGATTTCGGCAATCTTCGCATGGGCCATGTCGCGGGCCACGATCATCGTGCCCTTGAGGCTGAGGCGCGTCTTCACTGGGTACTTGGTGAGGTCGGCGAGCACTTCCTTCATCGGGCGGTCAAGGTCGATTTCAACTGCCGGAGCGAGATTCACGGCATTGCCTGCCGGAATGTAGTTTTCCGGATGGTGTTCCATCTTTTCGAGCCAGAGACCGTTCTCGTCAATCTTTGCCTTGATGTTACGGTCGGCAGAGCAGCTCACGCCGATAGAAACCGGGCAGCTTGCAGCGTGGCGCGGAGCGCGAATCACGCGAACGTCGTGCACCAGGTACTTGCCGCCGAACTGGGCGCCAATGCCCGTCTTCTGGCAAATGTGCAGAACCTTTTCTTCCATTTCGAGGTCGCGGAAAATGCGGCCGCCTTCGGAACCGCTGGTCGGAATATCGTCGAGGTAGCCGCAGCTAGCGAGCTTCACCATGTGGGTGTTCATTTCGGCAGAGGTACCGCCAATCACGATCGCAAGGTGGTACGGAGGGCATGCTGCAGTACCCAAGGTCTTCACCTTTTCGGCGAGGAACTTTTCCAAGGACTTCGGGTTGAGGAGCGCCTTGGTCATGGGCCAGTAGTAAGTCTTGTTGGCAGAGCCACCGCCCTTCGCCACAAAGAGGAACTTCATCTCGGCGCCTTCTTCGGCGTGGATGTCGATCTGGGCGGGCAGGTTGCAACCGGTGTTCTTTTCTTCGTACATCGTGAGCGGAGCAATCTGGCTGTAGCGCAGGTTCTTCGTGGTGTAGGCGTTGTAGATACCTTCAGAAATGGCTTCGGCATCGTCAAAGCCCGTCCAGACCTGCTGGCCCTTGTGGGCAACGCAGATTGCGGTACCAGTGTCCTGGCAGAACGGGAGAATACCCTTTGCGGCAACGCAGGCGTTCTTGAGCATGGTGAGGGCCACAAACTTGTCGTTGTCCGAAGCTTCCGGGTCCTGCAAAATCTTTGCGACCTTGGCCGTGTGGGCCGGGCGCAGGCAGAATTCGACTTCTTCAAAGGCGGCCTGGGCAATCTTGGTAAGCGCCTCGGGGGCGACCTTCAGAATCTTCTTGCCTTCGAATTCGGCGACGGAAACGCCGTCTTTACCGAGATTTACGTATTCGGTAGTATCTTCACCGTGCTGGACGGTTGCTTCGTATTTGAATGCCATAGTGTTCTAGTGGTTAGTGGTTGGTGGTTAGTGGTTAGGATCTAGGGACTGGAGTTAGGTGTGGGCTGTGTAATGACTAATTATAAATTTCACATTTCACATTCCACATTGATTTTACGTGTGTAATTTAAAATTTCTTGCAGTATCCGTCCTAAAAAAGCTGCCTGAATGGAGTACTTTTACCCCTGACGGTGTACGAAAAAATTGCAAAATGCCGACGAAAAGACGAAAATGGCGGACAATTTGAACTTTTTTTATAAAAAACTTGGCGAACGGCCGAAATTTGTACTATTTTTTACAACGTGAAAGTTTAAAATCTAGTGAGGAATACTATGAAGATCAAGAATCTCATGCTCGCATCTATGCTTGCCTCTGCGGTTGTTTTCGCGGCCCCGGCTGCCAAGACTGCCGCCGCTCCCGCTGCCGAAGCTGCCAAGCCCGCTGCTGAAGCCCCGAAGGCTGAAGCTGCCGCACCGGCTCCCGCTGCAGCCCCTGCTGCTCAGCCCGCCGCCGAAGCTCCGAAGGCTGCTGAAGCCGCTCCGGCCCCTGCTCCTGCCGAAGCCCCGAAGGCCGAAGCCGCTGCTGCTCCTGTTGCCACTGATTCTGCTGCCGCTCCTGCTGAAGCTCCGAAGGCCGAAGCCGCTGCTCCGGCTGCAACCGATTCTACCGCTGCCGCAGCCCCGGCCGATTCTGCTGCCGCTCCTGCTGCTGAAGCCGTAGCCGCCGCCGATACGACAGCTCCTGCCGATACGGCCAAGACCGAAGTGCTCGAAGCAAAGGCTGAAGAAGCTCCGGTTGACTCCGCCGCTCTCGCCAAGGCCGAAGAAGAAAAGAAGGCCGCCGAAGCTGAAGCTAAGGCCAAGGCCGAAGAACAGGCTGCTCTCGAAAACAGCTCCGCCGGTTCTGCCAAGTCCACCATCATGGAAAACCCGTGGGAATTCCTGATCGTGTCCGCCGCCTTCGTGGCATCCGTGCTCGTGATTATCTTCACCGGCAAGGACTAATCAACGCTTTTTGCAAAATCCTACGGTTAAGGTCGATGCCTACGGGTGTCGACCTTTTTTTTGCGTACATCCTTTGTAAAGATTTTTATACTTTGTTCTACATTTTTCTTACTAAAAACTTTTATGCGAAATTGCGTATCTTAAATCATCAACTTTTGCCTTTTTTGAGAGCAAAATGCGAACATTTTCTGATTTGGCATAGTCCGTTTTTAGACTAATAAATCTATTTTTAGAATGTGTATTTGGGCGTTTGCTTAACGGGTGCTTGTGTATCCGCCATTTAGTTGTATATAAAAGGAGGCTTTTGTGCCTATTAAAAAGAGTCTTGTCGCTGCGATGTTTGTCGCGATGTCTGCCGTATCCGTTATGGCGGCAGCGGGTCAGGAACAACCCACGCCTTATGACCTGATTCGTCCGGTGTGGCCCCTCACCTGGGATACGACTGTCTTTAATCATTATGACACGACGGTCACCATGAAACACAATATGGTGCCTAAGAACCGTACCCCGGCCTCTTATGTGCCGAATGCCCTTATTCCCGATACGCTGAACCAGGCGTACCTCGATGCAATCAACTATCGCATGTCGCCGATCCGTATCAACCAGGCCGGTTACTTGCCGAGCGACCCCGAAAAGCAGTTCTACTATGTGGGAACGGCGACCACTTTCGAAGTGGTCGATGTCGACGGCAATTCCTTGAGCCCAGCGGTGACGGGTACGCTCTCCAGTAGCGGTGTGCAGACTTCTTCGGACTGGACGATTATCGCCGGTACCAATGCGGCAACTAACGACCAGAAGCGTTACCAGCTCGACATCACGGGGCAGTCCGGCATTATCCAGATCGGTCATATTCCGGGCAATGTCCCGACGGACACCCGTTTGCGTATCAAGGTCGGGAACGATATCTCGAGCACCTTTATCGTGAGCGAAAAGGTGTATTCCATGGTGCGTAGCGCCGCCCTCAAGTTCTACGGCATCAACCGTAGCGGTTACGGCGATTCCTGGTTCCACCCGGCTAGCCATACCTTGGATGGTGCTGGCGAACTGGTGCAGGACCCCGAAGGTGGTTCGCTGACTTTCCTTGATATGTCGCAGGCGGGAACGCTGGAAGGTGGCTACTATGACTGCGGTGACCACCTGAAGGAATCCCAGACGCAGATGTATGCCTTTATGGTGGCGGCGGTTCTTGCTGCAACGAATCCCGACGCCGACGAAGACAACTATGCTTTTAACCATGGCGAAACGGTGAATACCGACGGTATCCCGGATATGTTGCGCGAAGCAAAGCATGGTGCAGACTTTGTGTTGCGTTCCTATGTGCGTGCAAAGGGCGTGATTGACGACATGGTGCTGTCTGTTGGTAGTTTCGGCAAGGACCATGGTTGGTGGGGCAGACCTGAAAACCAGGACAAACTCCCGACGGACGGTTCCGCTGCCGCAACGGGCCGTGGCGGTCCTACGACGCGTATCCTGAGACAAGGTGAAATCGGTGCGAATATCGGTGGCGAAACGGCTGCCGGCCTTGCGATTTTGGGCAAGATGTATGCTGAATACGACAAGCCCTTCGCGGACAGCTGCTTGATGGTTGCCGAAAAGATGTATGACTTTGCAAAGTCCCTTGCCCAGGGCAAGTCCAGTTACGACGGTGGCAAGCCTTTTGTGAACAACACCAAGGCTGCCGGTTGGTCTTCTCCGGCTTACAACGGTAACAACGAATTCTACGATGACCTTGCTCTCGCTTCTGTGGCACTTCTCTATGCGACCGGCAAGAAGGAATATGCCGACGACATGATCCGCACCCGTAACTTGGTGGCTGGCCAGGAATATATGGACGGTGCGGGCGCCTTTGCTGGCGGTTGGTTTGTGACCAACGACAAGGGCTTCCTGAAGAACGTGAAGAACACGAGCTGGGCGAATGTTTATGCCTATGCGACCTATGCTCTTTACAAGCTGATCCTGGCTGACAAGAACAAGGCCATAACCGAGTATGGACTTACCGAAACGGAATGGCTCAATGCAGTGGAAGACTGTATTACGAGCATGATCCTGAACCTGGAAGACATGTCTGGAAATGGAACGGGCTCCATTGCATTGCCGGGCATTCCCAATAACCAGGGACCGGCTTGGAAGTTGAGAGGTGCCTTGACTTACGATCCGACTTGGTACACGATGATGACGGACCAAACCTGGATTTACAACCGTTACCAGGCAGGCAACATCTTCGAAGTTCTTGCGTACGCCGATGTGGCGAAGGATATCGAAAAGCAGGGAATCGTTCTCCCGATTATGGGAACTCCTGACTGGAAGGCCGACGAAATGCATCAGCTGGGTATCAACCAGTTGAACTACATGCTGGGCGTGAACCCGTGGGACGTGTCCTTTATCTTGGGTATCGGCGACAAGAACGATGCCCACCCGCACCACCGTGCTGCAAACCCCGAAGGTAAGAATACGCCGGGTGCCGGTTACAAGTATAATCCGCCGGTGGGAGCCCTTTTCGGTGGCGTGACTCCGGGTACGACTAATTCCTGGGTTCCCGACAACAAGAGCTGGGAAGACTATCACCTGTCCGAAACCTGTATCGATGCCGCGGCTACGATTGTGAGTTCGGGCATGCTTGCCGCCGCCAAGTTTGACCGCACGGCAGCCCCGGGGGTGACGGTGGAAATCCGCCACGTGAGCATGGACTCCGCAATCGTGATGGTGAAACTCTCGACCCGTGGAACGGCAAGGCTTTATTACGGTACCGACGAGGCCTCGTTGAATACGGCGGCCTTCCCGGATGATTCCACCTCGGGCGTGCAGCACGAAATTATCCTGCGCGGCCTCCAGAACGGTACGACCTACTACTTCTATGCTGCAGGCCTGAATGCCTACAATCCGGAAAACTTTACCTTCAAGTACATGGTCGATTCCACGGAAACTCCGTTCAGCTTTACGACGCTCAATACGGTGGAAAGCGCACAGATTACGAACCCGACGGTCTGTAACATGTTTGGTGACAGCGCCGAAATCATGTGGTACACGCCGAATGGCGAATATGAATCCAAGGTGTACTGGGATACCGTTCCGCATGCGACTGCCGCCGAATACGCTTTCAATAGCGGTGCGGGCAACGCCGATGTATCGGGCATTCCGACCAAGTTCCACTATGTGAAGATTGGCGGCCTTAAGGAAAAGACGACTTACTATTACATGGTTGAAAGTAACGGCCAGTTTGCGAATACCAACGACAAGACGGGTGAACTGCTCAAGTTTACGACACCGGTGGGCTGGTACGACTTTAGCGTGCGCGCATACCAGTATGAATTTGGTGGTCTGGACTTCCTCGATTTGAATATCTACAATAACGAGGCAAGACCCTTCGACAGTTTGACCTTGCGCATGTACTTTACTGCAAAACCGGAAGAAGTTGAAAAGTGCGCGACCTTGATTGATATCGATATCTGCCAGGCCTACGATGAAGCTGGCTTTAACAAGCCTTGCGAAACGGGTGAAGAAATCCGTTACCTGATGCGCCATGCATTGCCGCAACGCCTGGATGACACTTACGATGCAGCAACGGGTAAGTATTCTTACTATTTCCCTGTTCCGCTGGGATCGACAACGATCAAGTCTTCGTCTCGCGTGCGTCTCGACTTTGGTTTCTCGTCGGGTCTTTCGAACGATGGCTATCAGACTTGCGAAACCCTGCGTCAGCTCGCCAAGAAGCGCATGACCAAGGAAACGGGAGACTGGTCCTGGGCTCCGCATGAGTTCCTGAAGGACGGTGCCGACTATGTGGGTATGCCTTTTGAAGACAAGGATTACGGCGATATCGATAACGAAATCCCCATTAACCCCTATATCGTTGTTTACCGTAAAGACGAATTCATTTGGGGCTATAGCCCCTCTTACCAGGAAATGACGCAGAAGAAGGCTCACTACGAAATGGATGTGACCCTGGACGCTCCGTTCAATGTTTCCGACGGTTCCTATGTGGAAATCGACCAGACGAGCAGCACCGTGTACGTGAAGGGTTATGCCCACGTTTCCGAGCAGGGCTACATTACCCGTATCTGGGCGAACGGTACTGAAATTGAAACGATTGTCAACAGGATTGGTGATGAAATCTTCCTGATCTCGAAGGACAGCGAAGTGATTGCTCACTACAATGTCACGAGCGGCGGCGGTGAGATTGACTCGACCGGCCTCTGGACGCTGAATATTCCTGTCAAGATGAAGATTGGTAGCAACAAGATTGACCTCACGATTTTTGCGGGCGCCAATCCGGATTGTGCCGAATGTGCCGAAAACGGCGGTTGCGCCTTTATCAACCGTACCTACTACGTGCAGTTCACTCGCGGTAACCTGACGCAGTCCTCGCTGACGATCAAGGACGAAGCCGGTAATCCGGTGGCATCTCCTGCCGATCCGGCGAATACCCGCTTCAATATCTTCTTGACCGACAAGGACAAGGCGGGAACTTCCGCTCCGATCGAAGTGCTTGTCGTCAACGGAAAGAAGCAGGATACCCTGAAGGTCAAGCTGGTGGAAGATGCCGCCAACCCGGGCTCGTTCAAGAGTTCCTCCTTGATTTCTGCAGTGTCCGTTCCGAAGGAAGGCCGTCTGGGCAATCAGATTTCCTTCTTTGCGGGCGATACGATTCAGGTAATCTACATTGACCCCGACGACGAAGAAGATATTTCGAAGCAGAGCTTCTTTGCGGAATCCAAGTACCCCGAACCGCAGAAGGTTCTGGCTCAGGATACCGACTGCGACAATGTCGCCGACAAGCTTCTCGTTGAATTCACGAACGAACTGGATGCGGATTACAGCTTCGACAGTATCCGCGTGTTCCTGCCGGGCATGTCCGATACGGCTACCCTTAAGGTGGATCAGGCCGCGGCGCTGAACCAGTCGGTGGTGACGCTTGACCTGCCTGCCTCGCTTGGAATCCAGGCGACTGCATCTCCGTCGGGAACGGCGACGGTTTACCTGAAGGCCGAAGGGGCGACGAACGCCGAACGCGTGGCGATTGGCGACGGCATCCTTCCGCAGCTCTTGAGCGTGACGATTCTTGAAAACCCGAATCATGAATCCGAACAGGATACCTTGATGGTCGCCTTCACCGAACCGGTGCTGCTTTCTTCGCTGAACAACTGGTTCCTGCAAGTGGTCGGCGTGACGGGTGCCGCAATCAATGTGGTGGGCAAGGCGACGACCAGTAACGATGGCAAGAGCTGGCTCTATGTGATTACGGGCAATACCGACGGACAGATGCTGCCGGTTGGCGGTACGGTGGTCGTGCAGCCGAATTCCGTTTCGGACAAGACGCTGAACCTGCTCGATCCTGCGAATACCTGCAATACGGTGAAGATCGTGGAAACTCCGAAGCCGGTGCCGGTGACGCTTGCCGAAATGCGTGACTTCGAAGGTGACGGTTATCCCGATGAACTGTACATGAAGTTCGCGAAGAAACTCCGCGACAAGGACATGCTTGACAGCTTCGTGGTGGAATGGGGCCTGAAGGGCGAAGTTCTTAGTTTCTTGCCCGAAAGCTGGACGCATACATTGGAATTTGGCGAACATGCCGAAAGCGTTTTGGCCGAGGATTCTTCGGTCGTTACGGTGATGGTCCCCGATACCGTCTCGATTATCACGATCAAGATGACTCCCTCGAACACCTTTGCGAAGGGCTCTACGGTTGGTCCTTACGACGGTTACGGACATGTGACTCCGCGTCTTGGCCCCGAAGGCGGCTTCTTCGACAAGTATTACCCTGTGGTCGACAAGTGTCCTCCGATTATCCTGTCTGCGCTGTGGCAGGGCTACGACGTGGGTGATGACGCCCAGGGCTCCAAGGACTACGTGACCCTCACGTTCTCGGAACCGCTGGATACGATGCCGGGTCACCCCTATGTGGTGGAACGCAACCGTGAAGGAAAGAAGGGAACGTTCTTCAGTCCTCTGCAGAATCCGAACCTCTCGCTCAGCTATTCTTCTCGCTCGACGTCGGCACGCCTTGGTTTCAGGCACAAGTATGACGAAGCGATTTGGATCGCAGACTCGGTGCGTCTGATTTCGGATGCCGAAATGAGCTACTTCAAGGATCTCGCCGGACAGTATGCGGGTGATCAGAATCCGTGGGTGCCGGTAACCGGATCCGTGTCCAAGATCAAGTTCACGATCTCGACTCCGGAAGGCGTTGCCAAGGGTCGTAAGCTCGATGAAGTCTACTATGGAGGCTCCCCGCTGCTTGCTAACGAAAACTTCCGCTTGACCGGAATCAACAAGAACGGTGAAACGGTCGTGATCGCGGCTGGCCAGCATAAGCTGCACGATGTCTTCAGTGCTCCGATCAAGGATTACAAGCATGCCGGTCCTGTATTCATGATCGAGGTGGCTCTGCCCGATGTGCGCGACAGTACGGACCTGGGCGAAGCGAAGCGCAATTACGACATCAAGCTCGAACTGGATATCTTCAGCAATATGGGCGCCTACGTGAACAACATGAGCTACAGGTTCACCTCGGCGGCCGTGATGGACTTCATTTCGGCAAGCAGCACCTTGACCTTGTATCTGGAATGGTGCGCCCCGGAAGACTACCCGGCCAGCGCCGATGGCAAGAAGATCGGAACCGGTCCTTACATCGCGAAGTTCAATACCGAAGCGAAGAGCCCCTACCTGGCCTCGACCGAAGAAAGTGCTGACGGCGCGACCAAGTACAGGACCGAAACGCTCAAGGATAACGATACGTTTACCAAGACGTTCGGCTTCAGAAGAGCGAAGAAGTAAGATTCCGAAAGTCGCGACGATATAAAGTTGAGTGGTATGATGAAGTTCTTGAAGTTTGTTCTGTTCCTCGCCTTGTTCGCCGCGGACTTTGCCCTGGCGGACGGGCTCCCTAATTTGGATCGCACCGACAAGGTGCATAGCCGTCGCTATCTGGACTCGCTGAACGCCTTCGCGAGGCGTCCGATTCGCCTGAACCAGAGCGGCTATAGACCTCAGGACTACAAGTACGCCTATGTGGCGGACCCTGCGGATACCAAGTTCAGAGTCATTGACGCGAATAGCGGCGCCGAGGCATGGAGCGGCTCCTTGAGCCTTATCAGCAATAGTGTCATTAAACCGAATATCTGGATTAATGGTGCTTTCAACTCCCTGGAAAGCGTCTACGAGTTTGGAAAGCAGGATTCCATCAGCACCGAGAGGGAAGCGCTTTACCGTGCCGATTTTACGGGACTCTCGCCGGCGATTCCGGGTGAATATTTTGTCGTGGTCGGAAACGACACCTCGGCCACGTTCCATATCCATCCTTCCGTCTTTAATGCGATTCTCGAAAAGTCGCTGATGTTCTTTGGCATCCAGCGTTGCGGTGACACGCATTCGCATTTCCACGGGGCCTGCCATTTGAAGGACGGTTCTGCAGAGGGCTTTGACCTTACGGGTGGTTGGCATGACTGCGGTGACCATTTCAAGGTCTCCGAAACTTTGGGCTATGCGGCGTTCGTTTTGTCGATGGTTTACCTGACGTACCAGGACAAGGCCGAAGACCGTTACGGCAATTCGTATGCCGATACGGTGTTCACCGACGGTATTCCGGACGTGCTTTACGAGGCGAAGATCGGAACGGACTATTTGCTCAAGCTTTACAGGGCATCCAAGGCGAAAGGCCTGATTGAAAAGGGCGATATGTTCCATTCGGTGGGCGTGGGCGATGGTGACCACCGATACTGGGATTTGCCGGAACGCCAGGATGCGCAGTCTCCGGAACAGGGTGGCCCTGACCGTCCTGTCGACACCTCGATTGGAGCCAATACGGCGGGTATTTTTGTGGCGGCCATGGCGAATGTGGCCGTGGGTTACAAGGTGTATGACCCTGCCTATTCCGATTCCTTGATCGAGGCCGCCAAGGATATTTACAAGAACGTGTTGATGCCTGCCTTTTACGAGCAACGCAATACGGGTGGTGGCGCCTATAATCAGTTCTACACGGGTGGTGGTCCGCTGTATGACGACGGTGCCGCCGCAGCCCTTGCCCTGTGGTATGCGACCAAGGATACGACGTATCAGTACGACTTGTACAAGAACACCAATATTTTTAATAACGCCTCGAATTACCATTATAACTTGGATTATTTTAAGGCCGGTTTCCTTGGCAATCCGAGTGGCTTTACTCCGGGTGGCTGGGCGGCCGACTACCAGAACATCCATTCGTTCGTCCTGTTTGCTCTGCAGAAAATGATTCTGAATGACGAGACGGTGGCTGCTTCTTATGGGCTTTCTGCGGCGGAACGCGATACCCTTTCGAAGCGTACGATGGCGACCTTCAGGAAGGTTATCGACAACAGCACGAACGACGGTGACTCCCTGGTGCTTGAAAATCCGGCGACGCAGGGCGAGCCGCACGAGGGGTCCACCAAGCTGCACGTGATTCGCCCGTATAACCTGGTGTGGACGAGTTTTGACTGGGGCGTGATGCGTTACAACCTGGGAACGGCAGTCTCGATTTTCTTGATGTATGAACTGACGGGCGACGAACGCTATTTGCGTGTGGCACTCGACAATATGTACTTTATCTTGGGTGCGAATCCCTGGGATATTTCCTTCTTGATGGGGACGGGCGACAAGAACCCGCAGCATCCGCATAACCGTGCGTCTAACCCCGATGGCTATAATGCTGGCGGTATGCCTTACAAGTATAAGTGCCCGGTGGGCGCCTTGATGGGTGCCCGCGAACCGACCAAGACTTTGATTGAAGACTGGAGCAAGTACACCTCGACGGAAACCTGTATCGACTTTACGGCACAGTTCCTTTTCCCGGCGCAGAGCCTTGCCCAGACACTTCCGATCGACGCCGAAGGCCCCCTGTTCAGCAACATTATGGGGACGCCCATTACCGATACGTCGGCTATCGTGAGCTGGGATGCAAACGAAGTGGCGTTGGTGACGGTGTTCTACAATACGACGCCCGATGTGGTGGGGGCAAAGTCGGTACAGCAGGAAAAAGCTTCCAAGGGTGGTAATGTCGTTCTGCCTGGACTTGAAATGGGTCAGACCTACTATTTCTTCCTGGAAGGCATGGACACCAAGCGCAATATGACGACCGACGACAATCACGGACAGTGGTATCAGTTTACCATGGTGCCCGCCACGACAAATATCAGCGGCGTGACGATTTGCCAGGTCGATAACCGTAGCGCCAAGATTTATTGGTGGTCGAGTGACCGTATGAACGGTGTCGTCAATTACGGAACTTCGATGAGCGCATTGACGTCGTCCAAGGCGGCCGATGGCGGTGCCGTACTCTTCCACGAGGCGAAACTTACCAACCTTGCTCCGGGAACGACTTATTACTTTAACGTGTCCTCGGGCATGACAACGGACGATAACGGCGGTGCGGGTTACAGCTTTACGACCGAAAGCGAGGCATCTTATGCCGACCTGAATATCAGCCTCAAGCCGAGTTCCTACCAGAATGCTTGTTCCGACTGGGGGAGTTGCCACCAGTTTATCGTGTCGATCAGCAATAACGATACGATCCCGTTCGAAGATTTCGAAATGCGCCTCTACCTGAATAACCCGAACCTTCAGGCGGCAAGCAACATTACGCAGAAGTTCGGTGGTGGCGGTGTCGTGAACGGCTCCTGTACGGTTTCGTTTGGTACGGCGCAATCCGATGGTTTCGGCGGCTATTACCTGCCCATCAAGGTGAACGGCCAACTCGAAGTTTCGGGTCAGTTGATTTTCCAGCTGATATTCAATAATACCGATTTCAAGGCTCTTGAAGGTTCCTGGTCGCTCAGAGCGCATACCGATGAGAACGATCCCGTGTACTTCGAGGGCGTCGACTTGACGCGTGGCCCGGCTTACAGCGGCTCCGAGACATCGTTCCTGGAAACCTATAACGGAGAAAAGGTGATTGCGATGGTGGAAGATCCCTATATCGCAGTCTATTACCATGGAAAACATATTTTCGGTTACGGTCCTGACTATACGCCCGAAAATGGTCCCCAGGTGCATCGTACCGTGACCCTTGACTTCACGAAACCGTTTGTGTCCCCGCTCTACTCTGTCGAAAAGGAAGACTACGCGACAAGTTTCGAGGGCAAGAGCAAGGTGTCTCCCACGGGATTCCTGGATGACCTTGAAATGAACGGCCGCCCGCAGAACTTCTTCTACGACAATGGAAACCGTACCGATTCCTACGTGTTCGGCAAGGATACGGTACTTTCCTACGGCAACAACTACATGGAATGGGTGAGCTGGCATAACCATGGCGCGAACCTGAAGACCGAGAATAAGTACGATTGCGCTTGCGCGGTGGTGCGTAGCAATGTGGAAATCGATACGATTACAACTCCGCTAGAAAAACGCTACCTTGTATTCGACAAGGATTCCTATAAGACTTATCAGACCGCGGCGGGCGGGACGCCCAAGATGGTGGAGGTCCATGTGCGTCTGCTCGATAGCCTTGCCAATCCGCTCGATACGGTGAACTTGACGCTCACCTTGGGGACGACTTCGGGAAATCCGCTTTTCTGGAGCTCTGCCACGGCGACGATTCCTATTACGAGTGTCCAGCTGGTGGGGGGCGAAGCGACCTTCTATGTGAGTTCCGAAGATGTCATGACGACGACGCTCTTTGCCCGTGCGGGAACTTCTACGCAGTTTGACTATGTGCCTGCAAGTGCCGAGCTGATTGTCGAGGAACTTCCGCCATGGCCGATTATTGACATTGCCAAGATGGTTGACACGGATTGCGATAATGTTCCCGATGCAATCCAGATTCGGATCTCGAACGAATACCAGGAAAATCAGTCGTTCAACTCGGTGCAGTTTGTATACAAGAACGATACTGTTACGACGACCGACGCTTCTGTAAACGGCAAGGAAATTCTGGTCAAGATGAACATTTCCGATACGTCCGTCAATACGGCTCCGAGCGGCTCGATTACGCTGTTCTCCAATGTGGCGGGCAAAGTGGAATCGCATACGGATTTCTATCTGGATGGCATTGCGCCTACTCTGCTGGCTGTCGCGGTACTCGAACGCCTCGATACAGCTAGGAGTGACCGTGTGTACATGCAGTTCAGCGAACCGATTTCTTCTCCGGGTACCGAATGGCCGGTACAGCTTTTCGCCACGGATGGAAATTCGATGGTCGATGCTCCTGCAGTCAAGTTCACGCAGCTCTATAACGAGCCTATGAACGTGTGGGAATTTGAAGTCGCGTATGCTGCCGACGGATCGTCGATTGTCACGGAAGGGATGTTTGCCCAGCTGCTTGCAACGAGCGGAATCCTGGACAAGAACGGAAACGGAATCTCGACGACCTGCGGACAGCCCAAGCTTCCGATTACCTTGAAACTCTTGCCGGTCCCGATGGTATACGCCTCGATTTCGGATGCCGACGAGAATGGTGTCGCAGAACGTGTCTATGTCGAATTTGAACGTCCTATCGATGCGAAGCATTACCCGGACAGCATTTCTGTCGTCTTTGGCCGTACCGAACCCGAAACACTGTGGGTGTCTGGTAGCCTGCCCAATTACGCTGCCGACGGCATGACGGCGATTCTCGATTTGCCAACGCCCTTCAGCTATGGGGTCACGAGTGGAACCTATGAAGGCGCTTCCAAGGGAATGAATATCTCGGGTGCAGGGTTTGTCACTCAGCACTTGGGTTCTGGCGCCTCCTACGAATCGAATTCAGCCTTGGCCGAAGACAAGGTTGGCCCGGTAATCGTGTCGGCGACTATTGATATGTCCAAGTCGGATCGATTCGATATGCTTAATATGAGTGTCAGTGAACCCTATACGATTGTCGATTCGTCGCTGGTGTACTACCGCGAAAAGCAAGACAAGCGCGATACGGCGGTTTACAAGCATTCTGTGGAGTCCATGACGTTGAACAAGTTGGGTATCACGGCGGTGTATAGCAAGGAGAACGAACTTGCCGTGAGTGATGGTGACTCTGTGCGTCTGCAACCGAAGGATTTCAGTGCCGTTGTCGATGAACGGGGCAACAGGCCTTCGCTGGATAATCGGTGGGTGCCTATCCTCGCTGGAGGCGAACCTAAGATCAGGTTCCGCGTGAAGCTGCAGGAGCAGGTTTCCCGTTCGGGCGGCTTGGTCCGTTCTCAGGTTCCTTCTACCGACAACATCCGCCTTTACGTCGTGAATCCGTCGACGGGTAAGCTGGACATGATCAGTCACGGCTTGGTGGTGGCGACGGGAATCGACACCTCGGCTATCCAGGGTGCTATCTGGAAAGTGGACATGACGGTACCTCGAGGTTCCTTGAGTGGAGAACCTGCCGCTTGGGATACGCTCAAGATCAAGTATAACTTGCCAATCTATTCGAATTTGGGCAACTACGTGAACCGCCTCGCTGCTTCGTACAACTTGCCGTCGGCGAAGTACTTGTCCAATTCGGGAAAGGTGGTCATGTACATAGAATGGGCGAACTCCGAGGTTGGTCTCCAGTCCGAACAGGGCAGGGCCGTTGCGACGGGTGCCTATATTTACAAGTTCCAGATCGATTGTCGGTTTGTACCTAATAGGAACGCAGATGCCGCTCTTGTGAAGAAGTTCTCGAGCAAGAATTCTTACGACAAGACGGAAACCTTCGGGGTCAAGCGTGTGAGGTAGTATGGCTGAGAGCCTTTATTCCGATTCGCCGTACCTCTTGGTACTTTCGGTGCTGGCATTGTTGCTGTCGCTGGCGTACCCGATGTTGATGAGCAGCAAGATGACGGCAAAGGCTCTCCCGTCTGCGCTTCGGCAAATGATTATAATCAACATCGCCTGGAACTTGGGCGGTGTGATTGGCATTCTGTTCTTTGACGGAACGGTCGAGGTCGGCACGCCGCAATATATTGGGCGAATGATCTTGTTCGGTCTCCAGGCAATTTTCTGGATCAGGCTGACGCTGGTTACCTACAGTATCGGTGAGCTAGTCGTTTTCAACAAACGCAATTCCTTCGGCTACCTGATGTCGGTGTTGAGCGGCGTAGTTGTTTTGCTGTTTACTCTTTTGCTGATTTTTGCTCCGGAAGCGGTTGCTGGAATCACTGTTCTGGGAATGCATCCCTTTGAGAAGGCTCCCATCTTTTCAAGCTTTGCTGTCGCCTATATTTTATTTGTCGCCCCGTTTGGTTTCCTTATGGTGTACCAGCTTTTGCGCGGAACGCTTCATTCGCTTGATGCAACCATTACGCAGACGGGCGGCTACATGGTGTCCTGTTATGCCGTCCTGATGATTCTTGCGGTCCTGTTCGATTTTGTCATTCCGATTGCGAAACATTTCGAGACGGGGGTAGGAAGTTTTCATTTCATGGTGTGGCATCAGTTCCTTAGCCTTTTCTTGGCGGTGCTTAGCGGGCAGTATTACACGTCGGCCCGTTTCCGGGACAAGAGTGCCTACTGGTTCTTGCAGAAACTCATTAGCAAGATTGAAGATGGCGTGATTTACTTTGACGACCGAGGCAAGATCGAATTCGCTAATTACGGAGCTTCCAAGTTGCTTGGGCAGTCTGCCGCAAGCCTTTGCGGTCGCTCGATCAAGAGCCTGTTTCCTCCGAATCTCGATTTTTTCCGCGAGACGGTCTACAGTGACGTGCGTGTTTCTATCGATGGGGAAACGCATGTGCTCAAGATTCATTTTTTCAAGTGTCGCCAGACGCTGATGACGGTTCTGAATGTCGCCTTTTTTACCGACCAGTCCAAGACGCTTTTGCTGCAGCAGAATATCAAAACGCTGAACGAACAGTACGTGGAGTACACGCACGATCTGGTGCGTTACCAGGACCGCCTGAATAAGGAAGCGAGGGTCAAGGCCGAAAAGGAAAACGTGCTGAACACCTTGATCAACGCACTCCCGTTCAGAGTGTGGTACAAGAGCGAACTGGGTGTCTACCAGACGCAGAACCAGATGGACCTGGACAAGCGCGGATCCCGTGGCGGTGCCCGCGATAATCCCGACGATATTTCGGAGTACGAAACCGATGCCCGCGAGAAGGGCGAGGTCAAGGTCTACACCTCTTTCGAAACTGCTGACGGCAAGGAAATTTCCCAGGACGAGGCGAACAGGCTCGCGAAGAACGGCGAACTGGTTCAGACGTTCGACAACATGTACATTCCCATTATCCAGGGGACGGCTCCCTACAAGACTTTGTGTCTTAAGGTTGACATGACGGAGCAGCGCAGGCTCGAACAGGAACGTAACATGCTCCGCGAACAGAAGTTCATCCATTCGAGACTCGAGGAACTGGGTACGATGTGCGGCGCCTTTGCGCACGACTACAACAATATCCTGGGTTCGCAGATCGGCTTCTGCGAATTGGCGATCGAAATGCTTTCTCCGGACAACGATGCCTATGAATTAGTCTGTGAAGCAAAGAAGGCGGCGGAACGCGGAAAAGTCTCTATCGCGGAATTGCTGAACGTGATTCGTGGCAACGCCAATGCGGCAACGCCTGCAATGGTGTTCTCTCCGTATATGATTATCGAGGACGTTGTCAAGAAGATTTCTCTGACTCTTCCGCCCAATATCGTGGTTCACAGCGAAAACTTGGACAAGAAACTGAAAATCAAGGGCATCGTGGCGTCGTTGGACCGCATCATCAGCAATATGGCGAACAACGCAATCTTTGCCATGAAGCAGACGGGTGGCACGCTTACCTTCGGCCTCTCGCCGGTGACGCTCGAAACCCAGCTGGTGACCCCGTACGCACCTCCCGTGCCGGCCGGAAATTATGCCAAGTTCGAAATCGCCGATACGGGCTCGGGGATGGATTCGGGGACCCTGGAACGCATTTTTGCACCGTTCTTTACGACCAAGGCGCCCGGAGAGGGGCTCGGGCTTGGGCTTTCGTCTGCACTTAGGCTCCTAAAAGAGGGTAATGCCTACTTTACGGTGCAGACAACTTTGGGCGAAGGAACTACATTTTATCTATATTGGCCACTGGAAACTGAAACGAAGGAGGACTAGTGTCTACTATCCTGATTATCGATGACGACGAACAGTTCAACCTCATGATGAAAAAGGCTCTTGAAATCAAGGGCTACAACGTCGAGACTGCCAAGAATGGTCGCGAAGCCAAGGCTTTGTACCAGAACAAGACCTACGACGTGATCATCACCGACATCATTATGCCGGATGTGGACGGTTATGAAGTAATCCTGGACCTGCGTCGCTTGGGAATGAGCGACCGTACCATTGCCGTCAGCGGCGGTGGCCGTACCTCGGCCGAAGATTACCTGATGACTGCCCAGCATTTCGATGCCGCTGCGACATTCAACAAGCCCGTAGAACTGCAAGCCCTTCGCGCCAAAGTCGAAGAAATTATCAAGAGTCACGCCTCCTAGAGTAAACGATGAATATCCTGATCGCGGATTTGGATCAGAAGTTTATCGAGGGCGTGGAGCGTTCCTGGTCGGTGCCAGGGACCAATTTGTTGGTATGCCGTAACGAAGCCGGGCTCATGCCCCTCGTCAAGAAGGATTCGATAGACCTTGCGTTTATCGAGGTTCCGTTCCTGATGCAGGACAACATGGACATGGTGAGTTTCCTGAAGGAAAAACACCCTGGAATCGAGATATTTGTGCTTTGCGACGACCGCAACTGGCAGGGTGCCGCCTCGGCGATTACGCGCGGGGCGAACAGTTTCCTGAAAAAGCCAGTCACTCTTTCCCTGCTGGAATCGACCGCCCGCAAAATCCAGTCGCAGTTGCAGAACCGCACGAACAACCAGCTCATGGAATCCCAGGTGCTGGACAGCCTTCTGGGCAATACGCCCGAGATGCGCAAAATTTTGAAGACGGTCTACAAGGTGGCGCCTACCAACAGCACCGTTCTTATTACCGGCGAGTCCGGTTCGGGTAAGGAATTCCTGGCGAATGTCATTCACCGTTACAGCAAGCGTGCGACAGAACCGTTTGTGGCAGTGAACTGCGGCGCCATTCCCGAGAACCTGGTCGAAAGCGAACTTTTCGGTAGCAAGAAGGGCTCCTATACGGGCTCGACGACCGACAAGAAGGGCCTGTTCGAATCCGCGAACGGCGGTACGCTTTTCCTGGACGAAGTGGGAGAACTGTCTGCCGCTACCCAGGTGAAGTTATTGCGCTTCTTGCAAAGCCACGAAATCAGGCGCGTGGGCGAGACCGAACCTCGTTATTTGGATGTCCGCGTGCTTGCGGCGACCAACCGCGATTTGCAGGAATCCATGCAGAAGGGAACCTTCCGCGAAGACCTTTATTACCGCCTGAACACATTCCACCTGATGCTTCCTCCGCTCCGTGAAAGGAAGCCCGCGCTCCCGAACCTGATCAAGTACTTCATCTTGAAGAACAAGGATGCGCAGGGGAAAGAAATTGTCGACCTGGAACCGGCAGCCCTGTATGCGCTCACCAAGTATCCGTATCCGGGCAATATCCGCGAACTGGAAAATATCATCGAACATGCCATCGTGCTTGCCGAAGGTGGCGTAATCCGCTTAGAAGATTTGCCCGAAGAAGTGCAGGAATGCGCCCGCGAAAAGACGATGGCGATTCCGCATATCAAGGGGGAATCCCCGGAACCGATCGAGGCTGAAGTTGAAAGACTACCGGGCATTTCGTTTGAAGGGACGGGTAAGTCGAGTGCCTCGGAACAGAAGTCGGCAGCGGAAGGCGATTCCGAAGAAATCCTCTCGCTTGAGGAGATGGAACGCCGTCATATCCTGCATGCGCTGAGTGTGTGCGGCGGAAACAAGACCGAAGTCTGCAAGCGACTTGGAATTAGCCGTGCGACCCTGTGGCGTAAATTGAAAGAACTCAAGATTATGATGGATGGCGACGATGCCTGATTTTGAAAACCAACAGAACAATTTTGAAGGCCGTCAGGTCCCGATGGATCTTGAGGCGGAACGTTGCCTGCTCGGTAGTATTTTGCGCGATCCGGACGTGATGGGGAGTGCCATCATGACCATCAAGGACGAAAGCTTTTTTTATCTGGAAAAGCACCAGCTGATATGGACAGCCCTCTGTACGCTCAACCGTAATGTGACTCCGATCGACTTGGTGACTTTGGCCTCGGAACTCGAGACCATGAACAAGCTAGCACTCGTGGGTGGCCGCGAATACTTGTTTGAACTCATGGAATCGGTTGCGTCTTCGGCGAATACGGAATGGCATATCGAGCTGTTGCGCAAGAAGGCGACTCTCCGCAAGCTGATCAAGTCGTCTTCAACGATTATCAAGAATGCAATGGATCCGGCGGCGTTGCCTGACGAAGTCTTGCAGGATGCCGAACGTGATATCTTTGCGATTGCCGACGACCAGATCAAGGATTCTCTCAAGCCGATCCAGAGCTTCGTGACTCCGCTCCTGGAACGCCTGAATAACCGCAAGGATGGCATTACGGGTATTCGTACGGGAATTTCGGAACTCGATGAACTCACGAACGGTCTCCAGAATTCCGACTTGATTATTCTGGCGGCGCGTCCGGGTGTGGGTAAGACTTCTTTTGCCCTGACGATTGCGGCGAATGCGGCCATCAACTACCACCACAACGTGGCGTTTTTCAGTCTCGAAATGGACGGAGTGCAGCTTGCCCAGCGTCTGCTTTGCTCCCAGGCGCAGATCGACCAGAGCAAGCTCCGTAACGGTTACCTGAACAGTGACGAAAAGAAGAAGCTAATCGCGGCCGTGTCGCCTATCCAGCAGGCTCCGCTCTATGTCGACGACAACGCGGACCTCGGCATCATGGAACTCATGAGCAAGGCGCGCCAGCTCAAGCGCAAGGGAAAACTTGACCTGCTGATTATTGACTACCTGCAGCTGATGAAAACCGGCAAGGAAGAAAACCGTGCGGTCGCCATCGGTGCGATTTCGCGTGGCTTGAAAATTCTCGCGAAGGAAATGCAGATTCCCGTGATTGCGCTTGCCCAGCTTAGCCGTAAGGTCGAAGAAAAGGGACGCGAACGCCCGCAGCTTTCCGACCTTCGTGAATCGGGTTCTATCGAACAGGACGCCGACATGGTGTGGTTCGTGGAACGCAAGTTCGTGCAGACCCACCGCGAAGAAGATAAACATTCTGCAGAACTTATCGTGGCGAAACACCGTAACGGTTCCGTCAAGGACATCCCGATGACGTTCATTCCGGAATACACCACATTCTACGACGCAGCCCCCGAAGGCGAAGAGGGTGGCGAGGCCTATGCCTACGACGACTCCGGCGACATGGGCGCAACCGATTTCGGAAGTTTCTAGGAAATTGCGTATGTCGATTGTTTTGCTCCCCTTTGCCTGGCTTGGAAAGATTATCGTGACCGGTATTGCCAATATCGGTGAAGTGGTGTGCATCCTGTTGAACACGCTGAAACAGTTGCGCTATATCCATAAGAATCCGTCGCTGATTGTAAAGCAGATGATATCGATTGGCGTGTCGTCGCTTCCACTGCTGTTCGTGACCTCCATTTTTACGGGCATGGTTGCGACGGTACAGGCAGAATTTGAATTTCACAATCTGGTTGCAGACAAGTTTGTGGGAACGGCCGCTTGCAAGATGATCTTGATCGAACTTGGACCACTCCTCACGGCGATTGTGCTTTCGGGCCGCGTGGGCTCTGCCGTGGCGGCAGAACTCGGTTCCATGAAAGAAAAGGAAGAATTGGCTGCTTACACGGTGCTCGGACTTGAACCATACCGTTACTTGGCTCTCCCGCGTTTTGTGGCTTTCTTTACGATGGTGCCCTGCCTTACGGTGATTTCGAATGCGCTAGCCATTATAGGTGGTTGGATCGTGTGCGTACTTGGTCTTGACATTACGACCTATACCTACGTGACCGGGATGCAGTACCTGTTCGACCCGATGGACCTGTGGTCCGGTGTGCTCAAGTCGTTTGTCTTTGGAACCTTGATTTTCTTGCTGGGTTACTACCACGGCATCAATGCCAAGGCGGGTGCCCGAGGCGTGGGAATTGCCACGATGAGCGTGGTGGTTTCCAGTTGCCTTATGATTTTGATTGCTGACTTTGTGATGGACGCCATCCTGTTCTTCTAAGGTAATATTATGCCTAACGTAAAAATCGACCCGAACGATATTGCCATTCGCCTCAAGGGACTCAAGAAATCCTTTGGCCCGCAGGATGTGCTTTGCGACGTGAACCTTGACATTCGCCGTGGCGAGACGATGGTGATTATCGGCAAGTCCGGTGGCGGAAAGTCCGTGATTCTTAAGCACATGATTGGCCTGTTGCAGCCGGACGGCGGTGAGGTGACTGTGGACGGCGTGACGATCAGTACGCCGAAGTTTTTCGATACGCATACGATCCGCCGCAAGATGGGCATGCTTTTCCAGATGGGTGCGCTCTTTGACTCGATGGATACCGGCGAGAATATCGCGTTTGCCCTGCGTGAACATCACCCGGAACTTTCCGAGAAGCAGATTCAGGATGTGGTCACCGAAAAACTCCAGATGATTAACCTGGTGCCCGAATTCCGTACCAAGATGCCGTCTGAACTTTCGGGTGGTATGCGCAAGCGTGTTGCCTTGGCCCGTGCGATTGCACTGAATCCTGAAATCCTGTTGTACGACGAACCGACGACCGGTTTGGACCCCATTACGAGCGATGTGATTAACGACTTGATTCTCGATATGCAGAGCAAGCTCGGGGTGACGTCTGTGGTGGTGACGCACGACATGGTGAGTGCCTTCAAGGTGGCCGACCGTATCGCGATGCTTTACAACGGCCGCATTATCGAGGTGGGGACGGTGGACGAAATCAAGAACACCAGCAACCCCTACGTGCACCAGTTTATTACCGGACAGCGCAAGATTTCCGTGGAAGAGGGCGAAGCGTAAAGGCTTTCCCGGCTGTTTCCACATCGTCATTCTCGACGGAGCGAAGCGACGGAGGGAATCCATTGAATCATTCGTCGGTTGGATCCCGTTCGCCTCTTCGAGGCTCCAGGATGACTCTCCTAGAACCGTAACGGAATGCCCCCGCGTCGTCATTCTCGACGCGCCTGCTTCGGCAAGGATGTTGTACTCGCATCGTCATTCTCGACGGAGCGAAGCGACGGAGGGAATCCATTGAATCATGCGTCGGTTGGATCCCGTTCGCCTCTTCGAGGCTCCAGGATGACACTCCTAGAACCGTAATGGAATGCCCCGCCTCGTCATTCTCGACGGAGCCTGCTTCGGCAAGGATGTTGTACTCGCATCGTCATTCTCGACGGAGCGAAGCGATGGAGGGAATCCATAACTTGAGGTTCTGCTTGACATTTTGTTTAGTAATGTTTACATGTCGGTGGTGTGTATGTAAAAAATATGTGTTTTTAAGCACGAATTTATCACCAAGTGTAACGCTTTTGATTTGAATAATGTATTTTTCGGACAAAGAGGTTTTATATGAACAAGAAACTTTTGTCAGGACTTGCATTGGTGTCGGTTGCTGCGACCGGTTTTTGGGCTTGCGGCGAAGGTAATATCAATGGCAAGGATTTGAATGACGATATCGCGATGGCTTCCAATGATCAGGACTTGCAGACTTTAAAAGACAACGCCCTTGATGAATGTCGTATGACCCCGGACTGCTATGCGAAGTATCAGGGCTATTTGGAAGGAACCGAAGTTCCGACTTCGGTTGACAATCCGGTTCCTGACGTAAATTCCTCGAACTCTAATGGCGGCGGCAATTCGTATACGATGCCGAATGTGTCTTCTTCCATCAAGATTGCCCGTAGTTCTTCGTCGATCAATATTATTGATAATCCGGTTGAGTCCTCTTCTGGCGCAGCCCCGATTACCGACGATTCGTTCGGTACTTGCGCACCGCTTAAGAATCCCATTAACAAGGGTGAAAAGGTCCAGTGGCAGTTTAAGGCAAACTCGAAGTATCCTGGTTTTGACGCTTTGAAGATTGCCAAGGCGACTTATACTTGGTCCTTTGCTGCTGGTGCCGTGGATGATGGCACGGGCAAGGGCACCACGAGTGGCAATATTACCTATGCAAACTCCGGCGCAACGACAGCCTCTGTTACGGTGCTGTATGATGGCACTCCGATCAGCGTTGCCTGCGATCCGCTGCAGGTGAATGGAGCTGCAATTACGGGTTGTACTTGCGAACCCGATGTTGCTATTCCGGATGTTGCAAATGGCCCGGTCACTGTTACATGGTCTGTATCTAAGTGTGCTACTGTTGGCGCCACGATTACTGGTTATGAATGGACAGGTGCTACTGGAACGGGCGAATCTGCTACCGCAGCATTCTCCGAAAAAGACCAGGAGATTACTCCGACAGTGGTTGTTTCCAACGATGACAATACCAAGCAGTCTTTTACTTGCTCGGCAGTGAAGGCTATCGATGCAAGCAAGCCTGACTATGAATTTACGGATCAGGGAAATACAAACGCTATTCCGTTTGTTGGCAATGTGGATGCTACTGTAGTGTTCAATCTTCCGTCGGGTTGGCATGGCGCTGGTGATGCTGGCACATGTACCTTTGCTTGCCAGGTTGATAGAGGTGGAACTGGTGATGGAAAAATTACGGGATCTATTGGTACAGTTGAAATTGTTGGTGGTGACTATGTTACTGCAACGATCGATGTTGCCAATACTATCGGTGGTAAGTCCCTGCCGTTTGTCTTGAATGTTGGATCCAATGCCGGCGCGTCCTGCTTCGTTGCTTGGTAATCCACTAAAACTCTAATTTCAGAAAAGCTCCCTCCGGGGAGCTTTTCTTGTATATGTACAATCATTGATTGTCCCGAATATTGTCTATTGAATAATTTGCTATTGAAAGAAATGGCTGTCAAAAAACTTGACACTACCAAACACAAGGGTCTCCCTGCAGGGAAGCCGTTGTTCTGTTCGCTCGTAGTTCAGTCTGCTCTTTATTCAGTCCATTAGAATTAGACGCACATTCAAAACCATATACAAAAAAAAGCAAGTCCTTGGACTTGCTTCTGAATGCTTTTCAATGAAACTGTAATTTCTACTTTTTGGTAGTCTTTACGGCGTTCCAGACCATGTAGCCGATAAAGAGGGCGCCGAAGGCGAGGAGGGCGATGGCGAGCTCGGAATTGTATTTCTCGATAATGTCCTTCTGGCCGTGGGCGAGGTAGCCGAGGCCCGCAAGGACACAGTTCCAGATGGTGGCGCCCAGGAAAGTGTACAGGGTGAATGGAATCAGCTTCATGTTCGCGATACCCGCCGGGATAGAAATCAGCTGGCGGATCACGGTGATGAGGCGGCCCACGAACGTAGAAATGGCTCCGTGTTCACGGAAGTAATTTTCTGCCTTTTCGAGCTTCTGCGTGTCCAGCAACAGGAAATGTCCTAGACGGCTGTCGGCGAATTTGTAGATAATTGGTCGACCGAGGAACTTGGCGAGGAAGTAGTTGATGTACGCTCCGACGAGGGCGCCTGCGCTTGCGGCGATGACAATCAGCACGATGCTGAGCCCCGAGCCCGGCTGCAGCGCCTTGTAGGCGGCGGGGGGCACCACGAGCTCCGACGGGAATGGAATGAATGAACTTTCGACGGCCATCAGGAGGGCGATGGACCAGTAATTCAGATGCTCGTTATACCAGTCAATAATCTGGGTGTAGATTCCCGTAGATTTGACCGGGGCCGCTTGGGCGACTGTATCGGCTACGGTGGGCTCGGCGAATGCCGCTACTGCGAACAAGCTAATAAGTGCTAAGGCGAAAAATTTTTTATTCATGAGGCCAAATATAGAAAGAAAAAGAAACCCCTGACGCGTTGTCAGGGGGTATCAAAGGTTTGTAGAAAAGTCTTACTTTTTCTTCTTGGACTTTTTGTTCTTTTTCTTGGCGGCTTTCTTATTCGCCTTCTTGGAAGCCTTCTTGTTCTTGGACGGCTTGACTTCTTCCTCTTCTTCGTCCTCGGCGACTTCTTCCTGCTGCACGGACTGTTCCGGTTCACTGTAGGTTTCGCCCGTCTGGTATTCGATGATGGAGTTCTGGCTGTTCGCCTGGTTAAGGGCGGCCTTGGCCTCTTCCACGTACTTGCCGTTCGGGAAACGCTTCAGGTAAATCTCGTAGTCCTTCAAGCGGTTGCCAGCTTTCACCAGTTCGAAGATGCCTGCTTCGGCTTCATCGCGGAAGGCTCCGTTCGGATTGTCGTTCAGGTAGGTGAGGTATGCCTTGAAGGTGTTCTGAGCCTGGATGGCGCGGAACTTGTCGTATTCGCCGAGAGAACGCAGCTTGGCTTCGACTTCGGGCCTACGCGGGGAGTCGGGGTAGTACTGCAGGAACATCTCGAGCATTTCCGGATCGTTGGAGGCCATGACCTGGTCGAAACGGGAATCTTCCTGGCGAACCTGGTATTCCTTCAACTGGACCTTGCCGCTGTCGAGGGTGGAGTAGAGCTTTTCCTTGGTGGCGAGGTCTGCCGGGTGGCAGAAGGCGAGGAAGCTTTCGAGTACGTCCGCAAACTGGGTGCGGGTGTAGGCTTCGCTCATGTCGGGCAGTTCGCCGTTTTCGTCAAGGTAGAAACGGTAGTCGCGCTCGATGGCCATGCAGTCCCAGTCGCTGAGCGTATCCTTGACTTCGCTGTACTTGCGCAGGACGTCGTCGCGGTCGTGCAGGTTGTAGCGCATGCGGCGGTCACGGCGGCTTTCACGGCCGAAATCAAGTGAGAGTTCTAGGCCGACGCGTACGGGCCACTTGTAGGAAATCTTGTCGAACTTGAGGTCGGAGTACGGGGACGGGCTTGGGCTGTTGTCCTTGTCGCGTGCCTTGATGTCTTCGTAGGGGAGGAATTCCTTGCGGACATTCACGCCAATCTTGAGGTCGACATCCTTGAAAATCTCGGTGATGCGGTATTCGAGCGCGCCGGAAACGAATCCGGTCTGAGCCATTTCGGTATGCTGGTCGGTATGACCGCTGTAGTCGTCGTAGAAAGAGAAGAAGTGGAATCCGAATCCGCCCAAAACGCGCAGGTCGAGGTCCCCGATCAGGTTGAAACTGAAACCGGCGAGCACGGAAGGTGCGTAAGTGAGGAACCAAAGTTCACGGTCGGTCTGTTCGCCCTTTCTGGTCTTTCCGCTCTTGGATTCATCGGGGATGGTGTACTTGGGGTTGTCTTCGATGGTACCGAACTGGAAGGAGTTGACTTCCGCGCCCAGCCAGAAGGTAAACGGGATGTCCGCTTTCCACAGGGGCGTGATCAGGGGCGACCACAAAAGACCCAACGAAAGGGGGACGGTAAGAACATCTTTGTCAAGCCCGTCATCGAGGAGAGTCTTGCTCTTGTCGGTCTTGAAATTCAAGAAGGCGGGTTCACCCTGCAGGTACAGCTGGGTACGCCAGTTGGATCGTTCAAAATCGGCCGCATACGAGGCAGCCGCCAGTAAAGACAAAATGGCAAATAGTTTACGCATCATACTAAATTTAAATTTTCTAGGGCGCTTCGGGAGAAAGAAATTAAAAAATAAGGGTTTTTTAGGTGTTTTTGGTCTAATATCAGAAGTTCAGGATGAATCCGACGCCCAGTAGGATTGCTCCGGCTCCAATCAGGGAGCCTCCGATGATCATCTTGCGGTCGCCCTTGTCGACCAGATCCCTGTTTTCTTCGATTTTTTTCTGGTAATTTTTTCCTCCCGAGGCGGGGCGTTCCAGCTCGTTCTTGACGGCATCGGCATCGTCGTAGTCCAAGCTGGCGAGGTATGTAAACAGGGCGCCGAGAAGCAACGGAGCGATAGAGGTGCCCATCAGGGTCTTCCCTAGGCGGTGACGCTTGCGGATGCTTTCCCATTCGTCCTGTACGATTTGCTCCTGGAGGTTCGTGATGGGAGTCAGGGTGACGTCGATGTCCGTGATTTCGGTGGGCGAGGCGAATACGGTCACCAGGGTGTCACGGTAACCGACCTTGCGAATTTGCACGGTAGAAAGGCCTGGTTCGAAGATGGTGAATTTATTCGGAGAGTATCCGATGGGTTCCGACTTCGGCGTAATCGGCGACGACCCTGCGTATATTTCTGCTCCCGACGGAATGGTCGTGATGCGGAGTTCGGGTTTTGCCTTCTTGAGCTTGAGCGAAAGCTTGGTGGTGTCACCCGGTATCGGCCTAACAGCGGACTTGGTGCTCCATAGCTGGCGGTTCACATTCCAGTAGGCGTACAGGACGATTTTCCCGGTGTCGGCCGTTGCAAATGTACAGGGGCTCTTGCAGATGTCCTCTTTGCCGTGGATGGCAATGTTTGCGCCTTCGGGATCCGTTTCGATATGGATATAGCTCTTGCCGCTTACAGCCGGCTTGGAGGGGGAAACCTTTTCGCCTTGGAGCGCCTTGATGAAATTTTGCAGCTTGTTGTTGGCCATGGCATCGCTCAGGGAGCGGATTGCGGATAAATTCATCTGGACCGAGGTTTTTGCTCCCTTGACGGTGGAATCGTCGAAGACGAAGTGCGATGCCTGCACTGCCAGTGAATCCGGCGTGCGTGCGGCGGTGATGCGTCCGGTGTAGGCGGATGCGGCCTTGTGGGCGGAGAGTGAATCGCGGATGCAGGCGATATCGGGGCAGTTCGCGAATGCGTCGGGTCTTGCGACCGTGACGGGCGTTCCCGATTCCTTGATAAGCTTGGTCATCAGGTGGTCCAGCTGTTCGGCTAGCGCAGAGTCGGAGCTGCGGCGTTCCAGCGGAATGTAGATATGCTTGCCTTCGACGGAATCAAGGTAGGTGGGGATTGGGGCTGCGATGGCGTCTGTCGTGTCTTGGAGGGGTGAGTCTTGTAGAGTTGCGTTGCGGGCGATCGTATCGCGAGTAGTGGTGTCGGCCGGGATGCTGTCGGTGCGGACGGAGTCAACGGTCTGGTTACTGCTTGCGGCGTGGAGAAGGTCGGCTCCCTGCTCGTCGGTAATGCTTTTGAAACGGGTGGCGGGAATGCGTACAATGGTGAATTGTCCTTTGATGGAGCCACCGAGACTGACCGTGTCGTTCTGAATGCCAAGGAACTGCGCCGTCTGTTTTGCGCCGGTCACCAATTCAACGGTAGCGCGGACGCCCTGGAGTTCGTCTGCGTAGGTCGCGAACGCCCAGAAGAGTACGAAGGAGAGGATAAACTTTTTCATGGCCGACCTAGAATGTTAATATGAATCCGAGGGTGAGGAGCGAGGCGCCGACTGCAAGACCGGTGTACATGACGGACCTGGAGGTTTTAGCCTTGTCGCGGTAATCCTTGAAGTCCTGCTCGGTTTGACGGAAATGCCTTGTTTCGGCAATAGCCGAATTCTGAAGGGTGTTCTTGCAGTCATTTGCTTTGCTGATTTCGTATTGGCTTACGATTCCCGCGATAGCACTCACGGCAAAGGGAATGACCGACGAGAACATCAGGCCTTTCCCGAACTTTTTGCGTTGTCTCTTGGACAGTTCACTTCTCTGTTCGCTGAGGATATCCTCGTCCAGGGCGCTGCGTTGCGAGACGATGAGGTATGACGTGTCCCTGTCGGAAAGCTTGACCTTGATGGTGGTGTCCGTAAATTCGGGGTGGAACAGCGAAACGAGAATTTCGCCTTCAAGAACTTGGTCGTCGTTCAGCGGGATAAAGGCGGGCGAGACGAAGTCCGGATCCTGCGTATGATCTGGGCGCGTGTCCTGAACGTAGATGTCGGCCTTGGATGGAATAGTCGATACGTGCAGCACCTTTTGGGCAAAGGCGATGTTTGCAAAAAGAAGGCAAATGGCGATCAGTCGGAACATTAGAAAATTCCTCCTGAATACGGTCCCGTGATGGTATAGTAACTTGACTTGTTCTCGATAAACCAATGCATTTGCGGGAGTGGATTGCGCGCATTGTCTTCGCCTAGAATTTCAACTTTGCAGCTGAACCTGCATTTGAATCTGAAAAGGAGTGTAGGTGAACGAAAATCGCTTGGAATGGTGTCGCCGTCAACCAAAACGTTCAACCGAGAAGCGTTGATTCCGGAACCGTCGTCATAGACAAGGTATTGGATGGAATCGGCGGGAGAAATCGTATCGAGGAAGGGGGATATCTGAGGGGCGACCTTGTCCGTAAGGAAAATCGTGTCAAGTGTCTGAACCGTGTTTGCGGGGATGTCCACCATAACGCTTTCGGGGGTATATTCCTTGCGTAGCGATTCCTTGACCAGAATCTTGAGTCTGGATTGGGCCTTGACCTTTGTCGTGACGGTGTATGCATGTTCGTCGGAAGTGTGCTTTTCTAGCGTGTCGCCGTCTGCGGAAATCAGGTAGACGTTTGATTCCAGGAAGGCGTTGCTCTTGAACCTGGAGTAGACGACGGGAATCTTGATTGTCGAGGAGTCGTTCAGGATCTTCGTTGAAAAATGGAATATCTCCGAAGTGTTCTGGTACACCCTGCCGCTGGCGCTCTGGGTGAGAAGCTTTAGTCCCCAATACAGGGTGAAGGAACAGTCCCTTGTGATGATGGCGGCAGAGTCGGGATCGATGGGACCGAGAAGTGAACCGCCAAGTGAAATTTCTGCGTTACAGTCGACGTTGCCGACGGCATGGTCCCAGACGGAATCGGGATCGTTTGAAATGAAAATCTGGCAGATGGATGTTTCCCAGGGATCGTGTCCCTGAACGGACCAGCGTAAAGGAATCTGCTGGCTGGAAGTCGGCTCTGCCTGGTTGTAGCCGTTGTACGGGAATAGAATCGTGATTCCGTTGGGCGTGTTGACGTGGACTCTGAAATCGTTATGGAGGGTGTCGCCGTAAAGGTCGACGGTCTCGAGAGAGCCTGTGTAATCTCCGGAATTGCTGAAGGTGTAGCGGAAACTGGACAGGTTGAAGTTGTCGTTTTCGATGTTCCACGAACAGCCCCCGTGATACTGCTGTAGGGTCTCGTCGGTGAAAATGGCTTTGCCGAGGCCGTAGGCCGCATAGAACCGGACGGTTTGTCCTTGCTCCAGGTACAGGTCGCCGAGAGCGTCATTGTTGTTGACGATGTCGCCGGTATAACCGTCGGCGACGGCGTAGACGAATTGCTGCAGGTTGTTCGATTCGCTTGCCAGGTGGTCGTCGCCGCAGGCCGAGAGGAACAGGACCGCATAAAGCAGAATGGAAAGAATCAGTCTATTCACCGAAAACCTCCGGCAGGGTCGTGTTCGGCTTCAGATAAAAGTTTTTATTGATTCTGTTGCCGCTAAAGTCGATGGCGGTAATGGTGATAATCCTGTAGGTCCAGCTTCGAATGTCCTTGTCAAAAGGAATTTTCAGCAGGTTGTCCGATAATGAAAAGTCTTGCACATAACGGTTCTCGAAGAACACGCTAATCATGGATTCCGAAATGCCGCTGCCTGCATCGTAGACTGCAAAACGGAGCGTGTCCGCGATGGCAATCGTGTCGCTCCCTAGCGGGCTTGTGATGGCGGGCGGTTTGTTGTCGTATAGGCGGATGGTGTCAAGTTCCAGAACCTGTTCCCCGTGGAGTGAGAAACGTGAAAGGATGGGCGAAAAATCGGGATGTCCCGGAATGGATACCCGGAGCGAAAAGGAGCCTTCGGCAAGGGGAGCCAGGCTGAAATCGGTACTGTCGCTCTTGATTTCCTTGAGGGGGACCATGTTGCTGTCTTGCAGGAGAAGCTGGTAGGTGAAGGTGTCCCTGTCGGAGTTGGTCATGAGATGGCCCATCACGGCGTTTTCGCGGGATGCACCCTTGACATAGAAGTATCCTTCGATGGTCCGTTCCGATTTTTGGTGGAACTGGTTTTCGGCAGAGACGCTCCAGTAGTACTTGTGGAGTGGAGTGAATCCGTTGCGGTAGATGAAGTTCGCCTGATTGAGGAGCGTGTCGACCATGATTTCGCCTGTAGATTTCCAGATGACGAAATGGTAGCTGATTTTGCTGATGGAATCGGATGCGGTGCCGTTCCAGGCAAAGCTTAGGGAAGAGTCGGGTTCGATGCTCTGGGTGCCACAGGCGGGAATGAAAAGACTGTCATCTAGTGCAGGTGAATTTGCAACGGTCACGGAGAGTGTATCGCTCAGGGTGTCGCCGAAGGAATCGACAAAGACGAATACGACTTCGTGGACGCCGAGTTCAAGGATGGTGTTCCTGAAACTGAACTCGTTTGCAAACGGGTTACCGTCTAGTAGCCAGAAGTACCGCTTGTGTCCGATGGATTTGGACGGGTAAACTTCTGTAAGGAAAATGAGGGAGTCGCCCGGTCGGATGGTGTCGGACCTGACTTTGGCGACGGAGGAATCGAACGATGTCGTGAGGAGGGCCTTGACTGAAATGGGTTCGCCCGGTTCGGAGCCGTCAAATACGTAGCGGTCGGAATCGCTGCAAGCCCCGAAGACAAGGATGATGAGGCCTAGAAGGAACAACAAGAGGGAATGGAACTTGCCGAAAGTCATTTGCCCTCCAGCGTGTCGAGGACAAAGAAGGTGCGGGCAGGAATGGAATCCTTGTCGCCACGGGAATCTTCGACGATGACCCTAAAAGTGTGTTCGCCTTCGCCTAAGCCGGATTGCCGGATGTTGTCGAGTTCGCCGAGGGTGTAGGATTTCCCGTCGATTTCAATGGTGCTGAAAATTCTGTCGTCTTCATCGCGGTCCCAGGTGTCCCAGGTGAACAGGAACGGGGTATGGCTGTTACCGTAGAGGGTATCGCCATTGGCAGGAACAGTGATGTCGCTGATTTCGGGCGGAGCGTTTACGATGACCGAGATCTGTTTTTCGAGCCAGTTTCCTTCGTTGTCGATGATTTTGACATGGTCGGGAATGAAGTTCTGCACCGTGAACGGGGACGCCGTCATGACGGTTGATACGGGGTAGCTGCGACCGCTGTCCAGGAGGTCTTCGCCGTTATACCAGTAATACCTTACGTTGTCCTGGTAGGCGTCCGGTACGACATGGACGACCAGGGTGGCGGAGTCGTTGGAATTGATCTTGAGCGGGTCAAAGGTGTTCTCGCCGGACTGGTGGACGTAAACTTCGAAATCCTGAATTTTGGAGGAACTGTCGGGTAAATCGGGAATGTCGCTGCACGCACCTAGACATACGCCCAGAAAGGCGAAACCTGTCAGGCTTCCGTAAAAGCAAAAAATACGCTGAATGGATTTACCGAATAAACTCACGGAATTAAAGATAACTATATTCGTTCACATGAGTACCGAAAATTTTGAATATAAAACCGCAATGGAGCGTCTGGAAAACATCCTGGAACGCATAGACAATTCCGAGATGGAAATCGACGAATTGGCCGGGGCCGTGCAGGAAGCTACGGAACTTTTGCGGAAATGCAGGCAAATCCTGCTTTCAACGGAAAAGAACGTGCAGGAAGCGCTTTCGAACCTGGACGGCGAAACGGAAACGGGTGCCTGATAATGGTTGATAAGGCGTCGGAAATGCCCCTGAACGCAGAAGTCCCTGCCATGGAGGTTTCGGGACTGACTGTGAAGTTCCCGGTGCGCGGAGGCGTGCTCGGTAAGGTGCAGCGCTATTTTACCGCCGTGGACGACGTGTCGTTTACGCTCCCGCAGGGGAAAATCCTGTCGGTGGTGGGGGAATCCGGCTGCGGCAAGTCGACTCTCGTAAAGTCCCTGGTCGGGCTCGTGCCGATGGCATCGGGTACTTTTAAACTGTTTGGCGAAACCGTCTGTCGGGGGAAGGTGGCTGGACCGGCTGCTTTGCAAAAATTGGAAGGTTCAGCTACGCGTAAGTTGGATGGTTTGGCTTCGCAAAAGTTGGGTGGTTTGGCTTCGCAAAAACCGTGCCGGGTGTCCGACCTGGTGCAGATGATTTTTCAGGATCCGTTCAGCAGCTTGAACCCGCGGCAGACTGTAGCGGAAATACTCACGGCGCCGCTGGTGGCGCGCGGGGTGAAGTTTGATGTGGCGGAAACGCGCGCCAAGGAACTCTTGGAGCGCGTGTCATTGCCGGCAGCATCTCTCCAAAAGTTCCCCCACGAGTTCTCGGGGGGCCAGCGGCAGCGCCTCTGCATAGCCCGCAGCTTAATGGTGCGTCCGAGAATCCTCTTGTGCGACGAAGTGACGAGTGCGCTAGATGTCTCGGTGCAGGCGCAAATTTTACATTTGCTTGATGACCTACGGAACGAATTTGGACTTTCTATTTTATTTATTAGCCACGACATGCAGGTGGTTCGTGCCTTGAGCGACGAAGTTTTGGTGATGTACTTTGGTCATGTGGTTGAACGCGGTCATGCCGACGAGGTCTTGACGAATCCGCAGCATGAGTACACTCAAAAATTGTTGGCAAGTGTTCCGACAATAAGGAGAAAGATATGTCAATAGCAGAAGAAGCGAAAAAGTTTCACGCCGACAAGCGTGGCAACTGCGCCATGGCTGTGGCTTATGGTTACGCCCGTGGAACGGGCAAGACGGAATTGGAATCGACCGATGCCGCACAGACTTTCCGCGGGTTTGGAGGTGGCCAGGCTCCGGATGGCTTTTGCGGTGCGCTCTACACGGCAAAGCTGATGCAGCCGGACCATGCCGACGCCATCGAGGACTTCTTCAAGCGCGGGGCGAAGAACTGCACCAAGTGCAAGGAAATCCGTCCGAATGGCGTTATCCCTTGCAACCGCTGCGTGGAACTCGCCGGCGAAGCGCTGGATTTTTTAGATAAGTGACACATAGTGTCATTCTGAGTTTGTCGAAGTTCTCTAGTCTCATAAAAAATCTATTTTTGCTCTTGAAAAAGAGAGGTTCTTATGTCCGCTAATCCCATAATCGTCGTCGACTATAACGCCGGTAATTTGACTTCGGTGATGAACGCACTTGCGCATATCGGTGCAGACGCCAAGTCCAGCCGCGATCCCGACGTGATTGCAAAGGCGACCCGCCTTATTTTCCCGGGCGTGGGTGCGGCGGCATCGGCCATGGAAACCTTGACTAAAACTGGAATTGGCGATGCCATCAAGACGGTCGTGAAATCCGGTAACCCGGTGCTCGGCATTTGCATCGGTTGCCAGATTATTCTCGAGGAAAGCGAAGAGGATGGCGGTGTCAAGACGCTTGGACTCATTCCGGGCAAGGCGGTGCGTTTCAAGGACGAACCGGGCCTCAAGATTCCGCACATGGGATGGAACCAGGTGAACTTCACGCGTGAACATCCGATTATGAAGGGTATCAAGAACGGGAGCGATTTCTACTACGTTCATTCGTACCACCCGGTGGTGCCTGCGGAATATGCCTTTGCCGAAACGACCTACGGTACGCAAACGTTCCAGGGGATTGTCGGCAAGGACAACCTGATAGCCACTCAGTTCCACCAGGAAAAGAGCGGCGATGTGGGCCTCGCCATGCTCAAGAATTTCTGCGACTGGAAAGTCTAGCGCGAACGGTCGCTTGTGAGCAAGAAACGGCCCGTATCAACGGGCCGTGCTTGCGAGAGTGAGCGCTTCGGGGACGAATTCGTTAGTTTAGGCGCGAACGGTCGCTTGTGAGCAAGAAACGGCCCGTATCAGCGGGCCGTGCTTGCGAGAGTGAGCGCATCGAGGAAGAATACGCTTGTTTGGGCGCGAACGGTCGTTAAATCTTACGGTAGTTCGCCGCCGATCAGTTCCATCTGTTTCTTGTAGATGTCCTTGCAGGCGTTTTCGCCGAGGTCAAGCAGCGTGTTGAGCATGTTGCGGTCGAAGCTTGCGTGTTCACCGGTGCCCTGCACCTCGATGAAGTTCTTTGCGTCTTGCATCACCACGTTCATATCCACGTCGGCTGCGGAATCTTCTACGTAGCACAGGTCGCAGAGTGGCTTGCCTGCGACAACGCCGACGGAAATCGCGGTAATGCCGTGCTGCAAAATCTGTTGCGTAATGCCGAGGCGCGCCTTGATTTTCTTGAGTGCGATCGCAAGGGCGACGAAGCCGCCGATAATGCTTGCGGTGCGTGTCCCGCCGTCGGCTTCGATCACGTCGCAGTCGACCACGATGGCGTTCTCTCCGAGGGCAGAAAGGTCGGCTGCGCCGCGCAGCGACCGGCCTACCAGGCGCTGGATTTCTTGAGTGCGGCCGCTCGCGCCCTTGCGCTCGCGTTCCACGCGCTTGCCCGTACTCTGCGGCAAGAGGCTGTACTCAGCGGTAATCCAGCCGGTGCCTTTACCGGCGAGCCAGTCGGGAACCTTCGGTAAAAGGGTGGCGTTGCAGATGACGCGGGTGCGTCCCATTTCGATGAGAACAGAACCGTCGGCGCTAGAAATAAAGCCGGTGGTCATCTTCAGGTTGCGGTATTCGTTAAACTTTCTGTCGGTGCGTTCGTATGCCATAATCGTTCCTTTTTAATTTCATTAAAACGTCATTGCGAGCCCCCATAGGGGCGCGGCAATCTAGTATTTAAGAGTCTCGACGACGCCCTTCTTGAATGTTCCCAGAATGTACATCTGGCTCGTGTAGTTCTTGAGTTCGGCGAGGGCGGCCTGGGCGCGATCCTCGTTCACGTTCGCCTCGAAGGATACGTGGAAAATATATTCCCACGGTTTGTCCGGGTGCGGCCTGCTTTCGCAACGGGTCAGGTTGATTCCGCGCTTGGCGAAGCATCCGAGCGCATTGTAGAGGGCTCCCACCGCGTGATCGTCGGCAAGTTCAAAAAGCATGGTCGTCTTGGCACCTTCGATTCCGTCGAATGTGGCGGGTGATTTCTGGATGCCATAGAAACGCGTGAAGTTCGTTCCCCTCAGGTTTTCAAGCCCTGCCCTTAAAATGTCTAGATTGTAGATCTTGGCGGCGTAGGCACTCGCGATAGCCCCTTCGTCCAAAGCCTTGCGCTCGGCGAGTTCCTCGGCGGAACCGGCTGTATCGAATGCAGGAACTGCCTTGATCTGCGGGTTTTCCGCAAAGAACTTGGAACACTGGGCCAATGCCTGCGGGTGACTGTAGACGCGTTTGAGGTCGGCGAGCTTTACGCCCGGCATCACGCACAGGGTATGCTCGATACGCAGCATGACTTCGCCCACGATACGGTGACGCCATTTGTAAAGCAGGTCGTAGTTTGCTTCGATGGATCCTGCCGTCGAGTTTTCGATGGGAATGGCTCCGCCGTCGGCTTCGCCCGTTTCTACCGCCTGGTAGATTTCCTCGAACGTGTCCATCGGGAGAGTCTCGATACTTTCTCCGAACAGGTAATGCGCGGCGCAGTCGCTATAGGCACCCTTGCGGCCCTGGAATGCAATTTTCTTCATGCTTAGAAAGATAGTAAATGGTGTGTAGTGTGTGATGTGAGATGTGTGATTACTCATTTCACATTACACATTAGTCATTTGTCATTTACCTGAACCTTCTTGCGCCCTGGTACTTGGGGCTCCAGTACTTGTCGTGCATCGGAGAAATCATCACGCCCTTGCTCGTGCTCGCATGGATGAACCGGTCTCCCGAAAGGTACATTCCCACGTGGTCGATTTTCCAGAGGCTCCCGAAAAAGACGAGGTCACCTTCCTTGAGGCTTCCGCGGCTTACGGATTTTCCGCGGCTATCCTTGTACATCTTGGAGGCGCTGTGGTCCAGCGAGATGCCGTAATAGCCTTTGTAGACCTGCATCACGTAGCCGGAACAGTCCGTTTTGGTCTTGGTGGCCATGGCGTAACCGTATTTTGCTCCGAGCCATTGACGCGCGTAGCTTTCGAAACTCCCGCGGGGGGTGGACTTGGCTGCCGCCTTGGCGGTTTCTTTCTTGTTGATGGCGGCACGGGCCTTTTCCGCAGAATTTAGGGGTTTTTTGGCGGAATCCGGAACGGCTGAGGTCGATTTTTGCGATGTCGGAGGCGTTTGAGCCGCGGTTTCGGATGGCTTGCTTGCTGCTTGTGCCGTTGCGGTTTCGCTTGCGGGGACGGGCTTGTAATCGCCGATATTGCGATCGTACCCCGTGCGTACCGGGAACGAACAGCAGACAAGGCCCATGCAAAGTGGGACCAGTACCAACCCGGTAAATTTGGACAGCGAACGCATCAAGGAAAATGTAATTAAAAGAGAAAGCCTGGAAATGTGAATCTCTACACTTTTTTATCTAAACGTAAAAATAAATTGTCTTTTCTGTTTTTTAGAGGTTATATTTCAAAAAGCAAACCATCATACTAAGGAGAAAATTATGAAAATCAAACACTTGCTCGCGTTTGCCAGCTGTTGCGCCGCTTTTGGCCTGGTTGCCTGCGGCGATGATTCCAGCTCCAATTCTACAGGGGGTTCAGGGGAAGTTTATAAAGAAGCTAAAGCTTCGATAATCACCCTGGATGAACAGAACAAGACGATTGTCGCTTATGAATCGAGAAAAAAAGACTACTGTGTTGTCGATGAATTGACCGAAACGGCGTCGTGGAAAACGGTTGATAGGGGTAACGACACCTCGACCGTAGAGTATGAATTTATCTCGTTGGCAGAAAATGAACTTTCGTTTGTCAGGGACAGCTTAGAACTTTCGGTGAACGGAAATACGGCTGTGGTAATAAAAAATGTGTCTACCTATACAGATGAATCCGGAGCGCAGTATAAATATGCTTCGACGTTCGGATTCTTTGTAGGTGGAAGTTCCGCTACAATCAAGGGAACCTGGGTATCCATTCCTTGCGAAGAAAACGACGGTGAGTTGGAATGCTTTGGAATTGGCGATGGTTGGAAACAGACAACCCTGAAAATATCGGACAACTCGATTTCCTTAACGGAAAGGTATATCCCCGGAGAGTACGATGATGAAGAAGATTATGATTACGATGATTATGACTACTATACGGACGACGTGGCTCAATCGGGACTGATGTATTCCATATTGAAAGTCTTGAGCGGAATGCGAGACTATATCAATTCCAATTATTCCATGATGGAAAATTATTCCGAAGACATCGAGGAATTGCAGTCCGAACTTGGTATCGTCGTAAGTTCAAAGACAAAAAATGCAGAAACTTTTGTCCTGAATGGCAAAACATATAGTCTAAAAGTAAGCAAGCTGGTGGCTGATTTTGATAGAAGCGACGACTTCAATTTGGACATGACGATTTCTGCCGACGGTAAGAGCTGCAACTTCTATGATGAACATGTTGAAAGTATCAGTAGTTCTACCTGCAAGGCCGATTTGAAGGGATACTACGTTGGGACAGGGTCTATCTATGACAATGACGAGAATATCATTGGCAAGAGAGTGGAATATTATTCCAAGGACAATACTGTTGAATTTACGATGTGCCTCCAGAATCTCGCTGGGGTGACGAGTAGTGAAACGGAGTATCCTGACGATGACGAAGATAGTTGGATGAACGACGACGAAGAATTGCCGGCATACGATGATGAATATCCGATCGTGAATCCGCTACTCAAGAAATCCTCTAGCAATAAGTCGTCTGCGGCTCAGTTCTGGAGAAATTACAAACGCAACATGAAGAAACTGCGTACGATTCTTCAGTAATTCTAGATAAGGAAACTTAGATTTGCTCCGGGGTAAACACCGGAGCTTTTTCTTATGGGGCTTTGCTCTGGAAAAGCGCGTTATATTCGATGGAACCGGAAAGTTCCCGCAGCAGGTGTACCAGCTGGCGCTCTTTCATGGATTCGACAAGTGTCTTTTCTTCGGAAAGGAGGCTTGCCCCGAAACCGAGCCTGTGGCCTTCTAGGTTGAACCCCATTGTTTCCAGGACGGTAGGTGCGGAATCGAAGGATGTATATTTGCGTCTTGTTTGCGTGGATGTTTTTTTCGGATTGATGTAGATGTTTACGAACCTGCGGTCTGATTGCTTCGATACTGGAAACGGGGACTTGGTCATGAACAGATGGTCCCCTGCAATGACGATTTCGGTGTTGCTGCCGAAAGGTTTTTCCTGAATCCACTTGACGAATTCCCCGATCCTTTTGGAGGTGCAGCTTAGGACTGCGGCGTAATAAGCCCCGTCCGAAGAATTGGCTGGTTTTATCTTGCAGCGTCTGTCAAGAAATCCTCTGGGAAAGTGGGTGTCGATGGTCGTGACGGTCATCGAGAAAGGGGCGTGACCGAGGGTGTCCAAAATGCTTTTGGCATAGTTGAAAACGTCTGCATCGGCAACGCCTGGCCCGCGACGGCGATAGGTTTCGCCCCTGGCCTCGAGTGCTTTTTCGATGTCGTCCTTGTCGTAGAGTTCGTCTATGCCGTGAGCAAGGAAAAAGGGACCCGTGGCACCGAATCTCGCCGGAGTGCCCTGAACATAGAAGTTGCGGTAGCCAAATTGGTGCAGGATGTCGTATATTCCGGGAAGGCTGTCAAAGAAGGTTTCCCCGGTCTTGCCGAAATTGTTCATGACGGACGATCCGCAAAGGAGTGGCATGCCTGTCGTCTTCGATACCATGGAAGAAATTGTCGTTGCAGCCCCGATGATATTCTTTCCGCCTCCGTACGGAAATTTGTCAGAAAAGACAAGACCTTGTTTGTACAGTTGGCTGATTTCCGGGGTAAATTTGAGGAATGTGTTCTCGAAAGATTCTACATAGATAAAGACGAGGTTTCGCGTCGTATCGTCGGCTGACACCATTTCGGGGGAGTAAAGGACAAATTTGTCCTGGTAAAATTTGGAATGGGCTGGTTCTGCGGGCGAGTTGAAATAATAGTCAATGTACTGTTGCCTGGCTTTGGGGGATATGGCGTTCCAGAAAGGGAAGGAACCTGCGATAAATATGACGATGAATGCAATCGCGAAAAAGACCTTGCGGAATTTCAGGTTCTGGTACAGGTCGCAGATTGGCCATAGCAGGGAGAGCGACAAAACAAGCGCGTAGAATCCGACTCTGCTAAAAAAATCCTGGATGAAAACCGATACGAATCCATCGACAGGCATCTGCAGGGTCATGATGGTCAGGTCGGGGTTTTGCACCGGGAAGGTTTTCTTGACCCAAACGAGCGTGGTGGGGAGGGCCAGAAGAAGGAACTGGTAAAGCCAGAGGAAAACGACCTGGAGCGAAAATTTTTGAGAGAATCGTTCGTACTTCTTTTTGTGGAGGTAGAATCGCAGTGCCGTGTAGAGTATGGTCGCGACGATAAAGTCAATTACGGAGCAGTCGAAACGGAAATGCTTGACAAATCCGATTGCGAACGCAAACATGACGATGTAGAGAAGGTCAAAAAAGTAGATGAGCAATTTATTTAAGAGACGGACCATGTGATGCAATTTAGCATTTGAAACGTTTTACAGGTGAACCAGCCCCTGCGTGTTGTTATATTTAACGCATGAACGTTATCAAGAAAACCTTAGTCGCGATTGCCTTGTGTGGGGCTGTCCTGTGCAGTTTTGCCGCCGATGTCAAACCCTACGTGGAAGCGGACGCGCTCCCGAATGCGCTGAACTATTACCCTGCACCCCCCGATACCATGTCGCCGCAGTTTATATATGACATCTCGCAGTACATGTGGGGTAAATCGATGCGTCTCGATTCTGCCCGTGCGGCCCTGGCGGTGGCACAGGCGGCAGAAACCGTCGAAGAGATGGCCGCAATGTTTAGTGAACCCTTCGGCATGGAAATTTCGGCAAAGAAGACTCCTGCCATCATGAATGTTCTTGAACGCGGAATCCGGACGCTTAAGCAGGTGGGTAGCAAGGCCAAAAGACATTACATGAGACGCCGCCCTTACGACCGCTTCAATGAACCGACGCTTGTCCCTGCCGAAGAAGAAAGGCTAAGAACAAATGGTTCCTATCCGTCAGGACATACCATTCGTGCGTGGGCGATGGCGTTGCTGCTTTGTGAAGTGAATCCGTCTGCCCAGGATGCCCTGCTGAAATACGCTTATGAATGGGGGCAGAGCCGCGTGATTGCCGGGTTCCACTGGCAAAGCGACGTGGATGCCTCCAAGGTGCTAGTCTCGGGCGCCTACCCGAGCCTACATACAAACGAAACCTTCATGGCCGACATGCGCAAGGCCCAGGCCGAATTCAAGAAGCTGAAAGCCGCCGGGAAAAAGAAAACTGAAGGGACGAAAAAATGACGAGAATGAATCCTGCGCTATGGGCAATTTCGTTTGCTGGGCTTTGGGCTCTTTCTGCCTGTAGCGATGGTGATTCGTCTAGTAGTGCGTCCAATAGTTCTTCTGCCGAAAAACAGTGTATCGCCAATTTTGACTGCGGCGACTATACGCTGGAAGGTGTTGTTGTCTTGAGCCGCCACAACATTCGTGCTCCGCTTTCTGACAGCAAGTCAACCATCGGTCAGCTTACGCCTCATGAGTGGTACGCCTGGCCCGTAAAGCCCAAGAGCCTCTCGCCGCACGGGGAACTCCTCGAAGAAAAAATGGGTGCCTATTTCCGCGAGTGGATTTCGCAAAACGGTCTGAAGGCCGCCCTTGAAAGTCAGGGCGACGCCGTGCGCATCTACGCCAACTCGATGCAGCGAACCATCGCGACCGCGACGCATTTTGCGGCGGGCATGTTCCCGAAAGCGAATGTGGAAATTGAACATCACTGCGAAGTGGATGTCATGGATTCCATTTTTACGCCGCAGTTTACGTTCCTGAACGATGACTACAAAAAACGAGCCTTGAAACAAGTCGAAGATATGTTTGGCGATGGCTCGCTTGCGGGAATCGGCCGGAAACTGACTGAAAATTACGCCTTGCTCGGCTCCGTCTTGGATATGGAAGAAAGCGTCAGCTGCAAGGAAAAGCAATTCTGCGAATTCGATACCGACGATACAGAATTTATCATGGAAGTCGGCCGTGAACCGAGCGTGAAAGGTTCGCTCACAACGGCGACGGGTGCTGCGGATGCGCTCGTGTTGCAGTACTACGAAAATGCTGAAGAAAATGCCGATTTCGGGCATAACCTGACTGTCGCGGAATGGGAAAAAGTCTCTGCAGTCAAGGACTTTTATGGCAATGTGCTGTTTACCGCACCCTTGGTTGCTGTGAATGTCGCGCGTCCGCTTCTGAAAGAAATCTTGAGTGAGCTGAATGCCAAGGGGAGGCTGTTCTCATTCCTATGCGGGCATGATTCCAATGTCGGTAGCGTCTTGGCCGCTCTCGGTGTGAGCGACTATACGCTTCCCAAGACGATTGAATCCAAGACCCCGATTGGAGTGAAACTGGTCATTGAAAAATGGCGCGGTAAGGACGGTATAGAATATGCCAATATGATCCTAGTGTATCAAACGACGGAACAGCTGCGCAACATGACGACCCTTTCTCTCGAAACTCCGCCGGAATCGTACAAATTAACATTTGATGGCTTGTCCGCAAACAAGGACGGTCTCTACAAAATGACGGATGTCGAAAGTCTCTTCGAAAAAGTAATCGCGAAGTACGATGAATTGTAGTGGATGTCGAATGAATAAGAAAAACGCAGGCTCGATTGAGTCTGCGTTTTAAGTTTATCGAGTGTCGCCCTGGAGTAGCCCGCAGGGTGAATGATCGGTGCCACGAGCTTGCAATTTGCATTGTAAAAGAAATTTTGCTTAAATATGTGGCTTTTTGAGGGGCTAAAAGCCTACTAATACATAGAAGTCGCCTGGCGGGCGACCAAAATCGGCAACAGACGGCCTAAATTCATTTTGTTTTTGAATAAGTAGAGCAGACGATGCTATATTTATGGAGACATAATGTTTTTAGAGTAGAATCTTGTTCCTGTATTGAAAAGTCTGGTAAACTTGATGTTAGCAGGGAACAGGACGTTACTCGCACCCATGTGGTGCGGGTCGTCTGTTGCTTATCGCTAACGGGTTACCAGAGCCTTCAATACGTAAGCCTGCGACTTCGCACCTTTTTTGTATCCCGAAAACGTGCGAACATAGCAGGGCTAGGTTCAAATTCCTCTCACAAGCCGCCTTTGGCGGAAAGGGTGATGTATGAAAAAGAAGGTTATGGCAGTCATTTCAATCGTTGTTCTCGTCTCTATTCTGATCTTTGTTTTCCTTAAATTTTTCTTGAATGTTCTTACCGCTTGTGTTGTAGCTTTTGTAATTGTTGTGGCGTTGAGTATTTTTATCATTCTTTTTCTGAAAAAGAGATATGTCTTTGAAGACTCATTTATTGATTTTTTTAAGGATAATTGGTTTATCGTATTGTTTTTAATGTTTTTTGGTTGGGGTGGCTTATGCTTGTTATTCCTTCAAATTGAAAATATTCCACCTGAGAAAACCGTTGAAATAATTCAAGCACAAAGACTACCTAATAAAGAAATCACAAAACGAATATCATGTGATTCAATTCAACGTTTTATAGAGCAAGATGTATCTGTTGATTCTGTCAAGCATTACCGATACAGGTGGGGCGTTATGAGAAATCATATTGACACGATAAAACATAAGACTCCAAGTTATGTATACGCTTTTTTAAGGAAAGAATACAATTTGAAACAAGATACCATTCTTGGGGGGTATACATTTAAATGTGGTGAAAAAACGCTTGTTGATGTTCAAGAACGATATTTTGAAGGTAGCAAATATAAGCCTTTTACAAGACTCATTATAAGTGAATATAATGAAAATGGGTTTAGAACATATTCAGAATTTAGAAATTCTCCACAGTCTGAAAATGATGATTCTAGTCTTTATGACCTGTTCTTTGATGGAGCGCAAGCTCAGTGGAGCCACACTATAAATGTTCCTCGGTTCTACTGCTCGCTTGCTTCTGGAAAGACCTCTGGTTATTATGCTACATACGCGGAAGCGCAAAATTATTGCGATGAAATTTGTAAAAAATCAGCAGATAAACTATTGTCTGGTTTTGACTATACACAATACAAAGCCTGTTTGTCTACGTTGGATGTTTATCGCTCCTATAAAGAGGAAATTGTTCCTTGTGGTGTCGCAAAAATAACGGTTAATAGGAAACGTGGCTTTTTATCTAGGCGTCCATATTCTTGTAATTCGACTGGAACATGGGAAATGATTAGAGAATGAAGATTAAGCAAATGTCATGAAATTTAACAAAGGAAAGTAACGATGTCTTTCATTGACGATATGTTTTCGCCGCATCCCCAAAGGGATGAAGTGCTTTTTGCCGTAGTCAGTGGCGGAAATTGGGGACGTTTGCCTTCTGGATACGTCTTGTGTTCCGATGGACGAATCTATTTGTATAAAAAAGCCACGTTAAACACCTCATGGAATCTGCTTGGAACGAATTCAAAAATGGCAGAAGAGGTTGCGGAGTTAATAAAGGTGAACGACAATCGGATTTCGGCATTGCCGGAGGATACATTTTGCCAAGGCATTACGGATGGCTGCTTTACAGAAATCCTTTTTTCGGGAAAACACTGTGTGTCGTATATGATAGAACATTGCCCTGATACAGAAGAAATAATCTTCTGGCACAATGAAATCGTTCGTTGCATTAGAGAATACGGTTATCTTCAAGATTATCCCCTTTTGGAACGGCGTTCTTAAGAGAATGACTAAATGACATTACGGACCCGATTATGTTCGGGCTCGTATTCAGCAACAAGCATATCGCGAAGCCTTTTATTGAGCACTTGCTGAACATCAAAATTGATCATTTGGAAACGCCAATTCCAGAGGCGGTTTTGAGTTACGATGCAGAACATAAGGGCGTTCGTTACGATGTCTTCGCGCTTTCGAAGGGCGGTTATTACACCAGTCTCAAGGAACAATATGTCATCTTCTTGTGCCCTATGGATATTTTTGGACGTGGGCATCCCTGTTATCATTTCGAAAACAGGGCAAGTGAAGATCCGAGTATTACTTTGGGAGACCTTTCTTACAAAAATTTTTATATCTTTAAGAGGTACGAGAAGTTTACAGACCCGGTTGTCAAGGCGTACATGAAGTACTTTGCGACTAGGAATGCGGACTCTCGTGAAACAAAAACCATCAACGACCAGGTGTCTCTTTACAAGGCCGATACTCTCATTAGGAACAAGTATATGACTTACGAATTCGACCTTCATGAAAGCGAAGAAAAGGGCAAAACCAAAGCTCAAGTTGAAACTGCTGTAACCATGCTTGCAGATGGTGAACCTGTCGAAAAAATCGTCAAGTATTCGCGACTTTCCGAAGAGGAAGTGCTTAAATTGCGTGAATCTAGCATGGAATCGGCAACAAAGTAATTTAAGATTGTCCCGTAAAAAACGCCTTGCTACATTTCTGTAGCAAGGCGAAATGTTTTAGATCCTGCTCCTTCGAACCTAACTCAACTAAGGCTACAAGTAGCCAAGTTTCGTATATCAACTTCGGCGCAACGCGCCTCCGTTCAGGATGACAATTTGCGACTAGCGCACAACCTTGCGGTCTTCGGCGGTCATTTCGAGGAACTGGGCAACGGTCATTTGACCCTTATCACCTTCCTTTCTCTTGTTGACAGCGATGAGACCTTCAGCCTGTTCCTTTTCGCCTACAATAATCTTGTACGGCACCTTCTGTAGTTCGCACTGGCGGATCTTGTAGCCGAGCTTCTCATTCGACTCATCCACTTCCACGCGGACGCCGGCGTTCACGAGTTCCTTTTCCACGGACTTCGCGTAGTCGACGAACTTCTCGGAAATCGGGAGCACGCGGGCCTGAACCGGAGCGAGCCACAGCGGGAAATCGCCCATAAATTCTTCAATCAAAATGCCGAGGAAGCGTTCGATGGAACCGACTGCGGCGCGGTGCAGCATCACCGGCACATGCTTCTGGTTGTCCTTGCCGACATACTCGGCACCCAGGCGCATCGGCAAGTTGAAGTCCACCTGAATCGTACCGCACTGCCAGTCACGTCCGAGGGAATCCTTCAAAGTGAATTCAAGGTTGACGCCGATGGCGTCCATGGCTGCACTCGGTCATAGAAAAATGCAAGCATTTTTCTGCGACACTCGTTTTGCACACTTTTCGGGCCGTAGAAGGCTCCTTCACCCGGGTTCAGGATGTAGTCGAGGCCAGCGAGCTTCGTTGCTTCGGCGAGGGCGGCTTCAGCCTTGTCCCAGATTTCGTCGGAACCCACGCGCTTTGGACGCCTTTGGCGTCTGCGCTTCGCCTCAGCAATGAAAACAAACGAGTTTGTTTTCGCTGCATTCGGCTTGTGCGCTACTCCGGGCGGGTGGAGAACTTCACCACGATATCGTCGAAACCGAAGTCGTGGTAGATTTGACGCCTTTGGCGTCCGCGGCTGCGCCTCGGTCATGCCAAAATAGCGTAGCGCAAGCATTTTGTCGCGACACTCGGCTTGCACGCTTTCCTTCACGAGGGCGCAGAAGTCGGCCACTTCGTATGTTGGTCTTATGGGCGTTCCCGCACATTCTGTGCGGTCGGGCTATATTTTAGGGGCGGTTGTCTTCGCTTCGCTTGACACCCGCCTCCTAAAACGGCGCTGCAGTGCCGCCCCAAGGGGTCACTATCCCTAACGAAAATGTGGTAGCAAATTAAAACTGAGGAAGCCCCTCTATATAACATCTTAATTCATTGATAATTTTTGCAAAATTTTCAGACTTAGGAATTTTGACAATAGATGCTATATTTTTTTGAATGGCTTTCAATGATTTAGAATCAGTATGAGCTTTTAGAAAACGTCTCCAATTGTCTGCGGGAATTCCAAGTATATCTGTTTTTAAAGTTTCTTCTACAAATTGAGACATAATGCCAGTGCGTGCTAATCGGCCGAAATTTTTTCCACCATCACTACGAGGCTTGTAGTTCGTCTTATCTCGGGCGTTGAGCATGTAAGGCTTAATAGATTTGGGTGTGTCAACGCCCCGTTCATCTAGAGTCATTGGTTCTGGCGTGTTTCTTTCGAACAGCCAGTATCTTTTCATTGCTTCGGATGCTGCCTTTGCGGAATACACCCATGGATTTGTAAGGATTGGTTTCCCACAAACGGCATTACTGAGATACCATGGAATTATGCATAATAAATCACCAGCATCGCAAGCTTCAGATGCTGTTGCGTATCTAAAAGATGGTTCGCCCTCTTTTGAAAGAATAAACCAACTTTTTAATTCAATTCCTAATTTTGGATTTTCGTTGCCATTTTTTGCAACAAGTCTGACATCGGGGAATGATTCGTTTGAACGAATAAAATGATATTCTTCCCAATTTCCATCATCCCAAAGGGGCCTATGAGTGTTTAAGAAAAGAACTACTTTGTTTTCGATCATCGATCCGAGCAAGGTGTTTAAGCTAAACAAGTCTGTCGCAAGGATGCCTGAATAATCATTTTCAATAAAGCATTCTGATGGAAGTGAGGGGAAAACGACAGAACGAAGTCGTTCTATAAGAGTAAATCTGGGATCTTTCGTTGTTATAAAATAATCACTTTCTTTAAATTCAGGCAAAGTCGAACAATCTATGCTTTTGAACGGCGTCCCTTTTTCAGCTAATGTCAAAGAAATATTTTCATTATCGCGATTTGTCATACGGCCACACGCTCCAGTTCAAGTAACCTGTTGTATGCGTTAATATAGGTGCTCTTAGTTATTTCTGCAGAAAAACAGGACCTTCCAAGAGCTCGACAGCACCAGGCTGTGGTTGCTAGTCCGGCAAAAGGATCCCAAACTACATCACCTTCATCAGATGATGTCTGAATGATGTAATCGATGATTGAAATAGGTTTTTGATTGTAATGTATTGCTTTGTGACTAGAGATGTCCTTCAGTCGTTCTTTGCTATGCAATGCAGGACAATTCCACACATTTGTATAACCATGAATGTGATTCCATTTCGCCCGCATAGATTCCCACAGTTTTTCAGACATTTTTTTTCCGTCAATTGTAAAATAGGGCTTTCCAGAAGGATTTCCATATGCATTAGCGTAATCAGAAATCTTTTTCATTGCTTCTGCGGGCGGGAAATACCACATGTCGTCCGATGTGAAATATTTACGAGTGGCAGCATTTCTTACTCCGCAGGCAACGTTTGTTTTATTAAATGGTAAACCAGATCGTTTCCATTCGCTCCTAAGCCAATCCTGCAATTCAAGAAAAGTTCCGTTTTCAGTTTCTATTGAGACTTTTCTTGTATACCTTACGCATATTTCTGTTACAACAGGAGCTTGTCTGATGGTTTTAGAATTCACATTGCCTGCTACATGACTGATACCTTTATTCCAGATAAAGGTCTGCTCATAATTCCACCCATTAACCTCTAAATAGGGATGCATTCTGGCCCATCCAAGTTCTGTTCCCCAAAACCACAAAGTTGTATTTGGTTTTGCGTACTTAGACCATTCTGCAATATGAGGTGCATATGTCTCTGGCAGCAACTTTGTGTCTTTGGGATCTCCTGGGAAACCTCCTATTCCGTAGGGTCCGTCAACAAAAATAACCGTTGGAGCTGGCCAATATGCGTAGCAATCAAGAGAATTCTTGTTTTCTAGAACAATTTTGTGTGAACCCAATTCTTGGACAAAAGCTTTCATAAGAAAAGTGCCTTTTTTTGGTAAAATATAAATTTTTTTTAGAAATCGATCGGCTTTGGATGAAATAACTAATCTAAATGAGTTCTATCTAGATAATTTTGAATCGAAAATTTTTTTTCATTAAGAAGCATTCTTTTTCATCTATGCTTTTTTGTGCAAGGAAAATGTAATCATGTAAAGGGGGGGGGGGGGACGAATGTTTGTCAAAATTCTAGAATCTACACATAAATCTCCTTTGTTCAGCGCTAGAATTAAATATATCTTTTTTTGGTGTCATAATGTGTCATTTGTTTTTTTGCAAAAAAAACGCAGGCTCAGACGAGTCTGCGTTTTCTAAAAGGCGATGCCGGAACAAAGTCCGGCATGACATGTTTGGCGACTAGCGCACAACCTTGCGATCTTCTGCGGTCATTTCCAAGAACTGGGCGACAGTCATCTGACCCTTGGGGACTCCTACGGAGTCCTTCCCGCTCGCCTCGGTCATGCCGGTGTGCAAGCACCCCGTCGCGACACTCGGCTTAGGCGGTAATCGCCTTCCTTTCTCTTGTTGACTGCGATAACGCCTTCAGCCTGTTCCTTTTGGACTCCTACGGAGTCCCAATCGCAGCGGCTCGGCAATGGGCAAATGCGTTTGCCCGCTGCTCTCGCCTTGGGCGGTTGTCGCCAACAAAAAAACGTAGGCTCGAAGGAACCTACGTTTGCAAATGACATTCGGTTATTGACTAACGGACGACTTTTCTGTCGTCTTCCGTCATCTTGAGGAAGTCAGCGACAGTCATAGAGCCCTTGTCGCCGTCCTTACGCTTACGCACAGAGACAACTCCATCGGCAACTTCCTTCTCACCAACGATGAGGAGGTAAGGCACCTTCTGCAATTCGCACTGGCGGATCTTGTAGCCGAGTTTCTCGTTAGATTCGTCGACTTCCACGCGGACGCCGGCGTTCACAAGTTCCTTCTCGACCTGCTTCGCGTAGTCAACGAACTTCTCGGAAATCGGGAGCACGCGGGCCTGAACCGGAGCGAGCCACAGCGGGAAATCGCCCATGAATTCTTCGATAAGAATACCGAGGAAGCGTTCGATGGAACCCACGGCGGCGCGGTGCAACATCACCGGAATGTGCTTCTGGTTGTCCTTGCCGACATACTCGGCACCCAGACGCTGCGGGAGGTTGAAGTCCACCTGGATAGTACCGCACTGCCAGTCACGACCGAGGCTGTCCTTCAGCGTGAATTCCAGCTTCGGGCCGTAGAAGGCACCTTCGCCTGGGTTCAGGATGTAGTCGAGGCCAGCGAGCTTCGTTGCTTCGGCGAGGGCGGCTTCAGCCTTGTCCCAGATTTCGTCGGAACCCACGCGCTTTTCCGGGCGGGTGGAGAACTTCACCACGATATCGTCGAAACCGAAGTCGTGGTAGATTTCCTTGACGAGGGCGCAGAAGTCGGCCACTTCGCTTGCAATCTGGTCTTCGGTACAGAAAATGTGGGCGTCGTCCTGCACAAAGCCGCGCACGCGCATCAGGCCGTGCATGGTACCGGCAGGTTCGTAACGGTGGCACTTACCGAATTCGGCAAGGCGCATCGGAAGGTCACGCCAGCTACGGAGCCCCGTGTTGAAAATCTGGATGTGGCAGGGGCAGTTCATCGGCTTCACGGCCATTTCCACGTCGCCAGCCAGCGTCTTGAACATGTTCTCGTTGTACTTGTCGGCGTGGCCGGACTTGATCCACAAAGTCTTGTTCACGATTTCCGGCGTGATCACTTCGAGGTAGCCGCGACGGTCAATCTTCCCGCGGATGTAGTCCTTGAGGGCGTTCACCATCTTGGTGCCCTTCGGGTGCCAGAACACCATGCCCGGAGAATGGTCTTCAATGTGGTAGAGGTCCATTTCCTTGCCGATCTTGCGGTGGTCGCGCTTTTCGGCCTCTTCCAGGAACTTCAGGTAAGTTTCGAGACCTTCCTTGTCGGCAAAGCAGGTGCCATAGACGCGGGTCAGCTGGTCGCTGTTCTGGTCGCCATGCCAGTAAGCACCAGACATGGAGAGCACCTTGAAATTCTTGAGCTTACCGGTACTCGGCACGTGGGGGCCGGCACAGAGGTCTTCAAAGTTCTTGCCCGGTTCGCCAGTCACGTAGAAGCTGAGCGTACCGTCGCTACCTTCGCGGGCGAGAGCGCGCTGCGCGTTGTCCGTCTTGTACTTGTCGCCCTCGGTGCGCTTCAGGCCATCGGCGGCGCTGACTTCGCAACGGGTAAACGGACGGTCTTCCTTGATGATTTCCTTCATGCGCTTTTCGATGCGCTCGAAATCCGACTGCTGGATCGGGGTCGGTGTCATCAAATCGTAGTAGAAACCCTTTTCGATAGCCGGACCGTAGGCGAGCTTGGTGCCCGGGAACAGGTCGCAGATGGCTTCGGCAAGCACGTGGCTGCAGCTGTGACGCAGGAGCATCAGAGCATCCGGGTCGTCGTTGCTCGGCGTGATAATCTTGATGGTGCCGCTCTCGGTGAGCGGGCGCGTGAGGTCGAGGACCTTATCGCCGAGTTTGACGCCAAGCGCCTTGCGTGCAAGACCTTCGGAAATGCCCTTCGCAATTTCGAGGCCGGTGGTGCCCGATGCTACGGAACGTACGGAGCCATCGGGGAAGGTGAGTTCGATTTGAGACATAAATAATCCTTTTTGTGGGCGGTTCTCGCCCGGTTCCCCAGAAATACGACATCTGGCGGTGCGCGCAAATGTAGAATTTGATATAAGATGTGGCTAGTGGGAGGGGGAAGAATCCCCCTGATTGCAGCCCGCTACGCGGTCTTTCATCACCCCTTCGCCTAGGGGCTTAGCCCCTAAGACCCCGTAAAATTGTATCTTGTGATGGAGGTCTGTAATTATGAGGTTCCTTCTTTTGGCAGTCGCGCTATTGCTTCTTTCGACAAACTGTTTTGCGAAAGACTGGCCAATCAAGCATATTATGCATTGCTCATTAATGCGTAAAGGCGTGATAGCGGACGACAGCACTTGCAACGAGTATTTTCATGAAAAAGATTCTATCGATGTTGTTCGAGATTCCCTCACGCAATATATCGCAAAGCACAGCGCCTTTGATAAAAAAGAGAGAAGGCTTACGTTCAAGGACATTGACGCTCAAGAATTTTCACGAAGGAATAGACTGCATGGTGAAGCATTCTTCGGCTATGTGGCAAAACAGTTTTTCAGCACGCCATCAACACTGATACCCAAAAAACACATCGAGAAAAAAGATTACTGGATTGTTCCCTGTTTGCTCTCCTGGATGGAAGAGGGGGCAATAAATGACGGAGAAACCGCTTTCTGCATAAGCAAGGACGCAGTTTGGCCGTGCTATAGCGAATGGGAAAAGGAAAAATAGTATTTGCCAAATACGCGCGAAGTGCGCCAAGATAAAACGCCATTACAGAGCAAACTAAAGGTTTTTCATATATTTGCGTTATGTTGAATCATAAGAAAATTCTTTGCGACCTCACGTTTCTGCTCTCTATATTCTTTGTCGCAAGCGTTCTGCTCTCTTGCGAACAGAAACGTGATAATGTTTCTGTGGATTTTATTCCTGGAAAACCGCGACCTATGCAAGAATCTTTAGCGCTTGCAGATTCTATGGTCGTATATAATGCACAGGGCTTGGCCTACACAACGAATAGCTTGAAGGAAATCAAAAAATTTGCGAAGGCTGCGGTGCTTGATGAAGAAACTGTTGAATTTGAAAGAATTCTTAAAGATGATTTCTTAGATAAAGTGAATTTGTCTGTTAGCTTATTCCAAAAAGGAACGCTGATTGATTATTTGTTCTTCTATGAAAATCGTTCTTCTTGGGATACTTTATTTGAAGGAATTGTATATTCGTTGCAAGGCTACGGCAGAATGAAAAAACTAGATTCTGTTTATACGTTTTTCAAACATCGAAATGTTTCTACAGAGGGCAAAACGGCAGAATTCAATACACGACCGAATCTACCAGCATTGAAAGTGAATATATATGTTGATACATTTGAATTAAAAGAAGGAAAATTTCTTAGTGATACGATGCCACCACGCGAATTTGAAACGGGACTTGTTAATAGTGTGAAAAGGCCTTGTCGTTGGCTTCTTGACAGAACTTTCAAACGATATTATAAAGAGGGCTTTAATCTTTCTGTTGATGCTACGATTACATTTGGCGATAGTGGCCGTGTTACGAATGTTTCAATGGATACTGATCATCCTGAGTATAAAGATTTTTTGGAAGAAGTCAAATCCATTCTATATTATGCATGGATGCCGCCAGAAGTGCGAACGCAGCTTGTTGTTCGTCAAACGCATCCTATATTTACCGAATACCTTCCTCCTGAATTGCGTTCTCGGCGTATTTTTGGCAAGATCGCTGCACAAGAAATTGTCAAGTCAGAAAAGGTCCATCTTTCGTTTTCTAGAGAATATTTCCAAGAATGTAATGGCGAGGAAAGTGAAAAAGATTCCGTTGAAATTATCGGCTATTCTGACGTCATCAAAGAACATTGCGATAAGATTCATTTTACGAAAGACTTGGCTACGGGTGGAATTAATTATTTGCGATGCGTAAAAGGGGTGACAAAAAGAGATCCGCTGTTCCCTAAAAAGCCTGTTAAACCAGCAAAATCATTTGAACTGTTTGATCGATATCATGCTATGTACGTCAAAGAAGACCTTTCTTTAAATCAAGTCGTAACCCTCAAAATTCCGGCCTGCTTTGTGGAAGAAAAATAAAGTTCAAAAGCCCTGCTTATTTATTAAATTTTGAAATATGAAAACCTTATCGCTATCCATCGCTCTTTTATTTTCCGTATTCTTCGTCGCATGCTCTACGCCGACAGTTTCTAGCGATGATTCCGATGAAATTGAACGGATATCTTCCGATAGCGAAAAAACGACTTCTTCCTCTAGTGTTGCAACGAAATCAATTTACGAAGCGGTGGAAGAATCCGGTTTGTACACGACCAAGGATTCCGTGGCGGTATACCTTTGCAAGTTTGATAAATTACCGAGCAACTATGTCGGCAAGAACGAAGGAAAGTCTTTGTACGAATCTAAAACAGGGAAAACTTTTGAAAAATGGAATTTCAATCCGTGGACGACGCTTGGTGTGATGATTGGTGGCGATGTCTTTGATAATCGCGAAGGTCTGTTGCCGAGCGGAAATTACCATGAAGCGGACGTCGATTACTCCGCCAAGAATCGCGGAACGAAACGCCTGATTTACCAATCAGATTGCGTTATCTACTATACTGCAGATCACTACGAAACTTTTAGCAAGTTGGATGTTCACTAACTACACTACGTCCACAAGCAGGTAATCCTTGTAGATTTCCTTGACGCGTTCCACGAGTTCCCTGCCGATGCTTTTGCCCTGGTATTCGATGCTCATTTAAATTTTGTATCCAGACTTTCGTAATTTTTCGACGTATTTCGGGTCGCCTAGGCGCGCCTTGGATTCGGCCATAAACTTATCGTTGTCCTTGGCTGCAAAGCCGAGCTTGATACGGAGCGCGATGAATCCGCTGACGACGCCGAATAGCGAGCATAGGATGCATGCCAGGGTAAGCTTTGTGGAATTGTTTCCATGTACGAACGAAGTTTGAAGTAATACCCCGCAGATTATTGCCATTGACAAAAGGAATGCGGCTCCTTTTGCGTAGAATTTTGCATTTTTGCTACGCGGATCAAATCCGTCAATCGCCACCTCGCGCCAGCGCCTGTCCAGGTATTCGCTGCGGCAGGCCTTGCATTCGCGAATCGGACTGCCGTACATCCACATGTTGCAAGTTTCGCGGTTCTTGGTCTTGCATTCCGGGCAAACCCATTCGGCATAATTCATTTTCATATAAACTCCTAAAAGCTGCTAGAAAGATAGCCTTTTTAACGTCTGCTATTCTTTACGGCGATAAACATTCGCCAAAATCGCGCCGGAAATGTTGTGCCATACGGAGAAGATGGCGCCGGGAACAGTCGCCATAGCGAGGCCCGAGAACGCTGTCGCCGCAAGGCTTGTGGCGAGTCCGGAATTCTGCATGCCGATTTCGATAGAGAGAGCCTTCGTCTTGGGGGTCGAGAATTTCAGCAGTCTGCCGAGGCCAAAACCGCAGCCGTAACCGAGCAGGTTATGGAGAATCACCACGGCGAACACGATGGCGCCCGTAGAGAGAATCTTCGATGCATTGTGCGAGACAACCGCGGCTACAATCATCGCGATAGCAATCACGGAAACGAGCGGCAAGACCTTCACGGCGCGGGCGGTCCATTTGCCAAAGAACTTGTTGATGACAAACCCGAGGGCAATCGGCACGATGACGACCTTCACGATGGAAAGGAACATTGCCATCACATCCACGTTCACGGTGGTGCGCAAGAGCAAGTAAGTAATCGCCGGAGTCAGCACGGGAGCGAGCAGCGTATTCACGCTGGTCATGCCCACGGAAAGCGCCACGTCGCCTTTCGAGAGGTAAGTGATGACGTTGCTGGAGGTCCCGCCGGGGCAAGTACCCACAAGCACAACGCCCGCCATGAGGGCCGCGTCGAGCCCGAACGCCTTGGAGAGCACGAAAGCCAAAGCCGGCATCACGATAAACTGCGCCGCACACCCGATGGTAATTTCCTTGGGGCGCGTAAACACGAGCTTGAAGTCGCTCAGCTTGAGCGTGAGTCCCATGCCGAACATCACGACCATCAAGAGGTAATTCACCCAACTGAGTTCAATCCAGAGCGTCGATTTCGGGACAAACAGCGAAAGCGCCGCGATTGCTAAAACCACGACCGCCATCCACTTGCACACAAATTCACTGATTTTTTCGAGAACGTGCATTGCAAAACCTTCTTAAATTAACGAAAAAGATAATCTATTTTTAGGCCAACGGCTCAAATCTCGATGCTTTCTTCGTCGCTTGTGATAAATGCCTTGAGGCGTTCTATGGTGCGGTCAAAGTCGTTCTTGATGGAACATTCCCATACGGTAGCAACGCGATAGCCTTGTAAGGAAAGTTTCCAGTTCGTCTTGATATCGCGAACGACATTGTTCGTGAATTTATCGTTCCAGAAATCAGGATTGCTCTTGGGGTGACTCGTAAACTTGCAGCCATGCTGGTGCCAAAAGCAACCGTTCACGAAAACAACCACGTTGTATTTCAATACAAATAAGTCCGGAGATCCGGGTAAATCTCGCCGGTGCAATTTATAACGGAAACCCGCCTTAAAAAGCGAACGCCGCACAAGCATTTCTGGCTTCGTGTCTTCCGAATGGACCGCCTGCATCATTTGCGAGCGGTTCATGGGAATGCGTTTTTTGTGGCGGCGTTTCATTAAAACTTTTATTTTAAAACACGGATGTAGTCGACTAGCATCTCGTTCGGAAATTGAGCATCATCTACATCGAAACCGGGCCAACTGCCCGCGACGGCGACGTTCAGTATAAAAAAATGCGGTTTGTGGAAGGCCTCTAGGCCGTCCTTCGCGTTTTCAATAGCGATTTCTTGGTACTTAAAATCGTCGACATACATCGCGATGAGCTTTTCGTTCCAGACCATCTTGTAGTTATGGAACTGAGTGATGTCGAGAACCTTGCTTGTACCATAGTAATCCTTGGTGCTGTTGCCGTATTGGGCGTGGCCACCTTCGTATTGCCAATGGTTGGTGCCGTAGACGACATTCTCGTCATTTACAGCCTCGATGATGTCGATTTCGCCACAGGCGGGCCAGGAGACTGCGTCGATGTTTTCTCCGAGCATCCAGAAGGCGGGCCAGATGCCGTTGCCTGTAGGCAGTGCGATGCGTGCCTCGATGGTGCCGTAGGTGAAACTGAATTTCCCTTTGGTAATCATGCGGGCAGAAGTGTATTTCGCACCCTCGTAATCTTCCTTGTTCGCGCGGATGTGGAGAATGCCGTCTTGCACATAGGCGTTTTCCTTGCGTGCGGTGTAGTATTGCCATTCGTTGTTGCCCCAGCCGCTTGCGCCTGTACCGATTTCGAAAGTCCACTTTGCGGTGTCGATCGAGTCAAATTCGTCGTGCCAGAGGTAAGGGGAAGAACTGCTGCTGGAAGTCACTTCGGCAGGCTCAGTGACCTTGTCGCTACTGCTCGATTGCAGTGTGACACTGCTAAATTTGGGCTCGGTGGCGCTGCTGGACGATTCAGGTTCAGCGGGGGAGTCCATGTAAGAGGAACTGCACGCGGGCTGTTCCTCAACGGGGCCGGAACTGCTCGAATCGGAGGTGCATGCCGCAAGAATCCCCGTGGCGACGATTGTCGCTGTTGCCGTTATGTTGAAAATGGCTCGGAACATCTTGTGACGCATGAGGACCTCTTAATCTTCGGGTGCTTCGGGCGGGACTCGCGCGATTACGCCGACCGTGGCGTGGGTCGCCTTTACGAGGTCGGCGGGTGCAACTTTCAGTTGCAATCCGCGTTCACCTGCACTTACATAGATGTAAGGAAAATTCATCGCGGTTTCGTGAATGAAAATAGGGAAGTTCTTCTTGAGGCCGAGCGGGCTGCAACCGCCGCGGATGTAGCCGGTCAGCGGCGTCAAGTCCTTGAGCGGGACGGTGTCGATTTTCTTGTTGCCGCTCACCTTGGCGGCCCCCTTCAGGTCCACTTCGAGGTTGCCCGGTACCACACAAATTAAGTAGCCGATCTTGTCGCCGTGAACAAGAATGGTCTTGAAAACTTGGTTGATGTCTTCGCCGAGGCTGTCGGCCACGTGTTGCGCGCCGAGGTCGTTTTCATCGACCTTGTAGGGGATGAGTTCGTAAGAAATTTTTTGGCGGTCTAGAATTCTCGCCGCATTCGTCTTCTTGATTTCCATTTTGCTAATCTTCCCCGCCCTTCGGCATGCTCAGGACAGGCTCCGGCAGGGAATCTCCATTTTTGTTTCCTGCGATAAATATAAAAAGAAAGTCTGCGACTTCTCGCAGACTCTCTTTTAATTCTGAAATCCAAAATCTGAATTCCGAATTATTTTACAGCTTGATGCTGCAGCCCTTGGCGTTCCAGATTTCTTCGGCGTACTGCTTGATGGTACGGTCGGAGCTGAACTTGCCCATACGAGCGACGTTGAGGATTGCCTTTTCTGCCCAGGTCTTCTTGTCCTGGTATTCCTCGGCGACTCTCTTCTGCATGTCCACGTAGCTGCGGAAGTCTGCGCAGAGCAGGTAGTTGTCGTTGGTGAGGAGCTTGTCGGCAATGTGCTTGAACAGGTCCGGACGATCGGGGCTGAAGAAGCCGGAAGCGATCAGGTCGATCACGCGGCGCAGATCGTCGTCGTGTTCGTAGAAGTCGCGCGGATGGTAACCCTTGGCGAGCAAGTCGGTGACTTCTTCCACGGTGAGGCCGAAGATAAAGATGTTGTCGTCGCCGACTTCTTCCTTCATTTCCACATTGGCGCCATCGAGTGTACCGATGGTGAGTGCGCCGTTCAGGGCGAACTTCATGTTACCGGTACCGGAAGCTTCGGTGCCTGCGGTGGAAATCTGTTCGGAGAGGTCTGCGGCCGGAATGATCTTTTCGGCGAAAGACACGCGGTAGTTCTCGAGGAACACCATCTTGAGCTTGCCCTTGCAAACCGGATCGGCATCGATGATGGCGGCAACGGCGTTGGCAAGACGGATGATCTGCTTGGCCATCCAGTAACCCGGAGCGGCCTTACCACCGATCATGATGGTGCGCGGCATGATTTCCTTGCCGTCCTTCAGCTGGATGTACAGGTGAATGGCGTGCAGAATGTTCAGGAGCTGGCGCTTGTATTCGTGGATACGCTTGACCTGCACGTCGAAGAACGTGTTCACGTCGACATCGACGCCCTGCGTTGCCTTGAGGTACTTGGCGAGGCGTTCCTTGTTCTGCTTCTTGACGGCCATGAATTCCTTCTGGAACTTGGCGTCCTTCGCAAACTTTTCGAGCTTCTTGAGTTCGTCGAGGTCCTTGACCCAGCCTTCGCCGATCTTGGAAGAAATGAGTTCGGACATAGCCGGGTTAGCCTTGCGGACCCAGCGACGCGGCGTCACGCCGTTCGTCTTGTTGTTGAACTTTTCAGGCCACAGTTCGTAGAAGTCCTTGAAGAGAGTCGTCTTCAAGAGGTCGGAGTGGAGTGCTGCCACACCGTTCACGGCGAACGATCCCACGATGGAGAGGTAAGCCATGCGGACCATCTTGCAGCCGCCTTCTTCGATGAGGCTCATGCGGGCGAGGCGAGCGTTGTCGCCGGGCCACTTGAGGGACACCTGACGCAGGAAGCGTGCGTTGATTTCGTAAATGATCTGGAGGTGACGCGGCAACAGCTTTTCGAACAGGCTGACCGGCCACTTTTCGAGAGCTTCGGGCATCAAGGTGTGGTTCGTGTAGGCAAACGTGTGCGTCACGATTTCCCAGGCTTCGTCCCATTCCAGGTTTTCTTCGTCGAGGAGGATTCGCATCATTTCGGCGATAGAGATTGCCGGGTGCGTGTCGTTCAACTGGATGGCGACCTTTTCGGGGAACACCTTCCATTCGCCTTCGTGGAGTTTCTTGAAGCGGCGGATGATGTCCTGCAGCGATGCAGAGCAGAGGAAGTACTGCTGCTTGAGGCGCAGTTCCTTACCGTTCATGGAAGCGTCGTTCGGGTAGAGCACCTTGGAAATGGTTTCGGAAAGTTCCATGTCCTGCACGGCGGCGATGTAGTCACCGTTGTTGAAGTAGCTGAGGCCGAAGTCGTCGGTGGACTTGGCGCTCCAGAGGCGCAGGTTGTTCACGGTGTTGTTCTTGTAACCCGGAATCGGAGTGTCGTAGGGGAGAGCGAGCACGTAGTCCTTGGTTTCCCAACGGTTACGGAGTCTGCCCTTTTCGTCCATCCAGCTTACCACGTAGCCGTACATCGGAACCTTGACTTCGTTCGACGGACGGGCGATTTCCCACGGGTTGGTGAGGCGCAGCCAGTTATCCGGCTGTTCTTCCTGTTCGCCGTTCACGATCTTCTGGCTGAACATACCGTATTCGTAGCGGATGCCCATACCGGTGGCCGGGAGTTCGAGCGTAGCCATGGAGTCGAGGAAGCAGGCGGCGAGGCGGCCGAGACCACCGTTACCGAGGCCGGCGTCGACTTCCTGTTCACGGAGTTCTTCGAGAGTCATGCCGAGTTCGTCAAGAGCTTCGGTCACGGCGCTTTCGACGTCAAGGTTCAGAACGGAGTTGCCGAGGGTACGGCCAATCAAAAATTCGAGGGACAGGTAGTAGACGCGCTTCACGTCTTTCTGGTAGTAGGTTTCCTGGGTCTTGATCCAGCGGTCCACGAGGCGGTCGCGTACAGCGTATGCAACGGCGAGGAACTTTTCGTGGTCGGTCACGGTCGCGCTGTTACGGGCGAGCGTGTGGTGGATGTGGTCGGTAAATGCTTTGCGGAACGATTCCGCATCGGTACCGAGTACAGAGACTTCTTCTGCTTTCTTGAATGATTTTGCCATAAGAGGGTCCTATGGGTTTAGGGTTAAAATTTTTTCGATATAAGTTTAGAATTTTTTACGGGTTCTGTGCGGGATGAGCCCAAAAAATGTTTCTTAAATAACCTGCGTTGACATAAATAATTAAATTAACATTGAATAGTAATTTAGAGGAAACTTTTATGAACGTAAAGAAACTGGTTGCCCGCGCTTTTCCGATGGTTTGCGCTGCTTGCATTACGGCTGTGATTGCCGGTTGTGGCGATGATTCGTCTACTCCGACAAAGCCCGAAATCACGAATCCCGCCTCGTCGGCTGCTGTGGCTAATAGTTCGGATGCGGCCGTTTCTGATGTCTGCCTTCAAGATCCGACATCCCCGTCTTGTAATACTGAAGTTCCTCCAGCCTCCTCGGCTTCGGCGCCGGACAATGGAGGAAACTCTGGCGAAGGAGTCTCTTCTGCAACCGATCAGGGTGGCGATGTTCCGCCGATTACTGCCACGTTTGCCGCTGCTAAAACTTTGTCTGTAATTCCTGATACAAACGGTTTCTACGATGTGGGCGATATCTACAAGGCTGCTCCTGAAACCTACAGAATCGCCTATGTGCTGCGCCATGCAGAACGTGAATCGGGACTGGGCCAGGAGTCTCAGCTGACCGAAGTGGGGGTTGCGCAGGCCTTGGCTGTTGGCGAAAAACTCTCCGGTGGCGACGAGTCCTTCTACTACGCTTCGACAGACTTTATCCGTACCCGCGAAACCTGCAACAATATTGCGAAGGGCCGCGGCGAAACGGCCAATGTCACGGAAACTCAGGCGGAACTGCTGAACGGAAGCTACTTCTTGACGGTTCCTTCGGATAGCTTGGATGCCTTTGCAAAGAAGAAAGGTGGCGGTTGGAAAATTATCTCGGTCTATGCGTATGGCGAAGACTACTATGCGGACCAAGTCGCGTTGCATTTCTACGATCTTTTTGAAAGGGGAAACCAGTTCGTGATGGAAAATATCGTTGCGAACATGCCGAAGTGGAAACGCGTCAGCATCTTGGTTTCTCACGATGTCCTGTTGGAACCGCTGGTTGTCTATGCGAGCAACAGGGAAGTGGACGTGAATTTTTACAGGAGCGGCCGCTGGGTGAATTATCTGACCGGTGTCGCCGTTGTGCTGAATGCAGAAAACCAGGTGGAACTTTATCCTGTCCGTGGAACCGATATCGGCTACATGACGCAGAAGAAAGTGGTTATCAGGACAGATTCTACGACGACCGTTGTTGATCCTGCTGAATAAAGTGGTAATATGAAAGTTGCAGTTCTTGGCTCGACCGGTCTTGTCGGAAAGAATGTCTTGAAATTGCTCGCGCGCCTCCCGCAAGTGGTGCGCGTTTTTTGTCCTGTAAGGAATGTTCCTGATTTGAACGATCTTGGAATTCTTGAGGGGGCGTCAAAATTGGACTTTAAACAAGTTGATTTTGAACAAGATGATGATGCAATGCGACTGTTTTTCTATGCGGGGTTTGTCGGCTGCGATGCGGTGGTGTGTTGCCTTGGAACCACTCGCAAGCAGGCGGGAAGCAAGGCTGCCCAAGAAAAAATAGACTTGAGGCTTCCTCTAAAACTTGCCGCTATCGCCAAGAAGGCGGGGGTGAAAAACTTCCTGTGCGTAAGCGCCATGGGCGCCGACAGCCATTCGCCTTATTTTTATAACCGACTCAAGGGGCAACTGGAAGAAGGCCTCGATATGATAGGCTTTGAAACGCTGACGCTGGTGCGCCCGTCGCTTCTGCTTGGGAAACACAAGGACCGTCGTTTTGGCGAGGAACTGTTGCAGAAAACCATCGGGGCCCACCCTGAATGGATTCCGGCGTATGTGCGTCCGGTGCATGCAGAAACCGTTGCTGCCCATTTGGTGACATCTGTTTTGAAACCGCCCACGGATCACGTGTGCGCCACCGACGGCACGAAAGGCAAGCGGATTATCTATAACCGTGTGCTTGCCAATACGAAAATAGATGATTTGTTTTAGAGGCTAGTAAGCGCCTTCGCCCTTGAATACGACCTTGAAGGTCTTCAGGATCAGGGAGAAGTCGTCGCTCAGCTTGCCGTTGCGCTTGATGTAGTCGTTGTCCAGACGCATCTGGCCTTCGAAACTGATATTGCTGCGGCCGCTTACTTGCCAGATGCAGGTAAGGCCCGGCGTCACGGAAAGACGCATGCGGTGCCACGGTTCGTATTCCGCCACTTCAGATGGAATCGGAGGACGCGGACCCACGATGGACATGTCGCCCTTGATGATGTTGAAAAACTGCGGAAGTTCGTCGAGGCTGAACTTGCGGAGCACGTGACCGAACGGATAGATTCGTGGGTCGTTTTTCATCTTGAAGGTTTTTCCGCCCGTTTCGTTCTGGGCCATGAGTTCCTTCTTGCGTTCTTCGGCGTCCACGTACATGCTGCGGAACTTGTACATGGTGAACAGCTTGCCGTTCTTGCCGACGCGAGTCTGCTTGAAGATGATGGGCCCCTTCGGGTCGCTGATCTTGACCGCCAAGGCGCAGAACAGCAGCAGGGGCGAACAAAGGAGAATAGCTACGCTTGTGCAGGTGATGTCTACGAAGCGCTTGATGATGTGACGAAAACGGATTGTGTGCGGGTGTTCCCAGATGTGATCCAGGTTCAGGCGCGAAAGCGAGAAAAAGCTGCCATTCGTGCTGTTGAAATCCTTGATTTTGTCGGCGAGCTCCAGGTTGTCTTTTTCCTGGAGACCGGTGTAGACATACGCTTCGAAAATGGGGCGCTTGGGCTTGATGCGGAGTGTCTGGATGAGGCCCGCGTCATTGAGCTTATGCAGGATTTCTTTGCGGATGGATTCAAGAGTCGATAGGTCGGAATTCAGGAGGATGATTCCGAGACCGCTTCCGTCGGACAGGTAACCGAGGACGTCGATAAAACGCAGATGCGAGAACATGGTGAGAATACTGATACGCCAGGTATTCTCGACGGTCTTGTCGGGGCTGCCCCAGCCGAAAAAGTCGTACTGATGGGCATAAATCTTGATATACAGGAAGGGCTTGCGCGTGCGGTTTGCTCGCAAGAATTCTTCGTTCAGGCGTGCCCTGAAAAGCCTTGCCGGGTAGACAATGTTCTTAAGCTTCTGTTCGTCCAGAATCGAGCCGATTGCCGGATTGACGTTTTCTTGTTCCATGGTGTAAAATATAGTAAACGGACTCTCTTTTGCTCTTTTTTTGTACAGAAGGCGAGCCAAAACGGCTTTGATAATTGTATTTTTCTGTATGGTACCGAATGATACCTTTAAAAATGCACAAATTGCACAAAAAGGTGAATATATGCTTGATTTGAACACTGTCGATTGGAAGACGCTCCCCTTCGGTTATTATGACACCGATTACAATGTACGCTGCTACTACCGCAATGGTCAGTGGGGCAAAATCGAGCTGTCTTCTTCCAAGGATATTAGCATCCACATGGCCGCTACTTGCTTGCATTACGGCCAGGAAGGTTTTGAAGGCCTCAAGGCTTACACGGGCAAGGACGGCAAGGTCCGTATTTTCCGCGTCGACGAAAACGCGAAGCGTATGCAGAACACCGCTAACCGCGTGCTCATGGCTGTGCCGCCTGTTGAATTGTTCCGCGAAATGGTTCACACCGTGGTGAAGGCCAACAAGCGCTTTGTTCCGCCGTATGGCTACGGTGCAACGCTCTACATCCGTCCGCTCCTCATCGGTATGAGCCCGGAAGTGGGTGTGAAGCCTGCCGACGAATACCTGCTCATGATGTTCGTGACTCCGGTGGGTCCGTACTTCAAGGACGGGTTCAAGCCGGTGGACATGATGATCAGCCGCAACTACGACCGCGCCGCTCCGCAGGGTACGGGTACGGTGAAGGTCGGCGGTAACTACGCCGCTAGCCTTCAGTCCCTTGCAGAAGCCAAGAAGCTCGGTTACTCCAGCACCATTTACCTCGATGCAAAGGAAAAGAAGTACATCGACGAATGCGGTCCGGCAAACTTCTTCGGTATCAAGGGCAAGACCTACGTGACCCCGAAGTCCGAATCCATTTTGCCGTCGATTACGAACAAGAGCTTGCAGCAGCTGGCTGAACACCTCGGTTATACCGTGGAACGCCGCCAGGTCCCGTTCGAAGAACTCGCTGAATTCTCCGAAACTGCCGAATGCGGTACCGCCGCCGTGATCACCCCGATCAAGAAGATCGTGGATCCGGTTGCCGGCAAGGAATTCACCTACGGTGACGGTAAGAATCCGGGCCCGGTTTGTACGGAACTCTTCACGAAGTACACTGCTATCCAGTTCGGTGAAGCGGAAGACCCGTTTGGCTGGACTGAAGTGGTGGAACTGTAATAGGTCGCGACTCCGTCGCTTTAAGCGATGAGGTCGCTCGTCTTCGACTCGCTTCGAGGTATGAGCGAATTTGAAAATTCCCGCGGAGAAATCTGCGGGATTTTTTGTATTCCGAATTCTGAACTCCGAATTCTGAATTAATTTAGTCTTTCTTTGAGGCGCGTGTAGCGGCGGGTGCTGCGGTTGTTGCGGACGGCCTGGTGGAAGGCGCCGGGGGCAGAAAGAATCCACACGTGGCCTTTCGCGCGCGTGATGGCGGTGTAGATTAAGTTGCGCTGCAGCATCACGTAGTGGCTGGAATCGAGAATCACGATGACGGCGGGGTATTCGCTACCCTGGCTCTTGTGAATGGTGCAGGCGTAGGCGAGTTGCAGTTCGTCGAGTTCGTCGTCTTGGTAGGTGATGAGTTTTTCGTCGAAGAAGACGGCGATTTTGCGCTTTTCTTTGTAGATGCTGTAGACGATTCCGACATCGCCGTTGAACACGTTCTTGTCGTAGTTGTTCTTGATTTGCATGACGCGGTCGCCCACGCTCCAGCCGATGCCCATCATTTTTTGCCGCGGAACGCCCGGGTTCAAGAGGTCTTGCAAGAAGGGGTTCAGCTCGATGATGCCGAGGGGGCCTTTGCGCATGGGGACAAGAATCTGCAAATCGGATTTAAGGTCGATGTCGATTTTGCTCTTGACGCCGGTGGCAATGAGTTGCTGTAAATGCAGCTTGGCTTCTTCGGGCGTTTCGAACGGAACAAAGTGAAAGTTCGGGCCTTCGATGGGCGACGGCGTAATGCCCTGATTGATTTTGGCGGCCTTGTCGGCGATGTCATTGCCGCCGCTTTGCCTAAAGATGTGCTGCAGGCGCACACTTGGAATGCGCGGACATTGCAGCAGATCGTTGAGTACGTTGCCCGGGCCCACGCTCGGAAGCTGGTCGGCATCGCCTACAAAGACGATGCGGGCCGTTTCGGGGACGGCGTCCAGGAGCGAGGCGGCAAGCCAGGTGTCCACCATACTGAATTCGTCGACAATCAGCAAGTTGCAGTCAAGCTTGTTGAATTCGTTCTTGTTGAATTTCTTGGTGACGGGGTCGACTTCCAAGAGGCGGTGGATGGTGTAGGCCTTGTCGCCGCAACAGTCGCCCATGCGCTTGGCTGCGCGGCCCGTCGGGGCGGCGAGCAGAATGTTTTCGCCCATCTTGCGGGCAAGGTGAAGGATTCCCTTGAGAATTGTGGTCTTGCCGGTGCCTGGACCGCCGGTAATGATGCAAATCTTGTGTGCGGTCGCAAGGCGAATGGCTTCGCGCTGCACGGGGTCGAAACTGAACTTGTGTTCGCGTTCCCAGTCCACGAGCTCACGCTCGAAGCCGTAAGTCGGCAATTCATTTTCGCCGAGGCGTGCTTTGATGATGTCTGCGATTTTCTGCTCCGCGTTGTCCAGCGACGGGTAAAAGCAGTCTTCGCCGTGGCGCTTGATGCGGCCCGCTTCGCAAATGCGCTTGAACTGATCCAATAGATTTTGAATCGCGTCGTCGTCGGTGACGTCGATGCGCAAATTCTTGAGGGTTCGGCCGATTAAATCGTTGCTCGGCAAATAGCAGTGACCGTCCGAAAGTGAAGCTTCTTGCAGCGAGTAAAGAATTGCCTCTTGCAGGCGCATGGGGCTGTCTTTGGGGATGCCTACTTTCATTGCGATTTCGTCGGCTTTCAAGAATCCGATTCCCCAGATTTCTTCGCAGAGAATGTAGGGGTTCTCGCGGATTTTGCTGATGGTGTCCTGCCCGAATTTCATCCACAGCTTTTTTGCAACGCTGCCCGTGATGTCGTGGTTGTAGAGGAACAATAAGGTTTCGCGGCTGTGGCGATTTTCTTGCCAGCTGGCGAGGAACTGTTCTACCTTCGCGGCCGAAAGACCCTTGATTTTCTTGGCACGGAAACGGTCGGGCTCGTAGTCCAGAATGTCGCGAAGTTCGTCGCCGAAAGTTTCGACGATGGCCTTTGCGGTCTTAGGGCCTATCCCTGGGAAAAGCCCGCTGCCGAGGTAGGCTTCCAGATTGTTGCTTTGCGTTTCGACGATTTCGAAATGCTTGGCCTGGAATTGCTCGCCGAATTTAGGGTGGCGTCCCCAGTCCCCTTCGAAGCGCAGGTTTTCGCCTACGGAAAGTTCAGGGAGTGTGCCCGTAACGACCACCACCTTCTTCGTGCTGCTATCAATAAGCCGCAGCACGGTGAAGCCGTTCTGCGGACTATGAAAGGTAATGGACTTGACGGAACCTTCGAGAACCATTTATTGAGCTTTGGGGACCTTGCCTTCGTCCAGTTCGGGGTTCCAGCGGTCAGGATCGAAACCTTCCATCTTGGTGAGCGTCTTGCCCCTAGTGCAAAGCAGGAATCCGAGAATGACGGCGTCGTGCAGGGCAATCACAAGGGCGGTCTTGTAGTCGAGACCGAAGCCCAGCGGAGCACCCTTCAGGTTTTCGGGACTCACCCAAAGAATATAGTCGCAAGTAATGAAGGTCATGAACATGCACGGAATGAGTGCAATCCAGAAGTTCTTCTTTTTGCTACGCAGGTAAACCGTGGCCACGCAAAGGCTGCACACGGCCATGAGTTGGTTGCTCCAGCTAAAGTAATTCCACAGAATATTGAATCCTTCGGGGTTCAGATTGCTCCAGAAGATGATGATGGCGCAAATGGCGAACATAGGCACAGTAAGGAGCAGACGGTTGCGAATGGAGGTCTGTTCCATGCCGGTGAGTTCTGCAATCGTGAGGCGTAGGCTTCTAAGGCTCGTGTCGCCACTGGTAATCGCAAGGACAATCACGCCCACGACAACGAGAATCGAAATCGGAGCCCAGGGAATCACGGTAGAAACGAGGACGCTCAAGACCTTGACGCCCGAAGCGCCGGTTAAAAGTTCCGGCATCTGGTGGTAAATGAACATGCCGCCGGCGGCCCAAACCATACCGATCAGGCCTTCGATAATCATCATGCCGTAGAAGGTCTGACGGCCTGTTCTTTCGGTGACTTCGGTGCGGGCGACAAGCGGGCTCTGCGTGCTGTGGAAACCGCTAATGATACCGCAGGCAATGGTCACGAAGAGCATCGGGATAATCGGTTGGCCAGCCGGATGTTTGTGGAAGTTGCTCATGATGTCGCTAAAGCAGAATTCATCGAGAACGTTCAAGTTCGGGACAATGCCTACGAAAATCGCGAGAGAAGCAAGAATCAAAAGCGCACCGAAAATCGGATAGATGCGGCCGATAATCTTGTCGATGGGGAAGAAGGTGCTTGCAAAGTAGTAGGCGAAAATGCAGGCAACCGCGACCCAGAACAAGGTGGGCGACACGGCAGAGCCCGCAAGAATTGGCGTGTTAATCAAAGCGGCAGGCGTGTTGGTGAAGACGGCGCCCACCAAAATCAGGGCGACCGAAATCAGAGTCATCACGACCTTGGCTGGACCCTTGCCCAGGAACTTGCGGGAAAGTGCCGGCACATTGTAGCCGTTGTTGCGCATACTGACCATGCCGCTAAAATAGTCGTGCACGGCGCCGCCAAGCACGTTGCCGATAGGCAGCAGAATGAACACGATGGCGCCGAACTTGATGCCAAGAATCACGCCGATCACAGGACCGATGCCTGCAATGTTCAAAAGCTGGATGAGCATGTTTTTCCAGTGGGGAAGTACCACGCGGTCAACGCCATCCGGGTTTTCGAGGGCGGGAGTCTTGCGGTCGTCGGGGCCGAAGACATGTTCAACGAATTTTCCGTAAGTAAAGTATCCGCCGATAAGAATCGCGATACCGATCAGGAATGTAATCATGTGATGCCTTCTTTGTTTTAAGTTAAAAGTAGAAAGTAGACGGTAGAATGTCCTTACTCTTCGTTAAAGGAATCGTCGGTAGATGTCTCTTCGGAAGAAGCCTCGTCTACGGCAGGGGCTTCCGTTGTTTCTTTTGGCTGAGCGTCGTTGGTTTCTGCGGGAGTCTCATTCGGCTGCTCGGAACTTTCCGTTGTTTGCTCGGCCTTCTTTGCTCCGCGAACGAAACCTTTTTCCTTGGCAATTTCGTCGGGAGTCTTGTCTTCGCCGAATTGTTGCTTGAAGTAGAGAACGTTGGTCGTGAAGCTGCTCTTGCCGGCGTAATCGAAACCGACGACGGGGTGGAAGGACTTGCCCAACTGGAATGCAACTTCCAGACCGAAACGGAATCCGTTGTTGCCTTCGACGGTAATGTCGGGATCGATGGTGGCGCCGTAGCCACGTGAGTAGTCTGGATTGCCAAATTGCTTGGCGACGCAAAGCAGATGTCCCGAAGATTTCATTTCGGCGCTCTGGTAGCCGAGCGACATCATGACTTCGATAAAGCTGACGGGCTTGTAGCCAATGACGATTGCGAAATTTGTCGTCGAAACGTCGAGATTGAGATCGCCTTCGTAGTCCTCGGGACGGTAGCCGATGCCGCTGGTGTTGTAACCGAAGACGATGCTCACGTCAAGCGGCTGGGCAGCGGGAGGCAACATGTACTGGAAAAAATGGCCGAAACTGTACTGCAGGCCGAAACCGAACAGGTTGAACTTGGTCAGTTCGCTGATCGAGGGCAGGAACATTCCGCGGAAGACCACGCGTGCATGGTAGAAACTTGCGCCTAGCTGGATGTAGGGGTAGGTAAATACGCCCAGGCCGTTCAGCGTCTTGTTGCCGTAAATCCTTCCGTCGTCAGCCTGGGTCATGTCGCGGTGATCACCGAAAATGGTCGGCGTTTCGTAGGCAATGGACTGACCGAGGAATTCCGCATTCTCGGTGTAATTCCGGTCGTCGTCACCAATAGAAATGATTGAAATGGGGAGACCCGCTTCGAAGGTGAAACTTTGCGGAACCGAGGCGCTCACATACCAGTTGCTGTTGAGCACATTGCCCAGGTTGTCGATAATGGGCTTGACGTAACCGGGACGGTTGGCATAGGGGTTTAAAGAACCGTCTTTAGAGACGGGACTTTTCTGGAATGCCGAGAGGGATTCGTAGGTGGAGGCCCAGCCGTCTTCGTCGGTTGCGAATGCGGAGCCAAGTCCAAGAATAAGAAATGCAAAAAGGGCGGATTTTTTCATACCGCGCCAAATTTAGAAAAAATTTAAGGAGCCTAGAACTGGTATTGAATCGATACGGTGGCGAGAACGAAGGTTTGCCACAGGTACGGATCCAGATCATTATTGTCTATACGGGAGCAATGCACGTTCTTGAACCAACTCTCGTAAAACTTGAGTGCGGGTACCATGGCGATGTTTTCAGTAATGTAGTAATGGATGTTTGCGATAAAGGCCACCGCAGATCCCATAAACTCCGCGTCGTAAACGTCGGTACCGAACAAGGCTGCGTTTTCGGACTTTACGCTAGAGTAGGAGTAACCGAGGCCGAGTCCAATCTGGAAAAAATCAGGCCAGAATAAGTTGTATGTAACTTCGAGGCCTGCTCGCCAGATTCGTGTGTCCTGTCTATAAGATTCGTCGGGAAACCCCGCCATGACCTGTTCGGATGTCCAATACTGAAAGCCGAGACCGAGCGAGAATGCTCCCAGGTTGACGCCTACCATCAGGTCTGGGGTCGCGACGAATTCGAGTGCGGGCGGGTGTATGTATCCCTTGACTCCTGCGGAATCCGTTCCAGAGATGGCACGCTCGTTGAAATCACCCTTGGAAACTTGGGCGCCAAAGCCCGCGCTAACGTAATATGTGCGAGGCCAGTAGTACTCTTCAGCAAAGGTTAACCCTGCCAGAAGGCAAAGGACCAAAGTGATGATTTTAAACTTCATTGTTTCCTCTTATTAATTCAGATTTCGGAATTCGGAGTTCGAAGATTTTTTATTTCTGAAATCTGAATCCCAAATTTTATTTTGCAGCGTAGTAGAACATCGCGTCGATGCACTTTTTGGCGGCAACGCGGGTTGCTTCGTCAAGTTCTACGTGCTGCGCCTTTTCCGGATGACGCAAGGTTTCCAGAATGTTTTCGAGCGAGTTCGACTTCATGTACTTGCACATGCTGCAGCTGCCAATGAAGGTCTTGTTCGGAAATTCGTACTGCATGCGAGCGTTCAGGCCGCATTCGGTGAGAAGCAGGAACGGCGTGCCTTCGGGCTGTTCCTTGATGTAGCTTACCATCTGGCCGGTGCTGCCCACGTAGTCGCTGAGGAGGGCGACGCCCGGGTGGCATTCGGGGTGGCTCACCACCTTGAGGCCCGGATTCTGACTGCGGAAAAAGTTGATGAGCTCGGAATCGTAGGTCTCGTGAACGTAGCAGCAGCCGCTGTGGAGCACGATTTCTTTCTTGATGCCGCGCTTCTGCATTTCGTCGATGAGGTTCTGTCCCATGAGTCCGTCGGGAACGAACACGATCTTATCGTTTTCGAGGCTAGAGACAATCTTCATCACGTTGCTGCTGGTGACGCACACGTCGCAGTTCGCTTTCACGTCGGCGGTGGTGTTGATGTAGCACACGAAGGTGTGGTCGGGGTACTTTTCGCGGAGAGCCTTGACCTCGGCGCCGGTAATGGAGTCGGCGAGGCTACAGCCCGTAAGCGGGCCCGGAATGAGAACGTCCTTGGTGGGGTTCAAAATTTTGGCTGTTTCGCCCATAAAGCGCACGGCAGAGAATACGATCGTCTTCGCGCTCACCTTGGTGGCGTCCTGACTCAACTTGAAACTATCGCCGTCGTAGTCGGCAACGCCCAGAATGATTTCGGGGGCCACATAGCTGTGGGCGAGAATCACGGCGTCGCGTTCTTTCTTGAGTTCGTTGATTTCATTGATGAGCGGGAGCATCTGTTCGCACTTTTCCATGGAATAGGTGCAAAGCACGGCGCCCGGCTGAATGGTCTTGAGACGATTGTAAAGTTCTTCTGCGGTCATAGGAATAAATATAGAAAGTGCTAGTAGATAAGTTTCAGGTCGTCAATAATCAAAGTCGCGTTCTTCACACCCTTATAATGGTTTCCGTCGGCGCTCGAGGCGAAAACGACGCGGATATGGGTGACGGATTCATTCCCCTCACCTTGAATCAGCGAATTGTCGATGGCAGACTTATTCGAGGACTGTAGCGAGGTGGCGAAAGTGGAGGAGTTTTCGATAGGGGAATTTTCGAGTGGCGTGCCGTAGCGGAACTTGAGGCGCAGGGTCCGCATGCCGTTTTCGTCCTTGTCCGAAATGCTGACGACGTCCGGGTTTTCGCGGCCGGTGTTGTCATTGGTGGTAGAACGGTACCAGGTGCTTGCGACGAGCTTGTTGATATCGTCGGAACCTCGGTTGATGTTCTTGTCTCCATCGCGGCTTTCAAGGAGAATGTAGATGTCGCAACTGTCGCCGCTGCCGTCATAGGAGAACTTGACTTCGGCATATTCCGGCCTTGCATTGAAGTGCTTGCCGAAATCGATGAGCTCGTTGCCGTCGGGCCAGGTCGAAGAATTGGCCATCGAAAGCGTACCGACGTTATTCGGGTTGAAATCGGCGCTGTACAGGCTTCCGCTTGCGGTCTTGCCGAGTAAAGCCGTGGTGGCAATCCTTGCGCCTGTCATGGATCCGGAGGTGTATTTTTTTGTGGTCGTGATGAGTGTGTTTGCGTTGCCCCAGAGGGAATCGGGAATAACGTCATCTCCATTCCAGTCGTTGAAATCGGATCCCGGAATCTGGTAGCCCGCCTTGACGATGTAGGTGATAGATTCGCCGTCGGAATTCTTGATGACGATTTCCTGCCCGACGCCGAAATCGTAGGTTTCGCCGGTCTTGTGGCTTTCGCAGGTGGCGCCTTCAGAAAGTTCCAGTTCGGTGAGCTCCAGGTTCGAAAGATCCGCGAGGAAGGGGAGCGTGTCCAGATGAATGTGAATCTTGCCGCTGTCGATGGTGGCCTCCATGGAGGCTATCTTGAGCGAAAGAATCTTGGGGGCGTCGGCAGGAATATGCGTTTCTTCTGAACTTTCTGAGGACGAGGCTGTGGATGCCGGGGAATCCGGAGTCTTGTTCGATTCTGAAGATGATGCCGAGGAGGAACTCTTGGGGGAATCACTACCTGTCGAAGACGAAGACTTGTTCGATGATTCGCTCTTTGCCGAAGAAGAGGATTTTTCCTTGTCGGAATCCTTGTCGGATTTGGTGTCGCATGATTCCGAGGGCTTCGAGAAGGCGATTTGCCAGAGGGCGGGAATGCCACTTTCCGAGACAACGACAATGTAAAGAGTGTCGTTTTCGGGAATTTCTATCTTGGAGCCTATCTTGATTTTTTTGCTTTCGTAGCTGACCTTGCGTGCCAATGAATCCAGTACGGTCGAATCCTTGGGGAAAGAACCAATGGAATCTAAGACCGTGTGGAATGTGGCGAGAGAACTGATGCTCAGGTCGTCAATGGTGACTGAATCCCAGGAACAGTCTTTATTTGAACTGAGCTTGACTGCGATGCGTTGCTCGTTAGCGCTGATGGATGGCCTTCCGTCCTGCTCCTCGAACGAGATCTCGTTGAGGACTCTGTAGTCGGATGTTCCGAAAGTGTCAATATCGGCGGTGCACGAAGCGGTAGTGGCTAGGATGCCCGCTATGGCGGCCCATTTTAAAACAGTTTTCTTGATCCCCATGATAGCTCCTAGAAGAAGTAGACCAGCGACAGGTCAAGCGCTAGCAAGTTGATGGAAAAGTTTGCGATGTTGTAGACCACTTCACTGTGGGTCTCGTTGTTTTCTTCGACTTCAATGACACTCGTCGTAAAGCCGAGCAGTCCGACGGATGTTTCGATGGCAACTCCGTTTAAGATCATGATGCAGAGTCCCGGATCAAGTCCGATTCGAATTGACCAGGTGTTGCTAAGGGTCTTGTTGAGATCTTCGCCGTCATCCGTCTGCGAAATTCCGTACGAATAGCCGAAGGAAACCGACGTTTCATTGAATAGGTAGACGGTTCTGGAATCAAGAACCTTCAGGTAGTTCTTGACGAAAGGTTGCAAGAAAAATCCGTTGCTGACATATTGACGGTGCTGCTTGAGGTCGCCGAGGTCTTCGAGCAGGGTGAAGTCAATGTCGAATTTGGTGCGGGAGTAGCCTCCCCTGATACCGATGGCGAGCGCATCGCGGATGAAGTAGCCGCCGAATGCTTCGATTGAGAACATGGATCCTTCGGCCTTGTAGATATCTCCGATGATGATGTCCAGGGCGTCGTCGTCGGTACTGCCCTGGATGAGCGAGAACGTGGCGCCAGTGAGGATGTGCCCCTTGGCGATGGATTCGTCGGGTTCGACAGCAAATAGTGCTTCTAGAAGACCGCTACTCTTGGCAGTTTTGGCGGAGTCGGGGACCGCTTGGTTTTCTGCGTGTAAAAGTACTGCAAATGCGATGAGGGTAAAAAGAAAAGCTCTCATGAGCTCAAATAAAAAAATTGTTGTCCGTTATTACTATATTTGTTGCCAAAATTTCCTGTGCCCTGAAAAGCTCTTGCCGTTGCCTAGTTGGGTGCGGCAAGGAGAGAATCCCGTGAAAGCCGGGAGCGGTCGCGCCGCTGTAAGGGAGGACGAAACCGGCATAAGCCAATGCGTGGAAACCGAAAGGGAATACATGTGTGAAGGAGCCGGAAGTAGGTTGATCCCCGAGCCAGAAGAACTGTGGGAAATGTGATGTTGAGGAACGATGCGAACGACGTCATTCTACAAAGCCGCATACACTGCGGTTCTTTGGTGTTGGGCTGCCATTGGCGCAGGTAATGCCGTGGCTGCAACTTCGGAAAATGCTCCGGAGGATATTTCAGTTGTTTCTGCAAAGTCGGTCGCCACTGATGATGCGACGGTCGTCCGTGACCTCGGCGTGACCGATGTGGTGACCGAGGGCGAAACAATCCTCAATAATGATGCAAATTATACCGAAATTACCGCTGCGGCCTGGGAAGGAAAGGCGCTTTCTGCTGCGGACTTGCTTTCGACGCTTCCTGGAATCCAGTCGTACAGGCAGGGCGGACTCGGTAGTTTTCAGACGGTCTCGATACGAGGAATAGCGGCGCGCAATATCATGATCTGTGTCGACGGAGTTCCCCTGAACGATGCAAGTGGTGGAGCAGTGAATCTAGGTTCCATCGACTTGAACCAAATGGAAAAAGTCGAAGTCTACAAGAATAATGTCCCGGCGAAATTTGGTGTGTCGGGGCTTGGCGGTGCCATTAACTTTGTCACGAAAAATGCCGTGAAAAAGGGCGGACGAGTTTTAGCGGCCTACGGAAACCACAATACGTGGGAGGGCTCGTTCCAGGTGGCGGCTCCTGTGACCGACAGCATTATGTTTGCTTCGTCTTTTGCGACACGCCATAGCGATAATGACTATGAATACCTGAACCGTAATGGTACGCAGTACAACGACGAAGACGACTATACGGCAACGCGAGAAAATGCCAAGTACACCGATGTATCTGGGAATGTCCAGTTCCGCATGTTGCACGGGAACGGCTATTTTTCAACGCTTGCGGTAACGGCAAGCCGGTACGAGGGCGGCAACCCAGGCAAAGAAGAGCAGCAAACCAAAGTGGCAAAGTTTGTAGGGGAGTCGGCTCTCATTCGTTATAGTCTTGAATCAGACAGTTACTTTGATGATAGACTTTTCTTGTATGGAGGACTGTCTGCGCGATTCGACAAGAATTTGTCGAGTGCCTATTATCCGTTAGACCATATCGGTTATGGCAACAATCGTTTTATGGAATATGGCGCCGCTACCTATAAAATTGTTCCTGAGATTTCAGCTGATTTTACGCCTATAGAACGCTTGAAGGGCTCTGCTCGTATTGCAGGGGAGTGGGAACGGGCCGAGGCGCGAGGCGATTCTAAGGAATGGTCTCTGGATAGGTGGACTTTGATGGGCTCAGGTGATTTGTATTACCAGATATTTAAGTATGGTGGCTTGGGAGGCGAAGGCTCAGCTCAATTTTTGAAAGATGAATTGAATGATGGCGTTTTTGTGCAGCCTTCTGGATCGCATATACTAGAAGATGCGGCTGATCGCGATGCCTCTTTTGCGGGAAGGCTTTATACGCGCTTGGGTGCTTCCGAATCGCCTTTGACTGGTGAAGTTTCGATAGGACGTTTTTACCAGCAGCCCGCCTTGATGGAGCTTTATGGAACATTCCCCGGTGCATTGTCAAATCCGGACCTCAAACGTGAAAAGGCCACTAAATTTGAGGTGGCAGGGCTTTACAAATTCCCTGGGAAACACACAACGCTTCGTGCGGCTTATTTTGAGTCGCATATACAAGATGGAATTTGTTGGGTTATTTCGGTGGAACTCTTGCGTGCCGAAAATGTGGCTCGGTCGCTTGTGCGCGGTGCGGAAATTGAACTTAATAGCAGTCCTTCAAAATTCCTGGATGTGCTGTTGCGAGCGACCTTCCAAAAAACAGAAGACCGGAGTAGTTCTAATACGTACCATGGTAATATGCTTCCTGGTGAGCCTGCACGCGACTATTTTGCCGAGGCGACAATCCATTTGCCGTTGCATTTTGATTTTACGTGGACTTCGCAGTGGCGAAGCGTAATTTATAGTGATCGAGCGAATAAGATGGATCAGCCTGCCGTGGCAACGCATCGGGCAAACCTTGCGTATTCTCCGTTCGATAAGACCCGATTGACTTTTACCGTGGATAATATTACCGACGAAAAGTATCGAAATTTCTATACGCCCTTCCCTATGCCTGGGCGAGAATACAAGTTCACAATCATACAGGGGTTCTAGCCCCCGCGCTAAATGCGTAAAGCCAGAAAAGGAAAAAAATGAAACAGATGAAAAATAAACTTATCGCGGGCGCTGCTTTGGCAAGCCTTGCATTCGGTCTCGTGGCTTGCGGCGACGATTCTAGCTCTTCGGCGTTGGCCGCCGGCGACGACACGGAACTCAGTTCTTCGTCCAACGACGATGCTAGCAGCTCTAGTGTCAAGGCTGAAAGCAGTTCCTCTGTTGCAAAGGATGAAAGTAGCAGTTCTGTGGCGAAGGACGAAAGCAGCAGTTCTGTGACGAAGGACGAAAGTAGCTCCTCTGTTGCCAAGGAAGAAAGTTCTTCTTCTGTCGAGGAAGTCAGCAGCTCTTCTGCCGAAGATGTGGTAACGGCAGCTGTCTTTGGCACTGACTATACCACGGGTGAACTCCGCTGGGTAATCAACGGTAAAAAGCTTTCTGAAAAGAGCGTAGCATTCTTCCAGGATTCCAAGGTGATTGCAAACGGTTCCGATTTGTATGTTCTCGAACGTATGAAGGCTGACAATATCACGAAGTTGAATTCCAAGGAACTTGAAGAAAAGGGTGCAAAGGCCGTTGTCTGGCAGATTTCGCTGGACGATAACGCAAACCCGGTTGATTTGGCTTTCGACGGCGAAAACGCCTGGGTTGCTCTCCAGAACGCAGACTCCCTTGTAAGGATTTCTACCAAGGATGGCAAGATTTCTAAGTCTATCAAGACAACGGATTTTGCTTACGAAGGCGAAACCTCTCCGTATGTAGCTGACATTGAACTTAACGACGGCAAGCTCTATGTGTTGATGCAGCGCTACACGCTGGATCCGGCTACTTGGGCAACGACTTATCCTAAGGGCCTCCTTGCCATTTACGATGCATCTACTGGTGACCTGAAGGATACTGTGCAGTTGCTTAAGAAAAACCCCACTGCCATGACGTTCTTTGACGGTAGTCTTTATGTGGCAAGCCAGGGCGAATACAATGCCGATTATGGCACCGATGCCGATGAAGAACGCGGTATTGAAAAGGTGAATCTTGCCGAAAAGAAATCTGAACTGATCGTGTCTGGCAAGACTCTTGGTGGTGGTATTTATGCCTTTGCCGCCGAAGACGGAATTGCCTATGCCGCCATTTACAAGTCCTATGGCGATGTGCCTCTTGCCAAGATTGATCTTGCTGCAAAGACAGCCTCTACGGTTGAAGGCGTTGCCGATGCCGAAGGCTCCCTCGCTGTGAAGGGGGGCGTTGTTTACGTAGGTGACCGCAGCTATGCCAACGAAAAGGTCTTTGTTGTCAAGGACGGCAAGGCCTCGGCGGTTGAATCTGTGGAGGGTGCTCTCGCTCCGTACAGCATTACGCTGCTTTAATGAAGAACCTTAAGGTTCCGTAACCAAGTCCATCGCCCTGCGGATCATTTCCGCGGGGTTATTTGTTTTGGGGGCGTTTTCGCCGAGGTACTGGCGGAACTTGCGGGCGCCGGGTTTGCCGTTAAAAAGTCCGTACAGGTGGCGCACCAGAATCGTGGCGGGGGTGCCGCGGGCAGCTTCCATTTCTACATAAGGGAGATTGGCTTCGAGCAGCGCTTTGCGACTAGTCATTCCCGACCCTCGAAGAGGGGAGGGAATCCATGAAGAATCATGATGGATTTCGTCGCCGTTGGTGTCACCGAAAATTCTTTCGTCGGCGTCGCGCAGAAACCACGGATTTTCGTAAGCTTCGCGCCCCACCATCACGCCGTCTAAATCCTGCAACTGTTCCTGCACCTGGTCAAGCGTCTTGATGCCGCCATTAATCGAAATGTTCAGCTGAGGCATTTCTGCCTTGAGGCGGTGCACAAAGTCGTAATGCAGCGGTGGAACTTCGCGGTTTTCCTTGGGACTTAGGCCCTTGAGCCAAGCCTTGCGGGCATGGATAATGAACACGCGGCAACCCGCATCTGCAATGGTGCCGATAAAGTCGCGGAAAAATTCCCAAGAGTCGAATTCGTCGACACCAATGCGGCACTTGATAGATACGGGAATGCTTACGGCGTCCTGCATGGCCTTGAAGCAGTCGGCGACCAGGTTCTTGTCTTTCATGAGGCATGCGCCGAAGTTGCCATTCTGCACGCGGTCTGAAGGGCAGCCGCAATTCAGGTTGACTTCCTGAAAGCCGGACTGCTCGACCATCTTGCTGCACTTGGCCAAATCGGCGGGATTAGAGCCGCCCAGTTGCAGCACCGCGGGGTATTCGAATTCCTGATGGCGCAGGAACTGGTCCGGATCGGTATGCAGCAGCGCATTAGTCGTGACCATTTCGCTGTACAACAGAATGTGCTTCGACAGTAACCGCAAGAAATACCGTTCGTGACGGTCGGTGCAGTCAAGCATCGGGGCAATAGATAATCTGCGGTTAAAGTCAAGATTCATAGAGGTCGCTTCGCTTTGAGGTGTGAGGTCATGCTAAAGCACTGTGAGGTCGCTTCGCTTTGAGTTTTTTGCTCATTGCTCATGCCTCAGAGAGCCGAAGGCTCGACCCCACTGCCACTAAATAAACATCATCGTGTTGAGTTTGGCGCGGTATTTCCACGTGAGTTCGTGCTTCGGCCCGAGAACTCCGAACAAAGTAAGCATCGCCTTCTTTGCGGCGCCGTCGTTCCATTCCGGAGCTTCTACGTAAAGGTTCAGGAACGCCTGCAAGGCACTTTCAAAATCTTCGCTACAGGCGAGCTTGCATGCTTCGTGGTACACGATTGCTTCTTTACCTTGAACGTCCTTCTTGGCGGCTTCGGCGTGGAAGTCCAGCAGTTCCAGCAGCGATTTCGCTTCGCGGTACTGGTCGTCGGCTTCGGTAAACTTGGCAAGGACTTCCTTGGCTTTTTCAGTGTCTCCCATGCCGAGGCTTGCCTTGGCCCACAAGAGCTGCAACTTCTTGTCGTCGGGGGTCTTGGCGAGCGCTTCGTCGAGCATCGGGAGCGCCTGGTCAAAATTCTTTTGGGCAATGGCGTCTTCGAGGGCTGCTTGGAAACGTGCTTCGTCTGAAACGAAGAATTTTTCAAGACGCTTCTTGAGGTCTGCTTCGGGGAGAACGCCCTGGATGACGTCTGCAATCTGGCCCTTGTCGACAATGTGAACTTCGGGTACCGAGCGCACGCGGAATGCCTGGATCAGCTGCATGTTTTCGCGTTCGTCGCAGCTTACGACGCCGAGCGTAAAGTCCATGCTGGTAGAAAGCTGCCCCAGCAACTGGGAATATGGTGCGCAGTCGGGGTACTCTGCAGAAGAGAAAAGCACCGCTACGGCGCGGTTTTCGGAGGCCTGAGCGACCTCGGTTTCAAAATTTTCAGCGGTAATTTGAACTACTTTAGCCATACGCTAAATATAGAAAGGTATGAGCTCGGGGCGTTGCCCCTTTGAGTAATGAGGTCGGCACTGCGTGCCTTTGAGCGATTGATAGAAAATTCCTCATATTTCATACCCCAGAGCGCCATAGGCGCGACCTCAAACCCCAAAGGAAGCCGAAGGCGACCGACCTAATTACTATATTCCCCAACATGAATACTTGTCCTTATTGCAAATCGGAGGTGGCGCAGATCAAGTTCCAGCATCTGGACTTGCGTATTTGCCCCAAGTGCTTTTCTACGTTTTTCCCTTGCGACCAGACCATGGCCTTCCGCAGCGATTTGACCGACAAGTCTCGCGAACTTTGGCTCAAGGCCCTGCTAGCCAAGAATGTGCAGGACCCGGTTTGCGAAGACCCTTGCTGCATTGATCACGGCGAACCTCTGGTGCAAGGAAAACTCCCGGACTACGGTTACGACGGCAAGGTGACGAACTGCTGCAAGATGTTCCACATGCCGCCTTCCATGACGATTCAACTTTTGAAGCGTACCCTGGAACACCCGTTCCAGCAACCGGCGAAAGAGGGTAAGCATCATTTCTTCTTTATCCGCTTGCTCGATGCCCTGATAGACCGACTCTTTGGCGAGAAGATGCCTGACGAAGATCCGTTGGACTTGGTGCAGTACAGTCTTCATCTCAAGCCTATTTTGGAACCCGAAACTTCAAATGACTAAAACCTATATTACAATCATCGCAATCGCAGTCGCGGTAATTATTGGCTATTTTGCGATGCCGAGTCGTTACTTTATTGATTCGGTGTTTCCGTTGCATGGGGATGCGTCTGTCGATGCGTACGACGACACCTACGACGGTGGTTCTTCCCAGGTGGCTTTTACGCAGGCGGATTCCTCGCTTTCGTTCAGCTGTACCCTGGGGGGCGAAGAAGGTCAGTCTGCCTGGTGTGGCTTTGTGATAGACCTGCGCGAAAATGGCGAAGAACGGTATCGCGACTGGACATTTGTCGATTCCGTCATCCTAGACCTGTACGCCGAAGGAACCGATGAGGTCCTTATGAAAATATGGACGTATGATCCGGATGTCACGGATACCTTGAAGGCACGAACCTTCCGTCTATTGATGAAGGAAATCCCGCTTGTGGCCGGTCGCCAGAGAATCTCGATTCCGATGGAACAGTTCTACACGCCGGAATTCTGGTTCAACGACGAACATGTGGACCCCTCCTTGATCGACCGTCATCAAGAAACGGTGGCCCGCGTAGAAGTTGCTCCCGGCTGGAATCATCCTCGCGGAAAGAAATTCTCGTTGAAAGTCCATGAAATTGCAGTCAAGGGTCTCAGTAATTTTTCGTTTGGCGTCGTGATGTTCATTATGCTCGGCCTTATGATTGTGGCTATCGGTCGGACTCATTCCTACAACAAAGAAAACGAAACCCAGAAGACGGAATCTGACGCATGAAAAGTATCGTCCTAGCCTCTGCGGCGCTTGTCGTTTTGATTGCGTTATGGGTAGCCTTGTTTGTTACTTTCAGGTCTACGGAACAGGTGTTGTTCCCGGGCGGAACCTACCAGGTCTATCCGGTGACGGATTCTGCAGTCGGCGGTTTTTCGACGGTGGAACTTTCTCAGTCGGATTCTGTGATTTCGGCCCGTGTCAATATCCGGTCCGGTATGGCGTATCCCTATGCTGGCATGGGCGTGAACCTGCTTTCGATCCACAATCGACCGGCGTCAGGATATTTTGATTTTTCGGATTATGATTCTTTGGTTATCGATGCGGAAACGGATCGCATGAGAAAAATTGGAGTCAAGATTTTAAACGACGATCCCGTCTATAGCCAGAAAAACGATTACCGGAGTTACCGACCGATGGTTTCCCAGGTGCAGGTCCGCAAGAACGGGGTTGCCGTGTCGATGCTGGACTTCAAGGTTCCCGAATGGTGGCTTGCCATGCAGGGGCTCGAAAAGGATGATGGCCTGCGTTACATGAACCGCGGAATGTTGTTTGAAATTACGAATGGCGAAGGAACGATGCTTGGCATCCCGGACGAAATTACGGTACGCTCTATAAAGTTGTGGGGCGAAAACCGGACGTTCAAGGCGCTGATGTATGTCGCTTTGGCGGTAATTGCCGCTGTGTATGCGGGTGTAGTCGCTCTAGCCGTTCGCGGCTCGGAACGGTCCGTGAAAAAACGGATGAAAAAAGAGGAGAACCTGAAGTCCCGTATGGCCTCGGCGGCAAAACTTTTGAGGGAGTCGGACCGCTCGGTGGCCGAAATTGCGATTGCGGTCGGGGCGGGAAGTCCGTCGTCTTTTGAAAAAGACTTTGTCCGAATCTACGGAGTAAAGCCCTTAGACTATAGGAATCAAAAATGATTAAACGTATTTGGACGATTGACCGTGTCATGCGGCACCTTTTTATGGCGACGGGAATTGGTATCCTGCTTTGGATACTGAATTACCTGAGCGCGGTACTCGCGCCGTTTTTTGCGGCCTTTTTGGTGGCCTATATCTTTGATCCGCTTGTATGTAAAATTCAAAATAAAGTAAAGTACCGTGTCGTCGCCGTGGCAATTGTTATTTCGATGATGGTGCTGGTAATCGGCGGGGCAATGTGGATTTTTATCCCGATGGTGGTCGGTGAAGTTCGACATTTAGGGGTGCTTATCCAGAAATTGTTCAGTGATTCGACTTGGATGGAACGTCTTTCAGCCTTTGTTCCTCAGGACTTGTGGCGGGAATTCAAGTCCCTGATTTCTTGGGACAAGGTCGCGGTGGCGATGCAGAGCCTTGATTTCTGGAATGCGGCGCAGTCCGTGGCGGGGAAGGTCCTGCCGAGTGCCTGGGGCGTGGTGACGAAGACTTCCAGCTTGGTCATGTGGCTGTCGGGCGTGGGCCTCATCTTTATGTATCTCGTATTCATTATGCTTGATATGCCGAAACTTCGTAAGGGGGTCAAGAATCTGTTCCCGACAAGGTATAGGCAGAGAGCTTCGGAGTTCGCGATGGAAATGGACCGTTTCATGGGCAGTTATTTCCGTGCGCAGTCGTTTGTGGCTCTTTCGGTAGGTATTTTGTATGCGATCGGCTTCGGCGTCATCGGACTGCCTATGGGGGTTGCCTTTGGCCTTTTCTCGGGCGCCCTGAATATGATCCCTTACTTGCAGCTCACGACGATTCCGTTGGCGTTGCTGTTGGCGGTGGTCTACGCTTTGGAAAAGGGAATGCCGTTTTGGGAAGTGGCCATCATTGTTCTGGTGATTTATCTGGTGGTGCAAGTGATTCAGGATATGATCCTGGTGCCCAAAATTGTGGGGTCGTCCATGAATTTGCCTCCGGTGGGCATACTCCTGTCCCTTTCTATTTGGGGCAAACTCCTCGGATTTTTGGGCCTGATTGTCGCGATTCCCTTTACTTGCCTGTGCCTCGTTTATATTGAAAAAATCCAGAAGAAAGCGGATGCTATCGTGGAGTCGGATGTCGAACCACCGCCTGAGGCCTGATTTTATAGGGTTTTTCAAAAAATTTTCAAAAAAAATGTGCCACGACGCAAAAAAAAAAAGTATAATATCATCATAAAATTCTTAACCTACTCAAGGAGTAAAAAATGAATAAGCAAGATCTCATCGAAGCCATCCTCGCTAACAAGGAAGCTGGCATTGAATCCAAGGCCGCTGCTGCTCGCGCAGTTGACGCTGTGCTCGACGGCATCACCGCCGGTATCAAGAAGGACGGCCTCGTTCAGTTGATCGGTTTCGGTACTTTCTCTGTTAAGGAACGTGCTGCTCGCGAAGGCCGCAACCCGCTCACCGGTGAAAAGATCAAGATCAAGGCTTCCAAGACTGTTTCCTTCAAGGTCGGCGCTGGCCTCAAGGAAACCGCTAAGAAGACCAAGATCAAGAAGTAATTGGTTTTTAAGCGATTTGCTTGCACCTGGGAATACTCCCGGGTGTTTTTTTTTGTCGCAGCTCTCGCCTTTTACTATATTGTACTGTAATGTGTTGAACATCAACTAATTAGAGAGGGATGATATGATTCGTAAGTTTTTGGGAATGCTTTGCCTTTCCGCTTTTGTAATGGCGGTAATCGGTTGTGGTAGCTCCAGCAGCGGCTCCGATGAAGACGAATGCACCAAGGATCCGGAATCCGTGAATTGCAAGGTCGAAAAAACGGATGACGTCCTGACGGACGGAGTGGAACCGTAACGACTGTTTTTTTTACATATTTTAGTATAAGACATTGAAAGATTTACAATATTTGTCTATATTTGCGCAAGTTTAAACCTTGAGCGAATTAGACAGGAAGATGAACAAAAATCTTGCAATGTCGAAGCCCCAGAGCTGCGAGACCTGCGCAATCCACTGCGCAACTGCAACGGGTTTTTCCAAGGTTGATAATTTTTCTGATTTTGCTGGACTTTTTAGTTCAGCATTTTTTTTAGGATTTAATAATTAGACAAACGGAGATAAAAAAATGAAGATTGAAGGCATCGACAAAGTTCTTATCATCGGTTCTGGCCCGATCGTAATCGGTCAGGCTTGCGAATTCGACTATTCCGGCACCCAGGCTTGCAAGGCCCTGCGCGAACAGGGTTACAAGATTGTGCTCGTGAACTCCAACCCGGCTACCATCATGACCGACCCGGTCATGGCCGATGCCACCTACATCGAACCGCTGAACGTCGCCCGCCTCACCCAGATTATCGAAAAGGAACGCCCGCAGGCTCTCCTCCCGAACTTGGGCGGTCAGACCGGCCTGAACCTTGCCTCAGCACTCAGCAAGGCCGGCGTGCTGGACAAGTATGGCGTGAAGGTCATCGGTGTGAACCTCGACGCTATCGAACGCGGCGAAGACCGTGAAATCTTCAAGGAAACCATGCAGAAGCTCGGCATCGACACCCCGCGCTCCGGCATTTGCCACTCTGTGGAAGAAGCCGAAAAGATCGTTGCTGAAATCGGCTACCCGGTCGTGGTTCGCCCGGCTTACACCATGGGCGGTGCAGGTGGCGGTTTCTGCTACAACGTGGAAGAACTCCGCACCATTTGCTCCAACGGTCTTGAACTCTCCATGACGCACCAGTGCCTCATCGAAGAATCCATCCTCGGTTGGGAAGAGCTGGAAGTCGAAGTCGTGCGCGACTCCAAGAACCAGATGATCGCCATCTGCTTCATCGAAAACATCGACCCGGTGGGCGTGCATACCGGCGACTCCTTCTGCGCGGCCCCGTTCCTCACCATCGACAAGAAGCTCGAAGAAGAACTGAAGGAAAAGGCCTTCAAGATTGTGGAATCCATCGGCGTGATTGGCGGTACCAACGTGCAGTTCGCTCACGACCCGAAGACCGGTCGCGTGGTGATTATCGAAATCAACCCGCGTACCAGCCGCTCTTCTGCACTTGCTTCCAAGGCTACCGGCTTCCCGATCGCCCTCATTTCTGCAAAGCTCGCTGCAGGCCTCACCCTCGATCAGATTCCGTACTGGCGCGATGGAAGTCTCGAAAAGTACACCCCGAGCGGTGACTACGTGGTGCTCAAGTTCGCTCGCTGGGCATTCGAAAAGTTCCGCGGCGTCGATGACTGCCTCGGCACCCAGATGAAGGCCGTGGGCGAAGTCATGGCTATCGGTAAGACCTACAAGGAAACCCTCCAGAAGGCTATCCGCGGTCTCGAAAATGGTCGCTCCGGCCTCGGCTTTGCGAAGGACTTCAACAAGAAGAGCAAGGAAGAACTCCTCGAAATGCTCAAGACCCCGAGCTCCGAACGTCACTTCCAGATGTACGAAGCCATCCGCAAGGGTGCAACCGACGAAGAAATCTTCGCCGCCACCTACGAAAAGGCTTACTTCGTGCAGCAGATGCGCGAACTCGTGGAACTCGAAGAAGAAATGCTCAAGACTCCGGGCCGCCTGCCTTCCGATGAACTCCTCATCAAGGCCAAGAAGGACGGCTTCAGCGACAAGTACATCGCCAAGATTCTCGGCATCCGCGAGAAGGACGTGCGCAAGAAGCGTACCGAACTCGGCGTGGTCGAAGGCTGGTGCGCAGTGCCGGTGAGCGGTGTGGAAAACCAGTTCTACTACTACAGCACCTACAACTGCAAGGACGAATCTACCGCTTCCACCAACCCGAAGAAGATCATGATTCTCGGCGGTGGCCCGAACAGAATCGGCCAGGGCATCGAATTCGACTACTGCTGCTGCCACGCTGCCATGGCCCTCCGCGAAATGGGTTACGAAACCATCATGGTGAACTGCAACCCCGAAACGGTTTCTACCGACTACGATACTTCCGACAAGCTGTACTTTGAACCGGTTTCTTTGGAAGACGTTCTGCAGATCTATCATAAGGAAAAGCCGGCTGGCGTGATCGTGCAGTTCGGTGGTCAGACTCCGCTGAACATTGCCCGCGCTTTGAGCGACGAAGGCGTCAAGATTCTCGGAACGAGCATCGACTCCATCGATATTGCTGAAGACCGCGACCTGTTCCGCAAGATGATGGACCAGCTCGGCATCCCGATGCCGGAAAGCGGCATGGCCACGAACATCGACGAAGCCCTCGCTTGCGTCAAGCAGATCGGCGGCTACCCGGTGATGATCCGCCCGAGCTTTGTGCTTGGCGGCCGCGGCATGGAAGTCATCTACGATGAAAACATGCTCCGCGAATACGTGGCGAAGGCTGTTGGCGTGACCCCGGACCGTCCGCTCCTCATCGACCGCTTCCTCCACAACGCTCTCGAATGCGAAGCCGACGCCCTCTCTGACGGCGAACACGTTTACATCCCGTCCGTGATGGAACACGTGGAACTTGCCGGTGTCCACTCCGGTGACTCCGCTTGCATTATCCCGCCGGTGACCATCACCAAGGAAAACTTGGCCACCATCAAGGATTACACCAGGAAGATTGCTGAAGCCCTCCACGTTTGCGGCCTCATGAACATGCAGTACGCTATCGAAGACGGCAAGGTGTTCGTCCTCGAAGCGAACCCGCGCGCAAGCCGCACGGTGCCGCTGGTCTCCAAGGTTTGCAACACGCAGATGGCCCGCCTCGCGACTCGCCTGATGCTCGGCGCCAAGCTCGAAGACCTCAAGCTCAAGGACAAGAAGTTCAACCACCACGGCGCCAAGGAAGCCGTGTTCCCCTTCGACAAGTTTCCGAAGGTGGACCCGGTTCTCGGCCCCGAAATGCGCTCCACCGGCGAAGTGCTCGGCCTCTCCGACGACTACGCTCTCGCTTACTACAAGAGCCAGGAAGCCGCAGGTTCCTTCCTCCCGAACGAAGGTGCCGTGCTGATTAGCCTCTCCGACAAGGTTAACTTGTCTGAACAGGCCATCGAAATCGGCAAGGAATTCCAGAAGCTCGGCTTCAAGATTTACGCTACCGAAGGAACCGCCAAGTTCTACGAAGCAGCCGGTGTCAAGTGCGAAGTGGTGAACAAGATCGCCGAAGGCCGCCCGAATGTCCTCGACATCATCCTGAACAAGCAGGTGAACCTCATCATCAACACGCCGTGGGCAAAGCGCGACGCCATCAAGGACGAAAGCGCCATCCGCAAGGCCGCCATCAAGTACAAGGTTCCGTACATCACGACCCTCGCCGGTGCCTACAACACCGTGAAGGGCATCGCCGCCGCAAGGAACGGACATGGTGCTGTGAAGTCTCTCCAGGAGTACCACGCGAGCATCGAAGAGGTCTAAGGTCCCTGAGCCTGCCGAAGGGCCGCTCTAGCGTGTCATCCTGAGCGAAGCCCTGTCATTCTGGAGCGAAGCGATAGAATCTAGGGCGAAGCCGAGGGATCAAAAAAATTCAAAGGACTGCAGCGATGCAGTCCTTTTTCTGTATGGGAGGGGGAGGAATCCCCCTCGCTTCTGTTTCGCCAGGCTAAAGGCTGTATAAAGGTTGGTGAGCCTGTCGAACCATCCGCTACCCCTTCTAACGGGTGCTCAAAACCCTGTAAGCGAGAGTCGCAGCCATGCTTGTATGGCTATGACCGAGCGTCATGGGTTTCTGCAAACGCCGCGCCCGTAACGCCCGGCTTACTCCGCCCACCCGCCCTGAAGTAATCTTGCTTATAGAGACTATAAAAAAGACATATTATTTTGGCTATATTGTATTCTGACAAAATCAAAACTAAATTTTGAATATGGAAGTTGCTGAATTAAAAAAATTAGTGGATGCTTTGGCGGCAAGCTCTAATGAAACGGAATGGTTTGAGTTCAAGGCGAATTTCCATTCTCGTAAAGAAATAGGAGAACGTATTTCTGCGTTATCCAATAGTGCCTGTATTCTAAAGAAACCCTACGCTTATTTGGTCTTTGGTGTTGATGATAAAACTCACGCTATTGTTGGAACGGACTTTTGTGCGCGTTCTGCGAAAAAGGGAAATGAAGAGCTGGAAATGTGGCTGTTGAGCCGCTTGAAGCCTGCCGTAGATTTTCAGACTATTGAATTTGATTACGATGAAAATAGGCATATTTCGTTGTATAAGATTCCTGCTGCTTCTAACGAACCTGTAGCGTTTTTGAATGAGGCTTATATAAGAGTCGGCTCCTTGACGAAGAAACTAGTAGGCTTTCCGGAGAAGGCTTCCAAAATCTGGAGAAACAAGGCTAAGAATCCGCTTGATGCGGTTGTTGTGAAAGATGGGTTGTCTTGTGGTGATGTTGTATCGTTGCTTAGTGTGGAGTCTTATTTCGATTTGATGAAATTACCCCTTCCTCAATCGTCTTCTGGAATGGTTGATCGCTTTTGTCAAGAACGGCTTGTTGTTTCGAATGAAAGTGGATTTGGAATAACAGAGTTGGGGGCGATTTTATTTGCGAAGAATCTAAGTGATTTTGAAGGACTAAATCGCAAGGCTATACGTGTTATTGTCTATAAGGGTAAAAATAAGGTTGAGACTGTTCGTGAACGCTGTGGTAAAAAAGGATATGCTGTCGAATTTTCCGAAATAATGGAGTGGATAAATGGTCAGCTCCCAGCAAATGAAGAAATTGGAAAAGCTTTGCGTCGTGATGTCAGGATGTACCCCGAAATAGCTATTCGTGAATTTGTTGTTAACTCGATAATCCATCAAGATTTTATGGAACCGGGGTTCCCTATGGTGGAAATATATTCTGACCGAATTGAGATTTCAAATCCTGGAGCGCCGATAATTGATACAAATCGTTTTATAGATGAGTATGTGTCAAGAAATGATTCTCTTGCAGATATTATGCGTCGTATGGGATTTTGTGAAGAAAAGGGTAGTGGTTGGGATAAGGCGGTTTTTTACAACGAGCTCTATCAACTTCCTCCATTTAATATTTTGTTGCAGGAAAATCGTACTGTGGTTTCTATGTATGCCTATAAGGCCTTGAACCATTTGGAAAAGGAAGAACGGGTTCGGGCTTGTTACCAGCATGCTTGCCTAAAATACGTGTCTAACGAAAAGATGACCAATCAGTCTTTGCGAAATCGTTTTGGCATTGAGGAACAGAATTCGGCTGTAGCTTCTCGAATAATCCGAGAAACTTTGAATGAAAAGCTGATTAGGGAAGATGATCCCGAAAAGCAATCCCGCAAATTCAAGAAATACGTCCCAATATGGGCTTCGTGATTTTTATTTGATGGTTATTTGATAGAAACTGGTTTGGGGATGTTGGTTGCTCCAAGTTGGAATGCCCCTTTGGCTTTACAAAATGCTCTAAATTCGCCGTTTTCGTCACAAAAATACCCTTGGACTGGTACGCTGTTGTACGAGTGCGAAATGGTATTGTCATATTCATAGGGTAGTCTGGAAAAAAGACTGAATCAAAAAAATTTCCCGGATCGTTCGAATAAACGTCCGGGAACAAGGAGCATAAAAAAAAGCCGCTCTGGTGGGTCTGTCTCGTCTAGAGACTTGCGGCTCGCGGTTGCTGACTGGAGCGGCTGCGATGCCGGCGCTTCTTATCCACCAGAAGGGCTCAATCATTAATATACCACTTTATTTCTAAAGTGGTACAAATTTTTTTATAAATCATATTCCAACTTGGAATAGGGCGCGCGATTTTAAGCGTTGCCGATAAATCCGTGCGGCTTGAATCCGAGGCCCTTCACGAGTTCGAAGTCCTTGCAGCTGTTGACGCCGGCGGTGGTGAGCATGTCGTCGGTGATGGCTGCGTTTGCGCCGCTCTTGAAGGCGCGTTTGCCGTCGTCGCCCAAGACGCCGCGGCCGCCCGCGAGGCGGATGAATGCCTTCGGGTTGATGAATCTGTAAATTGCCACGATGCGGCAGAATTCGTCGTTCGTGAGCTTCGGGAGGTTCTCGTAAGGCGTGCCCGGGATGGCGTTCAATACATTCACCGGTGTGGACTTGACGCCGAGTTTGCGGAGATCGAGGCACATGTCGATGCGGTCTTCCATGGTTTCGCCGAGGCCCATGATGCCGCCGCTGCAGATTTCAAGACCAGCGGCAAGGGCGTTTTGGAGTGCGCCGATTTTGTCGTCGTAGGTGTGCGTGGTGCACACGTCGGGGAAATGCCTGCGGTAAGTTTCCAGGTTGTTGTGGAAGCGGGTGAGGCCCGCCTCCTTGAGCTTGTCGAACTGCTCGCGGTTCAAGAGTCCTGCCGAAAGGCATACGGAAAGTTTGGTTTCTTTCTTGAGGCGTCGAATGGCTTCGCTAATTTGTTCTACGTCGCGGTTCGAGAGCGTGCGACCCGAGGTGACTATGGAGTAGCGCGGAATACCTGCGGCTTCTTTCTTCTTCGCATCGGCCACGATTTCGTCGGCGCTGAGCAGCTTGTATTCGGGGGCGCCGGTGTGGTAGTAGCTGCTTTGGGCGCAGTACTTGCAGTTTTCGGAGCAACGCCCGCTGCGAGCGTTCACGATAGAGCAAAAGTCAAAGTCGTTGCCGTGGAATTTTTCGCGAATCTCGTTCGCGGCTTTCGTGAGTTCGTCGAGGTCGGCGTCGAGCAGTTTCACTGCCTCTTCGCGGTTGATTTCGTAACCGCCTAAAACCTTTTCCTTAAGTTCCTGGATAAAAGACATATCTTACTCCTTGAACATTTTTCGCGTGCAAATATAGAAAAGATATATTATATTAAGAAGGTGAATTTTTAATCCGAAAAGGGGGTTATATGCTCAAAAAACTATTCCTGTCCACCGCTATAGTGGCCTTGGTTTTTACCGCTTGCGATTCTGACAGTTCTACATCGCCAAAAAACGATGAACAACCTAAGGACAATGTCTCGGAACAGTCCGGATCAATAAATGGTGATGGTGCTGATAATACTGTTGTGCAAACAAATCCTGTTTCTGCGAATACATCTACCGAAGTTCCTTGTTCAGTAGAAAAACTTTCCGCTAATTCCTTTGTCATAAAAATGAAAGAGGATGGTGCGAAGACAACGATTACGACTACAATAGCTGGTGGACAAGCAGAAAATGATTACGTGACCGAATACGACGAATCTGTGCCGGAAGCAATGATCCAGTCGCTGTGTGAATCGAACAAGCAAGAGGCTTTAACGAAGAATGCGACTGTAACATGTGATGGCCGGACCATGAAGATTCATGAAATCGCTGGTGCCGAAATAGGCTTTGATGGAGCTTTGGAATCTGCTAAAGAAGTCTGTAAAACGATGAATGCGTACCTGTCGGAAAATAGTGATGTAAATCTTCCGGAGGAACCTGGTTCAAACGAAACGCCTGTGATTGATGACCCGAACCCGAATGCTTTTTCAACTTCTGGCAAAGCCACTTGCAAGATTACCCAAAAAACGGGAACCGCTTTTGAGATGGTTGCAGTTCAGCCGGATTCGGGGTCGATTACAACTTTGTATGAGTATAAAATGGATTCTCTTGTGACTCTCATCCAGTTTGATTTCTTGCCGGCCATGCCTCTGGATTCTATTAATGCGTTCTGTGCAGAAGCTAAGGTCGATGCAGGTGAAATGGAGGAAGATGGTGCGGTTGTGAATGTGACTTGTGGTGACAATACGATTACAGAACGTATAGCCGTGCCGAGCTCGTTTAACCCGCTCCCTTTCATTGCTCCGGAGATGACTGAATACTGCGAAGAAATTCAGCGGACGGGAATAATCCCTGATGATGAAGACGATATCTAAAAAATTTTAACAGACAACTAAAAAAGCTCGGCACCGCCGAGCTTAAATTTTTTTCTGAGAAATCCGCTTATTTAGCGAACGGAGGCATCACTTGCCATAATACGGCTTTGTGAGCGTGCAGACGGTTTTCGGCTTCTTCAAAACTCATGTTCACGTCGAGGTTGTCCATCACGGAGTCCGTGATTTCTTCGCCGCGGTGTGCGGGGAGGCAGTGAGAAACCTTGCAGTGAGCCGGAGCGAGCTTCAGGAGTTCGTCGTTAATCTGGAACGGCAAGAAGTGGCTCTGCTTGGAGGCCTTTTCGCCTTCCTGACCCATAGAGACCCACACGTCGCTATAGAGAATGTCGGCGTCTTTGACGGCTTCCTTCGGGTCGTGGAATACGCGGTACTGGCAGCCGTGCTTCTTGAGGCCGGCCTCCGCTTCTTCGACCACCTTGGCGGGCTGTTCGAAGCCCTTCGGGCAGGCGAGCGTGAAGTTCATGCCCACCTTGGAGGCGAGGGCGAGGAACGAGTTTGCCACATTGTTGCCGTCACCGATGAAGGCGACCGTCTTCGGCTTACCGTCGGCGTTCTTGAAGCCGCCGAGGTTTTCCTTGATCATCTGGGCGAAGGCGATTGCCTGGCACGGGTGGTAGTCGTCGGTGAGGGCGTTCACGACCGGCACGCTACCGTATTCGGCGAGCTGTTCCACCAGGTCCTGCTTGAAGCAGCGGACCACGATGGCGTTCACCCAGCGGCTGAGGCAGCGGGCGACGTCCTTGACGCTTTCGCGCTTGCCAAGGCCAATGGAATCCGGGGCGAGCAGCACGGCATGGCCGCCGAGCTGGTTCATGCCCACCTGGAAGGTGGTAATTGTGCGCAACGACGGTTTCTCGAAGAACATGGCGATGTTCTGGCCGTGCAGACGGTCGGACACCTTGCCGGCGTGAACCTCGGCCTTGAGGCGGGAGGCGATATCTACGGTTTCGAGGATTTTTTCTTCGCTCCAGTCCATGAGGCGGAGGAAGTGCTTGTTGCGATCAATCATCTTCTATCCTTTGGGCAAGCCCTATAAAAACAAAAAAAGTAAAAAACGGAGCTTTTACACTCCGTCTTTAACAGGAAATCACAATAGAATGCTAACGGATATTAGCGAAGTTTCTTTTTGTGACGGTCACGACGACGGCGCTTCTTACGCTTGTGAGTCGCAATCTTCCTGCGCTTTCTTTTCTTTCCGCAAGGCATGTTGTTTCTCCGTTAAGGGTTAAACTAAAAATTGTATGCGCAAATAGAGAAAATTTTAGGGGCTTTGTCAAGGGCAAAATGCCCCCAAAACAGATAAAAATATTCAAAAAAGTAAGCAAAAACCCCCGACTTGCGCCGGGGGTCTGGGTGTTTGTCCTTTTTTTATAGGATGGTTTAATTCAAAGTGGGCGTTGTCCAGTCAACCCAGTCGGCCGCGTTGTAGCTAACACCCTTCGCTTCAATCTTACCCGTGTTTTGAGTTTTGTCATCGAACAGGTATTTTTTCACGAAGGCGGTGAGCTCGTCCTTGTTCTCGGGAGGGAAGCTGCAGTGCATGTGGTTTGCCGCCTTACTGTAGGTGAAGTCCTTCTCGGCCCCGAGGGCCTTGAAGATCTCGACGGTGGACATGGCGTTTGCGTAGCTGGCGCCTTCGCCGAGCCATACCCAGCCGGTGTTGTCGAGGACCAGGAGCGCGCGCGGGGCGACCATGCCGGTCAGGTAATGGTGGTCTGTGGGCAGGTCGTTGATTCTGTTGCCGTAGTTACAGAGCGAGGAGCGGAACCAGGCGGCTTCCTGACAGGCGTGGCTGAGCGGCTGGGCTTCGCTGTCCTTGGCGGCGCTACGCCAGTTGGAAGCTCCGCCGGAGCCGGATTCCTGCGGAATGACGAGCGCGATTCGTGCGTCGAAGGCACCTGCCACGGCGGCACCCTTGCCAAGGCGAGAACATCCGGTAACACCCAGGTGGTGAACATCGATGCCCGCTTCGGGTGTCTTTTCGAGGGCGTCGATGACACGGCTTACGCCCCAGGCCCATGCAATCATCGCACCTGCGCTATGGTTGCTTCCGTAAATGTCGTAGAACCGTCCCTTGCCGCGGGTCGCTTCCGGGGCGACGTCATCGGGATTGAACGAAATCGTCGCGATATTCAGGCCGGAATAGTCTAGGCTTCCGCCGCTGAACCCGATAATGGCGGGCTTCGGATTATCCTTGGTGCCTGCTCCGGAAATCTTGACGCTGAAGCTGATGGTTTTTCCCTTGTCTGTAACGGTGACCTTGAGCGAACCGCCGGAATAGCTTCCTTCGACTTTTTCCGGGTTGCGCGGTTTTTCGCCAAGTTCAACTTCTTCGAGAAGAGCCGAAATTTCTTCGCGGCGGCATTTCCACTGAGCCTTTGTGGTCACCTTGGAACCGTCGAAGGCGGTAAACGGATCGGGAAGCTTCGGGTTGCTTCCGATTTTCGGAATGCTTGTGACGGGACATTCGTCACGGAAGTGTTCCTTGAAGTCGTTGCCGGGTGTCGGCGGAACGACTTCTTTTTCGCTCGAACTGGATACCACGGGGATTATGCTGACGGAAGAACTGCTGCCCCAATGATGGTGGTGGCTGCTCGAAGATCCTACGATCGGAGCGGCGTCCGAGGATTCAGGCTGCGGTATACCGGTGTCGCTTGAAGAAGCCGGTTCGTTTGGAATCTGCGGCTCGTTGGGGTCTACGGGCAGGTTCGGATCCTGCGGGTTATTGGGATCGACGGGGGTGTTTGGATCAAGCGGGTTGTTCGGATCCAGGAGGCCCGGAATCGAGTCCCCGTTGGGGTTCTGCTGATTTGCCGCATTGGCCGAATCGGCGTTGTATTGGCCATATTTTTCAATAAGGCACTGTTCAGTTACACATTCTGAGGCGGTGCTATTTTCATCGCCACAGGCCCAAAATCCAGCGGCTATTGCCACCGGCAAGAGAAACGTAAATTTTTTCATAATAAATAATCCAACCCCATGCGAACATAGTGAATTCTACATTCCCATGTACAAATAAAATAAATTCAAAATATGCAAAGAGTGCACTATGTAAAGTGTTTTCCGTTGTTTGCCTTAACAACACCAGCCGTGAATGCGATATAAGTTGCTATAATTTTGGTATTCAAACGGGATGATTAACGATGCAAACTGCTGTTGAAACGGTTTCTTATTTTCATGGGACTTTCTGGGCGTTGGTGCCCTCTGTTGTCGCGATTGTCCTTGCGCTTATTACCAAGGAAGCCTATTCGTCTCTGTTTGTCGGAGTCTTGATTGGCGGACTTTTTATTAGTCAGGGGAGTTTCCCGGAATTCCTGGATGCGGTTTTCAAGAACGGTATGGTTAAGCAGGTGTCCGATCCGTGGAATGTGGGAATTCTTTTCTTCTTGGTGATGCTGGGTGCGATGGTTGCCCTGATGAACAAGTCGGGGGCTGCAGCTGCGTTTGGAAACTGGGCGAAATTGCATATTAAGTCCAGAGTTGGAGCGCAACTGGCGACGATTATCCTTGGCGTGCTGATTTTTGTGGACGACTACTTTAACTGTCTTACGGTGGGTAGCGTGATGCGTCCGGTTACAGATAAGTTTAAGCTCAGTCACGAAAAACTCGCCTACTTGATTGATGCAACGGCTGCTCCTATTTGCATTATCGCTCCGGTGAGTTCCTGGGCGGCTGCTGTCACGGGATTTGTTGAAGGAGAAGATGGATTAGGCCTTTTCGTGAAGGCGATACCGTTTAATTTTTATGCGCTGCTCACGATTGTGGCACTGTTTGCCTTGGTACTTTTGAAGGTGGATTTTGGCCCGATGAAAAAGTATGAATCTGCGGCCGAAATGATTGATGCGAAGATGGAAAAACTGAATATTGAACATACCCGCGGAACTGTACTAGATTTGGTATTCCCGATTGTGATGCTGATATTGTTCTGCGTAATCGGCTTGATTTATACGGGCGGATTCTTTGCTAGTGGCGAAGCGCATAAGGGCTTTGTCGATGCCTTTGGCAGTAGCGATGCCTCTGTTGGTCTTGTGCTGGGGAGCTTTGCGGCCTTTATCGTAACCGTGATTTGGTATTTGGGTCGTCGAGTCTTGAAACTTCGCAGGTGCTTAGAAAGCTTGCCCGAAGGTTTCAAGGCGATGGTTCCGGCTATCATAATCCTTGTTTTGGCTTGGAGCCTGAAGGGTGTTACCGATACGCTTGGCGCGAAAGACTTTGTGGCGGGACTCGTTTCGGGAAGTGCTGTGGGATTGATGAATTTTATGCCGGCGATTATTTTCTTGATTGGTATCGGCCTTGCTTTTGCGACAGGTACTTCGTGGGGAACGTTCGGCATTCTGATTCCGATCGTGGTGGCGGCATTCTCCAGCATCGATCCGAATTTGACGATTATCTCCATTTCTGCCTGTATGGCGGGGGCTGTGTGCGGCGACCATATTTCGCCCATTTCGGATACCACGATTATGGCAAGTGCCGGTGCCGAGTGTAACCATGTGAATCACGTGAATACCCAGTTGCCGTATGCCTTGAGTGTTGCGGCCATCAGTTTTGTAAGTTACATTGTCGCAGGCGTTACCCGTAGTGCCTTGCTTTCGCTCTTGGTAGGTGTCGTATTGGTTGTGGGTGGGTTGCTGCTTGTTAAAAAGCGGCAGTCGGTTGCCTGCAAAAAATAAGTCGGCTATCGCTTAATCTGCGCGGCGACGATAGCGAACATCATGATGGCACAGCCGCAGATTTCGCGGGCCGAAAGCTGTTCCCCTAAAATGGCCCAGCCCGCAAGTACGGCGAATACCGATTCGAGACTCATCGTGAGCGAGGCAATGGTGGGGTTCACCTTGTCCTGTGCGACAATCTGTAGCGTATAGGCGATGCCGCTCGAAAAGAAGGCGGCAAAGCATAACCCTGCGACGGCCCGCGGATTGATAAACGCGCTAGCGACCGTACTGAAGTCCATTTCTGGAAACTTGAGGTCAAAAATGATCATCAACGGTGCAGTCAGTACGCCGATGGTCAAGAATTGTATCGCTGAAACGCGAATCGGATCGACCTGGTTCGCGAACTTGTCGATGACCAAAATGTGGAATGAGAAGGCTAGCGCACAAAGTAACGAAACGCCATCCGAAAGTTCCAAAGAGAAACCGTCCTTGATGCAGAGCAGGTAAAGCCCGACGGTGGTAATCGCGACGCAAATCCATGTCTTAGGCGAAATGCGGTGCCCGAGAACGAGTCTCACGACCGGCACGAGTATTATGTAGCAGGCTGTCAGGAATCCGGACTTGCCGGCGGAGGTGCCGAGGAACATTCCGAGCTGTTGCAGGTTCATGGCGGTGCAAAGGGCGAGCCCGTAAAAGAATCCTGCTTTCCAAAGAAGCTTGGTTTCGGCGGGGGAGCACGGCCTGCGTGGACTCTTGCCGAATACATCGAGAACCTTAAAAACCAAGGCAAGGAACCCTGCCGCGATAAAGCAACGGATGCACGAAAAGGCAAACGGCCCGAAGGCGTTCCCTTCAATCTGGGCGACAAAGCCCGATCCCCAGATGAACGCCGTCAATACCAGTAAAAGACTGTAGCCGAAACTTGCCATGTAGGCTATATATAGAAAATGGAAATGGAAAGAACCCTTTTTTGAAAAAATATTGAACATTGCAAATCAAGGAATCTTGAAAAAAAACATCTTTTTCTATTATTGTTGATGTGAAAAAGGACTTGAAAAAGACGGTTGATACGGTGAATACGATTTTTTTTGTGGTCGACGTGGGCAACTCCCACACGGTGATTGGCATTTTCAAGGATACCAAGGTGGTTGATTATTGGCGCCTGACCACCCGCAAAGAAACCACCTCTGACGAAGTGATGAACAAGGTGGGGGGCCTCTTGAGGTTTTCCAAGATCAAATCCGAGGAGATTACCCATGTGGGACTTTCTACCGTGGTGCCCGCTTTGGAACGCCCCTGGATCAAGGCTCTGGATTCCTTGCTGAAAAAACGCGTGCAGGTGGTGAATTCCAAGAACTGCATGGGCTTGCAGATTAATTACCAGAACCCGTCGATGGCCGGTGCCGACCGCTTGTGCAATGTGATTGCCATGCGCGATGCGGGGTTCAAGAATGCGATTGTCGTGGATATGGGGACCGCTACCACTTTCGACGTCATGAAGGATGGCGCCTTTGCAGGTGGCGTGATTATTCCCGGCATTAACGCGAGCCTGGATGCCTTGACGGAAAAGGCCGCGCGCCTTTTGCCCGTGACGATTGAATGGCCCGAGGCTGTGGTGGCAGACAATACCGATGACGCTATCCGCGCAGGTCTTCTGTACGGATTCCTTGCCCAGTTGGAATTTCTGATTGGCAAAATCAAGAAAGAAATGGCCTGCGACGATATGCCTGTGTATGCGACCGGTGGTTGGGGAAAAACGATTGCTCGCAGGACGTCCTTGATTGACAAGTATGATCCGTTCTTGACGCTGCGAGGGATTCGTCTGGTCGCCTTGAACGGAACTGCGGCGACTGCTTACGGCGAAGAGGCGCGGGACACCGAGGAAGAATAATATTTCTCAAGTAAGAAGGGGAAAATAAATGCCGAAAAAATTTCTTGAAACGCTCTCGGAGCATAGGACCGTAATTTTCTTAATTATGTGTCTGTGCGTTCACGTTTTTAATGTGTTCCTGTTTTGGAAGTTTGGGCTTTTCCCGTTGGTGGTCCTGAATGCCGCCAGTTCTGCGATATACGTTATTTTCTTGACGTTTTTTAAGAACGAAAATCTCAGAATTTCCTTCGCCTACTTCGAAATCATTTTTTTCTCCGCTATGACGGAATTGATTTCTGGCGGCTATTTTGGTACCTTGACTTTTGTCATTGGCATGGTGGCGGTAATTTTCTTTATGCTGCCTTATTCCAACAGGAAAAAACACATATATCAGCTTATTGGAGCTATGCTTGCGGTTGCAATTAGCTTGATTTCCGTTTTTAATTATTCCCTTTACCCGGAACTGATGGATTTGGTACTGCTTCACAGCTCTTTTGTGAAAGTCATGAACTTGATCATTACGTTGTTCACGCTGTTCTATTTAACCAACCTTTATTTGGTGGAGCTGAGAACTACTCGCGAAAAACTGGATTACAGCAGCAATCATGATATGCTGACGGGCCTTTATAACCGTCGGTTCTTTGAAAGCATCATGAAGCGTAGCAAGGACGAGAAGGAAACGTCTTTCTCTGTCGCGATGCTGGATGTGGATGACTTCAAGAAAATTAATGACACTTATGGCCATGAAACCGGCGATAGAGTCTTGGCGGCGGTAAGCAAGTGCATTGAGGCTTGCCTTCCCCAGGATGCTGTGGCGGTTCGCTGGGGTGGCGAAGAATTTGTGCTTTATCTGCCTCAGGTGGAAAATTCCCGCGCATTGGAGGTCTTGGAAACGTTCCGGACGAAGCTTTCGGAACAGGAAATTTATCACAAGGGAACTCGGGTTGCTATTACGGCGACTATTGGCCTTTGCACGGGCGAAAGTATTGCTGACTACGAGGAATACCTCCGTCAGGCAGACGAAAAACTGTATTGGGGCAAGAAACACGGTAAGAACCAGATTGTTAAATAGCTATATTATGCTCGAATAATTGGAGCTTAATATGCGCTGTTTAGTTACTGGTGGGGCTGGATTTTTAGGGAGTCACTTGTGCGAACGTCTGTTGAACGACGGTCACGAAGTCATTTGCCTCGACAACTACTTTACGGGCCGTATGGTGAATGTTGCCCACCTGCGCGATAACCGGAATTTCGAGCTCATTCGCCATGACGTGACGGAGCCGATTCTTTTGGAAGTGGACCGCATCTTTAACTTGGCATGCCCCGCAAGCCCCATCCATTACCAATTCAATCCGGTAAAGACCATCAAGACGAGCGTGATGGGTGCCATCAATATGCTCGGTATGGCAAAGCGTGTGAAGGCTCGCATCTTGCAGGCTTCCACCAGCGAAGTCTATGGCGATCCGGCGGTGCACCCGCAGACTGAAGACTATTGGGGAAACGTAAACCCCATCGGCTTTCGCAGCTGCTATGATGAAGGCAAGCGTGTCGCCGAGACCTTGTTCATGGATTACCATCGCCAGAACAATGTGGATATCCGCATCGTGCGAATTTTTAACACCTACGGACCGCGTATGCTCATGAACGACGGCCGCGTGGTAAGCAACTTCATTGTGCAGGCGCTCAAGGGCGAAGACATCACCATTTACGGTGACGGCAGCCAGACGCGCAGTTTCTGCTACGTGGACGACCTCATCGAAGGTTTTGTCCGCATGATGAACCAGGACAAGATTATTGGACCGGTGAATATCGGAAACCCCGGCGAATTCACGATGCTTGAACTCGCGAAGGAAGTGCTTGACCTTACAGGTTCCAAGAGCAAGATTGTGTACAAGCCGCTGCCCGGTGACGACCCGAAGATGCGCCGCCCCAACATTGATCTTGCAAAGTCCGCCCTCGGTTGGGAACCGACGATTCCCTTGCGCCAGGGCCTCGAAAAGACGATTGTGTATTTCGACAAACTGTTAAAAGATTCTAATCATTAACCCTTCAATTCTATGGCCACGAAAAAAATTTCTCTCACGGGCATCAAGCCCACCGGTACACCTCACCTGGGTAACTATCTCGGTGCAATCCGCCCCGCTCTTGAACTTTCGAAGACCTACGATACGGTCTACTTCATTGCGGACTACCACGCTCTCACTACCGTGCAGAACGGTGCCGAAATGCGTGCGAATATCTACAAGATTGCGGCGACCTGGCTTGCCCTTGGCCTGAACCCGGAAGAAGGCCTGTTCTACAAGCAGAGCGACATTCCTGAGATTTTTGAACTCAGCTGGGCGCTTAGCTGCTTTACGCCGAAGGGCTTCATGAACCGCGCTCACGCCTACAAGGACAAGGTCGCGAAGAACGAAGCCGCTGGCGAAGATCCGGATGCCAACGTGAACATGGGCCTCTATTGCTACCCGTGCCTCATGGACGCCGACATTTTGATGTTCAGCGCTGACATCGTGCCCGTGGGCAAGGACCAGAAGCAGCATGTGGAATTTGCTCGCGATATCGCCATCAAGTTCAACAAGCATTTTGGCGAAGACGTGTTCACGATTCCTGAACCGGTGTTCCAGGAAACGACGGGTATCATCCCGGGCCTCGACGGTCGCAAGATGAGCAAGTCCTACGACAACGTCATTGACATCTTCCTGGAAAGCAAGGCTCTCAAAAAGAAGATTGGCAAGATCGTGACGAACTCCCAGGGGATCGAAGAACCCAAGGATCCGGACACCTGCAACGTGTTCAAACTGTACAAGCTGTTTGCTACGCCGGAACAGACCGAAGCGCTCGCTGCCCGCTACCGCGCCGGTGGCATGGGCTGGGGACATGCCAAGCAGGAACTCCAGAACGTTCTCGAAGAACACCTGGGTGCTGCCCGCGAAAAGTACTTCTACTTGCTGAACCACACCGAAGAAATTGACAAGATCCTTGCCTACGGTAAAGAAAAAGCTAGAGTAAAATCTAAGGCGATGATGGAAAAAGTCCGTGCCCTTTTGGGAACATACTAGTTCCCGTGGCTGCCTTCAATAATCCAATTACACAGCTCCTCGATACTTGCGTAGTCGGGGAGTGTTTTTATAAAGTTCGGTGACTTGCTGCGTTCGATGAACTTGCTCCAGGCCTGTTCATTCTTGGCTTCGAGACCTAGATGTTCTTCGATGGCGCCTTTTGTCCATACCCAGATTCCTTGGCTGCGGAGCTTCGCGTGAATGCTGCGGATGGGTTGTTGCGCTTCTTCCATTTCGGCCATCATGGCGTAGGCGGTGGAGGCGCTGATGTTGCTGTGCTTGTTTACAGGGAGTCCGTTCACTAGGCGCAGGTGATTGTGGAAGGCGAGCTCGCGGAACAGGTCGCGGCAGTACCGGATGTCGGGGTCGTTTGCTTCCAAAAATCCGTCGCGGGTGGCAGTGGTGAAGGCGTAATCTAGGTCAACAATCGCGCGCACGGGCATATCCATGGCATCGAGAACTTGCATACTCTTGCGGGTATTGCTCACGCCGCCCTGGCGAACTAGTGCACATTTAATGAGGGCGAAGGATTGCCCGGTAATGCGTTCGAAAAGTGCGGGGAGCACGCGCCATTCGGTCTTGCCTTCGGTGAGCAGCACGTAATCGGCGAACAGAAGTTCGTTACTGTTGCTAAGGCTGAATAGCATCTGTAACTGGCTCGGTGCGTCTTGCACCACCTGGTGCACGGCGTCTTCCATTCGCTTGCGCATAAAGGTTCCACGGGCCTTGTTCTTGCGGATGAGGAGCGAAGTGCTGACATCTTCGCTGGTGACCATCTGGGCGCTGTGGGTGGCAAATACCACCTGGTAGCCTTCGTTTGAAAGATTCTTGAGTGCTACGCGCACAAGTTCCACTGCCTGCGGGTGCAGGTAAAGTTCCGGGGAATCGATGAGTAGCAGCGTGCGGCTCAGGTAATGGTTGTGGTGGTGCTTTTTCACGTCGGCGAGGTAACGCACCAATGCCATTTGGATGGCGCGCTTGCTCCCTTCGCCCATGCGGCTGATGTCGCGCTCAAAACCGTCGTCTTCGTCGATGACCTTGAGGCTAGCCTTCTTGAGGAAGGTTTCTAGGGTCGGCATGGGAATGTCGAGCTCCACTTTTACGCTCGGGAACAGCGGCGAAAGCTTTTCGTTGACCTCGCGATCGAATGCGCCGATTTCGGCGGCGCGGTTTTCGCTGTCGGGCGAGAGCAGGTCGCAGAACTTGTTCAGGAGCGTGTTGATTTCGCTTCCGAAACGGCGCTCGAGCGGCTTGAAAATTTCATGCAGAAGCTTGGTGAAGGCCTGATTCCCTTCGAAGTCCCAAATGGCGATCGATTCGGGGAACATGCGGTGGTAGGCCTTCTTGAATTCTTCGCTGGGCCTGACCCATTCGCGCTTGTCGCCTTTGCGGTGGTTGCTCGGCACAAAGACCAGTACTTCGATTCCTTCCGGATTTTCGCCGGGAATGCGCTGCACCTTCTTGACGCGCAGTCGGCCTGGCCCTTGTGGTGTATTCTGCAAGTAGGGGCGCACCGCGGCGGCGCGCTCTTCGCCCAAGCGGCCGAGCACCTGCTCCGAAATACCGTCAAAGACGCCGATGACTTCTACGGGGCGGTTCGGGTCGTCAAAGTACGAAATGTCGAACGAAAAATTGGACAATAGCCAGCGAATGCCCATCAAAATGTTTGTCTTGCCGGCGTTGTTGTAACCGATAAGGGCCGTGAAGCTACTGAGCGGAAACGTCTGCCTCTGGATAGAACGCAGATTTGAAATTGTAATCTCGGATAGTCTCAGTGCTTGGGGCTGCATACCCTGAATGTATATAAAAAGTGACGGGTGGGAACACAAAAAATGCCGTTTTTTTGCTTTTTTTGGGCGTTGTCCGGAAACAACGGGTAATTTTTTGCACTATTTTGGATTCGTTTTTGCAAATCTATATTTATATTAGTGGTGATGAGTGTATGGAAATGCCGTGTTGCGCGGCCTGCTTGGCTTTGTGTATCCGCCGTTGGCTTGGCGGGTGTTATTTCGGCATTTTGTTTAACAGCGTGTTCTTCTCATGACACTACCGCCGGCAATAGCGCTGAGACGGGTTCCCCGGAACTCGCGGGTATCTTGATGTTGGACGGCGGCAAGCCGGCTGTGCATGCGCGGGTGCAGTGCGTGCCGGGCGACTACAACATCATTGCTGCAAGCGAGGCTGAACAGGTTCTACCCTCTGCGTTCGAAACCGAAACGGATGAAAACGGCAACTACGAGTTTGATTCCATCCCGTCGGGAAACTTCACTCTCGAGGCATTCCATCAGGAATCGGGCCAGATGCTTCTTGTGCAGAATCTGAGTGCCGAACAAGATGAACCGCTTACCGTAAACGACACGTTGCAAGGTCCGGGTACGGTCAAACTTCTCGTATCGGGTGAATTCCGCGAAAACCAAAGCGGTGAGGCCATTGTCATCGGGACGACGATTCGCAGAAAGGTTTCTGTGCAGAGCGGGAAAATCGTGGTCGATAGCCTCCCTGCTGATACTTTTGAAATTGTTGTTTACATGGATGGCATGGATCCGTTTGAATTTAAGGATGTTTCCGTAAAGCCTGAAGAAACGACTGTTTGGGGCGATTCGGTGACGTACACATTGAAAGCTCCGCTCGCACTCCCCGAAGGAATCGATTCTCTCGGTGTCGTCGTGAGCGATTTTCCGCTGGCCATCCGCTTGACGGAAATTGCTTTTGATTCTGCGGATGTGATGAACGGCCGTTGGGAGGCCGTGCGCATTTCGCAGGATGGAAACCGCAGCAAGAAACTCCCTATTGCGCAAACCTACTTTGACGCTTCTGCCAAGGAAGCCGTGTTCTGGGTGAGTGTCGATTCGCTGAATGTTTTTGATTCGTTGGAAATCCATTTTGACAACACCATGGACCCTGCGTACGCAAAGGATGTGTTCCCCACGAACCGCAGCTATTCTCTGGTGTGGCATTACGATAGCGGCCTTGAACCTGTAGGCGATGGAGCGGAAAAGGGCTACTTCGAAGGTCTGCCGACAGGGGCCGTGGCTGCCGACGGTGTTGTGGGCAAGGGTGCAAAGCTTGAAGAAGGCGATGTTGTTGTTGCCGAGAATTCGAGTGCAGCTGATTCCTCGCGCAAGGTGAACTTGAATTATGACGGAAGCGATTATTTCTGCTTCTCGGTGTGGGTAAAGCTCGATAATCTTGAATCGGAGCAGGCCATTTTCAAGAAGTCCAAGGAATATGCATTGCGCTATGTTCCAGAGATTGGCTTTGTCGTGGACCTCTGGGTCCCCGATTCAAGTTCCGATTCTATAAAATACGCCTGGGCGTCGGGAACGTCAGGTATTAAGGCGGGCGAGTGGGTGTATGTCGCCTTTAGCCGCCATACGATATCGCAGTCCAATTTCTACGTGAACGACCGTAAGATAGAAACGGAGCCGGAACAAATCGCCTGGACGGGCGTTCGTGATGTCGCAGACTTTGAAGTCGGCGGCTTTACCGGTACGATTGACGAACTTATGCTCGGCAGCTGTTACCGCGATGACGACTGGACGCGCCTTACCTACCTGAACCAGCGTCCCGAAAATTATTGGCCAGCCCTTTCGGCCCGCTAGGCGTAATCCATAAATAATTATTTTTTTTGTAAAAATGAGAACATTTTTGCAAAAAAATCGCTGTATCTATTGACTTTACGAAAAGAATAACTTATATTCTGTTTTGATATTTTGAGAACATTTTTGAGAACAGGAATGAATGTTTGTCGGAATATCAAAGGATGTACTTGGGATGAATTATTTGAAGAATATCCGCTTGGTGGAAATTTTGACGGCAGCTTTTGCCGTTTTGGCGCTTGCCGGGAATACCCATGTAAAGCCTGGCGACGATTTTATTTCGGCCATGACTAAGGCCTCCGCCGGAGATACCGTCTTTTTTGAAGCGGGAACATACCAGGTGCCCTATACAGAGGGTCAGGCGAATACGATTACACTTTCAAAGTCAGGAATGGCGGACAAGCCCATTGTGTTCTATGCGGCGGGCCATGCGACTGCCGTGATAGACTTCCAGTTCCCGGAACTCACCTATGTCGACAAGGGCGTGGGGCTGAGCATGACCGGCAGTTATTACGAACTTCACGGTCTCGCCATTACCCGTGCGGGATACCAGGGAGCCTATGTGACAGGGTCGTACAACAAGTTCTACAACATGTCGTTTTTCGAAAACCGCAATTCCGGTTTGGAAATTAACAAGGGCGGGAATCATACGCTGGTGGTCAACGTAGATGCGTACCGTAATTATGACCCCAAGAAAAAGGGCGGCATGGCTGACGGCTTTGCGAGCAAGCAGACTCAGGGAGCAGGAAATGTGTTCATCAACTGCCGTGCTTGGGAAAATTCCGACGACGGTTTCGACTTTTTTGATTCACCCGACAGTGTCATTGTCTATGATTCCTGGGCGTTCCGGAATGGGGTCAATGTTTTTGGCTATGCGGCCGAGCTCTTTGATGGAAACGGCAATGGCTTTAAGATGGGCGGCAATAAAGCCCAAGCGAATCACCGTTGCACGCGTTGTATTGCGTTTGACAATCCGGTAAAGGGCTTTGACCAGAACAACAATACGGGTGGCATTACGGTGGAACAGAGCCTTGCTTACCGCAACGGAAGTAGTGGTGCCGCCAATTATGGAATGGGTGGGGCGCTGAATGCGGGGCAAAAGCATCACCTGCGGAACAATATCTCTTATAAGGGCAAAAATGCCGACTCTTTTGGTTCGTCTAGCGAACAGAAAACGAATTCCTGGAGCATTTCGGTGGCTGTGAGTGACGATGACTTTGAGTCGTTGGACACGAGCCTTGCGACGATTGCCCGAAATGCGGATGGACTGCTCCCGTACACAAAGTTGTTCCGCCTGAAAAAAGGGAGCGTCTTGATTGACAAGGGGACGGAAATTGGCTTTGATTATGTTGGCTCGGCACCGGATCTTGGACCTTACGAATATGGCGAAATTGCAGCAGAATCCAGTTCTTCGGAAGTGTCTTCTAGCAGTGCTACAACGACTGTTATTCGCCGCAGGGTGGCCCCTGCTGACAGGCGTAAAGATGCTCCGAGGTTCAATGCATTGGGGCGTTCGGTAAAATCCGCGGAACCTTTCCGTTGGAGCGTCAGTTGGTTTTAATAAAGAGGTGGAAAAATGAAAGCAAAATATTTGGCAATTCTCTTGATGAATGTGGGGCTCTTTGCGGCTACCCCTAACTTCGATATGGTGGGGTATGCCACTTTGGAAGGGGGCACTACCGGCGGTAACGGGGGCAAGGTTGTGGAAGTCTCCAACTTTGCAGAATTTAAGCAGTACGCCGAAGATTTGGAAACTCCTTACGTCATTATCGTGAAGGGTGAAATCAATACCGGTATCAAGACGTTTATCGATGAAAATGGCCATGTGGCCTCTTCGGGTACGGCAACGACTTATGGCGAATTGGTCTTGGTCGGCAATAACAAGACGATCATCGGTAAAGGCGAATCGGCGTTCCTTAATCGAGTGGGCCTGATGATTCAGAATAAACATAACATCATCATTCGTAACATCAAGTTCACCATGAGCGATGTTCCCATTAGCAAGACCGACGAAAACAAGGTGATCGCTTTCCGTAATGGGGCAGAAGTTGTCCTCAATGACCCGGATTGCATCGCGATTTCTGCGGACTCTGCTGCCACTAACTGGGCTGACAAGAATAAGCAGGGAAGCCATAACATTTGGATCGATCACTGCGAATTCTATAATGCCTACACCAGCAACAAGGACCGCTACGATGGTCTGTTGGATGCCAAGAACAACATTTACAATGCGACTTTTAGCTGGAATTATTTCCACAACCATCATAAGGGAAGCCTCATTGGCAATAGCAACGGAGATAGTCTTCGTCATGAAATAACTATCCACCATAACTTTTATAAGGACCTGGATGCGCGTACTCCCATGATGCGCCATACTAAAATTCACCTTTATAACAACTATGTTCTTGGTCAGGGAACAGGCAACGGCCCGAATGTTCGCTATGGTTCTGACGACTACTTTGAAAATAATCACTATGCGGGCCTCAGCAAGGCGATTTTCGCTGGCGATGATGGCGTGGCTACCATTGTTGGAAACTATTACGAAGGCTGCGCCAACTTCCAGAGTAGTGGCTGTAACAGCAAAAAAATGAAGATTTCCGTAAATCCCGGTACTTCGCTTACTTCCAAGGATACCGCATGGGTCACTTACGATACGGAAATCCCTAAGGGAACTTTCAATCCCAAGAGCGTCTACAGCTATAGTGCAGATCCCGTAGGCGATGTGAAGGGCTTGGTGACAAATTATTCTGGCATTGGTAAAATTGATATCAGCGAATATGAAAAAGGAACGAAAATCGACCCGGTGATTGTTAGCTCAAGTTCTGTCGCCGAAGTAAGTTCTAGTAGCGTTACGAGTTCTTCAAGTAGCTCCGAAAACACAACGCGGTTGATTGCAACCGATGTCGAGTTCACCATTTCGCCTATGACCAAGGTGCAAATTTTCTCCTTGACAGGAAAACTGATCAAGCAGGGCTTTTACAGCGAATGGGAACAATTGAAGTCTAGCCTCCCGCAAGGCCACTACATTGTACGAGGGCTTCACCAAACATTAATATTCCAGTCCCGAAGAAAATGCTCTCGTCTTTAAGGTAGTGGAGCAATCGTTGTCCTTAGACAACGCGTAAATAAAAATTTCAATACTCCTTGGCCAGCTAGGGAGTATTTTTATTTTCGCATAAAAGTTGGAGTGTGTTATGCAAAAAAGTTGTTTGGGATTGATTCCGGGCGCCGTTTTGTCGGCTGCCCTAGGTGTTCACTCATACGCGGCGTCGGGTGATGCCTACACGTGGCCCGGCTACCGCAGCGACCTGGATTACGACACGAAGTCGAATCTGGGCGATATCCAGCCACCGACCAAGTTCAATAACAATTGTTCGGGCGTTACCGGAAAGAAGGCCGGTAAATGGTGGGCGTTTTATTGGGGCAAGGATCGCGACAACCGCATTACCGACGTGACAATTGATTCGATCCTCAAGAAGTACGATACCGATTTCGAGTACCTGTACAATGAGATGGGATGGGCGCCGGATGCCCAGGCGCAAGAAGGCCAGTACAGCGCCGTTTATTACTATGGCTCGGGTACGTGTGCCGGTGGTGCGAAGGACGATACCACGGGTGGTTGGCAGACTTGGGTGGCGGGCTACACGGCGGTGGCGGCTTCGTTCTATCCGCTCTACAGTTTTAACACGAGTTGCCCTTACCACGATCGTGTAGCGCAGATGGATGCGATGATTCACGAGGGTATCCACTCGATGACGAACGGTTACCCCGGCGCAAAGGATGCGCACTGGTTCCAGGAAGCGGGTAACACCTGGATTCAGCAGGATATGTTCAGTCACCGCGATGGTGTTTACAGCGGTATGGGATTTTTGAATGCGGCGACGGTCATTGCGCCGTTCATGCCGATCGAATGCTATTCGGGCTGGCTCATCGACGGTACTTTCGGTGGCCCCGGCGGCGGTGCCGATGACGGAGGCGTGACTGGTAAGAATCAGCGTTACCTGCTGGGCGGCTCGCAGTACAGCAACATCTTCCCGACGTTTATCGGCACATGGATTGGAACGGGTGCGGTGCGCTGGATTTACGGAAATGCTTATGGCAAGACCAAGTACCTGCTCGAAACCTACGGCCTCGACAAGGGCCTTGGCGATGCGGGCGTGCGCAGGCTCATTACCGAATTCCGCGCAAGGCTTGCGATGCTTGACATGAAAAAATGGTCCGGCGAAATCAAGAATTTGCTGAATCAGCATTTCGGAAGCGACACCTACTGGGAACAGGACATGTGGGACAACAACAGGAAGAGCTACACCTGGACCATGACGCCTTACCAGACGGTAACGGAAAGCAACGGTTACCTTGTACCGAATCAGGAAACAACTCCGGGTTGGTCTGGCTCGAACGTGGTTCCGCTGAAGGTGCAAAACGGAGCAAAGGAAGTAACCGTGAGCTTCAACCCGAACGGTGCCAACTCCAATAACAAGAACATGAATTTCTTGCTGTGCTACCGCGCAACCGACGGTACGCCTGTGTACAGCGAGCCCATTACGGGCGAGGGCTCTGCAACGCTTCGCCTGGACAAGACGCCTTCTTCGACAAACGGTGCGCAGATGGTTTTCGCGGTGATCGTGAATACCGATTACCAGTACACTGGCAACACGGGAATTCGCAAGTTGCATTACGATTATAAGTTGAAACTGGAAACGGGCGTAAGTGGCGCTGGGGCTGCAAACATCAAGTACTACAACGACTTTAAGCTGGATTACGAGTGGCCCGAAATCGGCGAGGTTCCGGTTGCGTCCAGTAGCTCTGTAGCTTCGAGCAGCTCTGTCGCTCCCGCAAGCTCCAGCAGTGTGGTGGCCAGCAACTCCGAAAAGATTGTCTTGGACGGTGCCACGACATATTCTATCTCAGTGACGCTTCCGATTGACGACAACTATGCGACGGTTGCGGCAAAATTTGATGTAAATGAAATCGCACAAAAGCTTGGACTTACTGCGGCGACTCTTTCCCGGGCGACCTTCTTTGCCCAGGAAAGCGACGGCAACGTGGTGACCAACAGCACCGCCACCGCTCCGGGACACTGGTTCGGTAAAGACGGCAAGGTGGTGGAATGGGGCGAGTCCGCCTACGTGTTCAGCGAAGCCGACTTGTCGAAGGGGACGCTTGCTGTCGGACATTATCCGAACCGCGTGAAGGACGGCGAAAAGTACAGCTTTACGCAGGGCCTTTCGCACAACGGAAAATCGGTGCTGTTCAAGGTAAACGTGACTATCACCAACGAAAAGGGGAGTGGCGAGGCGACAACGGCGTTGATGTGTGGACTCGAAGGACTTTCGACTCATGTTGACCTTGCGCTTCGTCGCGGACAGATCGAGGTTCGCTACACGCTTCCGCAGCGCGACAATGTAAAAATCAGCCTGTTTACGGGATTTGGAGCCCTGGTTGCCCAGGAGGTGGTGGGGCTGCAGAATGCAGGTGCGCATACGTTTGCATTTGACATGAGGGGCTTGCCTATGGCGACCTATATCGTGAAGGTGACGACCGGCAGCTACCGCGAAGCAAAATCGATAAACATTTTCCGATAAATCGATGATACCAAACAAAGGCACCCCGGCGAATGCCGGGGTGCTTTTGCATTGACGAGGTCAATGCAAAGCTCTGTGCCTCGGTCAAGGGCAAATTATTTGCCCGTGACTTTCGGCTTGGGAGCTTTTGTTGGAGGTGTGTTGTTTTGAGAGAGTTAACGCCTTACGGCCTTGAAAATCCCGAGGGGCCTGTTGCCTTGCGAGACCTTGACGAGGTAGGCGCCTTGCCGCAGGGTGATGTGGAGTTCGTTCCCCTGCGTGGCGCGGAATTCAGCGATGCGGTGGCCCTGCAAGTCGAAGATGCTGATGTCGTGCGCGCCGCCGTCGATGCCCTCAAGATGGAGTGTGCTACCGTCGATTCGTCCGCTGATGGCGTTGTGCGGAGTCATGGATTCGACGATGGTGATGCCTTCAGTTTCTTCTGCTCCTGAAGATGCACTTTCTGCCGAGCAGGAAGACTGCGGCATGGCGATTTCTGCACTTGATGAGGACTCCGGCTCTACCTGAATCAAGCCTCCATCGGTGATGGGCGTCTTTGCCCGTGTGAGGACGTCGAGCGGGTCGGGCTTGCTGGAATCGAATGCCTCGTGGTCGTCGCGCAGGTGCTTGGCGAGTTCGGGCACCTTCGCCTTGATTTCTTCGATATTCGCGCGGGCGAGTTCGTAGGCGCCGTATTCGCAGAAGTGCGTCTTGTCGCTCGCGGTGTACATGTACATTTTTTCCTTGTTGCCACCGAGGGCCTTGCCGAGCGTGATGCTGTGCTGGTTCAGGTCGAGCACGGTAACTCCGAGTTTTTTCCCGAGGGCGCGCATGCGTTCGGGAAGCCCGCCTACGGCTGTTTTCGGGTCGGTCTCGTTCTGCCTTGCGGTGGATGTCACGAACAGCGGAATGGCGCCCTTCGCCTTGATTTCGTTTGCGTACTTGGTGAGGGTAGTTTCGTAGTTGTTCACGTCGTTTTGATTCTTCTGGTCGTTATGCGCGAACTGCACGGTCACGAAGTCGCCCTTCTTGACTTCGGAGAGAATCTTGGCGAGGCGCTTCATGCTGTAGAATCCGCTGGCGGTAAGGCCCGATTCGGCGTAGTTCGCGATGGCAAGGCTGGATTTGAAAAATCCCGGGGCCATCTGGCCCCAGCCCGCCCACGGTGCCATAATCTGGTCGACCACGGTGGAGTTTCCGCAGAGCCAAAGCGTGGTCACGTTGTCGTTACGCTTGATTTCGATTCCTGCGACGGCGGGCGCCTTGCCGCTGATGACGAAGGTGAGCTTCTTGTCCCAGGTGCGGTAATCCTTTTCGCGGTCCTTGATGCTCATGGTCACCGAGCCGTCCATGCTTCTTGTTTCCATGCGCCTGAGCGAAACGGTCTGCCTGCTGAACACGCCGCCGGCGAGGGTGATGCGGTCGAGCATGAGCTTGCGGTTTTCGGCCCATACGGTGGTTTCGCTTTCGTTTTCGCCGTCACCGAGAATGAACGTCACCTCGTAATTGCCTTGCGGGAGCGCTACCGAGAAAACCATGTCGCCCTTCGCCGTCAAGAAATCCGTGGTGAGGTCGTCGTCCCACAGACGGTCTACCGAAGAAACCGTCCCGCTTTCGAAACCGAAACCCTGCGAGTCGCTGTACTTGGTGTTGGCCTTGACCTGCGTGTAGCCCGCGGCAACCGGGCCCTCGCCAAAGTCGAACTTGTAGTTTTCGGCGGCGTCTGCCCATGCGAACGCCCCGAGGACTGCGACCGCCGTGAGAATCGTTGCTGCCTTGATCGCAGTGTCTATTCCTGCTAATTGTTTTTGCTGTTCCATAAAACCATCCCTTTTACACTCGTTTGCGCTTGTACTACAAAATGTACTATAAAATTTTTAGAAAAGCAAGAAAAAATTTATTTTTTTTTGTAAATTCATTCCCCCGATACCGCAAAATGCGCCAAAATGGCGATTTTCCCGTCGAGTTCTACGCGCAGGTAGTAGCGACCGGCCGAAAGTCGGGCGCCTCCCTGCAGGAGTGCTGTGCTGCCGGCCGAAACCATGCGGGTCTCGTCAACAACCGTCTTGCCGAGCGCATTCATGATTTGTATGTGTGCCAAGCCGCCGGCGGAACGGAGGGTGAGGTTCCGGGGGTCGAAAGCCGTTTGGTTCTTTTGCATGGATACGGCGATGGTGGTGCCCGTTTCGGAATCCTGCGTGCCGCTAGAGTCCTTGAGTACTTCGGCGACGGGACAGCCGACCCGGTGTACGGCCTCGTTGGTAAAGGAAACCATGTCTACATTGGGGCCTCCGTTATTTGTCGTGGAATAGAGGACCATGTCGAAATCCACGGCGTCGAGCCAAACGTCGTCCACGTAGGCGGTGTCCCAGATATCCCAGCCGCCGGTAGGCGGGAGCTTTATATCGTAGGTGACTGCATCGATCTTGATTTTCATGTCGCGGTTTTCGGTTCCGTCAAAAGCGTAGCGCACCATAACCCGTGCGTTGGTGGCTGATCTGTCGGATGTAAGTTTGTATGTAGCCGTGCTGGAAATGTCGTTGGTCAAGTTGAAGAATCCCTTGCCCACGTAGCCCTCGTGATTCGTGTCGGTGGTGCCGTCACCCTTGTCCGGGTTCGCCATATCGATGGGAGACGGCCAAGCCTTGATTCCCTTGAGGTTGGAGCATTCTACGATGGCGGAACTGGATTGCGGGATTTCGGAACTGGAAGAAGCGGGCATTACAGAGCTGGAACTTTCGTTTTCGGTAGTTGAGCTTGCGACACAGGCGGCGCCGCCCTTGAACATGGCGGTGTAGGTCGTATTGTGGTTGGGCGTCTTGAAACCGTAGTAGAGCTTGTTGGACGAAATTTTCTTGCAGTTCTCGTCTGCCCAGTATTCAAAGGTCTCGCCGCTTGCGGGTGCCACCCGAAGGGTCATGGGGGAACCTCCCGGGAAACTCTGGTCCTGCGTGATGGCGCCCTTTGTCGCGATGTTCGCCTTTACGGTCACCTTGTAGCGGGGGCGTAACGCCGAAACGAGCTTTGTGAGTTCTGCCTTTGATTCGGGCGAAAGGAAGGTGTCGTTTACGCCCCTTTCCAGTTCTTCTGCAATCATGGTGCCGTGGCCCATGGAGCCCATTTCTTGGAAGTGCGTATTCCCGTCGTTACTGCCGTTGGGGTAGTTGGGGTAAAGTCCTGCATCCAGTTGCATATAAAGGAATTTCTTGACATACGAATCCATCTTTCCTTTGTATGTATTGTTATAGGTATTGTAGGATTTCATGTTCAAGTCTACGAAGGGAATCTTGTAATCCTTCGCAAGTTTTAGCATCATGCCGCGGGAATCGTAGTTGTTGCTTCCGGTAGAAAATACGTTGCGCGAACCGCTCATGGTGACGGTTGAAACCAACACCGGGGTTGCCCCGCGCTTTTGCGCCGTCGTGATGTACTGCTTCATGTAATACGGGAAGGAATCCTGGGGAACGTAGCGTTCCGGCTTGTTTGCGGTGCGGTCGTTATGCCCGAACTGCACGAATACGAAATCCCCTTTCTGGATGTTGGGCTCGAGGCTTTTTAGACGCCCGTCAACGATGAAACTCTTGGAACTGCGCCCGCCAATAGCCACGTTGTTTACCTTCACGCGGGAAGCGTCAAAGAAGTTGTTCAGTACCTGACCCCAGCCTTTTTGCGGGTATGCGGAGTCCTTGTAGTTGCAGACCGTAGAATCGCCGATGACATGGATGGTGAAGGATGTGCTGTCGCTCACGGCAAGGCTTGTAAACAGGCCGGCCACGATGGCGTATTTGAAAAAGTTCTTCATGCTGGCTCCTTATTTTACGTTGGCCCAGGTGGTGCTAAATTTGTGTTTCCCGTTGCGGACGATGATGCGGTAGATGCCGCTTGCCTGGACGATGCCGGACAGGTCTATGTTGTCGCTGCCGGAGAGCTTGCGGGCGACCAGACGGCCCGACATGTCGAAAACATCTATCCTCGTGTTTTCGTTTTTCGAGACAGAAAGAATGTCGCCTTTCAGGGACGTTGTCTCGACTTCGGGAACGATTCGTTCCACGCCGTCGACGCTGAACCCGAATGCGTCTATGTTCGGCCCTCCGTTTTCGGTCATGGAAATGAACTTGAGGATTCCTTCGCCATTGATGAGATCCAGGTCCACGTAGGCGGTATCCCAGGTGTCCCAATCTGCCGTGGGCTTGAACTTCACGATATAATCGTGGTCGAGGTACACGTTCAGCGAGCGCTCTTCGGTGCCGGCAAAGGAATAGCGGATTCCCATAGTCACGTAGCCTGCAGAGGGAAACTTCATCTTGTATTCGGCGGTAGAATTCAGCGCGTTTTCGAAATTGAAGAAACCGTTGCCTGTATAGCCTTCGTGGTTTGCCTCGGTGGCGCCGTTTCCCGTATCGGGATTGGCGGCGTCGATAAAGTTCTTGATGTCTAGGCTTATATGCTTTTCTTCTTGGACGGTGTCTTTCGCGGTAGTGTCTACGGAGTATGTTACGTCGGAAAGTTTTTTCGGAGTCCCTGTCGGGAATGCCGTGAGCGCCTTGCCGTCACCGGTGTATTTTTCTGCGGTGCCGCCTTCGTAAACAGCGGTGTATTGCGTGCTGGCGGAACCCATGACGAAGGTGTATATCTTGTCTGATTTTACCGAGGCGTTTGCGTTCCCGCTCACCTTTTTGCCGTTGCCGTCATACCAGCCAAGAAATTTCTTGCCGGATTTTGGTGTAGTCTTGAGCGTCACCGTCATGCCCTTGGGATAATAGGAGCTGATAGTCGTTGCCTGGTCGGAACCTGCGGGGCTGACTTTCACGTCTACCTTGTACATGGGCGCCAAGTAGTCGGCGAGTTTTTTTACCTGAGCGTCCGGGTGTACGCGCAACTGTTCGGTAATGATGCGCCCGAAAGCGATGGCTCCATTCTGCTGGAAATGAAGGTTGTCATTGTTCCCGTTCGCGTAGTTGCTGTATTCGCCCTTGTCGAGCACCACGTTCAGGTAATGGTGAGCGTAGAACTGGCCTACGGAAAGCAGGTAGTTGCGGCTCAGGGTGTCCATGTCGATGATGGGCGTGTTGAGCGTTTTCGAAAGTTCGCGTGCGATAATCGGGTAGTTGTGGTAGGATTCGTAAATGGAATCCTGCTTTGTTCCGCGGAAATCGCTGCGGCGTACCGGATTCACGATGATGGGGTAGGCTCCCTTGGCCTTCGCCTCGTTGATCATCTTGGTCATGTAGGTGCGGTAACCGGCTTCGGAGCTGTAGTTGCGGTCATTGATTCCGAACTTGATGAATACGTAGTCGCCTTTCTGGAGGGCGTTCTTGACTGGGGTCCATTTCCCGCCGTTGTAATAAGTTTCTGCGGCGGTACCGCCTGCACCGTAGTTTTTGACGGTCGCGAGCCCGGAATCGAAGAAGTATCCGAAATTCTGGCCGATGCCCTGTTTGGGGTAATAGCCTGCGTTCCAGTCCTGCATGGTGGAATCGCCGCACATGTAGATGGTTACTTTCGCCCATACGGCTGCCGGGGCAATGACCATGGAAATTGCCACGAGGCTTTGCCAAATCTTTGAATAAAATCTGTTCATTTTAAACCAATCCCTTTTGTGAAATCCGTTAACGTTAAAAGCCGCCTAACGCCCTTCCGAGAAAGGGCGCTAGACGGGGAGTTTATGGGGGTTCTATTTCTTAAAGATTCCCTTGGAGATGTACTTGCCGTCGATTTTTACGCGCACGAGGTAACTCCCCTTCGGGAGCGGTTCCTGCGAGAGGTCCACGGCGCTCTCACCCGCGGCGACAAACTTCGCGATGGTCCCCACGATGCGGCCACCCATGTTGTAAATCTCGATTTCGGCATATCCGCCACGGGCAAGCTTCTGTACGCCTGTCGCAAGGGCGGTCGTCCCTTCCGCAGGGGCGAGCGTCACACCCGGTACCCCGAAGTAGAAACCGTCTACGTTCGGGCCGCCGTTCTCCGTGGTGGAGGAGAGCTTGAGCGTATTCTCTCCCTTCACGATGCTTACAGGTACCTGGACTTCTTGCCATGTGGTCCAGCTGCCGGTAGAAGGCAGGCTTACGCTGATCGCTTCGCCACCATTTACGGAGAGGTTCATGTCGCGGGCATCGTTCCCGCCGTTTGCAAACACGATAGAAACGGTTGTCTTCGCGTCTTCCTTCGCGGTCACTTTCCAGGTGGCAAAGCTCGCCGCATCGTTGTCGAAGTTGTAGTAGCCCTTCTCTTTCCAGCCTTCGTTCGTGTCTTCGAAGGTTCCTTTACCTTCTGCCGGGGCGGATGCATCCACGAACGATTCCTTCGTCATGTCGTGCTTGATTTCGGGAACGACGGGGTCGACAATCACTGGGTCAATAACGACGGGGGTAGTACCGTCACCTGCGAGATAAATGGAAGGCTGCTTCAGGTTCTTTACCGCGTCGGGCAGGTAGTAACCCAGGTGCGGCGGCTGGTTGTAGGCCACGTTCTGCCAGGCAATGCTCACGCGGTAATGCGGGTCGTGCATCAGGGTGTACACGCGGTAATCCGTCGTGACCGGAGTGCCGAAAATCGTAATCATGGAGGCGTCGCTGCCCGAACGCAGGATAAGTTCTTCGCGCCAGTCGCCGAACAAATCGGCCACGAGGCTCGGGTTCTTCTTTGTTCCGTTGTTCGTAGTAGACTTGTTCACGTTGCCGTAGGTGAAGTAGCGGTTCGCCTTCTTGTCCTTGGTGCTCCACTTGTCTATAGAACCGTCGAGCAGTTCGTCTTGCAGGTCGCCGTCGAAATAGATGCGGAAGTTCACCGAGGGCTTGCTGCCCGAAATCTTCTGGCCCTTCACGTTCTTCACGCCGTCGCCCGCGCTGCTCCACATCTCGAATCCGCGGTGATCCGCATCGATGTCTGCGGCAAGGCCTCGGCCGTTGTCTACGCCCGGGTTAGGCTGCTTGGTGCCCCAGATAATCTTGCCGTCGGGGCCGCGGAAGTCGTCGGTATAGGCGGCAGACTTTTCTTCGTGAACATCCCACGATTCAAGGCCCGGACGGTCGGGGTCCATGTCCGAAAGGTGGAGCGCGTCGCCGTGTCCGAGCCCTGTGCGGTAAAGGAGCGTGCCGTCGGACTTGAGCGCCGCGGAACCGAACACGATTTCGTCCTTGCCGTCGCCGTTGATGTCGCCCACGGAAACGTTGTGGTTGCCTTCGCCAAAGATGCCCTTGCCCCTCGTTTCGGACTTGTGGTACCAGCGCTGCTTGAGCTGCTTGCCGTCGAAGTCGTAGGCGACCGCGTAGGCGTAGGTGTAGTAGCCGCGCATCATCACGAGGCTCGGGTGTACACCGTCGAGGTAAGCGATGGCCGCGAGCATGCGTTCGCTGCGGTTGCCGTAGGTGTCGCCCCAGTTCTTGGTGACATTACGGCCCGGCACGTAGTCGATGGTCGTGATGGCTGCACCCGTCTTGCCGTTGAACACGGTCAGGAACTCGTTCCCGCTCATGATGGTGCCGGTCTTTGTGCGGTAATCCTTGCTCTTGTCGCCGATGGCCTTGCCTGTACCGTCAATGGTGCCGTCGCTAGTTTTCATGGCGACTTCGGCGATGCCGTCACCGTCCAGGTCGTAGACCATGAACTGCGTGTAATGGGCGCCCGCGCGGATATTCTTGCCCAGGTCGATGCGCCACAGCTTTTTGCCGTTCATCTTGTAGCCGTCGATATACACGTTGCCCGTGTAGCCGCTCTGCGAGTTGTCCTTTTGGTTGCTCGGGTCCCACTTTACGACGAGTTCGAGTTCCCCGTCGCCGTCCAGGTCGCCCACGCTCATGTCGTTCGAGGTGTAGCTGCAGCTGGAACCGTCGGGCATCTTGAGGTCGCCCGGGCGGTCAAGCTTGAGAGTTGCATACGGGATGTTCTTACCGTCGGAATTGGCCGACTTGTCGAACACGAACGAGAGCCCGGCCTGCGCGCCTTCCTTGCCGTCCACGACTGCGGCGACCGTATACTTGGAGGTCGCCTTGCCCGAAGCCTCGAGGTAGTTTGTCGCACCGTTCCCTGCAATGGTCGCAATTTTTGTCCCGTCGCGGTAGAGGTTGAATTCGGTATTCGGGGCGTCGCTCCCGAGCAGGCGCCAGCTGACCAGCATGCCTTTTCCGACGTTAGAAGCCACGAGACCGCGGCTCAGGTTTTCCATCTGACGCGGGGCCGCGAAAGACGGGATGGCGAGTCCAAAGGACAACGCTACACACGCCGCAAGCGGCGTTTTCTTTCCACAATACACCATATTTTCCTCCCCAAAAGGGTCGAAGTTTTACCAAACAGGTACTTATCGTACCGATTTTTAATATAATCTAAATTTTTATTAAAAGTCTACATTTTTTCAATAATTTACCTTAATTTACAAAGATTGTTAGTTATTTGTTGTTATAAAAAGTCCACATTTGTAGAGAAATCGCCGAAAAATGTTCCGTTTTCGCCGTTTTGAGGCCTTTTCTAAAAGTCAACGGTTTTCATCGAATATCGAGCGAGGGGTGCGGATGTACAAAAAAGTTGATAATTACTATACTATGTACTATATTTTTATGTATATTTGATATCATGAATACCTTCGTAAACATTTTCGAGTTTACCAAGTTCCGCAAGTTCCTGGCGGAATACCAGGAGCGCCGTCAGGCGGCGGAGCCTTCGTTTTCGCGTACCGAGTTCTGCAACTTGCTGGGGCTCCCGAATACCCGCAGCTATTTCAACGACGTGGTGCAGGGCAAGCGCGTGACCGACAACATGCGCGAGCGCTTTATAAACGTCATCGGGCTCAAGGGGAACGAGGCGAGGTATTTCGAGGCGATGGTCGATTTTGACCAGGGGAAGACTGCCCAGGTGCGCGAGGCGGCGTTCGATGCCATGATGCGCCTGAACAAGAACCCGCAGGCGATTGTGGACCCGGACAGTTACGAGTTCTTTGGCAACTGGTACAACAGCACGGTTTACGCGATTCTCGAGGTGATGGATGTGGGCGACGACGTGTCGGAACTTGCGGCGAAGATTTTCCCGCCCGTGTCCGAGAAGCGCCTGAAGGCAAGCCTTGAACTCATGCAGAAGATGTCGCTCGTGCGCAAGGACGAACGCGGATTCTGGAAGCCGACGAAGGATAGCCTTGCCACAGTGCAGCAGAGCAAGAGCCAGATGGTGCTCCAGTTCCAGAAGCAGTGCCTGGAACTCTCGAAGCAGGCGCTGGAATCCGAAGGGAGCGAGTCCCGCGACATGACCACGTTCACGTTCGCGGTGTCGAAATCCGCGCAGGCGAAGGTCGAGAAGGCTGCTGAAAAATTCAAGGCGCAGGTGCGCCAGATCGTGATGGCCGATAGCGAGACGCCGACCGTCGTGGAGCATGTGAACCTGCACGTGTTCAGCAACATCCGCGAAAACAATAAACCGTCCGGTGCGGGCGAGGCATAGGGAGGAAGGTGTTGATGGGATGCTTTAAGAATATCTTTGGTTCGGGGCGACTCGCGTTCGCTTTTGCCGCGGTGTGCGTGCTCGCCTTCTTTGCGGGCTGTAGCACTACGTCTTCTACGGATTCCGCGGGGATTTTGATTGAGACGAATACGGGCAACAAGGGGCTTGCGCGGATTCTTGTTTCTACCGAAAATCTGGATGTTGTCGCGGGCGATACTGTCGTGGTGTTCAAGGCCAGCGCCGATACCGTAGGCGATACTTTGTATGTAGATACGGTGGACTACAGGCATGTGGCGACCTCGATTGAGTGCGCGTCGGGCGTGATGTCGCTCGATAGCCTGCCCGTGGGCGATTACGAATCCGTTTCGGTGCACCCTCTGGAAGGTGACGTGCGTTCCGTGGCTGTTTCCTGGAACGTCGAGGAAAATTCCACGAATATCGACCGTGCGCTGGAAGCTGAATTCAAGGGCGCTGTCGCGCTCGTGCTTCCTGAGGGCTTTGTAGATTTGGCCAGTTCGGACGAGGTGTTCGAAAGCATGCCCTTCGCGGTCCGTCTCCCGGATGTGAAGAACCCCTGCCTGCTGGATGCTGACGGCAACATGGTGCGTCTCAGTCGTGCCGAACTTGCAGATGCCCCTACGGCAAAGGTTTCCGACTCGGCCGTTTATTGGGGCGTGCTGCCGCAGGTCTCCTTCGACGGGAATGGCGCGATTTCCCTTGACATCGTAGAATCGTGCCAGTCCAGCGACCGCATTGACTTGGCTCTGGCCCGCTATGTGGAGCATTTTGATTCGATAGTTCCTTCCGAAGCGGCGCTCGCCACCGGCAACGAGCTTGCGTCTGTGCTCGGCAATTCCCGCTGGGTGGATTCTACCGACAACTGGTTCTACATTCCTGATTTCAAGCCCTTCTCCGAAGACGGCTACTACATGGGGCTTTCCATCTGGTTTAATGTTGATTCCATGCAGGTGGGCGAGTACGCTCAAATTATTTCGGCCAAGAAGGACAGCGTGGGCTTCACCCTGCAAAAGCGCGGAACATCGGGTGCGGTGAACCTCAGGCTCGATACGCGCACGGGTGTCTACAACACGGTCGTGGGGCGTGCGAACGGGGTGCTCGATGGAACCTGGCACAACTACTCGTTCAAGATTCACGGCGATAGCGTGACCACGTTCATCGACGGAACGCTGCTGGAATCCAGGCAGTTCGATGCGGGCGAGGGCTTTGCGACTGCGTTCAACCCCTCGATTGGCTACGGCGGGCTTCGCGGCGGTATTGACGAGGTGTTCTTCTTCGACGGTACGCAGTCCAACAACTGGATGCGGCTCTTCTACGCCCTGCAATATGCGGTTATAAAGGAATAAACGGGCGTTTAAGGCGCCTTTCTGGATGTATTTTTGCGAAATGTGGACTTTTTTTAAGTAAAGTGTTGTAAAAATTACATCATTTAGTTTGAAATTGTGTAAAAACTATTGACTTTTAATAAAAACTGACGTGTATTTAAAGTAGTAAACCTTATAGTAAAAAGGGAGATAAATATGTTTGGTGTGATGGGATTAAATTCTCGCGGAGTGGTGTCCGCGGCGATTTTCACGCTCGCTTTTGCGGGCCAAGGTGCGTTCGCTCAGTCGTGGTATGCAACTGACGTGCGCCAAGGGGGCCATGACCCCTCCATGTACAGGGACGAGAATGGCTACATCCTTATGTCCACGAATAACAACCTGGCAATGTGGACCTCGACGGACATGGTCAAGTGGAGTTCGAAGGGCCAGATTTTCAGGGATAGCCCGCAGTGGCTCAAGAATGCCGTGGGCGGAAGGACTGACGGCATCTGGGCTCCGGACCTGTTCCATTTCAATAACCAGTACGGCGTGTTCTACTGCGGCTCCGTTTTTGGCCAGCGCACGTCTGCAATCGGTGTCGCGACGAACGCGAACCTGAACTTCTCGGATCCGGCGAAGGGTTGGACGGACCAGGGCGAAGTGACGCGCGCCACGAACAGCAACAACTACAACGCGATTGATGCCGACGTGGTGGTGACTCCCGATGGCCAGTACTGGATGACGTACGGTTCGTGGAATGCAGGCGGTATCCGTTTGATCAAGCTGGACCCCAAGACGGGCAAGCAGGCGAGCGACGACAAGACGAACTACATGATTGCGACGCGCGGCGGTACGGGTATCGAAGGCCCGAGCCTCATCGAGCACGGCGGGCAGTATTTCTTGTTCACGGCCTGGGACGTATGTTGTAAACAAGGTAACGAAATCGAACAGACCACCTACAAGACGGCTATGGGTCGCGCCGACAAGGTGAACGGAACCTACAAGGACCGCAGCGGCAAGGAACTCAACAAGGGTGGCGGAACCATCCTGATGCAGCGTTACAGCCGTTACGTGGGCCCGGGCGGCGGCGAAGCCTTCAAGGACCTGAACCGCATCCGCTTTGTGCATCATTACTACGACCTGACCGGCGACAAGTACAACCACATCCACATTCGCGACCTGGTGTTTACCGACGACAACTGGCCCGAAATGGGGCAGCCCTTCCTCGGACGCTACCTGAGTGCCGAGGCGGAACACGGCATTATGACACGCGGTGCGACGGATGACTTGACCTTCAATTACACGAAGGAAGCCTCGAACGGCGAATACGTGGGCTACATCAATACGAAGGGCTCCAAGATTCGCTTGCCGATGAACATTATGCAGGCGGGCGACTACATTCTGCGTTACCGCTACGCGAACGGCGGTGATAATGATGCTACACATAAAGTAACGGTGAATGGAAAGGCGCAGACGGTGAAGCTCCCGAAGACGGGCGCCTGGGGCAGTTTCCCCGAAAAGTCCGTGGCGATGGTGCCTGCAAAGCTCAAGCGCGGCGGCAACTTTATTGAGGTGGAACCCGACCAGAATTTTGCGGAACTTGACCGCATCGACTTCTTGCGCGTGATTCGCGATACCATTCCGGGCAACGGCTTCGATAACGGCATCAAGGTGCGTCTCACGAAGGACGACAAGCTTGCCGTCAAGAACGGTGGCTACGCCATCTTCGAAAACGTGGTGACGGATTCTATCAAGAGCACCGAAGTCAAGGTCGAACTGCAACAGTGCAACGGCGGAACGCTCAGTATCCGCGAGGGTTCTGCCACGGGTACGGAACTTTCCAAGTGCACTGTTCCTTCGAGCTGCGCAAACGGCGCCTGGACCGAAGTGAACTGCTCTGCCACCAAGAAACTTTCGGGCGTCAAGGACTTCTACCTCACGGGTAGCGGCATGAGCGGCGAAGTGCTGGTGGGCAACATCCGTTTCGGAAAGGCAGCTTCTATTGAACCGCCGGTATCTAGTTCTAGCGTGAATCCGCCTGCCTCGAGCTCCAGCGTGGCTCCGGTGGAATCTAGTTCCAGCATCGCTGAAGTTTCCAGTTCTAGCGAAATTTCGACGGCTCTCGCTCAGGCAAAGTCTTTGAAAACCGGCTATAAATTGACTGCAAATGCTTTGGGCTATACCTTCCATTTTGATCGTCCCGGTAATTACGAAATCATCGTGATGAACCCGATGGGTCAGCTGATGGCTCGAAAGACGGTGCGCATGGAATCTGAAGTGTCGCTGCAGGGCCTGCCTAAAGGAAAGTACGTTTTCAAGGTGATGAATCGCTAACAGAAAAAGGGATGTTTGGGTATGTTTAAACGCACTTTATCTATGCTGATGGGGGTAGCGGCTGTTGCGATAGCTGCAAACCCGCTCACTACAAAATTCTACTCTGCCGATGCCGCGGCGCTCGTGCACAACGATAGCCTGTTCATTTTTGCGGGCCACGACGAGCAGGGCGCTCAGGGGAACAACAACAAGTTCTTCTTGATGAACGATTGGCACGTTCTGGTGACCGACGACATGGAAAACTACCATGACTACGGTGCGGTACTTTCGTGGCGGACCTTCAAGTGGGCAAGCGGCAACGCCTTTGCGGGCCACTGCGAATACCGTAACGGCAAGTTCTATTGGTACGTGGCGGTGCATCATGCGACCATCAAACAAGACGAAGGTTTTGCGATTGGCGTCGCGGTGGCCGATCACCCCTCGGGCCCGTGGAAAGATGCCATTGGCAAGGCGCTCGTGACCGACAACACCACGAACGATGTCGCGCTGAATATCGACCCCGCGATTTTCTACGACGGGAACGATATCTGGATGTATTGGGGCTCGTGGAATGCGGGCCGTCGCGTAAAGCTCAAGGAAAACATGATTGAGCTCGCGAGTACGCCCGAAGATATCAAGATCAAGGACTTTTTCGAAGCGCCCTGGATGCACAAGTATCGCGGCAACTATTACTTCAGTTACGCCTCGGGTTACCCTTCTACGACGAACTACTCGATGGCTACGAGCTTGAATGGCCCGTGGACGCAGAAGGGCGTGCTGAACGACAAGCTCGACAATTCCGAGACGAACCACCAGGCGATTTTCAAGTATCTCGGGCACTGGTATTTCATGTATCACGGCGCGAATGCTCCGGGCGGCTGGACCTACCGCCGCTCCGTGAATATCGACTACCTGTACTATGACGAGAATGCGAATATCCAGAAAATCAAGCGTACCACCGCGGGTGTAGACAAAGTAAATAACGCACTCGTGGAAAACGGCACGTACCGCCTGACTGTTTCGCACAGTGCCTTGTCGCTGGTCGAAGAGAACGGAATCGTGGTGCAGCGTCCCGAAAGCGAAAAGGATGCGAACCAGTTCTGGACCGTGGAACGCAGCGCGAAAAATGCCCGCCATTACATGCTCAGGAATTACGGTACCGGCCGCTACTATTGCCCGCCCAAGACGCTGCTCGATACCGTCAAGACGTCGGCGACTGCCTGCGAAATCCGCATCGAGAATGCCTCTGCCGCGAAGGGCTACTACCTGTATGGCGATTACGACAGCGACTTTGTGGGCGACGTGCTGAATGTCTCGAAGGACGCGGGCATGCCAGTGATTACCTGGGTGCGCACCGGTGCCGACAACCAGAAGGTGAAACTCGCGAAGGCGACCCCGCCGGCGGTTGAACCGGAATCGTCTTCTAGCATCGCAGAATCCTCTAGCTCCGAAGTTGCTGAAAATTCTTCGAGTTCCGAAGTCGCGCCCGAAAGTTCTAGCAGTGGAACTACCGCGATTGCTCCGCGTGCAACTCGCCAGGGAATGCAGGTGCCTGCTCGCAAGGGTTACCGTGACCTCAAGGGCCGCAGTTTTGACAAGCAGATTCCGTACCGGGTGATGTTCTAGCGGAAGAAATTTGTCCTAAAAAGTAGGAGTGTTTGGATGTACGGATTGGGAAACGCCCTTCGGGGCGGCTTTGTGGGTGTCGGCTTGTCGCTAGCCGTTGGTGCATTTGCGGCGAGCAATCCCGTTGTCACGAATATGTTCACGGCAGACCCCGCAGGGCTCGTTTACAACGATACCATGTATATCTTCACGGGGCATGACGAGGCGCCCGCCGGTCACGAAGGTTACATAATGAACGACTGGCACATATTCTCTTCGGGAGATATGGATACCTGGGTGGATCGCGGGGCCGTGCTTTCTATCAAGTCGTTCAAGTGGGCACGCGGCAGTGCCTGGGCGAGCCAGACTATCGAACGGAATGGCAAGTTTTACTGGTACGTGACCGTGCACGACGGCAGGGATTTTGCGGTTGGTGTCGCGGTTGCAGACCATCCGGCCGGCCCGTACAAGGATGCCATCGGCAAGGCGCTTATTACCAGCAACATGACTGCTGCGAATAGCGGCGTGAATTACGATATCGACCCGACCGTCTTTATCGATGACGACGGACAGGCCTATATTTATTGGGGCAACGGCGCCGTGATGGGCTACAGGCTCAAGGAAAACATGGTCGAACTGCAAGGCAGCATGTTCAACGTGACGCCGCCCAGTTTTACCGAGGCTCCGTACGTTCATAAAAGGAATGGCTACTACTTTTTGACGTATGCCTACGGCTGGGAAGAACGCATTGGCCAGGCGACCATGAAAAGCCCGACGGGGCCCGTATCCAATTCCAAGGTCATTGTCGGCTACAACAAGAATTCCAATACGAGCCACCAGGCGTTCGTCGAATTCCATAACCAGTGGTATTACATATACCATACGGGCGCGATTGGCGGCAGTTTCCGTCGTGCGCTGTGCGTGGACTATGCCTACTACGAAAACGATTCGACCATCGCGAACATTACCATGACCGACGCGGGCGTAAAGAAGGTTGACCACGCGCCGATCAGGGATGGCGTTTACCGCATCAAGGCGCGGCACAGCGGCCTGAGTCTCGAAGATAGCCGTAGTGTCGTAATCCAGATGGATTCCGAAGAAAGTGAATCGCAGTTGTGGGCGCTCAAAAGAATCGACGGTTACACCTACACGCTCAGGAACATCGAGACGGGAAAGTACCTTTCGTTCGGAAAGGGAAACCTGCTGGATACCGCAAGGACCGTCGATGCCGAAAACAGGATTGTCATCGAGAACTTTAATGTGGATGACGGTTACCGCCTGTACGCGGATACCGCAAGTGAATACCTGGGCGATGTCCTGAACATCTCTACGGAGGCGGGCATGCCGCTTGTCGTGTGGAAACAGACAGGGACGCAGAACCAGTCGTTCAAGTTTGAATATATGGGCGACGAATCTGCATATAGTTCTTCCAGCGAGGATGCGTCGAGCTCAGGGACCGCCGAACTGGTGTCGAGTTCCAGCTCCGAGGCTGTGTCGAGCAGTTCCGCAGAAATTACGTCGTTAGTCGCAGCGCCTGGGAATCTCGGTGCGCGGATTGTCGGCGTTTCTCGCGTGGACGGGCTGCGGTTCTCGCAGACCGCGGATTACGCCCTGATGAACCTGCATGGTATGGTGGTTGCCCGCGGGCACGCTGCGCAAGTTGCGGTGAAGGATCTTGCCCCCGGCGCATACGTGGTAAGGCTTGGCGGCCGCATCCAGAAAATCGAACTGAGGTAAAGCATGTTCGACCATGAAAATTTCGCCATCGTCAAGCAGATTGCGGTTCTTAGCCTGCTCGCCATCGCACTCGGACTTGTTTACGGGTGAGATTGAGCTTGTACTCCAAAGAATATTCTCGTTTTTCGCCCAAAATCGCCAATTTTAAAATTTTTCAAAAAATATAGTACGCTTTGTAGTAAAAAGAGTTATATTTATAGAAAATTGTAGTACAATTTATAGTACAACAAAATTTGAAAAAGCCGTAAACAAGATAGCGATAAACTAAAATCAAAGGAGTGAAGGATGTTTGGATTGGGAAAAATCATCAGGAAAACGGCGCTGGTCTTGGGTGCCGTGGCGGTTGCGGCGCTTGCGCGCCCGTATATCGTGGGTGTCGATGTCTCGTGGGTGCTCGAAGACGAGTCGCTGGGGGCGAAATACTACGATAACGGCAAGCAGCAGGATCTCTTTGATATCCTGCAGAATCACGGAATCAACTTTATCCGCGTGCGCACCTTCGTGAATTCGTGCATCGGCTACGCGAAGAACAGCTACTCGGGCGCGAATTCTAACGTGTGTTGGTGCGACCTGGAGCATACCATCGCGCTCGCCAAGCGCATCAAGGCGCACAACATGGGGTTCTTCCTCGATTTCCACATGAGCGACACGTGGGCTTCCATCGGTCACCAGGATGTTCCGGCCTCTTGGGCGGGCAAGAGCAATGCCGAGATGGGCAAGCTCGCCTATAACCACGTGAAGACGACCATGGATGCGCTCATGAAGGCGGGACTTCGCCCCGACATGGTGCAGGTGGGTAACGAAATTAACTCGAGGGTGGCGGGCGTTTCGCTGAGCAAGACGGCGGACTTCGCGAACATCATCAATTCGGGTGTGCGTGCGGTGCGCGAGACGGATCCTTCTATCAAGATTGTGATGCAGCATGGTCAGCCGCGCCCCGAGAAGGGCTTCGCGGATTGGTACAGCAAGATTCACGCGAATATTGACTACGATGCCATTTGCGGTTCCACCTACGGCACCACGAACAACGGGCAGGATTGGCGCGATATGTTCGGGCTCGTGGTCAAGAACAAGAAGGCGGTGCTGAGCTGCGAATATACGGGCGAACGTACGGCCCTCGTGAACTCGGTGTTCTATGAATTTGGCGACCTGGGCTGGGGAACCTTCGTGTGGGAGCCGACCCGCTACAGCAACAAGCCGATGTTTGATCGCGACGGCCAGAAATACACGGCGAATGCGCGCCTTAGGGAACTGCGCGATATCGCGAAAAAATACAACGCGACGCTCCCGGACTGGGTGCAGGTCGGCAAGGCCGTAAAGAAGTACAACGTGAAGACGACGGTCGCTTACGGCGGATCGATTGCGCAGAGCATCGAGGGTAGTGAAATTGCCGAAGGGAGCAAGGTGACCTTTACGGCCGTTCCGCAGGAGGGCTGGGAATTTGTGGCGTGGACCGGCGACAATACGGGTAACGGCAAGGAATACACGGTGGCAAGTCTCGGCAAGGATGTGAACCTGGGCGCGACCTTCAAGTTCGTGGGCAAGGATTCGCTCAAGTACGAAGCGGAAAACGGCGTGTTCAACAAGACGGTTCTCGAGTCGACGCACGAGGGCTTTTCGGGCAAGGGCTACGCGAATCTCGATAACGAGGTGGGTTCTTCGCTGACGCTTTCCGTGGTTGCTGCCGACGAGGGTGATAAGGACGTGAAGATTGTCTTTGCGAACGGCTCTACGGCAAACCGCCCGGTAAGTGTTGCGGTGAATGGCAAGGTGCAGGTGGAATCGGTGGACTTCGAATCGACGGGTGCCTGGGAATCGTGGGATTCTAGCGTGGTGACGCTCAGGTTGCCTGCGGGTGCAAGCGCCATTACCATCGCCTCACTCACGAAGGATGGCGGCCCGAATATCGACCGCATCGAGTTCGTGAATAAGAATGCGGTAATCCCCGTCAATCCTGGCGACTCGGCGGTGGGCGACAGCGGCACGACGGTACTCCAGCGGATCCCTGTGCGTAGCAATACGCTCCGTAACGGTGGCCGGAACTTCCTGGTGAACGGGCGTTCTGCGGGTGCATTGAAGAACCGCGCGTCAAGAATCAGGGTATATACAAAGTAACAGGATGAGGCGAGGTATGAAAATGAAGCGCGTGTTGTGTGCGGCCGTGATTGCCTTGGCTGCCGCGGAGACTTTCGGGGCGACCTACTACGTGGCCCCCGATGGCAAGAATACGAATAAGGGAACGAAGGATAGCCCGTTTGCGACCATCAACAAGGCGAATTCCGTGGTGAACGCGGGCGATACCGTGTGGATTCGCGGCGGAACCTACCTGCATACGGATACGTCGTATGTGAAAAACGACAACATGTTCGCGGGCATTCACCTGACCAAGAGCGGTTCAAGCGACAACAAGCGCATTCATTACCTCGCGTATCCGGGCGAAAAGCCGGTCATTGACTTCAGCAAGATGCCGATTGCCAACGGTTCGAACAACGTAAGGTACACTTCGGGTATCCTCATTCAGGCGCAGTACTTGCACCTGAAGGGGCTCGAAGTCAAGAACGTTCCCATGAAGGGCGAATCGAATGTGGGCGTGTACGTGTCCCGCAGTAAGCATATTTTCTTGGAACTGATCGATAGTCACCACAACGGCGGTTCGGGATTCTTCGTAAACGAGAGGGGCTCGGGAAGCGGCGGCGGACATTTGTTCTTGAACTGCGACAGTCACGACAACTACGACCCCAACGGACGCCAGGGAGACGGCCAGAATGCCGACGGTTTTGGCGTGCATTACCAAACTGGTGGCGATACGACAAAGTTCATCGGTTGCCGTGCCTGGTGGAACAGCGACGACGGCTGGGATTTTATCAGTCAGGAATTCCCGGTAGTTATCGAGAACAGCTGGGCGATGGGCCACGGCTACAGCAATTACGGTACTGGCAAGCCGAAGGACGGCAACGGCAACGGTTTCAAGGCGGGGAGCAGCAAGACGGGTGTGCGCCATACCATCCGCAACTGCGTCGCCTGGAAAAACAAGGCGTCGGGCTTTTACGCAAACCACAGCAGCGGCGGTAACGACTGGTTCAACAATACGGCCTACATGAACGGCACGGCGTTCAACATGTGGGCGAGCACCTGGGATGCAAACGACAAGCGCACCGACGGTGTCGTGCTCAAGGGCAACAAGGCTCACGTGATGAAGAATAATATCGCCTTCCCGAACAAGACGGCCTACATTGGCGGCGAATATGCGGCGGGCGAATACAACACCTGGAACCTGAACATTACCCCGAAGGAATCGGATTTCGTGAGTGTGTCGGACCCGAGCATGACCGTGACGGGCAAGGAACTCGGGCCTCTCGGCGGTGCATTCGGCCCGCGCCAGGCCGACGGTAGCCTTCCGGATATCGACTTCCTGAAGCTTGCGAAAAATAGCCAGATGATTGACAAGGGCGTGAATGTGGGGCTCAAGTACGAGGGCAAGGCTCCGGATTTGGGTGCGTACGAATATGGCTATGTGTCGCCTGTTATAGTGCCGGTCGATACCACGCCGAAGGATACTGCTGTAACGCCGATTGTCGTTCCGGTCGATACGTCGGTTGCGCCGGTCGATACGACTGCGGATTCTACGGAAATTTCTGTGGGTGATTCGACGACGTTTGTGCGCCCGCTTCCGCAACGCAGGTCGAACATGCAACAGCCGGGACGCCTGTTCTACGTGAACGGCCGCTCGGTGAATGCCCTGCGTGCAGGTGGTTGCGAGGCTTCGAGAATCAGGACTTATTCAAAATAACGGGGGTGTTTTATGAAAAAGATGAGTTTATTCAAGACGGCGCTTGCCGGGGGATTGCTTGTCGCATCCCTTGCCGCTACGGCTACGGCGCAGACTATCGTAAATGACCGTTTCTGGAAAGATACGGACGGCAACTTTATCTATTCGCAGGGCGGTGGCGTGCTCCAGGTGGGCGATACGTTCTACTGGTACGGAGTCAAGTACAACGGCGCCGTTACATACGCGGCGAACCCCACCAAGAAAAACGACGATACCGGATTTGCGGGCGTCACCTGCTATTCCTCGAAGGATTTGGTCAACTGGAAATTCGAGGGAATCGTGCTGAAGCCGAGCGAAGCGGGCGGTGGATGGTTCGGGCGCATTGGCGTCGTGTACAATGCGAAGAGCAAGAAGTATGTGCTCGCGGGCCAGGGGGCAAGCCCGAGCTGGGAATTCGGCGAGTATTTTGCTACCAGCGATTCCCCTACGGGGCCGTTCAAGTTCGCGCGCGTGCAGCCCGAAAGCGAGATGACGTTCTTCGTGAACAATAATACTGGCGACCAGACGCTTTTCCAGGATGATGACGGCAAGGCGTACGTGATTGCGTCTAACGTGAAGGGGCGTACTAACTTGTATGTAGCGCCGCTCCGAGAATCGGATTTCTTGGCGATTGACGGTTCCAGGACGGTGAATATCCACAAGAGCCGTGTGGGTGGCCGCGAAGGGAATGCCATGTTCAAGCAGAACGGCGTTTACTACTTCTGCTCTTCTGATTTGCACGGCTGGAATACCTCGCAGACGTATTGCATGTCGGCGACAAACATCCTGGGCCCCTACAGCGAAGAGTTTGTACTTGAAGGAACGCAGCACGACTTTAGTCACGTGACGCAGACCGGGTTCTTTGTCATGGTGAAGGGCTCGAAGGGTTCGTTTGTGGTGAACGCGGGTGATCGCTGGAGCGATTTCGCAGGGAATGGCCTCGGTTATAACCAGTGGCTGCCTATTTCTTTCGAGACGGGCAAACCCGTGTTCCATTCCCTGAGCGAGTGGAACATCAACGTGAAGGAAGGCACGTGGAGCGTGGGCGCGGGCAATAACTATTGCCTGAATCCGACATTCGAGGCGGATCGCGTGGGCCAGACGACCTTGACGGGCTGGAAACTGGACAAGGCCGATGCCAACAACATTAATTCCACATCCAAGAAACGCACGGGCCGCTGGGGGCTCTACCTGACGGACAGCAAGACGCTCACGCAGACATTGACGGTGCCCAACGGGAAGTACACCCTGAGCGCCTACGTGCAGGGTAGTGGCGGGCAGAGTTCCGCGAAGATGTTCGCGAAGGATTTCGGCAGCAGCGAGCAGAACGTGTCTATTGCCGCGGCAGCAGGCAACTGGACGAAGAAGGTGGTGGAAAACATCACCGTGACGAACGGGAAGATAACCATCGGGTTTAGCACGGCGGGCTCTTCTAGCCAGTGGATTGCCGTCGACGATATCGAACTTATCAAGTCGGGCAAGAGCTACAAGGTGTCGCTCGATGCCGGAATTGGCGGGACGATTGCCCAGAATATTGCCGGCACGGAAATTCCCGAGGGCTCGAACGTCACATTTACCGCGACACCTCTGGACGGCTGGGAATTTGCGGGCTGGAGCGGAGATGCAAGCGGGCTCGATAAGGAATACGTTGTGGCAAGTCTCGGCAAGAATGTGAATCTTGGAGCTGCATTCAAGTTCGTGGGCAAGGATTCGCTCAGGTACGAAGCAGAAAATACCGTATTCAAGCAGACGCTTTTCGAGGACAAGCACGAAGGCTTTTCGGGCAAGGGCTACGCGAACCTGGACAATGCGGTGGGTTCCTCGATTACGTTTGCACTTTGCCTGCCTGAAGGCGATGAACGCAAGGTCAAGTTGACTTTCGCGAACGGCGGGAGTGCGAACCGCCCCGTAAGCATTTCGGTAAACGGCAAGGTTCTGGTAGAAAAGCTGGACTTGGAACCGACGGGCGGATGGACCTCATGGAACGATGCGGAATTGACGCTCAAGATTCCTGCCGGCGTAAACGCCCTGGAAATTGCGTCGCTCACGGAAGACGGTGCCCCGAATATCGACAAGATTGAGTTCGTGCGGGCAGACTCCGGTACGACCGTACTGCGCAAGGTTGCCCCTGCAGAAGTATCCAAGGCCCGCACGGGCAAGCGGTTCTACGTGAACGGCCGTGCGGTAAACGTCCTGCGTGCTGGCAACCGCAAGGCAGTGCAACCCACATTCGCAAAGTAGCAGCACCGTAGGTGCCCGCCGTAGTCCGCGGACAACTGGAAATTTCTTTTACCCTACCCCCGGAGCAAATGCGAGGGTATTTTTGTGGGCAGAAAGGAGTTATGTATGGGATGTTTGAACTCTATTCGCGTATTGGGCCTCTCGGCGGCGCTTGCCTTTGCCGCATCGCCCGTCATCAAGGTCGATTTTGACATGAGCGGCCGCAATTCGAGCGAGGTTACGGAACCGAATTACGTGCCCTGGGTGGTTTCGGGTGTCGCTTCGAAAGATACGACGCTTTCGGGCGTGAAGGTGAATGTCGCCGGAAGCGCGAACCTCAAGGCCAACTGGTACAAGGCCGGGGTGCAGTCCCCGAGCTATGCGCGCCTTGTGTGCGACGGCGTGATGGTCGAAGGCGGCGGGGCGATTACGCTCACCTTCTCGAATCTTGCGGCAGGGACGCACAGCCTCCTTTTGTACCTGAACAATGTCGATGGGACGGCGGTAAGCAACAGCATCGATGTCTATGTGAACAACTCGAAGCAGGCGTCGGTCAAGCCCACGAATCGTGCGCTCTCGACAGGCGAGGCGGCGATTGCCTACGTGACTTTTAATGTGGGCGGGACGGGCGCTTCGACCGCGATAAAACTGAATACGGGAACGGTTACCCTGAACGGCTTTGAACTGAACGTGCCCAATGCGGCGGCGCAGGCAACTGGCCCTTCGCCTGCAGATTTGGATTATCACGCATCGCACGAAAACGGAGCGCTGACGCTTTCGTGGACGGCGGCGAAGTCGGCCGTAAAGCATCGCGTCTATTTCGGGACGGATTCGGCGGCTGTGCTTGCGGCAACGCCCTCGAGCACTGCGGTTTACATGGGTGAACAATCCGGCAGTTCGTATAAGGTGAGCGGCACGACTCCGCTCCAGACTTACTACTGGCGCGTAGATGAGGTCGATGCGAACGGAACGGTTACGGCAGGGAATGTCTGGTCGTTCAAGCCGGGCCGCGTCGCGTTCGAAGGTGCCGAAGGTTACGGTCGCAATGCGGTCGGCGGGCGCGGCGGCAAGGTAGTGTACGTGACGAACCTGAACGATGACGGTGCAGGCTCCTTGCGCGAGGCGTGCACGGCAGAAATTGGCCCGCGTACCGTCGTGTTCAAGGTGTCGGGAATGATCCAACTGAAATCGCGTTTGGTCTGCAATCAGGATTATGTGACGATTGCGGGGCAGACGGCTCCCGGCAAGGGAATTACCATCAAGAGCGCTCCCATCGGGTTCACGGGCAAGGACATGGTCATCCGCTTCATGCGCGTGCGCTTGGGTTACGGTGCCACTTACGACGGCATGGGGCTCACCGGCGGCGACCACAGCATATTGGACCATGCGAGCATCAGCTGGACGATTGACGAAGCCTTCAGTAGCCGAGGCGGCAAGAACCTTACGCTGCAGCGCACGCTGATTTCGGAAGCGCTGAACATTGCGGACCACCAGAATTACCCTGTCGGGACGGGACACGGGTATGCGGCGACTATCGGCGGCGATATCGGCAGCTTCCACCACAACCTGCTTGCGCATAATGCGGGCCGCAACTGGAGCCTGGGCGGTGGCCTCGACGGGAACGGCTACTATGCGGGCCGCCTTGACATATTCAACAACGTTGTCTATAACTGGGTGAGCCGCGTGACCGATGGCGGTGCGCACGAGGTGAACTTCGTGGGCAATTACTACAAGGAGGGTGCTGCAACCACCTTGCACGGCTATACTTTGCGCGCACAGTTCGAAGGTACGGGCAAAGGCTCGCAGGCGTATTACTACCACAACAACGTTCTCGAGGCTGCGGGCGGCAAGTTCACCTGCGACGGCACCAACGACAATTGCGGTCGCGAGTATTCGCTTTCCGGCGGGCAGGTGCTGGATTGGGAACCCTGGAACAGCAAGCCCTTCTTTGCCTCGTATGCGACTGTCCAGAGCGCGAAGGCCGCCTACAAGGATGTGCTGAGCGATGTGGGCCAACGCATGCCTGTACTTGACAATCACGACACCCGCGTGATAAACGAAACCAAGAACGGAACCTACAGCATGAAGGGCTCCGTGGGCGGCATGGCGGGCATTCCCGACCGCGAAACCGACGTGAAGGATACGGCGAACATCAAGGGCTGGGAGCCTTACCCGAGCGAAATCCGGGCCGACGACTACGACAGCGATTTGGACGGGCTCCCTGACTGGTGGGAAAATATGTACGGGTACAATCCGAAGTCGAAGAGCGGTGACTTTAGCGAAGCGAACAGGGACCGCCTGGGCGATGGCTGGACGGAATTGGAACGCTACCTGGAATGGATGGCCCGCGCGCACTACACCTTCGCGAAGGGCGAAACCCAAGTGATAGACCTTTCGCAGTTTACCCGCGGTTACGACGGCGGAACCTACACCGTGTCGGCCCCGAGCGGCGTGACGGCGACCGTGAGCGGTTCCAAGTTGGCGGTGAAACTCGCCGAAAACTTTGCAGGTGCGGACTACGTGCAGTTTACGCTCAAGGACAATGCGGGCGATACCTTTAGCCGCTACATCGGCGTGACGCAGGGCCTAGCCTTGAACGCCTCGCAGGGCGAACAGGATGAAAACGATACGACATCTGTTGTCGCGGGCGATACGACTGCGACAGGAGATTCTACGACAACATCGTTAAGGCCGCGTGCGCAGAGAAAGCATCTAAATGGCCTTGGACGCATTTACGACACGCAGGGACGTCTCTTGAAGCAGCGAAAACATAGGGGCTTTTACCTGACGCGATAAATTTTTAGTATAATAAGATGAAAGGATGGTCGATTATGGGAATGTTTGGTACAAAAACGGCAGTTTCGGCGCTTTGCCTAACAGTGTTTGGTTTTATCGGGGCGGGTGCCGAGCCGCTGGCTTTCCCGGAGGCGCTGGGTTTTGGCGCGCAGGTTACGGGTGGTCGTGGCGGCAGCGTTTATCACGTGACGAACCTGAACGATGATGGTGCGGGTTCTTTTCGCGATGCGGTGAGCCAGGGCAACCGCATTGTGGTCTTTGACGTGGGTGGCATCATCAACATCAAGACGGCGGTTTCCATCAAGAGCAACATTACCATCGCGGGGCAGACGGCTCCGGGCGAGGGAATCGCCATTCACGGTGGCAAGCTCAGTACCGGCAAGCAGAGCAACATCATCATCCGCTACCTGCGAATCCGTCCGGGCGAAAATACTGCGTCCGAAAAGGACGATGCGCTCAACCTTTACGATGCGAAGAACGTGATTGTGGACCACTGCTCGGTGGAACTTGCGCCATGGAATAACTTCGGCGGTTCTTCGGACAATGCGAGCTATCGTGTCGCGGGCATTACGGTGCAGAACTCGTTGATTGCAAACCCCATCGGACAGCAGTTCGGTGCGCATATCGAATCGGTGGACGGAACCTGGGCGTGGTACTACAACGCCTTCGTGAACACGCACAACCGAAACCCGCTGGACAAGATTAACGACGTGTTCGTGAACAACATCCTCTACAATTTTGAGGCGGGCTACACAACGCATACGAGCACGCACTTCAATCACGACATCGTGAACAATTACTTTGTCTATGGACCGAAGGGGAGTAACCCGTGGTTCCAGGTGGACAAGAACCAGAGCATCTACGCCAGCGGCAACATGATCGATACGGACCGCGATGGAAAACTGAACGGCGGGCCTTCGAGTATTTATTATTATCAGGGCGTGGGCGAGGAACTGGCGAAACCCTGGAGCGAACTTACGACATCGGGCCCGATGCTCAGTGCGGCAAGTGCGTGGCGCTACGTGACGTCGCAGAGCGGCGTGCTCCTGTATGACGATATTGATTCCCTGATATGGCGCCAGGTGGGGACACTTGGGAAAGAAGGAGCCTTGGTGAAAAGCGTTGGTGCCATGGGAATCAAAACCAATAACGGCTGGGGAGAGGTGATTGCGGGGAAGGCCGCGACCGATTCTGACAAGGACGGCATGCCGGATTACTTCGAAGAAGCGATGGGTTATGACAAGTCGAAAGATGACACGATGACCAAGGAACGCGATGGCTACGTGCGCATCGAGAAGTATATCAACTGGCTGGGCGCCATGCATGCGACGGCTGCGGGCGGCAAGTCCCTCGATTTTGACCTGCGCACGATTACGCGCGGGTTCAAGGATGTGTCGCCGACTTACAGCGTGTCTGCTGCGGAGAACGGAAGTGTGGAACTTGCGGGTGACGGCTATACGGTAAGGTTTGCGCCCAAGGCGAATTTCAGCGGGCTTGCCTCGTTCAAGTACACCGTGAAGGGCAACGACAATACCGAATATACGGGCCGCGTTGAGGTGCTGGTGGAAAAATCTGCCGGCGCAGATACTTCGACCGTGCAGCCGCAGGACACGACTGCACGCGATACCTCCGCGACCGACACGACGTCCATCGTCGCGGGCGATTCTACGGCAAAGGATTCGACAACCGTGATACGGGACCTTCGTCGTGCACGCCCTGCCGACATGCGCGGGGCTACGCATAAGGAATACCGCGACCTGAAGGGCCGCCGTTTCGACAGGCAGATCCCTTACAGGGTGATGTTCTAGGTTCTATTTGGTGTAAATCTTATGCTCGGCCATATAGATAGCTAGATAGTCGATGACGCCGGATTCTGCGCCCTTTACGGGAATGTAGCGCAAGTTATTTTGTGCGTCTATAATAACGGCTAGCCCCGCGATATAATTTATCCAATGGTAATCCTCGTGATACTTGAGGGCGACCTTTTTCTGCGAACCGAAAACGGCGAGTGGCATCACGAAGATGTCGTGCGATACCATGATGGTAACGCGTTTCCACTTGGATAAATTTTTCAGGATGACCGCTTGCATGAATTCTTGTGCGCGGGGCTCCATTTCGTAAAATGTTTCTGGGTATCCGCCTTCGTATGCCCAGCGAGCCATCAGTTCGATTGAACTGCCCTTTAGGCCGAGCGCGGTCGCTTGCTTTGCGAGAGAGTCGGCCGAAATTTTCAAGAACCAATTGCCAGTAATGTCGTAATTCGTGATGAGTTTCGGGAGAGTTGCTTCGCCGCGACCTTTCGAAATTTGGTTTGCGGTTTCGTTCGTGCGCACGAATCCCGAAGTGACGTACGAGAATTCTTCTTCGCTTTTGAGGGTGGCCCCTAGATCCTGTGCCATCTGGATTCCGTTTGTGGTGAGTTCGGTTTCCAATGCCACGTCGTCTTCACGTTCGGAATGGCGAATGATAAAAACGGCCTTTTCGTCGGGCGCGAGACTCTTGTAGACATCGGCGACGGTAGCAAAGCCATCTTTGTCCAAAACGATTTCCGGAGAGGGTTCAATGACTTCTGACGAAGAGGATTCCTCGATTGAAGAGGAATAGTCGACATATGGTTCTGCGGACGAAGACAGAGCTTGTAGAATATGTTCGCTAGAAGAGTACGGCGGAATGCTCGAAGACGACCATTCCGGAGAATCTTGCTCGGACGATGACTCGGGTATCCAGGAGTGATTGGAAGATTCGTCGGACGAAGCTGATTCAATATCGGGGCTAGAAGCTTTGTCGTTGCATGCCGTGAGTGCAGCAATACATGCGGCGGCAAAGATGAAAAGGTGCGTGCGCATTATGACCCCCACTGATAATCTCCGGCTTCGTAAACCGGATTTTCGCCGTTGAAGCCGCGGGGACGTTTGATTTTGTCATCGTAAAGGGTCTTGTTGAATATGCGGAAATCGCCTCGTTCATAACTTTGGAATGAAATGTGGCAGAAAATGGGGCCTGCTGGCATGTATTCGCTGTAGCTCATGGTGCGTTCGCCAGCGGTGTAAAGGTAGTTGAAGTATTTCCCGTTCAGCACGATGTGAAGCCCGATGTTACCCACGGTGAACCAGCGGCCCTTTGCGAGAATGTTCTCGTGGTGCGTGTCGTCGTAATCCATCACTACGAATTCGGCGTCCCCATTCTTGTCGAGGTGGAATCGGTACTTGTGGTTGCCTCCGCAACAGCGCCCGTCAAAGAACCAGGTGTATCCACTTGCGGCAGCAATACGCGGGTCGCGCACGCTTGTGTCGGGGTGGGCGAGCTGTTCGTCTGTCACGAGGCGCTCGGGTTCCACGGCGGCGATCAACTGTTCCAATGTTTTCGGGTTGCTTACGGTCGTAAGGCTTACCTTGTTCTTAGCTTCGCTTGCAGCACGGCGGTACAGTCGGTAGGGAATGCCGTCGTCACTGATCATGGTGAGTTCATCTTGGCTGAACACATAGTAGGCGTACGTTTTGGTTCCGGTTTTGGTGACCACGTTGAAACTGCGGTTGTTGAGCGTGTACCATTGTCCAGAAACGTTCGGGAATCCTGAAACGGCTGCAATTCCGTCTTCGCCGATGACAACGGTGTAGTCATCGCTGATCCAGGCTTCGTCGGCTGCGGTAATGAGGCGGCAGTCGCGGTTTTTATCTCCGACACAAACCGCGTCGCTCGGGTTCGCCGCTTCGCAGGCGCTGATCATTCCCGGCGGAAGTTCGGTAGAGGCCCCTAGCCTAAATCCCATATCGGCAGCACCGTCGCGGCTACGGATGGCCCGGCGGCTCACCCGAGCGAATTCGGCGGGTTCGCCGTAACTGCCGCCACGTCGTGTCTTGTTGCCGGAACCCGTGAGCTGTACCGGGTTGACTTTGTCGTCTGCGGTGTAGCCTACGAGCCAGTCGTACACCCATTCCCAAGAATTGCCGCTCATGTCGTAGAGTCCGAGTTTGTTAGGCTTTTTGGTGGCGACATCGTGTGCCTTGCCGCCGCTGTTTTCGGAATACCAGGCGACATCGTCAATGGGCGTTGCCTCCTGAGAATTTGAAGCCGTCGGCAATCCCATCCTTACCTCCGCGAGCGGCAAATTCCCATTCGGCATCAGTGAGCAGGCGGTATTGCCTGCCTGTCAATTTCCCTAATTTGCAAGCGAAATTGTTCGCGTCAAACCAGCTTACACCTATTTTGGGAGCGTTTCCCGATTCCCACGCGTTTTTCTTGCCGCCCATGACGGCGTTCCATTGGCTGACCGTGACTTCGGTTTTGGCGGCAAAGTAGTCGCTGACGGTTACCTTGTGCGCGGGAGTCTCGTAAATTTTGTCTTGTTCGGCGCAGTTGTCGCACCCGCGTGTGTACGAACCTCCCGGAACATGAACCATGTCAAATAAGACGCCGTTTACGGTATCGGTAAAATTTGCGGGTGCAATATATGAGAATTCAGTTCCGCTCGATGAGCAGGAATGGGTTGCGAGCTCATCTGAAGAGGATGAAATGGCTAAAACGTTGTCTGATGAGCTTGCGGTAAGGAATCCGCTCGATGAATAGGTGCTAGAGTCGTCAACAACTGCTCCGGAGCTGATTCCTTGAGGTGAATCAGCGTTTGACGAATCCGGAGGAATCGTTGCTGAGGAATCGCCCTCGGCGGGGGGAGTTAACCCACTTTCGGGCGATTCCGAGCAACCTACAAACATCCCAGCGATAAAGGTAACCGCTATAACACCCGAGGAAATCTTGTGCATACGCACCTCCATCGAGTAAGCATCCGTAACCAATTTCAATATAAGCTTAAGCTATAAGAAAAAATATGTACAAAATATTTTACTGTGGACAAATGTGTCCACACGAAATGTACGCTTGTCAAAAGAAGCTCCCCGTTCAGGGCCCCTCTTTGTTTGGTTTAAGAAGATTTGCGTTTTTACTTTACTTGTACGGTACTTGTCTGGACCGCATTTTTGCCTCGGATGATTGCTATGTACTGGCCCGTCGGAAGGTTTTCAAATTGTACTTGTCCGTGATTCTGTGAGAGCACCTTTTGGGAAATGACTTGCCCCGTTGCAGAAACGAGGGTGACGTGGGATTCGTTTAGGAAATTTCCCTCGACAACGATATTTTTACCTTGCGCGTAAATTCGATTTGTGTTAAACTTCAGATTTTTCGCCGTATTTATCGCGTCGGAGCTATCGGGCTCTGTGGAACAGTCTTTACATGCGGTGTCACCTGCAGCGTACAAGGGAGCGAGCGCTTCGGCCCACAAGTGGTGCATGGCTTGCCCGCCCTTGGTTTCGCCATTCGGGTGAACACCGTCGCTGGCGAGCTGTTCCGGATGTTCTTTGAAGTAGGCGTAAAAATCGGGGCCTGCAGGCAGATTGTTGTCTTCGACAAGCTTATCTACGGCTGTCAAAAATGCCGGATTAATCTGCCAACCCGCCTTGGCGGAATCGGTTGCTATAATGCGGGCGAGAATCGGGGTGATTCCGTGAGCCTTTGCAGAATCGATAATCGTCTGCATGTTCTTCTTGTACGTATCGAGGTTCCAATCGCCACCGCCCCAGGCGTCGTTCGTGCCCATTTCGATTGCCCAGAACTTGACGTTGCCGGCGTATGCCAGGTATTCGTTCAGGTGTTCCACGACTTCGCTGCTGTTGATGCAGCCGATGCCTCCGCGCAACATGGCGGGCGTGTATTCGGGGAATCGTGCGTGGATGAGCTGCGCCGTGGTGGAATCGGTGTCCTGTTGCTTGATTCCCATCTGGCTGATGCTTGTTCCCATAAAGAACCAGGTGTCGGTGCCGCCATTGCTCATGTCGAAGGCTTCAATTTCAAGAATCTGGCCCACATCGCCTTCGCTTGCGAACTTGAACCAGGATTTGCCTGCAAAGTCGATGGTTACACCGCGTGCCATCACGGGGTTATCCTGGATGGTGGCGGCCACTTCCCAGTCACCGTCGGTGCCGTCGGTGGAATTCGCCGAGGTCAAAATCTTGAAATTCGAGAGAGCGACGCCTGCGTGTCCACAATTGCTCGTGAAGTCGGTCGCCCAGGCGCAATCGCCGAACGATTCCCAGTTGATCAAGAGCTTTTTGGGGCCTTCGCCCACGTTCAACGCGATTTCCTTGGCGCTGCTACTCTTCCAGTTGGTCAAGTAACCGTCCGTCAGATAATCTGTCGTTGTGGCTCCTGTATGAGCCGGCAAACCGCCAGAAACCAACTTGTTCGGGGTAATCCCGTAAGAGGCGCACATTCCGCATAACAAAAAAGCGGCGGTTGTGTTCGCCATTTTTAAAGTAAAACAACCCATGAACACTCCAATTCAAAAAAGCGACGCTCCAAAAATAAACTCCAACCCCGCTGTGTATTCATTTTTTTTGCGTCGCCTGCAAAAATTCGTTGAAACCGACTCAATAGTTATTTTTTGATGTATACCGCATTCAAGTTGCGTCCCTGGATTCTTTGACGCACGATGTAGCGACCCTGCGGAAGTCCTTGCGTAGAAATTCCCACGTAATGGCCGTTCATGTCAAAAATGCCGGTTGTTGTTGCAGAACCATAGAATGGCGACACCTTTGCAAGACGCGTCGTCGAAGTGTCCTGCTTGGGCTTGTATTGGTCCCAACCGGGCATGTCTTCGAGCGAAATAACACGTTCGTCGTCCATATTGCTCTTCCACACGGCATCCTTCGTTTGGCCGGGCCAGGTTCCGCTCCAGGTGCTGTACCACGGCATCCACCAGCTCCATACGGCTTCGTCGGTGTGCATGTTGTTCACATCGGGAATGGGCCCGTTTTCGCTGAGTGCAATGATCTTCGTGCCGTTCGAGGCGCTCTTGAACTTGTCGAAGGCGCTCGCGTTGCTGGAATGGTCATTTGCGCTGTTGTATATGTCGATGGAGAGCACATCGTAGTATTCGCTGCCCGGATCCCAGGAGGAGACGGTAGAACCTTCTGGGTTGAATACCCAAATCATGTTCTTCACTCCCTTGACCTTCACCATGCGGTCAAATACCAGGCGGTAGAGGGCCGCGAACTGCTCGCCCGAATTGATGCTCCACCAGAACCACTTGCCGCCCGCTTCGTGCAGGGGGCGGAAAATGCCCGCAACACCTTCTTTCTGCAATTCGAGGAAGTAGTCGGCAATATGGTCGATGTCGGCGACGATTCCCTTGTAGGCTGCACTTTCGGTGTCCCATTCGGTGGTGCCGGGCTTGAAACCCGTAGAGAAGTCGAAGTCCGTATATTCGTTGGTCCCTGCCGCACTCTGGATGTAGAAGGCGTCCTTCTTGTCGAGCGGGTCTTTCCAGTGCCAAGTGAATGCGGGGATGCCGCCAGCCTTCCAAAGGCCTTTTGCAATGGAAATCGCCTTGTCGGTGTATTCCATGTTCCAGCCTTGAGACGCGTTCGGGCCAGTTGCGAAAAGGAAGTCGAGACCGACGAGCGCCGGGTACTTGCCCGTGCGTGTATAGATGTACTTCACGTCGTCGTGGGTCTTGAAGTCGGCGCCCAGCGTGTATCCGGTCATGTCGCCAGTCATAATGCCGCTAATCGTCTTTTTGCCGAAGTTTTCTCGTAAGAAACTGTAGAGCTTCACGGCGCTTTCGGTCGCGTTCGGGGTAACCGGGGTCGCAGAAAGCTTGAAGGGAGCGGATTCGTAGGCAGAAATGTCGATGTAGTCGACGTCGATCCATCCCCAGAACTTCTCGATGGCGATGGTGTTTGTACCCGCCTTGAGCGTGACGGCCGTTGTGACATCCGCCCATCCGGTTGTTGCCGCAAAGTCGATTGTGCCTGCGGTGGCACCATTCACCTTGAGGTAATTCGCCTTGTAATCTCCCGCCTTGTAATGGATAGTGAGTGTGTACTTGCCAGCGGTTTCGGCGGTGACACCTGTGAAGGAAATGCTGCCTTCCTGGAGGCTTGCGTACCCTGTGCCAGAGACGCCACTGCTGTTGACAATTTTTGCTTCGCTAGATACGGTTGCCGATTCGGCTTCGTACTTGGTGGCGAAAGCTGTGGTTGCGAGGGTTGCCGCGAGAAAAACGGCTGTATTTCTTTTAAACATTCAAACTCCTTGATACACCATTATACCCTAAATCTATGCTTATAAATAAATAGGGGGTCATTTTTTTAGGTTTGGTGTGGACAAAAATGTCAACATGCCTGTAAAAAATCAATAAAAAGCGGTTGTAGAAATTGATTATTTTGATGATAGAAACTATATTCTTGGGGTAGCAAATCATGTTCGCAAGAAATAAGATAAACATATACGACTATACCGACTACCGCAAGTTCTTGCAGGACTTCTACGAACTGGAAAAGTCGTTGGACCCGACATTCAGCTACCGCGTGTTCGCCACTGCGGTCAGTATGGATGCTAGTCTCTTGGTAAAGATTTTGCAGGGCAAACGCCATGTTTCACCCAAGTGCGTTGAGGCTTTTGTGCAATTTTTCCGATTCAAGGAGGCAAAGGCGGAATACTTCCGTGAAACGGTCGCTTACGGCAAGGCTAAAACCGACGAAGAAGTGCGTAAGCATTTTGAGACGCTCCAGAAAATGCGCCCGGCGAGTTGTCGCGAGTTAGATGAGGCTCGGTACCGCTATTTTCAACAGTGGTACTACCCGATGATTCGTTCGGCTTTAGATGTGTTCGATTATCGTGGACCGCAAGATGCGGCTGCGCTCGGTGAAGCATGTATCCCTAAGCTAACCGCTTCGCAGGTCGAGAAAGCCGTTGAGGCGCTGTTGCAGTTAGGGCTTGCCCGCCAACGCAAGGATGGTCGTGTGGAGCCCACCGAGGCGCACCTCCGTACGCAGGAACACTGGCTGAGCGCCACCATTAGCGATTATCAAGGGCGTATCGCGGAGCTGGCACGGGATTCGATTGCTTACATTCCGAAAGAAAAGCGCGATATCAGTACGCTTACCATGGCACTCGACTCGAAACAAATCCAGAAAATCCGCGAAATCCTTGCAGAAACGCGAAAAGCCATCGTAAATGTGGTCAATACGATGCCCGCACAGATATGCGACAGCGTTTATCAATTAAATTTTCAGTTATTCCCGATGATGAAAAAGGAAGAGTGATGAAAAGGGTTGTGGAGAGCTTTATTTTTGGCGTGGCATTGCTTGTCGGATGTACCGAAAAAGGGAACGACGCTGCAGGTGCCACGAGCGAGACGACAAACGGAATCGCCATCGTTGCATTTGACGGGGCGCACATGCCTATACCGCAGGCGCGCGTTACCTTGTATCAGCGTGCTGGTTTCACTCCTGCGGAAAGCCCGTCCGAAGATGTGAATATCCAGGACCAGTCGCAATTCCTCCCGTCCCATGTTTCAGCGCTGGAAACTGCAACAGCGGATGATTCTGGAATGGTGCAGTTCGAGACTGAAACTGACCAGTGTCAGAACGCAAGGTGCTATGTTGAGGGAATTGCGGGCGAGGACTCCTCGCTCATGGTGTGGACGAAACTCGATGCGGTAGATTCCACGGCAGACGAAATTGAACTCCTGCCGTCCGTATCGCTTACGGTGCGTACTGGGGCTGCGGCCTCTGATTCTATAGTTTCGCGCAGTGTCGTGATGCTTGATGCGACTCCCTATTGGGCAAAAAATGATGGAAGCGAGTTTATCTTCTCGCATGTTCCTGCGGGCCTATATACGATTCTTGCGGATGATCAGCCCGTTGCCGCTGTTTCGCTTGACGCGGGGACTTCCGTCGATACGCTCGTGCGATTCCAGGAAATGACCCGCGAATACGTCTTCGAAGATTTTGACGATGGCGACAGCCTGAACAACTTGGCGAAGATTTACAAGAACTTCGGCTGGTACTACATGCCGCACAAGGGTGCTGTTTTCGAAAGCCCCGATAGTGCAAGCGGCTTTGTGAGTGCGCTTGTAGATGACGGTGCCGGCGGGAAGTATCTCTCGTTAAAGTATGTCATTCAAGATACGGGCTATGTCATGCTCGGAACGCATCTTGGGCTTGATTCCGGTTACTACGATTTGAGTGCGCTTTCTGCCGTTCGCTTGAAAGTCCGCGGTGACTGCGATTTTGCTGTTGCGCTGGAACATTACCGTCAGCTTGAAAACAACAACTATAACAAGGCGTTGTGGATGGGGACGGCGAACGACGAATGGACGGAATTGGTTCTTCGGCCCGGTGATGAGCTTTTGGACGACAGAAATTACCAGGTCGCTTGGGGTGAAATCTCAAACGAAATCGGCATATTCAGCATCTTCATCTATAACGGTACCCGTCTAGAAATAGATGAAATCGTATTCGAAGGAATTCAAATTATCGATTAACCAAATAAAGATGCCTCGGCGGATGCCGAGGCACTTTTGCTCCCTTTTGTTTCGGGGAAAGGCTTTTGCTTACTTGATTGAAATCGGGTGGACGGAATTGCCGATGCGGAGAATGTAGCGGCCTGCCTGCGGTGCGCTTAGCTTAATGCTGCTTGCGTTTGCGGTGCCGGAACGCAGCGTTTGTCCGAGGATGTTCGAAAGCGAGTAGTGCGTGCCGTTCTTGATGCCGGTGGCGACAATGTTCAATCCGTTGGTGTTTATGCGGTAATTCGCCTTTGCAATCTGCGTCTGGACGGCATTTGTGTTTGTGGGGATTTTTACAGGCGTGTAACCTTCGACGCTTTCGATGCACTTGATGTTTTCGATCCAAAGCGAGGTGTCGAAAAAGTCGTTTGTTACATTAAAGCGGAACGCGGTCGCCGCCGAAAGAACCGGGGTTAGCGGGAGTGCTGCCTGCCAGCCGTTGCTCATCATCCAGCCTAAATCCACGTAGACCGTTTCCCATTCCGGTGCATACGGCATTTCGACAAAGGGGTAGTCCCAGGCGCCTTCGCCAAAGACATCGATACTGGCGTTCCAATCGTAGTAGAGGATAAACTGGTGGTTTGCTCCTTTGTAGCGGTAGCTAACCATTTTGCACTTGGACAAATCGGGTGCGCCGTCGAACGCGTATTCTGCGCGGATGTACGGAGCGTAATCGAAACCGGTACCGACGGTGTCAAGCTTCATGTTGTCCATTTTTACGGTAGTTTCGGTAGAGTTGTCGGTAAAGGTGGAATTACCCTTGTCGCCCTGTTCGTCGCCGTAGTCGTCAATGTCGCTGGTGCTGCTCCACTTGCCCGGAATATCGGTGCCGGCGCCGTATGTAATCAAGTTGGGCAACTTGTCGTTGATTTCGGTTTCCCAGTTCAGGTTTTTCTGGTAGGTGGTTTTTGCAGGCAAAATGTTTTCTTTGATATAATTGTCGACATCGTTGTTTTCGAGGAAAGGCTTTTCGACATCCCATTTTGCACAAGAAATTTTCTTTTCCTTGGTCCATGCGAGGAATTTTTCAAGTTCGGTCTTGTGGGCTTCCTTGGTGAAGATTTCATCGATACCGCCCCATTCCGTTACGAATACGCTAAGGCCGGCTTCCATCGCCTTGTTGGAACTGGACAAGTGGCTAGAAGTCTGATGCAGGTTGGCGTAGAAATGGTAAGTGTAGGCGACGTTATCGTCTTGTACGGGGGCGGCTACGGCATCGCCTGCCATAGAAGACCACATCGGGGTTCCGACGATTACCAGGTTCTTTGAATGTTTGCGAATCGCGCTGATGACCGTGTCGGCGTATGCTTTCAGGTCTGCCCAGGATTCGCTCACGGGTTCGTTGTAGATTTCGAAAATGACATGCGGATACTTGCCGTAGCGTTCGGCCATGCGTCCGAAGAAGGCGGCGGCATCGTTTGCGGTAAAGCAGGTCTTGTTGTCGTTAAATTCGTACTTTGGCTTTGTTCCCTTATGGATGCAGTTGTAGTAACCGCCTTCGCTGTGCCAGTCGATCAAGACGTAAACATCGTTTTGAATAGCGGCTTGAACCACGGTGTCCATTTGCGATTCGAAATATTCGGGGCGGGTCATGTAGCTTCCGTGTCCCCAAGGCGGCACGACGCCCATGGCAGAGCGGACGAGTTCAACGTTCCAGGAGCCGACCAGAGTATCAATAAAGGAACTTCCGTAAAAGCTGCTGCCGTACGGCCAGTACTGACTCCAAGTGAGGCTCATTCCGCGAACCTGGACTTCGGCGCCGTCCTTGACGCCTTGCACGCTGCCGTAAATGCGGCCTTCGCCAGCGGAGTTCTTGCCGCTTTGCAAAGCTCCGTATTGGCTAACGGGGCCGACGCGCGTGGGTTGAATGGTGGCGAACGCGCTGCTTGCAAAAGCGAGAGCGCACAAGGCTACTATGCCTATATTTGTCTTTTTCATAAAGCACACTCCTATATGTGAAAATTCTAGAATCGCATTCCGAGGCTTGGCCACATGCTCGGCGAAATGCCGTCAAAGCGAATGTTGTCCAAGAAAATCTCTGCGTCCTCGGTCACCAAGATGTTGATGGTGTTGACGGCGATAAGTTCCGTGTCGAAATCGTCGGCGGTAAAAGTGAAGTGTTCCCATTCGTCGCCGAGCGTCACGAAGGCTGTCTGGTGAAAGTCTCGTTTGCCGTCGTTGCCGCGCTTGGTGATTTGCAGCGAAATCTTTCCGCTGCCCTTGGCGTCGAACGAAATGGCGGTGGCGCTGCGTAAGTCGTAGAAAGCGAACATCTCGTCTTCGTCAAAGTCGTCGCCGATGGAAAATCCTGCGACGCCGTAATGGCCTTTAGTTTCTTGATCGATATTGAAAATCAGGTGCAGGCTGCTTCCGCTCTTGGCGCTGTCGCCGGTAACGAGAATCTTGTCGCTATCGATGCCTTCGGCGACGCGGCTGTTCCCGCCTTGCAGGGAGTCGGTGCAAATAAACCACCAGCCTTGTCCAAAACTCTTGCCGATAAAGGTCTGCCTGTGTTTCCAATTTTCAAAGTCTTCGACAACGGTGAAAATGCTGTCGGCAATGTTGATGTGATTTGTCGTGGCGCCATCGCTTAGGCCGGTTTCCATCTGGTAAGAGAATTTGCCGAAATACCCTTCAACGAAGGCGTAGTGCACGCCTGCAGGCAAGCCGCTGAATTCAAAGTATCCTTGTGCGTCCGTGGTGACGGTTTGGTCTAGAATGCTTACGGTTGCGTTTTCGACGGCGGTACCGTTACTGGTGATAATGCCTTTCAGGCTTTCGCTTTGGGTAATGGCGAGATTCTGCTCCGGACTGCGTTCGAAGTCAACCCAGCGCATAATGGAGAGCGAGTCGCCGGAGCGCATTTCGAGCAGCTGGACGGGGGCCTTCTTTTCGCTCAAGGCGGCGGAGTTAATCTTGAGAATGCCGTTGTCGTCAAGGGAGTCTTCGTAGGCGACATGCATGGAATCCTCGTTTAAAATCCATACACGGGCGACGGCGTTTTTGAGGGGCATTCCGTGATTGGTGGCTGTAACGATGCCGGCAATTTCGGTTTCGCCGGCGTTGCTGCCTGTACCGTTTGCGACAGAATTTTCACTTGTGCTGCAGGCGGTGAATGCGATGCCGAGACTGGCTGCGAAAAGCGAAAGGGCGAGAATAACCTTCATTATTTGCCCTCCTTCACCTTGGCGCGATTCACGAGCTGGAATCCGATATGACAGACGCGGTCGGGGTTCTTTTCTTCGCGGGACATGGCCAAAATCTTTTCGCGAAGCTTGGCGATTTCTTCGCGAACCTTTTCGAAACTTTCCTTGGAAAGGCTGCAGGTTACGCTGGTGATGCTGCGGTCGTCGCTTGAAAACAGGTCGTAAATTTCGCTGTTGACTTCGAGGTTCTTTAAATGGTATTTGCGCAGAATGGTGGAGCGCACGCGGGGCGGCGTCGAAATAATGGGTTGCTCGACATGGTAGGTTCCGTTATCGTTCAAGGAAACGAATCCGGCTTCCTTTAGGTACTTGATTCCGCTTTGCACTTGCGGGGCGCGGAGCGCGGGCGTGAACATCCGGCCGATTTTCTCGGCGGGGGTGTTTGCGGGGAGGAGCGGCAACAGGTCGCGCAAAACGGGGTAGTACCACTTCGAAAAGAACTTGAGGGCGGAATCCTGGAGTTCGTATTCCTGCTTGTTGGCGCGTACGGCGAGGAGTTTCTTGAGCAGGTTTTCGCGCTCGTCCACGTTTTTTTCGTTGCCGAAGCGGACTAGCGTCAGAAAGTATTCGGTTTCTTCGTCGGAAAGCCCCCAGGCTTTGGCGAGTGTCTTTGCGTTTGCGGTAGAAAGCGGGCGGGATCCGTCCAGAATGCGGTTGAAAAAGGCGGAACCCGAGACTCCGGCGCTTTCTTGAATGGAACGGATGGACTGCCCTCTGGATTGCAATGCCTCCACAACGGCCCGGATATAATCCCGGTAATCAAAGTACATAAATACACTAATTGTGGAAACATTTTTCATACCTCTAAAATTAGATAAAATTTTGATGTTGCAAAGTAAACTTTTGTTATTGTTTTAGTAAAATACACGAAAAATGGAAACAGAATGGCGGATTTGACCGTAGGCTGTGATATCGGTGCCGGCGCCGTATGTAATCAAGTTGGGCAACTTGTAAATATTCCTTACAAGTTGCGCCTTTATCTAATTTTCGTCAATTAAAGAAAAATGTTTCTTATCCCATCCTGTTGAACTGTCAAGTATTCCTTGATTGTTCGATTTATAAAATTTACTCCAATTTGGAATATGCAAACCCTTTATTTAAAGACGTTTTGGGAACTTTGTTACAAAAAAATGCGATTTCTTTAAAATTTTTGTACATTTCGCTCAATTTTATATTAGTTTTGAAGTGAAAAAGAGTTTTCCTCTTGCCCTCTAAACGAAATCTCGACCATTTCACTAAGCGAGGACAAGGCGAACGCTCACGCAGGTATGCCTCTTTTGGCGTACTTCAGTTTGCTGTACCGACTTTACAGTCGGTCTTTGGTCGTATGGCCAAGGGCAACAGCCCTTTTGGGGCGTGGGTCGTTTGTGTTTATCGCTTAGAGGCAGTCGAGAGCCCCGTTTAGGTAAATGCAACGATCTGCGCCTTTTCTTGTATCTATACAAAATCGGCACGAATCCTTGCAGAGCAAGAAAAAACTCCGGAAATTTCATTGAAGGAGAAATGCGTCGCTGTACCTGCGATTTGTTCAATGAAAAAAATGAGCTTTTGCAAACGCAAAACGCACTATGCCGAAACCCGCGCGGCATAGTGTGCAACAACCTGCGGGATATACACTCATGAGGTATATTATGAAGACAACAAAGAAGATGGCCTACAAGAAGCCCCGTCTTATCGCAAAGAACAACCCGACCGGAAGCTTCGCTGCTGGCTGCCCGACTTACAATGCAGGCACTCATGGCGGAGAATGCCAGAATTGCGAAACAACATACTAAGCGCAATTATTATTTCCTAGAACGAGGCTTGCCGCCCTGCTCTAGGGAATACCTTTTTGCCAAATTTTCTTAAAACCGAGAAGATTACAATGAATAAGAAAATCTTCATTACAAAAGAAGTTACAAAAAGAGATAAAGGAACATTATGGATGCCAGAAAGTCGGAAATTCTTAAAATTTTAGCAGATCGAAAGGTGGATAACATCAGTATTGAATCTGTAATGATCGAAGTGGAGAATGTATCCAATTCTTTTCCTTACAATTCAACAAATGAAAACGTTCTGACCGCTCTTGAAAATCTTTCCAGAAGCAGCAAAATGGCTGAAGAACAGCGTCAAACTATCATAGGAGATTCATCATGTACTTCACTTTAGAATGGTATCAGAATCAATTTTTGATAATTTTGACAAAGAAAATGGGCTTGGAAGACTCTGATGCTCTAAGTCCGCTCAAATTATATGAGTTCGTTAAGCAAAAACTAGAAATTCATACGTTGCTTGTAAAATTTTTCACTGAATATAAAGCATGGTACGATTTCCATTTAGGCTTAGAGTCAAAAAGGATCTCATTAGATACTCAATACCTAATAAAATTATCTGATTTATTTAAGCAAACTAGACAAGAATTACTAAAAAAAAGCTGATGAATTAAAGGAGGTCTAATGTTTTACCGTCAATCTCGTGACACCTTTATTCGTTCTATCGGCGACTATGGCTATATCAAGAGCCAATTAACCAAGCATGACCGCACCTACACGCAAGAAGGAAGAGCTTTCCTTTCTGTGATTTCTCGTGAACCGCATAGCTTGCAGGAACTTTCGGCAAAAGCATGCGAATACTTCGAAGATGTGGCTCCCGAAGACATTCAAGATGACATGAAGGATTTTTTAGATTCCCTAGTTGCTGACCGCTACTTAGTCTCCGCAGAAACAGCCGAAGAATGTGCTGCTAAGGATACTTTCTTTAGTTATGCTGAAAATCCGAAAACATTATTCACCTACAACTCTCAACAAAATCCTGATGACGAAAAACTCTATATCGATACGCAAGAACTTTTAGGAGACTGGTATCGCGAACATCCGCAAATTCACAGTTGCCAAATTGAAACAACGAATCGTTGTAATGAACGCTGCATTCACTGTTACATTCCGCATGAACTAAAGAATATCGTGTTACCATACGAAGTTATCGAAAGTGTTCTCAATCAGTTGCACGATTTAGGCGTTATGGGCCTTACGTTATCAGGTGGTGAATTTTTCACGCATCCCGATGCAGAAAAAATCTTACGTAAGGCTCGTGAACTTGATTTCAGTTTCTATGTGTTGTCAAACATCACTTTAATTACGCCACATATGATTGAGGTGCTTAAGGAAGTTAATCCGAGTTATGTGCAAACATCGCTTTACAGCGTTATTCCTGAAGAACATGACCATGTCACACAACTCAAAGGCTCCTGCGAAAAGACCAAGTCCGCTATTGACTCCTTGATTGCGGCGAACATACCCGTGCAAATCAGTTGCCCTGTGATGAAGACGAATTATCACACTTATAAAGATGTGTTGAAATATGCTTACGAACGAAATTGCAAGGCTCAAACTGACTTTGTAATGATGGCTCGATACGATTTTACCACGGACAATCTTGCCGAGCGCTTGACTATGGAACAAACTGAAGAATTGCTCAAGGATATTATTCAGTTTGATAAAGATTATCTTGACTTTACTGATACTCCGGTGCCGTCCGTTTCTCGCGAGGAATGGGGTAAGCGACCTTTCTGTGGTGTAGGCATGGATAACCTCTGTATTGCAAGTGACGGCATTGTGTATCCATGTAGCGGTTGGCAGGGAATGGCTTGCGGTAATGTGCGAGAACAGCCCATTAAGGATATTTGGGAAAAATCTCCGCAGCTTAACAAACTTCGTAACCTTACTAAGTCTGCTATTCCGCAATGTTACGATTGCGAAGACCGACAATTCTGTGCTCCATGTCTTGTTCGTAATTTCAACGAAAGCGGCGGTGATTATCTGAAGGTTGCTCCGCATTTCTGCAAGGCGGCTCACTTGAATCGCAAACTTGTTGTAGAAGCCAAAGCGAAAATGAAAAAACAGCACTAATTAACAGGAGTAAAAGATGAGTGTTGAATACAAGGTAAAGGAACTTGAAGCCGAAATAAAGAAATTGAAAGAAAGAGTTGATAAACTTGAACAGCAAAATCAGCCTCAAGTTCCTCCCCCCAAAGAAGATCCTCCTAATATGATGCATTATTAACGTAAGCATTGTTTTGGAATATGCTTTTCGATTTCCATGTTCACATAGGGCAATATTTTGACGACTATTACACGCCGCCACGAATACTGCGTACCTTGCGACTTGCGGGCATCACGCATTTTGCTTATTCTAGTACAAGTACTGTTGTTTCAGATGACCCCGACTTTTTGCTAGAAGAACGTGTTGCGATGCATGAACTTTCGGAAGGTCGTGCCAAGCCAATCTTGTGGGTGACGCACGATATGCTGAAACATTCGTCGAATCTTTCGTTATATATGAATGATACTGGTGGTAAAATTCGCGGGTTGAAAATTCACGGTGTGTCGGAGAAATGGTTGCCGAATGGTCGGGAACTGCAACGGGTGTTCAAAATAGCTCAGGAACGGGGCCTGTTTGTGAAACTCCATACCGGTGAATTCGAGAACTGTGAGACTGGAATGTATAGGGGAATCTGCATGAAGTTCCCAAATGTCCGTGTTGTTCTCGCCCATGGAAGACCAATTTTGCAAGCTATTGATATGTTGCGTTATTGTCCGAATACGTTTGTAGATACGTCGTTTATGCCACATAGTCATTTTCAGCAGCTTATAATCGCTGCACGACAAAATGGCTTTACTGATCGCATCCTGTTCGGTACAGACACCCCTATTCCAGGGCGTCACCTGAAAAGTTCGCTCCCGCGTCATCTGCGTAGCCGAATAGACCAGACAAGGCGAATCTCAGGCAAGGACTGGTCTAAAATTTCTTGGGAAAATGCCCAAAAGATTTTGACAACCGCATCAAAATGAACGATATATATATTGATGAGTATGGTTTTCCGCACGAAAAGTCTTCTGGCGTTTATTTTTGTCATTCTGCTGCTTTCGGGCTGCGGGCTCAGTGACGACACCCAGGAACAGCTGGAAGAGGCTGTTGGTAGGGCGGCTGCGGAAGCGCTGGACTCTGCAAAATCAAAAACGGCAAATGCCGTTGAGGAACTTTCGTCCACCATTGATGAACACGGTGGAGCTCAAGGCATTTTTGATAAAATTGTCCAATTCTTGGATGGACTATTCGGTGAATTTGAAAACGGATGCGAAAAAAAGCCTGCTAAAAAGATTGAACGCGATGCTCCTAGGACAGTTATCAAGCGCAATGCGGAACAACAGAACTATCACGATGAGGTCCTCAGCCTCACTATATTGAAGACTGCTGCCGTAAATATTGACTGCCTACGCCCCGAACTGGACTCCGCCATAAACATAGTGGTAGCCACCTATCACGAGGTCTTCAAGGACGATAATTATCGCCCGGTAATCACTAGCGGAAATGATTCCGACAAGCACGGCGAACGATCTGCCCGTTATGCCTGCGCTGCCGTAGACATCCGAATCAAGGATGTAGAAGACGTTAAGATTAGAAAGACCCTTGCAAAGGCAATCACGGAAGATCTTGGTCCCCGATACTTCGTCCTCCACGAAGACGTCGGTATGGTAAATGAACATCTGCACATTCAGCTGAAAAGCGGCTCCTACAATAGAAACGAAGTGTGGAAATAACCCCGGTTCCTGGTGCTTTTGACAGAGTTTTTTTCCCTAGTGTGACTTGGTCACAGACTTTTGGCCTCTCATTATCTAAAATATACCTGTAAACAAGAAAAAAGAGAGGTAAAACATGTCTGAAATGAATATCTCCAAAAACAACTTCGAACAAGAAGTGCTCCACTTCGACAAGCCGGTCCTGATCGATTTCTGGGCTCCTTGGTGCGGCCCTTGCCGGATGCTTTCGCCCGTGATCTCGGAGATAGCTGAGGAATACGGCGACAAGATCAAGGTCTGCAAGGTGAACGTGGACGATGAAGGCGAATTGGCAGCCTCGTTCAATGTCATGAGCATCCCGACGCTTGTGGTCGTAAAGGACGGCAAGGTGACGAATTCTGCAGTCGGTGTCCGCCCGAAGGCTCAGATTGTAGAAATGATTGGCTAATACATTTACTCCTTGGGCGCCTTTTTTGTATATTGCAAAAGAGGCGTTTTTTTATGAAAGCAGCTCCGGTTCGTTTGATTGTTCCCAGACTCCCGTTCTGGCCGAAACTTTCGGCCGAAGAACAGGCGGTAGTGTCCGAACGTGCTGTCGTCAGGCGCTTCGGCAAGGGGCAGCTCGTGAGCAGCAACAGCTCCGAATGTCTCGGAATCGTCTTTATTCTCGAAGGTGAAATCCGCGTGAGCATGACCTCGGACGACGGCCGCGAGGTTTCGTTGTACCATGCCCGCAAAGATGAAGTCTGCGTGTCTACGGCTTCGTGCGTGATTCGGCAGTTGACCTTTGATACGGCGGTGGTGGCCGAAAGGGATACTTCCCTGTTGGTGGTTCCGGCGATGGTCTGTGCGCGCCTGATGGAATCGAACGTGCATGTGCGCGCCTTTGTCTTCGAAAGTGAAACGGAACGGTTTTCGCAGGCGGTTCGTGCAATTCAGCTGATGCTGTTCAAGCGCTTTGACCAGCGGCTTGCCTCTTATTTGGTGTCGCATTTTGAAAGGAGCGGCTCCGACGAAATCCGGAAAACACAGGAAGAAATCGCCCGCGACGTGAATTCAGCCCGCGAGGTGGTGGCCCGTATGCTCCGCGAATTTGCAGATAAGGGACTTGTCGAAATCAGACGAGGCCTCATCAAGTTACACAACGTGGATGGCCTTCGCAAGATTTTGTGATGAAATCGGGCGCTTATTCTCATAAATTATCGTAAAATTCGTTCGGGGTGCAGGTCTTGCGCCCTTAACTTTTGTATTTTTGTCCCGAATTTTGTTTATAGGTAGGTTTATTCTGCGCTTTCGCTGGCTGTTTTTATTTGCTGTGTTTGTAGGGCTTGCTCAGGCCCAGCTTTTGGACATGTCCGAAATGTCCGAGAGCTATATGGTCGAAAATAAGATTCATAAGGTCAAGGTCGAAGGGACTGTCCACATGGACGATCGTGCGGTGCTCAGCCGCATCGGTATTCGCGATGGACAGAGCTATTCACCGACGGCCCTTACCGAAAAGGTTCAGTCTTCGGTGGCTTCCTTGTACAAGTCCGGGCTTTTTGACGACGTGACTGCCTGGATTGATTACGTGGGTGACGGCACCGATGTCGACCTCATTTTCAAGATTAAGGAGCTTCCCGCGCTCGATACGGCCGTTTTCGAAGGTCCGGACGAGGTCTCGGAAGAAGACCTGAAGCTGAAGACCCGCTTGATTCCGGGGCAGGTCTACAGCAAGAGCCAGCTGGAACGCGACCGTCAGGCCATTTTGGAGTACTACCGCTCCGAGGGCTATTTGCTCGCCGAAGTGGGCTACCGTGAAACTCCGGTTGACGAAAACAAGAATTTAGTGACCTTCATTGTCCGCGAGGGCGAAAAGGTCAAGGTGCGCCAGTTCGATATCCAGGGGAACGACAACGTGCCCGCCGAAGATATCATGGAACACATGGTCACGAAGCTCGACCAGTGGTGGGGCGGTGGCGAGTTCAAGGAAAACATTTTCGAGGCGGACCGCGATACGGTGTTGAACGCCATCCGTCATTTTGGTTACCTGGATGCGGAACTGACTGAATACAGCGCCGAATACCTGCCTGACTCCACTTGCCTGTTCTATCTGGGCCGGATGGTTCCGCTCGGCGAAAATCTGGAAGTCCTCTACAAACAGTTGAACCTTGCCCTGGGTGATTCTGCAACGCCCCTCTACAAGATGGCAGGCAAGCCGACCATGCAGGTAACCCACTTCTTCCGCAAGCATCGCGAAGTCGGCGAAATGCCCTGGGTGTCTAGACCTAAGGTGACGGTCAAGACCGAAGAGGACGCCTGGAACATGCTGAACGACCTGATCCGCTACGAAAGTGCCCGCAAGGAATGGCTGGATATCGTGGACGGACGCAAGTGGAAGAATCCGAAGATTGATTCGCTCCGCAAGATCAAGAAACGCTCGACTTACCAGGAAAAGCTCCTGGTCCGTTACATGATCGAGGATATGTTCCCGGCCTTGAACAAGTACGACAATATCAAGACCTCGAGTGCCATTCTGGTCCATATCCACATGATCGAAGGCCGCAAGTACTACATGGGCAGTCTGCATTTCTCGGGTAACGAAGTGCTGAACGACAAGATGCTTGCCTACGCCTTCCGTCTTGACAGCGGTGAAGTCTTTGACCAGTATAAGTACGATGCCTCCCGCAAGGCGCTTCTGGATGCCTACCGCGAAGACGGCTACCTGTTCGCCCAGTACGAGGAAACCCGTACGTTCGAGAACGATTCGATTGTGAACCTGTCCTACAAGATGACCGAAGGTCTCCCGGCTCAGATCCACAAGGTGCATATCCACGGCAATACCAAGACGAACGAGAAGGTCATCCGCCGCGAAGTCCGTCTGTATCCGGGCGATACTTATCGCCAGTCCTTGCTGGAACGTAGTTTCCGTGAAATTATGCAGCTGAACTACTTTGACATGGTCGTCCCCGACATCAAGGTAGTGGGCGAGCAGGATGTGGACCTCGACTTTACCGTGCAGGAAAAGGAAGCGGGTACCGGACAGTTCAGCTTGGGCGTGTCTTACAGCGAAAGCGACGGTATCGTGGGTACGGCGAGCGTGTCTATCCCGAACTGCTGTATGGGTGACGGCCAGGCCGCATCGTTCAGCGTGGAATACGGTGCCGACAAGAAGAGTGCTTCCGTGAGTTTCCAGGAACCGTGGTTCCTCGACAAGCCGATTACCTTGGGTACGAGCCTCAGCTACTCCTGGTGGAACATGTCCAAGTACGACGACCCCGATATTACCCGTTACGGCGGCAGCGTCTACCTGGGTAAGCGCCTCAAGTGGCCCGATGACTACTTCTACGGACAGATTGGTTACAGCTGGCTCATGAACAAGCAGGGCCCGAACATCGATGACAGTTACGTTGTCTATACCGGTGTGGAATCTGCCTTGAACTTCCGCCTGCTCCGCGACGACAAGAACCTGCCGCAGTTCCCGACCGACGGATCTCGCTACGTGCTCGATATCCAGTGGGCCGATGACGCCATCTTCAGTGACTTCAGTTTCGTGAAGACCGAACTTACGATCAAGTGGTGGTTCCCGCTGTTCCGCGACCGCCTGACGGTTGCGCTGACCAACCAGTACGGTGTAATCTTTGGCGACCAGTTGCAGTACCGCACGCTCTACACCATGGGTGGCGTGATGGGCTACGAGGGCATGATGCGTGGCTACAGCTCGGGTTCTATCGGGTACCGCCGCTTGGGCCGCAGCTACCAGTATACGGGTGTTGAACTCCAGCTCGGTCTTGTGCCGCAGACATTCTACCTGTTGCCGTTCTTCTTTGACGCCGGTAACGTGTTCGGTGAACGCTACAACCCGCGTACCAAGGTTCCGAAGCCGAGCAGGAGTCCGCTCAGCGAATGGGATCCGACGAGCCTCAAGAAGGATATCGGTTTCGGTTTCCGCGTGATTGTACCGATGCTCGGTATTATCGGCTTCGACTTTGCCTGGCCCTTGGATGTGGGTGAAACCTATAGCGGTACGCAGCGTACCGAAGTGGGTGACATGCAGTTCAACTTCGTGATCGGCCAGGGATTCTAAGGAGGCTTTATGCTTAAACGTCTGCTGATGGTTCTGGTGCTTGCGTTTGCGACCGTCTCGTTTGCCGAAGACGGGCTGCGTATTGCGCATGTGGATTCCAAGCTGATCTTTGACGGTTACAAGGGCACCAAGAAAGCCCAGGAAGAGTACGACCGCCAGGTGGCCAAGTGGGAACAGCAGGGCAACTTGCTGCAGAAGGAACTTGCCGCTATCAAGGAAAAGCTCGACAAGCAGGTGCTCATGCTCAGCGACGAAAAGAAGAACGAGCTCGAAGCCGAGTACAATAAGAAGGACCTGGAACTCAAGACCTTTATCGACCGCGTGTACGGCCGTAAGGGTGAACTGATTTCTGAAAACGAGAAGGTGAGCGCCCCGATTATTCAGCTGATTCGCAAGGCTATCAACGAAATCGCCTTGCAGGAAGGTTACGACATGGTGGTCGACCGTGCAACCGGCGCCGTGGTGTTCTGGAAAAAGGAAAACGACCTTACGCAGAAAGTGCTGGACTACCTGAACAACAGGTAGTTGTGGCGTATTTAAATTTCGTCGCCCTGGATTCCGTCGCTGCGCTCCAGAATGACAATCCTCGAGGCGTTTGCGCGGGGTGACGTTCCCTGAAACTGTCCCCTGGATTCCGTCGCGCGCTCCAGAATGACAATCTCCGAGGCGTTTGTGCGGGGTGACGTTCCTTGAAACTGTCGCCCTAGATTCCGTCGCTACGCTCCAGAATGACAATCCCCGAGGCGTTTGTGCGGGGTGACGTTCCCTGAAACTGTCATCCTGGAACCACGGAGTGGTGACGGGATCCAGAGTAGAATTTCTACTTGAACTTCCAGAATTTATAGAGATACTTTGTCGTTTGCACGGGCGTCTTCAAGAAGGCGCTCTTCTTGTATCCGCTCAAGGCGAATCCTTGCAGCACCTTGTAAAGTCCGACCTGGTCTTCGCGGTTCAGAGCGAGCAGGAACCTACGGAACTTGTATTCGAAGTCGTGCATCTTGCCGAAGTAGCCGTAGCAGCGTTTTTCGTACTGCTTCAGGAAATTGTGGCTGAGGCTAGCGGCTTCGCCGGAGGTTGCCTTGAGGCCTTGGTCGACGTATTCCGCGCAGAATCGGCCCGCCCGCATCGCGGCAGCGATGCCACCACCCGTGAGCGGGTTGGTGTGGTGGGCGGCGTCGCCCACCAGGGCGAAGCGGTCTAAAGTGTAATCCTTAAGGGTGCTGGAAACCGGCACCATTCCACCGACGGTATGGTTGATTTTTGCTCCGGGGAAAAGCTTTTCTAGCCACTCCATGGTGACTTCGAGGATGTTTCCGCTGTGCTTTCCTGCGGCGAGGAATCCGGCACCGAAATTTGTCACGTTCGATTTCTGCTTCGGGAAACTCCAGATGTATCCGTCGTTGATAAAGTCGTGACCTTGCCAGAAGGTGAGGTAGTCGGGTTTGGTCAAGAGTCCTTGCACCTGGATGTCGACGCCGGTGCAGGTCTCGCGCGGATTCTGCACGCAGTTGAGCCCGACCATGCGGCCGATGCGGCTTTCGACGCCGTCGGCGGCGATGACCATCTTCGCAAAGATTTCCTGCGTACCGGTCTCGGTGACGCTCCCGTCGCCGTTGCCTTTTCCGAGAACGACGCGGACCATTCGTCTGTCGCCCTCGACTTCGCCTACAAATTCGGCGCGGGCGCAAGTTTCAACCTGGGCCCCGTCGTCGGCAGCGAGTTTTGCGAGCCACGGGTCGAAAATTTCGCGGTTCAGCATGATGCCCGTGCTTGGCTTCGGAACTTCGATGTTCACGCCATTAGGGCCGTAAATGTAAAGGCCGTTGATAATGCTTTCGATGCAGCTTTCGTCGATCGGACCGTAAGTCTGTAGGTCCGCAAGCGTGGTGCTCGCCTCGCCGCAGCGTACCGGGAAACCGATGCGTTCCCGTTTTTCGAGGAGCAGCACCTTGTGCCCGGCCCGGGCCAGGTTGCGTGCTGCGACGGAGCCGCCAGGCCCCGCACCGATGACCACGACGTCGTAATTAGGATCAAGCATCGATGACCTCCGTCAGCATAAGCGCCCCGACCGGGCATGCCTTGACGCAAATGCTGCACTTGATGCATTTTTCGGGGTCTATCTGCAAGTCAAGCCCGTGCATGTCGAGCGCCATCTTGGGGCAAAGCCCCACGCACCCTGCACAGGCGAGGCAAACTTTTCTGTCGTGAACAAGCTTCTTCATTAAGGATGAATATAGAAAAAGAGGTATAATTCGGACTTCAGATTTCAGAATTCAGAATTATTTTGGGAAACATTTAACTTTGAAATCAGGGCCTTGTTTGTTGATATCGCAACTCCGAACTCTAAACTCTGAATTCTGAACTAATAAGTGTATTCCCCGGTCAGGCGCTTCTGGAAGTTGTCGTGGACAAGTGGCTTGTCGAAAAGGAAACCCTGTACATTGTTGCACTGGATGTTCTTGAGGAATTCGGCCTGCGTCTCGGATTCGACGCCTTCGGCGATGATTTCCTTGTTGAGCTCGTTCGCCATCTTTACCACATTGCGGATAATGACATCGTCCTTGGAATTGGGGGCGCCCACATGGTCCAGGAGCGACTTGTCGAGCTTGATGGTGGTGATGTTGAAGTCCTTGAGCACGTTCAGTGTGGAGTAGCCGGTACCGAAGTCGTCGATGGATACGGCGATTCCGTTCTCGGCCATCGTGTTCACGAATTTCATCATGGCTGCGTTATCATCGAAATCGGCCGATTCGGTCAGTTCCACTTCGACATATTTACTTGGCACGTTGTGCTTGCGAATGATGCTCAGGACGTTGTCGGCGAGTTCGGGATTGCGCAAATGGAGCTTCGAAAAATTGGTCGAAATGCGGTGCGGTTCGATGCCGACGTCAAGCCACTGGCGAATGTCGGCGCAGGCCGTCTCGAAAACATAGAAGTCCAGGTCGCAGATGGTGCCTTCGCGCTCCAGGATGGGGATGAAGTCCATCGGAGGGACGATCGTCTTGTGGCGGATCCAACGGACTAGCGCTTCCGCTCCCGTAACCTTCTTGGTGAGCAAGTCGACCTTGGGTTGGTAGAATACCACAAATTCCTTGTTGCGGATGGCGTTGTGGAATTCGTTCGAAATTTCCTTCTGGTGCATCGCGCGGACAAGCATCTCTTTGGTAAAGTAGACGATGTCGCGAGTCTTGATGGCTCTTGCGGCCTGTAGGGACATGGCGGCGTTGTTCAGGGCGTCGTGAATTTCGACATTGTTTTCGACGGGGTAGACCCCCATTCGCGCCTGGATGCGGATGTTTACGGGCTTGGACCCTTGACTAAGCGTCATTTCGCAGTTGCTGAATCTGGAAATGAACTCTTCTTGGCGTTCCTTCTTGATGAGCGCGAAGAAATTGTCGCCGCCGAGTCGTGCGATGAGTTCCTTTTCATTGATGAATTGGGAAATTTTGCTGACGTACATCTTGAGGGCGAGGTCGCCCTGCTGGCTGCTGGTTGACTTGTTGACGTACTTGAAATTTTTCAGGTTGATGAACGTGGCCGCGTAGCTAGGGAGGTCCCCGCCGATAACCTGCTGGCTGAACATGAATATGCCGGCTTGGTTGAAGGCCCCGGTCATGGGGTCGGAAATGGCAGACTTGCGGGTGTTCCCAATCAGGTGGGCACGACCGGAGATGATGAAGAAGTCCCAGCTGAGCAACTGCACGAGTTGCTTTTCGAAATCGGTGAAACTGTGGCCGTCAATCGGGTGCGCCTGGAAAGTGAAGGACCCTTGCTCGCCGGTGCTCATGGTTTCCGAAAAATCGGTTGTCGAGGGAATTGCCGGGAGTCTGTTCTTGTCGTGGTAGGCGGTGAATTCGCCCGAAAGTCCGTTGGGGGCGAACTGGCTTACGGGAACGTAGTAAATGCAGTGGATGTAGCCGATGTTTGCTTGGAAGGCAAGGTTGGTTATGTTTCTTGCCATGATGCCGAATATTTCATCTGTATTATAAATGGATCCAAGAAGCTTGGACCTAAAGTCAAGATACGTGCCATTCCACAGAGAAATTTCCATTACATCCTCAACATACCAAAACCTCCCCAAAATTACAAAAATGCTACATCAAATGCAAGTTCGTTTTATAAGAATTGACAAAAAAAGCTATTGTTAGATTAGTCTAATTTAAATCCATGCGGGTGTGGACGACTCCGTTTAGAAAGCCCTCTTTCCTTTTGTAGGTTTCCCGCGGAGTACTTCTTAAAATTCTATCTTTAGCGCCGCATTTAAAGAGGTAATCTCCTATGAGTAATGAGGCAGAAAAGCCGAATTTCATTACGACCTCTCTTGACTTCCTGGTCAACTGGGGCCGAACGAACTCCCTGTGGCCGTTCCCTTATGGAACAGCCTGCTGCGCAATCGAATTTATGAGTACCGAAGTGGGCCGTTACGACTTGTCCCGTATCGGGTCTGAATACGTGCGCTTTACGCCGCGTCAGTCTGACGTGTTGCTGGTCGCGGGAACCATTTCCTACAAGCAGGCGCCGATCCTCAAGCGCATGTACGAACAGATGGCTGAACCCCGTTGGGTAATCGCCATGGGCGCATGCGCCAGTTCTGGTGGATTCTATGACTGCTATTGCACCGTGCCGGGTATCGACCATATCATGCCGGTGGATGTTTATATCGGCGGATGTCCCTCCCGTCCGGAAGCGTTCTTCGAGGCGATGTTTGACCTCCAGAAGAAGATCAAGGACGAGTCCTACATGAAACAGCGCGCCGAACGCGTGAAAGACCAGCTTGAAATGATCAAGGCGAAGACCGAACAGGCGAAGGCGGAAGCCCGCGAATTCGCTCGTGAAAAGACTGCTGAACTCAAGGAATTCGTGACTGAAAAAGAGCAGGAACTTGTGAAGAAGGCCCAGTTCTGGAAGGAGTAATGATGGAAGCCAATGAAATGACTTTTGCAGAAACGGTCGTTTCTGTCCTCACCTCCAAGTTTGGTGGCAAGAAGGACGATGCGGCCAAGTGGGACGCCTGCGTGGTGGTCCCGAAGGAATACCTGCACAATGCGGTTGAATTCCTGAAGAACGATCCGTCGATGCAGTTCGACATGCTCCTCGACCTTGCCGGTATCGACTACCTGACTTATCCGAACCATGAAGGTCCGCGTTTTGCCGTGAGCTACGCTTTTAAGAGCATGAAGAATCCGGGCCGCCGCGTTCGTCTTAAGGTGCTGGTCAGCGAAGCCGACCTGAAGGTGACGACGATTACTGATTTGTATGCAAGCGCCAACTGGCTCGAACGTGAAGTCTACGACCAGTTCGGTATCGTGTTCGAAGGCCACCCGGACCTGCGTCGCATTTTGAACCATGTTGAATTTGTGGGCCATCCGCTCCGCAAGGATTACCCTGCCCAGAAGCGCCAGTGGCTCTCGACGACCGACTTCCTGATTCCGGAACTGGAAAAGCGCCTGGAAGACAAGGGCTACAAGGTAATCCAGCGCTCCAAGGAAATCATGCCTGTCGAAGAAGAATATCTTGAAGGGAGTATCAGAGAATGATCGTACTTGACCCGAATGGCGAAAAGATGAACCTGATGGCCCTGAACGTGGGCCCGACGCATCCGGCGACTCACCACTGCGTGCGCCTGCTGGCTGCCCTCGATGGCGAAACCATCGTGGCCGGTGTCCATGAAATCGGCTTTATGCACCGCGGCTTCGAAAAGATGGTCGAACGCGGCACCTGGCAGCAGGTGATCCCGTACACCGACCGCTTGAACTACTGCTCTGCAATGATGAACAACATTGCATTCTGCCGCGCTGTCGAAAATATGTACGGTATCGAAATCCCGGAACGCACCAAGGTGCTCCGCGTGATTGTGAACGAACTCTCCCGTATCAACGACCACTTTATTTGTGTGGCAGCTGCTTTCCAGGACTTGGGCGGTACGACTCCGTTCATGTACGCTTTCAACCCGCGTGAAGAAATCATGCTGATTTGGGAAAAGCTCACGGGCGCACGCCTCACGAACAGCTTTGCCCGTATCGGTGGCCTCTACCGCGACAGCTACGACGGTTTCGAAGACGATGTGCTCGCAGCTTGCAAGTCGGTGGAAAAGGCCCTCAAGGACCTGCACGCCTGCTTGGACCGTAACCGTATCTTCCTCGACCGTACCGTGGGCGTCGGCAAGATTTCTGCCGAACGCGCTATCAGCTACGGCTGGACTGGTCCGTGTCTCCGTGCGACGGGTGTCGAAAGCGACCTCCGCAAGGACGAACCTTACTACGACTACGAAACCTACGACTGGGAAGTCGTGGTGGGTACCCAGGGCGACGCCAACGACCGCCTGCAGGTGCGCCTTGCCGAAATTGAAGAATCTGTGAAGATTGTGCGCCAGGCCCTGAAGCGCCTGCAACCGGGCCCGGTCGACATCGTCGACCCACGCATCCGCGTGCCCGCGCACAAGCTTGCCTACCAGGACATGGAAGCCCTTATCGGCCGCTTCAAGAGTGTGTACGAAGGTGTGCGCGTGCCTGAAGGCGAATACTACTGCGCAAGCGAATGCGCAAACGGCGAACTTGGCTTTACCATCGTGAGCGATGGTTCCGGCCACCCGTACCGCATCAAGGTGCGTTCCCCGTCGTTTGCCCATGTGTCCGCATTTAACGAACTGGTCGAAGGCCTGACCCTTGCCGACTCCATGGCAACTCTGCCTGGCCTCAACATGATTGCTGGAGAACTTGACCGATGACACAACATATTCAAGGTGCAGTTCAGTTTGTATCGAATAACCATTTGAAGTTCGACGGTCCGAGCGAAGCGATTCCCGCTCTCCCGGATCCGGGTCAGACTTTTGGCTACGTGAACAAGCCTGTTCCGCAGCCCGCTCCGAAGGAAGTGCTCGCAAAGCTTGACACTCCCGAAATCAAGGAACGTTGCGCCGACTTGCTCAGCCGCTACCCGGTGGGCCAGGGCGCTCTCCTTGAAGTCCTTTGGCTGGTGCAGGGCGTGTTCGGTTGGGTTCCGACCGAAGGTATTCGCTGGGCGGCAAACGTTTGCTGTTGCGCTCCGGCTCATGCTCTCGGCGTTGCCACTTTCTATACCATGTACAACCACGCTCCCAAGGGCAAGTTCCTGTTGCAGTTCTGCCGCAACATCAGCTGCGCCATCAAGGGTGCCCAGCCGCTCATCAAGTATGTCGAAAACAAGCTCGGCGTCAAGAGTGGCGAAACCACTCCCGATGGCATGTTTACCGTGCTCCAGGTGGAATGCCTGGGCAGCTGCGGTAACGGCCCGATGATGCTGGTGAACGATGACTTCGCCACCGACGTGGTCGACGGTGAACTCAAGATGAAGCGCGGTACGACTCTGACCGAAGCTAGCATCGACCGCATTATCGACTGGTGCAAGGCTCACGCGAACAACGTGCCGAAGCATGATGTGCTCGGCGGTGTGGTGAAGGGCCACGGTGGCCACCCGGGTGCTCCGGGTGCTACGGCCAAGCCGCAGGTCGCTGACTACGCTCCGCCTTCTCCGGTGCTTAACGTGAAGGCCGAAGCCGACGAAAACGGCGCCACCCTCACCTGGAAGGGCGCTCCCGAATTCACGAAGATTGTCGTCGAAAAGAAGAACGGCAATGACTGGGTCGCCGTGGGCGAGCCCGGCGTGAAGGACAAGGCCTTTGTAGATGCAAGCGGCAAGGCAGGCGATGTGTATCGCATGATTGCAACTTCCGGTGAACGTACGGCAAAACCTTCCAAGGAAGCGGTGACTACCCAGAAGCCCGCGCCCGTAGAGGAGGCTAAGTAATTATGGCTGAAGTAGTAAAAGTTTGTACAGGAAATTTTGGCAAGGGCGCCCAGGACATTGAAGTCTACAAGAAGCTGGGCGGCTACGCGAACATTTCGGATCGCTTGTTCAACATGAGCCAGTTCGAAGTGATTGACTACGTGCAGCGTTCCGGCCTGCGTGGCCGTGGCGGTGCAGGCTTCCCGACCGGCATGAAGTGGAGCTTTGTTCCGCGCAATTCCGGCAAGCCTGTGTACATTGTGGTGAACGCTGACGAAGGCGAAGGCGGTACCTTTAAGGATCACTTCCTGATGATGGAAGATCCGCACCGCTTGATCGAAGGCCTGATTATTGCAGCCTGGGCTCTCGGTAGCCGCGCTGCCTACATCTACTGCCGTGGCGAATTCTTGCCCTGCATCGAAAGCCTGAACAAGGCTTTGAACCAGGCATACGCCGCCGGTTACCTCGGCGAAAACATTTGCGGCACCAAGTTCAGTTTCGATATCTTTGTTCACCGTGGCGCTGGCGCCTACATTTGCGGTGAAGAAACTGCTCTTATCAACTCGCTCGAAGGCCAGAAGGGACAGCCCCGCCTGAAGCCGCCTTTCCCGGCGGTGAGCGGTGCATGGAAGAGCCCGACTTGCGTGAACAACGTCGAAACCATTATGTCTCTCCCGTGGATTTTCCAGCATGAACCCGAAGAATACGCCAAGATGGGTACACCCCGTGCCGGCGGTACCAAGGTGTTCTGCATCTCGGGCGACGTGAAGAATCCGGGCGTGTACGAAGCTCCGCTCGGCACTCCGATGATGACGATGATTAACGAATACGCCGGTGGCGTCGTGGGCGGAAACCTGAAGGCGGTACTTCCGGGTGGTTCCTCTTGCGCTCCGTTGAACGCGGGCGAATGCGCTGTAGCTACGATGGACTACGAATGCCTCGCCTCCATGAAGACGATGTTCGGTTCGGGTGCCATGATCGTGATTAACGATACGCACAACATGGCTGAACTCCTGAACGTGCTCGGCAACTTCTACAGCCACGAATCTTGCGGCCAGTGCACTCCGTGCCGCGAAGGTACGGGTCTTCTGCACCGCATTCTGAACCAGATTGTGGAAGGCAAGGGCCACGACGGCGATGTGGAACTCATGCAGAGCCTGAGTGGTGGATTTGGCGGCGTGACGATTTGTCCGCTTTCCATTTCGCTCGGTGGCCCGGTGGGCAGCTATACGGCGAAGTTCCGCGCCGACTTCGATGAATTGATCGCAAAGAACCCCGACCACGCCAAGCCGCGTGTTCAGGAAAACTATCGTCCTGGAATTTTCTGGTAATAATATGAGTAACTTCTACAACATGCCGAAACTCCCGACCGAGAATAGCCCGAAGGTGGAAATCTTCGTGGACGACAAGGCCGTGATGGTTCCTGGCGATACAAACCTGCTCGAAGCTTTGAAGGCTGTCGGGATTGAAACTCCTCACGTCTGTTACCACCCGTATTTGCCGGTGTCCGGTAACTGCCGCCAGTGCCTGGTGGAGCAAGAAGGCCCGCGAGGTCGTATGCTCGTGATTGCCTGCTACACGCCGGTGATGCCGGGTATGAAAATCTACACGCCGGCATCCAGTGCGCGCGTGAAGAACGCCCGCAAGGCCACCCAGGAATTCATGCTGGTGAACCACCCGCTCGATTGCCCGATTTGCGACAAGGCCGGTGAATGCACCCTGCAGGAAAACTACATGGAAGCGGGCCAGAACGAATCCCGCATGCGCCCCGAATACGGCAAGAACTACCACGGCAATCCCGCACACCAGTTCATTGATGCGAAGGGTCAGCTCCGTGGCGGTAAGCACGTGGACTTGGGCCCCCGCGTGTTGCTCGACGAAGAACGCTGCGTGCAGTGCGACCGTTGCGTGCGCTTTATGCGTACCATTGCCGGTTCCGAACAGCTGCAGCTCGCCGGCCGCGCCGACCATACCTACATTACCACGTTCCCGGGTGAAAAGCTCGATCACGAATACGACTTGTGCGTGACCGACGTTTGCCCGGTGGGCGCCATGACCGCGAAGTACTTCCGCTTCCAGAAGCGCGTTTGGCTGCTCAGCCACACGCCGACGGTTTCGATGGACGATTCTCTCGGCGCAAACATTTGGCTCGATTACGCCGACGGTCACATTTACCGTGTGATGCCGCGTTGCAACCCTGAAGTGAACCGCAGCTGGCTTTCTAACACGAGCCGCCTCGCGTTCCAGAACTTCGACAAGAACCGCTTGCCGGCGATGGGCTTCCACGTGATTCAGGAAGCGCTCGCCGAAGTCAAGAAGGTCGGGGGCAAGGTCGCCCTCGTTGCCGGTGGCTATTGCACCGTCGAAGATCTTGCTGCGGTTCGCATGCTCAAGGAATCCTTGGGCGACTCCGCCGAACTTTTCGGCGGGACCTTCAAGAAGGTCGGCGCCCCCGACGGCATTGCCATGAGTGGCGACCCGCTTGCAAACCGTGCCGCATTCAAGCTGCTTGGCATTCCTGACAACAACCTCGAAGACCTTACGAAGCGTGCTTCTGAATTCAAGGTGCTTGTCACCGTGAATAACGACATCTTTGGTGAAGGTGGTGCCGCTGTGGCTACCCTCGAGAAGATTCCGACCCGTATCGCGTTCACTCCGTTCAACGATGCTACCGCCCAAAAGGCGTCGCTCGCTTTCGGCATTCGCCACTGGAGCGAAGTCCAGGGTACTATGGTGAATAGCCTGAACATTTTGCAGAAGTTGAACGCTTGCCCGGTATGCCCCGACGAAAAGATCCGCGCCGCCTACGACGTGCTTTCGGAACTCGCCGGGAACAAGTTCGAATCCGCATTCGACGCCTTCAAGAAGGCGGGCGAATATGCGGCCGTACTTGCAGGACTTTCTTACGATACCATCAAGAGTACAGGCAAGTTGCTCGAAGGAGGTAACGCCTAATGGATATCATCGAATCCAAAACCTGGGTGGAATGGCTCATCACGATTGCGAAGTTTGGCTTCTGCTTCGTGCCTGTGCTCTACATCCTGTTGTTGATTCCTATGGAACGCCGTGGTGCAGGTTTCATGCAGGACCGTCAGGGCCCGAACCGCTCCTACATCAAGGTTCCGTATTTCGGTAAGGTCCGCTTGTTCGGCTATGTGCAGAACATGTGCGACGGTACCAAGTTGTTCTTCAAGGAAATGTTTGCTCCGAAGGGTGCAAAGAAATTCCTTTACTACGTGGCTCCGGCAATCCCGTTTGCCATCGTGTTCCTTTCTCCGTGCGTGATTCCCTGGTTTGGCCCGATGGTTTTTGACTGGGGTGGCCAGGTGGTGCGCATCGCGGGCCCGATCGTGGATTCCGAAGTGGGCATCTTGCTCCTGTTCGGTTTCAGTTCGCTTTCCGCCTACGGTGCCGTTCTCGCTGGCTTGAGCTCCCGTTCCAAGTACAGCTACCTCGGTTCTCTGCGTACGACCGCGATGACGATCAGCTACGAAGTCTGCCAGGGCCTTTCGATGATGGGCCTCCTGGTGCTCGCTGGTTCTTTCAGCCTCACCGATATCGTGAGCTGGCAGGAACACCACGTGTGGGGCATTGTCGCCCAACCGGTGGCTTTCTTCTGCTTCTTGATTGCGACGATTGCCGAAACGGGCCGAGCTCCGTTCGACGTTGCCGAAGGTGAACCCGAACTTGTTGCCGGTTACCATACAGAATATGGTGCCATGCAGTTCGGCCTGTTCTACATGGGTGAATACTCTCACATTTGCATCAGCAGCCTTCTGGTGGCAACCCTCTTCTTGGGCGGTTACTCGGTCCCGTTCGTGACGACCGAAACCATCCAGGCTCACATGGGTGGCTCGCTCGCTATCCTCTGCTGGGTGCTCGCTTTCTTCGCTCTCGCGTTTCTCCACATGATCTACCGCTACTCCCGCAAGCTCCGTGCTTCGGCACAGTCCAACAAGATGGAAATCTTGCAGGAATACAAGCTTTACAAGGGGATCGGTTGGATTGCCGCTTTCGTGCTGGTCTGCGCCGGTGTCGCATCCTGGGTGCTTTACAACCCGCAGGTTACCGTGGTTAATGGTGTCGCCGTGAACACTCTGGGCGCTGCCCTCGGTACGGCTCTCATCCACCTGCTCGTGCTCCTGGTGAAGAGCGTGTTCTTCTGCTGGGTGTGGATTTGGGTCCGCTGGACGCTCCCGCGCTTCCGCTACGACCACGTGATGCATCTTGGCTGGAAGATCATCTTGAACATCGCTATCTTGAACCTCGTCGTGACCGCCGTGGTCGCGAAGCTGATGGGAGGTAACTAATGGCTCGCGTTATTAGACAGAGGCCCATGAACTGGGTGGAACGCCTCTACATTTTCGAGGCGATTCGCGGCTTGTGGACGACGCTCAAGCACGCCGCCCGCGGTCTTTTCCGCTACGAAGAGCTGCCGACGATTTCTTATCCGGAAGGTCAGCCCGAAGTCCGTAGCACTTACCGTGCAAAGCACCGCCTGATGCTGCGCCCCGATGGAACGCCCCGTTGCGTTGCCTGCGGCATGTGCGCTGCGGCTTGCCCTGCCCACTGCATTTATATCGAAGCGACCGCGAGTGACGACCCGCGTATCGAAAAGAAGGTGAAGCGCTTCGATATCGACCACCTGACCTGCGTGTTCTGCGGTCTCTGCGTTGAAGCCTGCCCGGTCGATGCGCTCCGCATGGATACCAAGGAAATCATTTTTGAACACCGCACCCGCGACGAATTCGTGGCGAACCTGAAGACTCTCACCAGCTGGGATCCGAAGGATTACCCCGATGACGCGCAGAGCCAGAAGGCTCCGGGCGGAAAACTGAATGCCGAGGCCCGCAAGGTCTGGGGAATGGAGGTTAAGAACTAATGCTCGCCCTGATATACTTTATCATTCTCGCCGTGATTGCCGTGGGGGCCGCCTGCTGCGTGTTCCTCTCGAAGCATCCGCTTTACGGTGGTCTTTCTCTCGTCCTCACGATGCTTTCGCTCGCCGGTATTTATGGCCTGCTGGGTAGCCCCTTTATCGGTGTTGTTCAGATCATGGTCTACGCAGGTGCCATCATGATGCTCCTCGTGTTCGTGATTTCGGTCTTGAACGCGGCCAAGGACAATAGGACTCCCATGTTCGACGGCACCTCGATCTTCGTAATCATCGGTGTGCTTGGCTTGGCAGGCCTTATTGGCTTTACCCTCGTGATTACTCCGCTCGGCTTCGACGCTACTACGCTTCGCGGCTCTGTCGAGATGACCTCTTCGAACCTGTTTGATACGACGCAGACGGGCCCCGGCTACTTCGTGCTTTTCGAGGTGCTTGGCCTGTTGCTGCTCTCTTCGATGGGTGCGGCTGTTCTCATGGCTAAAAAGCGCCTGGGTTCTGACGCCTCTGTCGAGGCCGCTTCTGAAGAAGCTATCGCCGAAGAAAAGGAGGAAAAGTAATGGAACTTCAACCGATTTTCATCCAGATGCTCGCCCTGTTGCTTTTTGCCATTGGCCTTGCGACGGCTCTTGCCCGCCGTAACGTGTTCTTTGTGCTGATGGGCATTGAACTTGCGCTGAACGCCGTGAACCTCTCGTTTGTGGGTTTCGCGAAGACTCTCCCTGCGGCCGAAAGTGTCGCGGGCCAGATCGTTCCGCTGTTCTCGATTGCCGTGGCCGCTGCCGAAGCGTGCGTGGGCCTTGCACTCGTGATCCTCATTTTCCGCAACCGTGAAAGTGTCGATTCCGACAACTATTCCAATATGAAGGGGTAAGCAATGACAAATTTACCGCTTTGGATTATTCCTCTTTTCCCGCTTCTGGGAACGATTCTGCTCGGTACCGTAGCCGTTGTCTCGTCGGGTAGCAAGAAGGGTCCTTCCGAAGGTTTCGTGGGCGCCCTCTCGGTGTTGTTCCCGGCGCTTTCGTTCGTGAGTGTCGTGTTGCTCGCCTTCGGCATGCCCGAAGAAGGCATCCGCCAGACGCTCTGCAACTGGATCGACATCCCTATGCTCAAGGTCGATATCGGATTCCTGTTCGACGGCCTTTCCCGCGTGATGCTTCTGTTCGTGACGGGTATCGGTTCTCTCATCGCGCTCTACTCAATCGGTTATATGCACGGCGACCGCGGCTTTGCCCGATTCTTCGCCTACATCAACCTGTTCCTGTTCAGCATGATTGTGCTGGTGCTTTCCGACAGTCTGCTGCTCACCTTCCTCGGTTGGGAAGGCGTGGGCCTCTGCTCTTACCTGCTGATCGGTTTCTGGAACCACGATCTTAACAACTGCAAGGCCGCCAACAAGGCCTTCATCGTGAACCGCGTGGGCGATATCGGCTTTTTGCTCGGTATGCTCTGCCTCGCCACTCTCGGTGGCTCCGCCATTCTCAACTACGATGCTCTGAACAAGTTCATCGAAATGCTGATTGCTGGCGGACACGTGGAACTGGCGACTCCGATTATCGCGATTGCGGGTCTTCTGTTCTTCGTGGGTTGCACCGGTAAGTCTGCCCAGATTCCTCTCCTGACCTGGCTCCCGGATGCCATGGCGGGTCCGACTCCCGTGTCTGCGCTTATCCACGCTGCAACCATGGTGACCTCCGGTGTCTACCTGCTTGCTCGTCTTAGCCGCATGTTCTCGGTGATTCCGGAAGTCCTGGTGATTGTCCTGATTGTCGGTATGCTCACTGCCTTCTGGGCGGCTGTCGCTGGCCTCTTCCAGAACGACATCAAGAAGGTTCTGGCCTACTCCACGATTTCCCAGCTCGGTTATATGTTCATGGCGGCGGGCGCCTCTGCTTATGACGCCTCGATTTTCCATGTGTTCACCCACGCCTTCTTCAAGGCGGCCCTCTTCCTCGGTGCTGGTGCCGTGATTCACGCGCTCGCTGGCGAACAGGATATGCGCCGCATGGGTGGCCTCATCAAGAAGACTCCTGTTACCGCTTGCGTAATGATCTTTGCGTTCCTCGCCATTATCGGCTTCCCGGGCTTTGCCGGTTTCTGGTCCAAGGACCTGATTCTGGAACGCCTCTACACGAACGCCCCGTTCGGTGAGTTCTTCTACGGCGTTGGCCTCTTGACGGCTGTTATCACGGCGGTCTACATGGGTCGCCTGATTATCATGACCTTCTTCGGTGAATACCGCGGTCCCAAGGAAAAGGAAGCCCACATTCACGAAGCTCCGGCCTGCATGCTTTTCCCGATGGTGATTCTCGCTGTCGGTGCCGTGTTTGCCGGTTACCTGTGGGCCGATTCGCTCGGTATCAAGTTCTTCGAAGGGACGCTCGCCCCGGTGGTGGGTGTCGCCCAGGACTTTGTGGTGGGCAAGCTCGCTGTTGCCCACGTGAACCCGATGGCCTTTGCCTGCTTCGGCACGGCGGCGGCTCTTCTCGGTATGTTCATCGCTTATGCAATTTATGGAACCAAGCGTCTGCCGCGCTTGCACGCCAAGTGGGGGAGCGCCCCCGAAGGCTTCAAGGCCGACTGGACGTTCTTCTTTGACTACATCCATTCCATCTTTATCGTGATGTTCAAGGCGGCTGCCTTCGTGGCCGATGTCTTCGTCGATAAGGTCCTGCAGGCGATTCAATGGACGATTGGCGCCATTACCGAAATCGTGGGCGACGGAGTCAGCTCTTTCCAGGCTCGCAAGGTGCGTGTGCAGCTTACGCTTAGCCTGGTGGGTCTCGTTGCGCTCACTGCTGTTGTTCTTCTGACTGGAGGTTTGTTCTAATGCTTTTGCATCTCCTTGTCTTAGCACCGTTTGTCGCCGCTGTCCTGATGGCTGCGACTTCCAAGGAAGACCCGAAGTCTTCTTCTAGACTTGCGTTCCTTTTCGGTTATGCCTTCGTGGCGCTGTCGATTGCCCTGATTGCGAGTGGCAACCAGGCGACCGAGGCTATCGAATGGTTCCACATTCCTGGCGCGAAGGGCTCTGTCTATTACTACCTGTATAGCCACGGACTGGGCGCCTGGATGGTGCTTCTGTCGACGTCGCTTTCTCTGGTGGCATTGATGACGGCTCGCAACACGCTCGACACGAACTACCGCAATTTCGCCATCGGCATCTTTGCCTTGATGGGCGCGATGAACGGTACCTTCCTCGCTGCCGATGCGGTGCTGTTCTTCTTCTTCTTTGAAGCCATGGTGATTCCTGCCGCGATCCTGATTGCCGCTTATGGCGGAAAGGAACGCACGAAGGCTGCGATGACGTTCGCGATTTACACCCTGGTGGGTTCTGCCCCGATGATGGTTGCCCTCTGGTACCTCGTGACGGTGGCGGACAATTCCCTGGTGCTTTCTCTTGCGGTCGCTCTCCAGAATCTGGATCCTGCAGTGCAGTCGACGCTTCTCGCTTGCTTCCTGCTCGCCTTTATGGTGAAGACCCCGATTTTCCCGTTCCACGGCTGGCAGGCGATTACTTACGCCGAGGCTCCGGCTCCGCTTTCGGCAATCCTTACGGGTGCCATGAGTAAGGCGGGCGTGTTCGGCTTTATCGCCTGGATTCTCCCGATTTTCCCGCTCTCGATGGAATGGGTCGATTCCATGATGTGGCTTGGCCTCTTGACGGCTGTTTATGGTGCCATGCTTGCGTTCCGTGCGACGGACGGCAAGAAGCTCCTGGCCTATAGCTCCATGGGCCATTTGGGCCTTGCGGTGACGGGCGTGTTCAGCCTTTCCGAATCGATGCTCCCTGCAGTGCTCGTGCTCCTGGTGGCTCACGGTCTCAGCGCCGGTGCCCAGTTCTACCTGATGGGTATTGCTGAACGCTTTGCGGGTACTCGCGATATCGAGCAACTCGGTGGTCTTGCCAAGCGCAACCCGGTGTTCGGTTCGCTGTTCGGCTTTGTGGCGGTGCTTTCTCTTGCGGTTCCGGGAACAGCCGGATTCGTTGGTGAATTTACGGTGCTCATGTCCCTGTGGGATATGGGTCCGCTTCCGGCACTTGCGGCAGGTCTCTGCCTGATTCTCTCTGCCGCCTATATGCTCCGCTTTGTGCAGAAGGTGATTTTCGGTACGCCCGCCCGCCAGTACGAAGATGGCAAGCGCATGACCGCTCTCGAAGGTTCTTCGATCGGTATCATGGGTGTGCTGCTCCTGGTGTTCGGTATGCACCCGGCCTTCATTACCAATGCTCTCCAGCTCTTTGACGAAAACGCCGTGCAGGAGATGAATAAGGTTTCGCACCCGGAAACGGCTCCGGTGGAATCTTCGACGGTCGAAGCCTCTGCCGACGTGACGGATGATGCGACTGCTGACGAAAATGTCGCTGCCGTGGCGCAGCCCATGACCGAAGAGGACTTGCAGCAGCTCGATTCCAACTTGAAGGCGAACGGCTTTAGCGACGAAGAACGCGCTTCGCTGATTGCCCAGCTCAAGGCGATGAGCGAAAGCGAAGTTGCCGAGGCTCCTGAACAAAACGAGGCCACAGCAAACGAGGAGGCTTCTGAAAATGAGTAATATCGTGAATCTCTTGCCCGTAATTCTGGTCGCGGTCGGTGCCCTCGTGACGCTTGCCGCAGAACCGTTCATCAAGGACGACAACAAGCACAAGGTGCTTCCGTGGGTGGCAAGCCTCTTTGTCGTGCTCGGTGCCGGTGCCTATTACCTCACGACGAACGACACCTTCATGAACCTGTACGCCATGGACCCGATCCGTCGCGTGCTCGGTATCGCGATTGTCCTGTGTGCCTTCCTCGGCGTAGCCGGTCTCCAGTGGACTCTCGGTCACGAAAAGTTCAAGGGTGGCGAAGCTTATGGTCTGTTGCTGCTGGCGACAAGCGGCGCCTTGCTCATGACACAGGCGATTGATTTCCTCGCCCTTTACCTGGGCATGGAACTCGCGAGTTTCCCGATTTATGCCCTGGTGGGTCTCCGTCGCAAGGACATCAATGCGAACGAAGGTGCTTTCAAGTACTTCGTTTCGGGAGCGGTGTTCAGCACGATTTTCCTGTACGGTGTCGCGCTCGTTTACGGTGCTACCGGTTCGACGCATATTTTCGCCTCTGTCATCGCTGGCCGTGGCATGATTTACGGCATGGGCATTTTCCTCGCCCTGTTTGCGCTCCTGTTTAAGGCGGGTGCCGCTCCGGTTCATTTCTGGGTGGCAGACGTCTATACGGGTGCTTCTGTCGCGGTGACGGGCTTCATGGCCGCAGTCGTCAAGGTCGGCGCACTTGCTGCTCTCGGAACCCTTTGGCTTGGCTCCATGGTCACGCGCATCGGTTCTGCTCCGGCATGGAACTTGGCCGAACAGGTGACGATTCATAGCGAAAACAAGAGCCTGTTCTACGTGATCGTGGTGGTGTCGGTGCTTTCGATGGCGATTGGCGCTTTCGGCGGTCTCGCCCAGAAGTCCATCCGCCGAATCATGGCTTACTCCGCCGTGATGAATGCGGGCTTTATCGTGATTGGTCTGTTGCTTCCGGATTATGCAGCCGAAGGTACGGTGCAGCTCGGTGCAATGTATTACTTCCTGATCACTTACGCGATCGGTAGCGCGGGTGCCTTGACGGGTATCGCTTACCTCGCCGGTAAGGAAGACAAGAAAGAAACCCTCGACGATATCCGCGGTCGCGGCCGCAAGCACTCCTACGTGGCGCTCGCGACGTCGGTCTGCTTGGCAAGCCTTGCGGGCATGCCGCCCGTTGCCGGTTTCCTCGCCAAGTTCTCGCTCTTCACGGACGCCCTTGCCGGTGGACTCGGAATCATTGCAGCGATTGCTTTCGGTCTTTCGCTCGTGGCGGCGGTATTCTACCTGCGCATTGCCTTTGTGCTCTTCATGCCGCCCAAGGCTGAATGTCAGTGCAAGTGCTGCTGCAAGGACAATTCCGTGTATGTGTACCTGCTCCGCTTCGGCGTGACGGTTGCCGCCCTTGCGCTCGTCGTGATCGGCGTCTTCCCGAAGCTTGCACTGATTGAGTAATATCAGTCGAAAAACACAACTTTAAAAAAGGAGAATGCCACGAGGCATTCTTCTTTTTGTATATAAAAAAATTGCCCGGTCTCTTCGGGTATAATGAGAATCTTGAAAAATAAGGGTGAAATGGTAATTGAGGACACCCCTTTTAATTTATGAAAAATATTTATGTCTATTACGATGTAGGATTTTGTTGCTGAATTTTTTTATATTGGCATAACGACCTGAAAGATTGGAACGTGTTCGATAAGACGGTTTGCGGTATAGCCTTGATTGATTCGGATGGAAATGTTATTTATGGAAAAATTCCCTCGGTTAGCGAATGTCAATCCTATGATGCACCGAGTCTTTTGGAAATGCAATATGTGTGGAGGTCCTAGCATGAAATTGATTGTTGCGATTCTTGTTGCGTTCGTCCTTTGGGGCTGTACGGACCATACCTCTACGGGACCGGTTGAAAAAAAGGAAGAAAGGCTTTATGGCTGGCGGTGGGACGATTTCAAGCCTGTCCCGGATGCCTCGAAAATGTTTGGAGGATTGAGGGAAATATATCATGTTGGTGAATGGATTGTATTGATGGATGATTATTATTCAAGCAATGCATACACCTCGCCGGGAAAGGTTACTGCGACTCCTAGGATATATGCGTCTAAAATCGGCTCCACCCAATGGGATACCCTTTCCAGTTCCGAATGGATTCGGTATATCTACGGAGATTCTACGGGACTTTATGCGGGAACGCAATTAAGCGGCAAAGTCTTAAAGTATGATTTTAGTAGACGGTTATGGGATGAAATTTATAAATTGGAATTTGCATCAACAGGATTCTACAATGTCTATGGAATTGCTGTCTATAAAGGTTTTCCGGTAGTCTGTTTTGCGGGTTACGATGACAGGGCCGATATTCGCCCAGAAACGATAAAGCTGTTTATGAAAATGCAGACGGATACGGGCTGGGTAGATATCACATACGATTACGATTCGTCCAAGGAATATCCCTTTCAATTCCACAAGGGGGTGGAACTGAATGGTAAATTGTATGCCATTAGCGGTGATCGCGGGGTATGGCGCTTTGACGGAATTTGGAAAAGACTTGCACGAATTCCGTATCCAGATTGGGCGACTTGGGTTCCATCTTATGATACAAGTGATATTGCAATGGACATTGTGGTGCATAAGCAGAAGTTGTATGTGATTGGAGAAAAATTTTCGACCAATGTCCTTGAATATGACGAAGCCCTTGACCGCTGGAATCCTGTGGATAGTGTGGTTGAAACCTACGATGAATCCATCGACCCCAACGATCCCTTTGCAGATCCATACAGAGGTCACAGAACATTCCATAACACCCCCTTTAGAAGATATGCGTTAGCATCCGATGGGGAGCATCTTTTTGTTGCTGGAGATGACCTGCTTTGGCCTGCTGTTTATATGGGGGATTACGGTTCGCCATACGGAAATGAAGAAAAGGGTTGGCGGTTCGTAAAGGGCAATTTTTGCGAGAATCTGAGATGCCTGTCGACACAGGAAACCTATGACATGGAAGTGGTTGGGGATACCCTGTACTTGGCAAACTGGAGCGGTGTGCTGAAATTCCCCCTTGCTGACCTGGACAGCGCTATAGCCAAGGAACAATCGTACCCGGAGGCATATTAGCATTGGTTGAATGGAACTCTAAAATGCGCCAAGTGAAAGGTTCTGTTAAAGCATGTATATGTGAAACGGATGATGAATAGCGTAAAGCGCCTAAATTTGGCGATTAACCTTCCAGGATCCTTTTGGCGTGGGCAATGCGCTCGGGGCTCGGGGACTTGGTGTCTTTCAGGGCGTAGTCGATACCGAGTTCCTGGTACTTGGCAAGTGCGAGCGAATGGTAGGGGAGCACTTCGACCTTTTGGACATTGTGCAGACTTTGGATAAATTCACGGGTGCGTTCCAGGTACTCGTCGTTGTCGCTGATGCCGGGCACGAGTACGTGGCGAATCCAGATGGGCTTGCCGATTTCGTCGAGGTAACGGAACATGTCCAGGTTGTGATCGATGGGGTGGCCCGTCAGTTTCTTGTGCTCTGCGGGGTCGATAATCTTGAGGTCGACGAGCAACAGGTCGGTGGACTTCATGAGCCGTTCGAACTTGCCGAAGTAAGGTTCATTACGAACAAAGTTTACGCCCGACGTGTCAATGCAGGTGTGTACGCCTGCCGCTTTAGCCGCTTCGAAAAACTCGATGAGGAAATCCATCTGCATCAGGGGTTCGCCGCCGCTTACGGTGATGCCGCCGTCTTTACCCCAGTAGCTCTGGTAGCGCAGCGCCTTTTTCAGGAGGTCTTCGGCGGAAATGTCGAAAGCATCTTCGCCTTTGATGTCCCAGGTTTCGGGATTGTGGCAGAAAAGGCAGCGCATGGGGCAGCCCTGCGTGAACACGACGAAGCGCACTCCGGGGCCGTCCACGGAGCCGAAAGTTTCCAGTTTGTTGATGCGTCCGAGCATATCGTTATTCCGTTTTTCCTGCAAAGTTAAAAAAAGAGCCCGTTTTGCGCAATGGCGGTTGCCCGAGTGCGAAAAAAATTCTCTATTTGGACTTGTACTGACGTTCGTGGGTGCGATTTGGGCTTGAACGAGCCGATTTCGGACCCGTCTGCGAACGCCGTTTGTTATACGAGGTCTATTTGGTAGCCCAGAAGTTGGATACACTCATCGCCCAGGCCTGCGAGGCCGCCGGCGTTACATTGGTGGAACAGGATATGTTCCGCGCAGGCAAAAGGAAGACTCTGCGCCTTTACATAGACAAGCCCGAAGGGGTTTCGATTGACGATTGCACGAACGTGAGTCGTCACTTGTCCGATGCGCTGGATGCCGATCCGGATATCATCGAGGGTGCCTACACGCTCGAAGTGTCGTCGCCGGGGTTGGACCGCCCCTTGAAGTCGGTTGCCGATTTTACCCGCAACATCGGACGATTTGTCCGGGTGACCCGCAGTACCGGTAAGCCGGTGACGGGCAAACTGAAGGCTGCGGACGAAGAGAATTTGACGCTCACCCTGAAAGGCAATGCAGGTGACGTGGTCGTGCCTCGTAGCGAAGTGCTCGTGGCAAAAGTGGATGTACAAATATAATTGAGGTCTAAAATGGCTATTAGTAAGAAAGAACCGAAGGTTAACCTGCTCGAAGTGCTGAAAGGTGTCGTCGAAGCCAAGGATATGGATGATTCTGTCGTGCTGAACGCGCTGAAGGAAGCGCTCGTGACGGCGGCCCGCAAGTACCTGCACATCGAAAAGAAGATCGATGTGGATTTCGACATGGAAACCAACGAGGTGCACGTCTACCTGCGCGTGGCCGTGGTGGATGACTATCCGGACTACGACCCGAACATGACCGCTGCCGAAGTCGAAAAGCTCGACCAGGGTTACATGCTGGTAGAAGAAGCCCGCGACTTCAACGAAGATGCTCAGGCCGGTGACTTCCTCGAAATGGAAATTCCTATTTCCGCCTTCGGTCGTCAGGCTATCCAGACTGCAAAGCAGCTGCTGAACCAGCAGATTCGCGATGCCGAACGCCAGAAGATCATGGACACCTACCGCAGCCGTATCGGCTCCATGGTGAGCGGCGAAGTGCTTCGCTTTGAACAAAGTAACATCATCGTGAAACTCGGCAAGCAGACCGAAGCGATGATTCCGTTCCGCGAACAGATCAAGCGCGAACGTTGGGAACAGGGTAACTCCATCAAGGCCGTGATCGCCCGCGTGGAAGAATCCTCCAAGAACGGCGCCCAGGTGATTCTGTCCCGTGCAAACGGCGACTTCCTCAAGGAACTCTTCCGTCAGGAAGTTCCCGAAATTTACGAAGGTACGGTCGAAATCAAGGGCGTTGCCCGCGAACCGGGATTCCGCGCCAAGATTGCCGTGTACTCCCGTGACGAAAAGATTGACCCGGTTGGCGCCTGCGTCGGCATGAAGGGTGCCCGCGTGCAGACGATTGTGCGCGAACTCGGCAACGAACGTATCGACATCGTGCAGTGGAATCCGGACCTGGATGTGTTCATCCAGCGCGCCTTGACTCCCGCCAACGTCATCAAGCAGATCCACGTGCCTGAAACCCGTCGCACTGTGGTGATCATCAGCGATGAAAACCTCGCCCTCGCTATCGGCAAGAACGGCCAGAACGTGAAACTCGCTGCGGAACTCGTGCAGCGTAACCTGGACGTGTTCGGTGAAAAGGAATGGTCCGAAAAGGACGACGAGACCAAGGCAAAGATTACGTCTCCGTCTGTGGCCGATCTGAACCAGAATCGCAAGGCTGCTCGCTAATTTTAAAAAAAGGAACATTGGAAGCTATTCATGGCTAATGAAGATCAAATTAAACCAGTAGATTGGGCTGAATCCCATGGCATCAAGGTCGATGTCGTGATGAAGCTGCTTCGCGATGCGGGCGTGACGGTCCGTACTCACATGTCCAAGGTGGATGCCGCGGACTACGAGAAAATCGAAGCTGCCGCCGAAAGCGAACGCCAGAAAGCCGAAGCCCGCAACAAGAACCTGAAGAAGGCGTCTTCCGCCGAAACTTCCAATGCTTCTGATAAGAAGAAAGAGTCTGCTTCGGCTGGCGAAGGCAAGTTGAAGGTCAAACTCATCAAGGGTAAGAAACCGGCGAAACCTGCTACCGCTCCTGCGGCTGCAAAGCCCGCTCCAGTCGAAGCTCCGAAGCCTGCCGCTCCGGCCGCTGCTCCTGCAGCCCCCGCGGCATCCGTTGCTGCGTCTCCGGCCCCCAAGGCCGAGGTGAAGCCCGCCGCTCCGGTCGCTCCCGCGGCACCTGCTCCGAAGCCCGCCGCTCCGGCCCCGGCAAAGCCCACGATGGTTACGCCCGGTATGGAACTCAAGCAGCCTCCGATGAAGGCCCAGGTGTTCAAACCCGACGAAGCGATTCTCGCCCGTATCAAGAAGTCCCAGCAGCAGGCCCAGGCCGGTCGCGGTGGTCACCGCAATGGTTCTGGTAACCAGCAGGGCTATACAGGTACTTTTGGCCGTCTCTCGAACAATGGCGACAACCGCAATGGCGGCCGCCGTAACGACAACCGCGGTGGAAACGGCGGTAATGGCGGCAATAACGGTGGCCGTACCTATACAGGCCGCACCGGTGGCTTTACCGGCAGTTCGATGCAGGACGCCTTCAACGCCAGCAATGGCGGCGGCCAGGGATTTGGCGGCCAGAACCAGGCTGGCAAGGGCGGAAAGCCGCAGAACGGTCGTCACGGACAGAATGACAAGAACCGTCGCGGTTACGGCAAGGACCGTCAGGACCAGCAGAAGGAAATGCAACAGGAAGCCGTTCGCCAGAACGTTTCCCGCGTGATGGCCGACCTGTCCAAGAAGCCTGTCAAGAAAGTTTATCGCAAGGAGCATAACGACAATACTTCTGGCGAAGAAAAGAAAATCCTCAAGACTTCCGACTTTATTACCGTGGGCGAACTCGCCGGTCTTATGGACCAGATGCCGGCCCGCGTGATCGCGAAGTGCATGGAAATGGGCATGATGGTGACCATCAACGCCCGTCTCGATTTTGAAACGATTCAGCTGTTGGCCGACGAATTCGGTTACGAAGCCCAGCTGATGGAAGAATACGAAGAAGAAGTGCTCGGCGTGGAAGAGGAATCTTCCGAGAACCTGAAGCCGCGTCACCCGGTGGTGACGGTGATGGGCCACGTTGACCACGGTAAGACCTCTTTGCTCGACTGGATCCGTAAGACCCACGTGGTTGCCGGTGAATCGGGCGGCATTACGCAGCACATCGGTGCATACGAAGTCACGACCTCCCAGGGTAAGGTGACCTTCCTCGATACTCCGGGTCACGAAGCGTTCAGCGCCATGCGTGCTCGCGGTTCCCAGGTCACCGACGTGATCGTGCTGGTGGTGGCAGCCGACTCCATGGTGATGCCGCAGACGGTGGAATCCATCGAACTTGCCAAGCGCGAAAAGGTTCCGATGGTCGTTGCGATCACGAAGATAGACCTTCCGACGGCCAACCCCGACAAGATCCGCGCCCAGCTCGCCGAACGCGGTGTGGAAGTGGAACAGTGGGGCGGTTCTACGAGCTGTATCGAAGTGTCCGCCCGTACGGGTCAGGGCATGAATGATCTTTTGGAAACCTTGGCGCTCGAAGCCGAAGTGCTCGAACTCAAGGCTAACCCCGACGCACACGCACGCGGTGCCGTGGTCGAATCCAAGCTCGACGTGGGTAAGGGTTCCATGGCGACGATCCTCGTGCAGAACGGTACGCTCCATGTGGGTGACCCGTTCGTCTGCGGTATCTACGCAGGCCGTGTACGTGCCATGTTTAACGAACGCGGTGAACAGATGAAGGAAGCTCCTCCGTCTGCTCCGTGCCAGGTGCTCGGCTTCGACGGTACTCCGCAGGCCGGTGACGACCTGATCGTGGTCGAAGACGAAAAGACCGCACGCGAAATTGCTTCCAAGCGCCGTATGGCTGCTCGTGAACGCGACCTTCGCGCTCGTAAGACCGTGTCCTTGGAAAATTCCTTCAACGAAAAGAAGGAAGGCAAGCTCTCCGAACTCAACCTTATCGTCAAGGCCGACGTGGGTGGTTCTGCCGAAGCTCTTGCCGCAAGCCTCGAAAAGCTTACCAACAAGGAAGTCCGCGTCAATATCATCCGCAAGGGTGTGGGTACCATTACGGAATCCGATATTCTCTTGGCGACGACCGCTTCTGCAATCATTATTTCCTTCCACTTGATGCCGTCGCTCTCTATCCGCGAAATGGCCGAGAAGGAAGGCATCGAAATCCGCAACTACCGCGTGATTTACGACTGTATCGAGGATATCACGAACGCTGTGGAAGGCCTCCTCAAGCCGACGCTCCGCGAGGAACTCTCCGGCGAAGCCGAAATCCGCCAGGTGTTCAAGATTCCGAAGATCGGTCTCATCGCAGGCTGTATGGTTACCGACGGCGAAGTCGACCGTACGAGCCATGTGCGCGTGTACCGCAATGGCGTGGAACTCGGTACGACCGTGGTCCAGTCCTTGAAGCGCATGAAGGACGACGTCAAGTCTGTCGCTCGTGGCTTTGAATGCGGTATCGGCCTTAAGGGTTACGAAGACATCAAGGAAGGCGATAGCTTGATTTTCTTCAAGGAAATCAAGGTTGCCCGTACCCTGAAGGATGTGGCCCGCGAAGAAGCCGAAGAAAAGGCGAAGAAAGCCGCGGAAGAGGAAGTTAAGTAAAAAAGTGATAAGTGGTTGGTGGCTAGTGGTTAGGATTTTTATTCTCCTGTTAACCACCCACTGCTTACTAACCACTGTTTACTAACCACTGAAACAAATGAGTAGAAGAACCGACAGATTAGACGAACAGTTCCGCGAGGAAATCGGCAAGCTCTTGCAGAAGGGCTTGAAGGATCCTCGTGTGAGCAGCCTCGCAAGCATTACGCGTGTGACGATTACTGACGACCTGAGCTACGCAAAGGTGATGGTGTCGGTGATGGGTTCCGACAAGGAAAAGCGTGATTCGCTGATTGGCCTCAAGAATTCGGCGGGTTACATCCGTACGGTTTTGGGCAAGGCGCTCAAGATTAGGAAGATTCCCGAGCTGAATTTTGTTCTGGATGAAAACCTGGAACACGCCATGCATATCGAAAGCATCTTGGCCGAACTGAAGCAGAAAGGGGATCTCTAGTTGAGCAATTCCGGCTTCGTTCTTTTGGACAAGATCGCTGGCGAAACTTCTTTTAAGGCCCTTTTCCCGCTGAAAAGGGTCTTTTCTACGAAGCGCGTAGGTCATGCGGGTACGCTTGACTTGCGCGCGTCTGGCTTGATTATTGCGGCCACGGGCCGCTGCACGCGTCTTTTGCCGTTTGTAGAGGCAAAGGACAAGTGCTACAGCTTTAGGCTGCATCTGGGTTACGAGACCGACACCCTCGAGTGGGATGGGGAAGTCGTCGCTCAGGATGAATTCGGAATACGGAATTCGGAATTTGGAATCGATGATAGTTGCTGTCATCCTGGAGCCGCAGGCGATAGGATCCAAGGCATTACTCGCGAAGCCGTTGAAGCGGTTCTTCCGCAGTTTACGGGCGACATCGAGCAGATTCCGCCGAAGTACTGCGCCGTGAAAATCAACGGCGTTCGTGCAAGCGACCTGATGGAACGGGGCCGTAACATTGAGTTGAATCCCCGCAAGATTCACATTGGCGAACTCAAGGTAATCGGCGAAGGTAAAGTGACCGAGGGTTGCTCCGGCAAGGAATTTGCGACTTTCGACTTGATTTGCGAATGCTCCAAGGGAACTTACATCCGCGCACTTGGACGCGATATCGGACGTGCCCTCGGGACCTACGCCTGCGTATCGCAGATACGCAGACACCGCATCGGCAACGTGGCGGTGGAGAGTGCCGTGCGTGGCGAGGACTTGACCCGTGAGAATCTGTTGCCAGTCGATGCGGTGCTCGACTTTCCGGTGGTGCGCCTGACCGACGAACAGGTGGCTACCATCCGCCAGGGAAACTGGCTCCCATGGAAAGAGAAAGTCGAGGGCGTAGGCCCTGAGGGAAATGTGTTTGCCGCGAACATGCAAGGCGAGGTCTTGAGCCTATGCCACTATGAACCGGGACGCATCAAGCCGAAGTTCTACTTAGGGGAAGATGGGTAACCCTTCGACAGGCTCAGGGACCTTATTTCGATTTAGGCATTAACGATAATTAGGAATTTGCAATTGATGAAACGTGCTGTGACGATGGGAAATTTTGACGGATGTCACCTGGGACACCAGGCGTTGTTCCGTACGCTCAAGGCCGTTGCCGAAGTCAACGGCTGGACTCCGACCGTTATCAGTTTCGAGCCTCATTCCAACTACGTGCTGCGCGGCCCTGGCGATCCGCTGCTCCTTACGACCACCGAAGAAAAGCGCGAATTTATCGAAAGCCTGGGCCTTGAATTCCTGGTGCTCCCGTTTACGCCCGAAGTCGCAAAGCTCCCGTTCGATGTCTTTGTCCGCCAGGAACTGATTGAAAAGCGCGGCGTGTGCGCCATGTTTTTCGGTCACGACCATTGCTTTGGTGCCGGCGGCAAGGGAAACTACGAAACGATTACCGCCGCCTTCCCCGAACTTTCGACGGCCATGCTCTCAATCGTGCTCCATAAGGGGGAACGCGTGAGTTCTTCGGCTGTGCGTAACGCGCTACTGAATGGCGACGTTTCGCGTGCGCAGGCTTATCTGGGGCGCCCTTATCGTTTGTCGGGGACGATTGTCTCGGGAAAGCGCCTGGGACATACCATCGGTTTTCCAACGGCGAACCTTCAGGTAGAAAAGTACAAGTTCCTGCCCAAGCGCGGCGTGTACGTAGCGACGGCCCGTCTGCCGGGAGTTGTCGATGCTGACGGAGCTCACGATGAACGCGTCTTCCGCGCAGTGGTGAATATCGGTACGCAACCGTCTACCGGCAACCAGCCGCTTGCGATCGAGGCATATCTGCTCGATTTCAGCGAGGACATTTACGGATGCCCGATGGTCCTTGACTTGATGGCCTACCTGCGCCCTGAACAAAAGTTCGCATCTTTGGATGACCTGGTACGCCAGATTGGCATGGATGCCGACACTGCCCGCAATTACAACGGCAACCACTGGGCTGAATAGGCCTTGGCTAATTTTTTATGAAAAAAGACCGGCGGTAAGCCGGTCTTGAATTTTTTAGAACAGAATTTCCGCTGCGTTTTTTCGCCGCGGTACGAGTTATCCGAAAATCTTGGCACAGAGTTCCGGCGCAAACTTGGAAAGGTATCCCTGAATCAAGAGGATCGAAACGAGAGCCGGCAAAATCCACTTGAAGTAGATTCTGAAGGCGGCATTGTAAGGGATCTTGTAACCCTTACCGGCATTCATTTCGGCAAAGAATTTTTCTTGTCCCCAACCGTAGCGGCTGGAGCAGAAGATGGCGATGAACATGCCGCCCGCCGGGAGCATGGTGTTGCTCACGATAAAGTCTTCGAGATCCAAAACACAGCTGCCGGGACCGAACGGTTCAAAGCTGGAAAGCACGTTGAAGCCGAGAGCGCAGGGGAGCGAAAGCAGGAACACGATTAGGATGTTCCAATAGGCGACCTTGCGGCGCTTGTATCCCTTGAGATCCATCCAGAACGACACCAGGTTTTCGAATACGGCAATCAGCGTGGACATGGCCGCAAAAGACATGAACAGGAAGAAGGCTGCACCGAAGAACCTGCCTGCAGGCATCATGGCGAACACGTTAGAAAGCGTCACGAAGATAAGACCCGGGCCCTGACCAGGAGACTGGTTGAAGGCAAAGCAGCTGGGAATCACAATGATGCCCGCGACCAAGGCGACGACGGTATCCAGAATGCAGACGCTCGTGGCTTCTTTTGCCAGGGAATGATGCTTTCCGATGTAGCTACCGAAAATGGCCATGCTGCCGATACCGAGGCTCAAGGTAAAGAAGGCGTGCGCAAAGGCGGCGAAGATTGCTTCGCCGATGCCCTTGCCCGATTGCGTAAGGCGTTCCAAGGACGGCAACAGGTAGAATTCAAGGCCTGCCGTAGAACCGGGGAGCGTCACGGCGCGAATCGCAAGAATCACCATAATGACAAGCAAGCAAATCATCATGGTCTTGGTGATGCGTTCCACACCCTTCTGGAGGCCGAGCGACACGATAAAGAGGCCGATGACAATGGCAACCGTCATCCAGAAAATCATGAGGCCCGGGTTCGAAAGCATTTCGCCGAAACCGGCCGCAATCTGATCCGGAGTGCCCATGAGGAACTTGGGGTCGGTGACCATCTTGTAGAAGTAGTAGAACATCCAGCCGGTAACCACTGAATAGAACGCCATTAATATATAGTTGGCCGAAATCAGCGGGAACTTGGCCCAGTGCCACTTGGTACCCGGTTTTTCCAGGTTGTCGAAGGCGCGGGCGATACCGCTTCGGCCTCCACGACCCAGGGCGAGTTCTGCCATCAAGATGGGCAGGCCCAGGAAAAGCAGGAAGCCGAGGTAGGGAAGCACAAAGGCCGCTCCGCCGTACTGGCCGGCAATGTAAGGGAATCGCCACACGTTGCCCAGGCCAATGGCGCAACCGGCGGCAATGAGGATAAATCCGAGTCTTGATTTAAAGGTTTCGCGTTCCATAGTGGGTTAAACGATAGAAAATTTTCGGCTTGTATTCGGTTGTCTGTGTCGATTACCGCTTTTTCGAAAAAATAAAATAGACGTATCAACAGTAGAATTGGTGAACTGATGTTCACTATGTCTGCCCCGGACCAAGGACTGAAGTATGTTTTTTGTATGCTTTGGGTGCGAAAAATGCACTCGTATCTTGCATCGGTGGGGAAAAATGGTAAATTTGTACTGTGTTGTGGTAAAATGTCCCAAATCTGTGTGTAAACTAGTATGAGTTCTTCGTTGTTCATAGGTCAGGCCCAGACGGCTATCGACGGAAAGGGAAGGTCTTCCTTCCCTAGGGAATTCCGTCGTCAGCTGCTGCCGTCCGACGGGGAAAAGCTCGTGGTCACTCGTGGCCCGGCTAGGACCCTTCGGCTGTATACCCTGCCCGAATACGAAAAATTCATGGCCGACCTCGACTCGAGGTCCGACCGCCGTCAAGCCGACCTAGTTCGCAGAGGCCTCTGTCCCACGGTTGTGGAACTGGATGGTCAGAACCGCATTTTACTTCCAAAAATCTTGTTGGAGTATGCTGGTCTAAAGGATGAAGTCCTTTACGTACAAGCTAGCGGAAAGACTCTGGAACTATGGAATCCGGAACGCTTCAATGCCATGTATGGATTGACTACAGAGGATGCTGTTGCTGCATTCGATGCCGCGTACTACGGAGAAAGCTTGACGGAGGGCGACGATGGCCGAAGATAATCTCCGTCTACATTCCGCTGCTGCCACTGCGGGCGTCGAGAACGGCGTGTTCTATCACGATCCGGTGATGCTTGCCGAATGCCTCGAAGGCTTGAACATCAAGCCCGATGGCACTTATTCCGATTGCACCCTGGGCGGTGGCGGACATTCCTACGCGATTGCAAATAAATTAAATAAAGACGGCGTGCTGCATGCCTTTGACCGCGACGAAGAAGCGGTGGCCTTTGCGACCAAGCGTCTTTCGGGAACCGCTCCGAAGTTCATTGTGCATCCGGTCCGTTTCGGCGAACTGAAGAATGAAATTGCGCCGAATTCGCTGGACGGCATCCTTTACGATTTGGGGATCAGCAGCCATCAGGTGGATGACTCCGCCCGCGGCTTTACCTTTGTGGGTGACAATCCGCTCGACTTGCGCATGGATCGTCGCGAAGGTGTCTCGGCGCAGGAATGGCTGCGTACCGTAAGTGCTGACGACCTTGCCGCGGCGCTCCGCAGGAACGCCGACATGGATCGTGCCTTTAAACTTTCGACCCGCCTGGTCGAAATGGCGGTGTCTATCAACGGTCGCGACATTTTGCCGTCTGACATGAAGACGGTGGTGGAATCGGTATTCCCGGACAAGAGGCGTGAAATCAACGGTTTGCTCGCTCGCGTGTTCCAGGCGATTCGCATGGAAGTGAACGGGGAACTCAAGGAAATCGAGGAAAGCATCCGCGCTGCTGTTGATTGCCTGAAGGTGGGCGGTCGCCTGGTGGTCATGAGCTACCACTCGGTAGAAGACCGCTGTGTCAAGGAAACCGCCGCGGAATTCGAACGTGCCTGCATTTGCCCCGAACACATGCCCGTGTGTATGTGCGGTGGTAACCATCAGCGCCTGAAAAAGGTGAACCGGAAACCGATATTACCGACAAGTGAAGAAATTGCGGTCAACAGCAGGGCTCGCTCTGCGAAACTGAGGGTGTACGAACGGGTATGAGCGAGTCTAATGTGAATTCCGTGCTGTCCTCGAACCGCCTGATTGTGCGGGGCTTTTTGGGCGCCATCTTGGTGGCGGGCCTGATGTTGATTTTGCCGCTGTACATGCAGAACCGCCTGACGAAACTTTATACGAAATCGCATGAGCTGGCCTTGCAAATCGGTCAGTTGGAACGCGAACGTACTTTGCAACAGCTTGAAATCAATAAGTTGTCTTCGCTGGAGAATCTTTCGGTGTTTGCCGAAGGGGCAGAACTTGGCTTGAACGGCGTACCGACCAAGGTGCGCGTGACGGGGGCACCATGAATATCGTGAATTTGGATGCTCTCTCGGTTGGAAAGATGATTGTGCTGGGCGTTATCGGCGTTCTGGCGTGGCAGACCTTTAATATCCAGGTGATCAACCGTGGCGTTTACCAGGAAGAAACCAAGCGCCAGGTCACGATGGCCAAGAATATCTATGCAGAACGCGGTGAAATTCTGGATAGGAATGGCGAAGTGCTCGCGCGGAACCTGCGCGATACGGGCAAGGCCGAAGACTATAGCCGCATTTTCTTGCAAGGAAAACTTGCCTCGCAGATTGTGGGCAAGGTGGGTTTCGATGGCGTGGGAAGCATGGGCGTGGAACGCGTCTTTGACTTGCGTCTCCGCGGCAACGAAGGATTCCGCGTGGGAATCAAGGACGCAAGGGAACACGAAATCTACGGACGTTCCGAAAATGTGGCCGAGGCGAAGCCGGGAAAGAACCTGGTGCTCACCATCGACAAGAACATGCAGGAAATCGTGGAGAAGGCGCTCAAGGACGGTGTGACCGAGTTCAGCGCGGCGAGTGCCTCTGCCGTGGTGGTGGACCCCTACACGGGCGAAATCCTTGCCATGGCGAGTTACCCGACATTTGATCCGAATTCCAAGAAACAGGGTGTCGGCCGCATGGCGAAAAATGACATCGTTGCGATGTCGTATGAACCGGGGTCGACGTTCAAGGTGATTACGGCTGCAGCTGCCCTTGAAAACGATGTGGTTCCCGAAGATACCGTGTTTGTGAACGAAGGCAAGTGCTGGAGCTGGAATCCTAAATCAGAACGCATCTGCGATACGCACGTCTATGGTGATATGGATATGGCCGAGGCGATGGTGCAGTCGTCGAACATCGTGTTTGCAAAGATTGCCGACAAGGTGGGGGCGGATCGCTTCTACCGCATGGCTCGCAATTTTGGTTTTGGCATGAGAACGTCGGAAAACCTTTATGGCGAAGAATCCGGACGCTTGTACATGCCCTACGAGCTCACGAAGGACGACCGTACGCTGAAGACGATGGGCTTTGGACACGCCGTGTCCGTGACGCCGATTCAGATGGTGATGGCGTATTCGGCGGTTGCCAATGGCGGGAACCTGATGGAGCCCATGATTGTAAAGGAATGGCGCGATGCCGATGGAAACCTGGTGGAAAAGAAAAACCCCGTAAAGGTGCGGCGCGTGATTTCGGAGAAGACGGCTGCCTCGATTCGCAAGATGCTGAACCGCGTGGTGAATAGCGGAACGGCAAAGCGCGTGGCGAGCAAGAAGATTCCCGATGTGATTTTTGGCGGAAAGACGGGTACGGCCGAAAAATATAACCAGGAAACGGGAAAATACGACCGCGAACACCAGGTTGCGTCTTTCATTGGTCTTGCTCCGGTTGAAGATGTCCGCTACGTGTGCCTGGTACTGGTCGATGATCCGAACGCCGACAAACTTTACGGGCATACGGGCGGCGCGACGGCAGGGCCTATTTTCCGCCGTATTATGGAAAGTATCTATTACCATCCCGAGCTTTCGCCTGCAGCTCATGCACTGGCCTTGGTAAAGCCGGAATCGCCCTGCAAGGACGATTATGTGGGAATGGTTGCCGGTGCTGCAGAGGCTTTGGCGAAGTCCAAGAAGTGTGCGGTCTCGTTCGAAGGCGAGGGAAACCGCGTGGTCTCGGTTCGCAGGGATAAGGCGGATTCGCTGTCGCTTGTCCTGAAACTTGGAAATGTGGATGCGGAAAAGATGCCGAACTTGAAGGGGCTTTCGTTGAAGGATGTTCTTGAAATTGCGGGAAACATCCGTATGAACGTGGAGTATTCCGGAATGGGCCGCGTTGTATCGCAGAGCCCGAAGGCGGGTGAACCGCTCCGCAAGGGACAGATTTGTATGCTGACGCTAAAGGAGAAAGGCTGATGATTTCTGAGACTTTGATGCAGAAATTGAATGTGCAGGGCCTATGCGACGACTCCCGCCGCGTGAAGCCGAACGACTTGTTTTTTGCGATGCCGGGTGCCGAAGGCTTTGCCGTGAATGCGGTTGCGTCCGGTGCAGTTGCCGTGGTGAGTGAAGCGGTTGCTCATGCTGAACTGACCTCGAAATGGATTCAGGTGGCCGACGTGAAGGCTGCCCGTCAAGAATCGGCAAGGATTTTCTATAAGGATCCGTTTGCAAGACTGAATGCCCATGCGGTTACCGGAACGAACGGAAAGACCACCAGCGCGTTCCTGATGGATGCGATGCTTACGGCGGCCGGCCACAAGGTGGCGCTTTTGGGAACCATCAAGAACAAGATTGGTGACAAGTCGGTGCCGGCCACCCTGACGACGCCGGGACTTCTGGACTTGTATGCATTTGCCGCGAAGGCCGTCGAGGCCGGTTGCACGGACTTGGTGATGGAAGCGTCTTCGCATTCCTTGGATCAGGGCCGTATGGCGGGCGTGCTTTACAAGAGTGCCTTGTTCAGCAACCTGACGCAGGACCACCTCGATTACCATAAGACGATGGATGCCTACTTTGAGGCAAAGAAGCTCTTGTTTACGCGTTACCTCGCAGACGACGGCGTGGCCGTTGTCAATATCGATGACGCGTACGGAAAGAAACTATACGATTCCCTAGCCGGGATTGGAGCGGACCGGAGGGTGGCTGTCTCGCGTCTAGGGGTCGTTGGTGCTACTGTGAAGCCCGAAGGGGCTATCGAAAATACTGAAGACGGACTCAAGCTTCGCCTGCCCGCGATTAGTGCCGACGTGTTTGAAACTCCGCTGTGCGGCGACTTTAACGTGGACAACGTGATGCTCGTGCTTTCGTGGGCGAAGGCGATTGGAATTGCTGAACCGGCAATGCGCAAGGCTCTCTCCGAAGTTCGCGTTCCGGGCCGTTTCGAAAAAGTCTGGAACAAGAATGGCCGTCACGTGATTGTGGATTACGCCCACACTCCCGACGCCCTGGAACGCGTCCTTACGACCGCTCGTAGCCTCTGCCGAGGTAAGCTTTCGTGTGTGTTCGGCTGCGGCGGTGACCGCGACAAGACTAAGCGCCCGATTATGGGTGCAATCGCCGAACGCATTGCGGACAAGGCTTGGCTCACCTCCGACAATCCGCGTACCGAAAATCCGACCGACATCATCAACGATGTGCGTGCCGGCATGAAGACGGACAAGTTCTGCGTGGTCGAAAAGCGCGAAGAGGCGATTGCCAAGGCTTGTGCCGAACTCAAGGACGGCGATTGGCTCGTGATTGCGGGCAAGGGCCACGAAGACTACCAGATTGTGGGTAAGACCAAACACCATTTTGATGACCGCGAAGAAGCGGTGAAGGCAATGGAAAATGTATAAGCTGGACTTGAAAATCAAGGAACTCTTGGAAATCCTCGAAACCTACTCGGTAGGCATCGATGGACGTACCAAGAACCGCAAGGTGAATCTTTGCATGGATTCCCGTGAACCTGCCAAAGGTGTTGTGTTTTGGCCGATCAAGGGCGCCCGTTTTGACGCCCACCAGTTTGTAACTCAAATGGAAAAAAATGGAGCATTGATGAGTGTCGTGAATGCAGATGCCGAAGGCATTGAAAACTTCAAGATGTATGCGCCCGTCGACGATACGACGAAAGCGCTCCTCAAGCTCGCCAAGGGCTACCAGAAGAATTTTAAGGTAAAAAAGGTTGCCATTACGGGCAGCAACGGCAAGACGACTACCAAGGAAATGGTGAAGGCTGTTCTTTCGCAGAAGTACAATACGCATGCTACCGCCGGTAACTTCAACAACCACATCGGTGTGCCCATGACGCTGTTCCAGCTCAAGCACAGCCACGAAGCGGCTGTCATCGAAATGGGCACGAGCGGCCCGGATGAAATCCGTCCGCTCTCGCTCGCCGTCGAGCCCGATGTGGCCGTGATTACGAACATCGGTGCCTCTCACCTGGAACGCCTCAAGGATTTGGATGGCGTGTTCGCCGAAAAGAAGACGATTGTCGCTGGCCTCAAGAAGAACGGTGTGCTCATTGTGAACGCCGATGATCCGCGCCTTTGCAAGTGCCGTAGCAATACCAGCTACAAGGTGGTGACCTTCGGCGTAAAGCGCGGCATCATCAAGCCCGAAAAGCTCGAATGGAGCGAAGACAACTGCGCCACTTTCTTTGTGGAACGCACCAAGTTCACGCTGAACGTGCCGGGTATCCATAACCTTTACAATGCCCTCGCCGCTATTGCCGTGGGGCTCCAGTTCCGCGTGCCCAAGGCCGAAATCGCGAAGGCTCTTGCGAATTTCCGTTCGACCAATATGCGCATGGAAATCAAGAACGCAAATGGCTTCAAGATCGTGTCGGATTGCTACAATGCGAACCCGTCTTCGACCAAGATGGCCTTGCAGACCATTGGCAACATGAAGGTGAACCGCCGTATCGCTGTTCTTGGCGATATGCTGGAACTCGGCGCCCAGACCGACGCCCTGCACCAGGAAATGGGTGCCATGGTGCCCGAAATGAATTTCGATATGCTCCTGACTGTGGGCGAAAAGGCGAAACTTTATGTGAAGGGCGCAAAGTCCAAGGGCATGAAGGCCGCGCATCATTTTGCCTCTGTTCAGGAACTGATCGACACCCTCACCGAAATCGTGGCCGAAGGCGACGTGCTCCTGATCAAGGGCAGCCGCGGCATGCACATGGAGACTGTGGTGGATGCCCTGCTCAAGCTGACGAAGGTTAACGCATAGGTTGTAGTGTAAATGGAAAATACGGCAGCACATACCGGCATGAACAAGTTACTGCTTATTGCAGCGCTGTTGCTGATCTGTATAGGTGTACCTATCATCTATACAGCGTCATCGCACTTTGCCGTAGCCAAGGGCTTGCCTGCGGAATTCTACCTGCAGAAGCACCTGGTTAAGGTTGTGGGCGGTCTCGTGCTGATGTTTATTTGTGCGCGCTTTGTGGATTATGGACACTGGAGCTGGCTTGGAAGGATCACTTTTGTAATAGGCGTGGTCCTTACGATAGCGGCTCTGGTCAAGGGCGGCGCGGTTAAGGGTGCGAATCGTTGGATTTTTGGCATCCAGCCCTCCGAAATTATGAAACTGGGAATGCTGATTTGCATTTGCTGGAAGTTCTCGCAGGCGGGCGATAACATCAAGAGTGTCGCCTGTACTTTGGTGCAACCGGGAATATTCTTTGGAATTACGGCGTTGCTGCTTATTCTGCAACCGAACTATTCGATGATCGTGATGCTCTCTTTCGTGGTCGGCTGCGTAATGATTACGGCTGGTGTGAACCTGAAATACCTCGCGATGACTGTGGGTGCCCTAGCTCCGCTTGGCTTGATTATGTTGCTTGTAACGGGACATTCCAGCAAGCGTATCCACGCGTTTTTCGCTGACGAAGGAGAAATGGTCGCTTCTAACTGGCAGGGGGACCATGCTCTGCAGGCTCTTGGAAATGGCGGTTTCACCGGGACGGGATTTGGCATGGGCGTGCAAAAGCTGGGTTATTTGCCTGAAGCGCACAAGGACGTTATTTATGCGGTGGCGGGCGAGGAATTTGGCTTTGTCGGTACATTTGTCCTGCTGGCTCTTTATGCAATTCTTTTTGCGCAGGGTTTCAAGATCGCGCGTCAGTCCTCGACCCGTTTTGGCAAGTACCTGGCGGTGGCGTTCACTTATTCGTTGTTCTTTAACTTCTTGGTGCACGTCTGTGTTTGCGTTGGACTTTTCCCGATGACGGGGCAACCGCTGCCGTTTATCACCTTTGGTGGAACGAACCTGATCTACAGCTGCGTCGTGGTTGGAATTTTGCTGAATATCTCTAGACCCAATACGGGCAAGATGATCAAGGAACCTTATATGAGCGGCGCGTCGTTGGAAAGTAGCGCTTACAGAAATGTTGATTTTACAAGGAGTGGCGTATGAAAAAGTTTCTTTTCGTATGTGGCGGTACCGGTGGCCATATTTTCCCGGCCGTAGCCATTGCAAATAGCCTCAAGAAGATGGGCGTGACCGATATTACTTTTGCTGGCCGTAAGGATTCGATGGAAGAACGCCTCGTGGCTAAGGATTGGCCCTACGAATATATTTCGGCGGTTCCTTTGCACCGTGGCCCGTTTCTCAAGAATTTGGCGCTGCCCTTTAACCTTTCCAAGGCGCTGGTACGCGCGAAGAGTGTCATCAAGAAGGTTAAACCCGATGTCGTCGTGGCGACGGGCGGTTACGTGTCGCTCCCGATCGTGCTTGCCGCAGGGACAGCCGGTATTCCCGTTTATCTGCAGGAACAGAATGCGGTGGCGGGTGTCGCGAACAAGGTGGGTTCCCGTTACGCAAAGACCATCTTTGTCACTTCCGAATCGGCCTCCAAGTTCTTCCCTGCTGAAAAGTGCATGATTTTTGGAAACCCCGTCCGTGAATTGCCTGCAAAAGGCTCCATGACTCGCCCTGCTGAATTTGCTCCGGGCAAGAAGGCCGTGTTTATCGTGGGTGGCTCGCAGGGTGCCGTAGGCATCAACAACAAGATCGAAGAAAGCATCAAGACCATTGCTGCCCGCGACGATGTGTCCGTGGTGTGGCAGGTGGGTGTCAAGAATGTGAATTCCATCAGTGCCCGTGTCGGCGATGTGCCGAATGTGGCTATCCGCGGATTCCTGGATGGCATTTACGCCTATATGATGCATGCGGACTTGATTATCAGCCGCGCTGGAGCTTCGGCCTTGGCCGAAATCCTTGCCTTCGGCAAGCCCTCTATCTTGCTCCCGTTCCCGCATGCGACGGCGAACCATCAGGAATTCAATGCACGCGTCGTTGAAAAGGCGGGAGCCGCCCTCGTGGAACTCGATGCCGAAGAAAATCACCTGTGGGAAAAGGTGGAACAGCTCTTGGGCGATGAAACTCGTTTAAATGCGATGGCCGAAGCGGCGAAAAAACTCGGAATGCCCGATGCCGCAGACCAGATTGCGCGCGTTATCCTTGAAAAGGAGAATTGTTTTAATGCAGATTAATGATTGTAAGCGTGTCCGCAAGCTTCATTTTGTCGGTATCGGTGGCGCCGGTATGTCTGGCATTGCCGAGGTGCTCCATGCGAATGGATTTATCGTGAGCGGTTCCGATACGGGCGAAAGCGCCGTAATCGATTACCTCAAGGGTCTTGGTATCCGCGTGTTCTCGAAGCACGAGGCGTCCAATGTCGAAGGGACTGATCTTGTAGTCTATTCTTCTGCGGTTCCGCACGACAATCCGGAACTGGTTGAAGCGCGTAACCGTCGCATCCCCGTGATTCGTCGCGCCGAAATGCTCGGTGAATTGATGCGCATGAAGTACACGCTCTCGATTGCGGGTACTCACGGCAAGACCACGACCACTTCTATCGTAGGCCAGATTTGGGAAGAAGCCGGCCTCGACCCGACCATTATCGTGGGCGGAGTCGTTAAGGGCAAGGGCAGCGGTGCTAAGGTCGGTAAAGGAGACTACCTGATTGCCGAAAGCGATGAATTTGACCGCAGCTTCCTTTCGATGATGCCGTCTTCTGCAATCATCACGAACATTGATGCCGACCATCTGGACACCTACGAAAATATCGAAGACATCAAGGATGCCTTCGTGCAGTTCGCGAACAAGATTCCGTTCTACGGTCAGGTGATTGTCTGTCTCGACGACCCGAACGTGCAGCAGATTCTAGCCCGTCTCAAGAAACCGGTAATTACCTATGGCTTTACGCGTCAGGCGAAGTACCGCGTGGATAACCTTCGGTTCGAGAAGGGTTACCCTGTATTTGAAATTTTGAACGACGGCGAAAGCTTGGGTGAATTCAAGCTCCAGATTCCTGGCCGCCACAATGTGCTGAATGCGACTGCTGCCGTGGCCCTCGCGATCGAAGAGGGTATCTCTGCCGATGTCGCTCGCAAGGCCTGCGCCGAATTCGAAGGCGTCAAGCGTCGCTTTGAATTTATTGGTGAAAAGAACGATGTGCTGGTCTTTGATGACTACGCGCACCATCCGACCGAAGCCGCAGCGACACTGCTCGGTTTCCGCGATGCGTTCCCGGACCGCCGCATTATCGTGGCTTTCCAGCCGCACCTGTTTACGCGTACCCGCGACCAGCACGATGCCTTTGGCGGTGCGTTTGCCAACTGCGATGTGCTCTTGGCAACTGATATTTATCCGGCCCGCGAAAAGCCCATCGAGGGCGTGACCGGTGCGCTGGTGGCAAACAGCGCAACGGACCGCGGACATCGCGATGCCCGTTTCGTGGGCGACCAACTGAACTTGCTGCCGATTTTGAAGTCGGAACTCAAGCCGGGTGATGTCGTAGTCCTCATGGGTGCTGGCAACATCTGGAAACTCGGTGAACGCATTCTCAAGGAATGCCTCTAGGAGATTGGATTGAAGGAACGTAGTACCACATTGTTTGGCCGCCGCATTGGCACCAACGAACGCAAACGCAAGCAGGAACGTGCCCGCAAGGTAAAGCACGGGTTTAGCTGCGTGTGGTGCTGGTTCAAGCGACGGGGCTGGATTTTCGGCGTGGTCCTTGCCGTGATTGCGTTCCTCGCGATTCACAACCGGTTCTATTTGCAGCGATTCAATCCGCTGGAACTGCGCTACCTGCAGTATGTGGAAATCGAAGGCAACCGTATGCTTTCGTGGGAAGACGTGATGCAGAACGCCCAGGTGGAAACGGGAATGCGGATGTCCGAACTGAACGAAGATTCCGTAGCGGCCGCCCTAACGCAGCTTCCGCTAATCCTTTCGGTCAGTGTCGAAAAGAAGTTCCCATCTTCGCTGTACATCAAGTTGCAAGAGGCTACTCCCGTGTTGACCGTGCTCGAAGGTGGCAAGGCGACCATCTATTCGGAAAAGGGGCATCCGCTTCCGTACTCGGTGGCGACCGCTATGCGGCTCCCGGTGCTAGAAGTAGAGGCGCTCGATAAGGTCAAGATGATGTCGCAGTTCCTGCTTTCGATGCGAAACGCGGACAGCGAACTCTACGACAGGGTCTCGCAGCTGAGCTGGAGCGAAAAGGATGCCGCTATAAAGGTGTTCTTCAGGGATGTGGGCTATGTGGCCCTCTTCCCGGCAAAGAATTGGAACAAGGATATGTTTGTCTTGTATAAGGCCGTTGAAAATGGATTTGTACCCGACTTGCAGTGTGCAGGTGAACTCGATATGAGGTTTTCGGGCTTTGCGTACGTAAGGAATTATGATAAGAGGTGCGTCAATGGATGACAGTAAACAGGAAAAGAGAAAAGAGGAATACATCTTTGGTCTCGATATCGGGGCTTCGAAGCTGAACCTTTTCGTAGGCATTTCGGAAGGCGAAAATGTCCGTGTTGTGGAATGCGGCGATTTCCCTCTCAAGAATGCGGACGAATTTGACTCGGTGGTGGATACGATCCAGCAAGCGGTCCAGGTAATCGAGAATTCGACTCGCGTCGATGTCCGCGATGTCTACGTGGGCATTGCCGGCAAGCATGTCCGCTCTTACAGTTTTCAGGGAATTGTGACGCTCCCGACGGGCGAAGTTCGCGAAGAGGATATCGACAGTGTACAGCGTCAGGCTAGCGCGGTGCCGCCTTCGGCGGGCGAGATTATTCACGTGTTCCCGGGCGAATACTCGCTGGACGAAGAAGAACATATCCGTAACCCGAAGGGCCGTTCGGGCCGTCGCTTGGGAGTTGAAGTCCAGGTGGTGACCGCTCGTCAGAATGCCATGCAGAACTTGGGCAAGATGATCAACCGTGCGGGTCTCAATGTAGCGGGTTACGTGTTGGAACCTCTGGCCTCTGCATGCTCCGTGCTTACCGATGACGAGCGCGAACTGGGTGTCGCCTTGATCGACTTTGGCGCGGGTACGGCGGATGTTGCCGTTTTCGTGAACGATTCCGTGCGCTTTACGACCTCCATTGACTATGCCGGAAACGTCATCACGAGCGATATCAGCCGCTGCCTCAATGTTCCGATTTCGCTTTCGAAAGCCGAAGAAATCAAGAAGAAATACGGAACATGTACCATCAACAATCTCATTGAGGACGAAACGTTCCCGGTTCCTGCTGTCGGAAACCGTGGCGATGTTCAGTGCTCCCGCAAGTTGCTTGCGAATATCATTACGGCGCGCGTGGAAGAAATTTTCAGGTTGCTGAATGAGGAATTGAAAAAGTGCCAGATTGATACCATTATTAATGGAGGTATCGTCTTGACGGGCGGTTGCTGCGCCTTGGAAGGTATCGAAGATGTGGCGTGCAGGGTGTTCAAGAAGCCTGTCCGCATCGGTCGCCCCAAGGGAATGAGCGGCATCCAGGAAGCCTACCAGAATCCGTCGTATGCGACCGGAATTGGCCTCCTGTACTATGCGAACAAGCAACACCGCGAAAAGAAGAAAAATGAAACGAGCAAGATGCAGATCCCGGATACTGTCAAGAAGGGGTTCCAGCATTTCGTTGAAATCATCAGGAAGTATTTATAACAACAACCAACACTCACTACCAGGGAGATAATTAACATGAGTGAAATCGACAACTTCAATTTCGAAGTCAAGTCTCGCGTTATGGGCGAGGTGCCATCTTATAACAACGCCAAGGTCAAGGTGTTCGGCGTCGGTGGAGCAGGTGGAAACACCGTGAACCGCATGAAGGACATGAACATCGAGGGCGTGGAATACTACGCCGTGAATACGGACTCGATGGCCCTTGACCAGAGCAAGGCTGATCATACCATCCAGATCGGTGACAAGGCTACTCGTGGCCTGGGCGCCGGCATGGATCCTGAAATGGGCCGCAAGGCTGCCGAAGAATGCATCGACCAGTTCAAGGAAGCCATGAAGGATTCCGACATGGTGTTCATCGCTGCCGGTATGGGCGGTGGAACCGGTACGGGTGCAGCTCCGGTCGTTGCCGGTGTGGCCCGTGAACTCGGTATCCTCACGGTGGCCGTGGTGACCAAGCCGTTCCGCTGGGAAGGTAACGCACGTTCTTCGATCGCGCAGTCCGGCATTGCTGCACTCCGCGAATGCGTCGACACGATTATCGTTGTCGAAAACAAGAAACTGCTCGGTCTCCTCCAGGCCTCTAACCAGAAGGCGACCATGGAAGAAGCCTTCAAGATGGCTGACGAAATTCTCGGCAACGCCGTCAAGAGCATTTGCGGCATCATGTTCCACCATGGCCTTGTCCATGTGGACTTTGCCGATATCCGCAAGGTCATGCTGAAGGGCGGCACCGCTCTGATGGGTACGGGTTACGCACAGGGTGAAAACCGCGGTATCATGGCTGCCGATATGGCTCTTGCCTCTCCGCTTCTCGAAGATATCAATATCGAAGGCGCTTCGGGCGTGCTCGTGAACGTGGCTCACGGCGAAAACTACTCCTTGCTCGAACACAACGACGCTATGGAACACATCTACGAAAAGGTGGGCGAAGAAAACAACCCGAACATCATCGTCGGCGACATTACCGATCCTAACCTTGGCGACAAGGTCTGCATCACGATCATCGCGACGGGTTGCGGTGGTACTTGCAAGCCTGCTTCGAACCGTGTGAACGTGGGACCGCTTCCGTCCAGCTTCATTCCGCATCCTACGATTGCGATGAATACGACGGCTCAGACGAATCCGTTTGCTCCGGCGAATTCCTCCGCGGTGACTCAGGCCGCTCCTGCCGTTCAGAAGGCAACGCCGCGTCCGACCAGCGTGAACTTCTTCGCCCAGCTTCAGGCCCAGCAGCAGGTTCAGACTCCGGCTCAGCCCCAGGTGCAGCCGCAGGCCGAAATGACCGCATCGATTCCGTCTATTACGGAAACGCAGGTGGTTCGTTCCATTAACGCAGCCATGTTCAATTCTCCGGATTTCAACGCGACTGCCCCTGCTGAAGAAGAGGTCGTTGGTCAGGGTTCCGATACTGCGGAATTCTCTGCTGTTGCCGATGAGGACCGTATGAACGGTGGTCGTGGTGGCGTGGAAACCAACAATGTTGGTAGCCGCGAAGCTTCTTACACCTCTCAGAATGAGTTCGATATGCCTGCGTACGCTCGACAGGAAAAGTTTGCCGCTATGGAGCCTGCCATGGCTTCTGCCCGCAACGAAAGTGAAACGGAACGCGAAGTGGACTATCTCCAGCCCGCTTGGCTCCGTAACGCTCAAGGCAGCATGAACAACTTCTAATATGCGCTTGCTGATAAATTCGGCGAAAATATCTACGGGACTCACGTCTCGGTAGGTTTTGCCGGAATTCTCCAAGAAAATCACACACACAATGAGTGCGCAGGTGCGTACTCACCACAACACAAGGGGTTGCCCGGGACTCCCTGCCTGGGCAACCCTTATTATAACCGGAACGGCTTAGTGAATGTGGGTTCGTCCCCATGGCCGTTCCTCTCGCCTTCGTTACCAGTTTGCGCTTGGTAACTCCGGCTCACGGTTTTATACCGCTCGCGCTCAATTATGTGAATTCGTCCCCAGCGCGCTCGCTCTCGCGACCGCCACGGCTTAACGCCTGTGGCTTTGTCGCTCACGATTATACCGCTCGCGCTCAATTATGTGAATTTGTCCCCGGCGCGCTCGCTCCCCCCGCAAGGGGGGCCATGTCCACATAAGCACTAAAGTGCTAAGTGGCCAAAGGTCGCCAACACAGCACGCTTAACGCCTGTGGCTTTGTCGCTCACGATTATACCGCTCGCGCTCAATTATGTGAATTTGTCCCCGGCGCGCTCGCTCCCCCCGCAAGGGGGGCCATGTCCACATAAGCACTAAAGTGCTAAGTGGCCAAAGGTCGCCAACACAGCACGCTTACGCCTGTGGCTTTGTCGCTCACGATTATACCGCTCGCGCTCAATTATGTGAATTCGTCCCCAGCGCGCTCGCTCCCCCCGCAAGGGGGGCCATGTCCACATAAGCACTAAAGTGCTAAGTGGCCAAAGGTCGCCAACACGGTTCGCTCGCGCCGTGTCGCTCGCGTTCAATCGTATAAGTTTTACAATTAAGTCATCCTGGAACCCGAAGGGTGACGGGATCCATTTTTTTTTATAAATTTACGCATTATGCGATTCCGTGCTCTTTTGGTTGCAATAGGCTGCTTTGTGTCCGTCGCCCTGGCGACGGATTCTGTGAATAATTCCGCCCCGGCGGATTCCTCACACTACAAGGGCTACTTCCAAATCGGCACGGACTTCAACTTCGGCTTTAACGGCGGCCCGACCGACCCGACATTTGCTGTGGATACCGCCGAAACCTATGGCGGCAACTGGCGCGGGCTCCGCGTTCCGCTAGAAAACGCTCGCAGCTACGAGGAACATATCGAGCCGTTCTTTACGCTTGCGTTCCGTGCGGGCTACGGTGATTTCCATTTCCTTTTGGAAGCCCCGCTCCGCAGGGATATCGAAGCCTGGTACGATAGTGACCTCAAGACGAACTTTACCTACAAGCCGAGCGAACTCGACATCGGCGTGCCCATCAACGCCTACGCACTGTGGAACAATCCCGTGGGCTACGTGCAGTTGGGTCGTTTCGATCCCGAAGACCTCAAGGTATCCCCGAACGACCTGACGATTGGCGGCGTGCCGTACCACGACGGTCTGCATTGGAAATTCAAGGCCGGCATCTTCCGCTACGACTTCCTGCTTTCTTCCTTGAACGCGTGGCTCTTTGACGATGTCCCCGGCGAACCGGACGAAACTGGATGCCGTTACCCTGCAGGCTCCGAGGCGGCGGAACAGAAATGCCCCGAAAAAGACAAGCAGGCCGCCAACCAGCGCGACCGAATCTACGACGAGAATGTGAAAAATCTCGTGTACCACCGTATCGGTGTCGAAACTAAACATTTCTGGACTTATGTGATCGAAGAAAGCATGGTGGGTGGCAAGGACCTGGAATTCCGCTCCATGAACCCGTTCATGTTCCTGCACAATAATTTTGCGGGCGGCTACACCAAGGCGGTCACTTCGTTTGAACTCGGCTTTACCCCGATTCAGGGTTCCCGTTTTTACGGACAAATTTGCATGGAAGACATCAACAGCCCCGTGGGCGAAGATGACGACAAGGGCACGAACCGCAGCATGATCAGCTACATGGCGGGCTACTATCAGGAAATCCCGACACGCCGCTACGGAACGTTCTCGTGGCGCTTCGACGCCGTGCGTACCGATCCGCTGCATGGCAACGGACGTCTTCCGCTGCTGGAATATTCTAGCCGTCGCCTCTACCGCAGCAATTATCGCGAACAGGACGATCCCGATTACGCCGACATGTACTTTGTCGATTATCCCATCGGCTACCGCCGTGGCTCCGACGCGCTTGACCTGTGGCTAGACCTCGGCTGGAAATGGGGACGCCACGCTGCCAAGGTGACGCTCGCCTGGCTCCGTCAGGGCGACAAGGAACTCTACACCGACTACGACATCGCCATCAAGGAAGAATACTCCCCGTCGGGAATCGAAGAAAAACAGTACGTCCTCGACGGCCTTTATTCCATGCAGTATAACAGCTGGTTCGGTTTCTACCTGGGTGGCGGAGTACGCAAGTACAGGAACCTCGCGCACGACAGGGACGAGGACGGCGTAGACGGCTGGATCCGCTCTGGCATCAAGATGACCTTCAACCCGGTCGATACGAAGTTTTAATCATGGTGGGAGAGGCCTCTCCCAATAAAAATCCCCTTTCTGCAAAAAAATACGGAATGATACGGAATGTATCATTCCCGTTTAATTTATGCATTTTTATTTAAATTTTTAGGCCTTTTTGCTTAAATTTTGCACTTTTGTATCATTCCGGCTATTGCGCAATTTACATTTTCTAGGTAGATTTATAGACATGAAATCAATAACCGAATACAGAGACTACCGCAAGTTCATGCAAGACTTCTACGATGAGCGCAAGCGTACGGGCGCATTCTCGTGGAGGGAATTTTCGAAACTTGCTGGATTTGCCTCGCCAACGTACCTTAAACTGGTATGCGAAGGCAAAAGTGGGTTGAGCAAGGTTAAGATGAAACAGGTTTCCAAGGCGATGGGACTCACCGGATACGAAGAGGAATACTTCTCCCTCCTCGTGGTTCTGGCCAAGGCGACCAAGGATATCGACAAAAAGGACGCTCTATTAAAAATGGAGAAAATCGCCGCGGAACACAAGGTGCGCGTCGTCGACAGCGATGTCTTCCAATACTATGAATCCTGGAAATACCCCGTGATACGCGAACTCGCTCCGATGATGCCGGGGGCACGTCCGCGCGACATCGCCGAGGAATGCAAGGAATACGTCTCGGCCGAAGAGGTCCGCGACATCCTCGCCTTTTTGGTTAAAGCGGGGTTCCTGAAGAAGGACGGCGAGAAAATCTATTCGCAAACCGAGAAGGCCGTTATCGGTTCGGCAGAAGCGCAACCGATTGCCATCCGCGCGATGCACAAGGAGATGGGCAACGTGGCCGTGCGTGCGGTGGACCGCTACAATGCAAGCGAACGGTACTTCACCGGGATGACTATCGGCGTGAACGAAGCGAACTACGCGCGCATCGTCGCAGAAATCGACGCCTGCGCCAAGAAAATCGCTGCCATCGCAAACGAAACAGAAAACTTAAACCAGGTTTACGGGCTGAATTTCCAGCTTTTTCCGTTTACAAATAAGTTAGAAGGAGTGAAAGATGCTTAACCACAAAAAGAACCTCTATGTCGCAGGCGTGTTCGCCCTTTGCATTTTGGCGGCCTGTTCGTCGGACAATCCGTCAACCGCAGGATCTACGACCATACCGAATGCAACTGCAGATGGCGACACTGTCACCCTTGAAGGAAACGAGCTTGTTATTCCCGAACTCAGGGATCGTTGTTACTCAAGCCGAGACAGCAGCACAAATCAAGACAGCGCCACCTATCTCTGCGGTGCAGACCAAGATTTCTCCTTCTACTCAAAATTCACCGCATTCGAGACAGAACCGACTTCCCTAAGCAGCGACATGGACTGTCTTGATGTCATGCTCTACGACAAGGAAAATGGAGCGTCAGCGACTTGCTCCGCAGGCGACCAGTCCTTCGATGCCAAGTTCAAGATGGAAGCAAGATACGGCTATATCTTCAAGACATTGACAATGCACAATGTCGGAGCCGCCTGCGACAGCATTCTCCAGGAGTTCCAGGATGTATGCAACACAAACCCGAAAATCATCGTGGATGGCGGTTACAGTGGTTTCTGTACTTCAACGGGAGACTTGTACGCTTTCTGCGCCGATTTAAGCCATCTTACATTGGAATGCTCTGAACCCGAAGCTGATGGGACAAAGAAATGCCATGTAAAACGGGATTCCACGACAGCTCTCGACACGAACCGCTTTATCCAGGACTTCGTAAAGAAATCCGAAAGCGTCTGCACCGACATTAACACCGGCAAGCTTGACGTTTCGGACTTTGACCCCATCGAAGATTACTGGGCTCCCGGGCACAACCCCATTGACCACCTCGACACAAGCAACAAGGGAGAACCTATCGATACAGCAGCCTTCACTCTGGAAAAATATGCGGAGCAATTCGCGGATGTATCCGAAGGAATTTCGTTCGACAGTCTCATACTCGCCTACCGCATTCTGCCGACAAGCGAAGTAACCCTTGACACGACCTCAACGAGCTGGCTCACCATCAGGGAACCCTCACCCGCCGAAGTTGCCAAGTACTTCCCGATGACAACGGCCATTACCGGAGAAAATTTCAATTCCGAGCATTGCGATATCTACACTGTCGCCATCTCAGGGTCCCAATTCTTAGCCATAATTCTGACGCATATCGAATATGAATACGTCAAATACGCGCTTATCTTCGCCGACGGAGACTGCAAAAAAGGTGATGACTTCGTGCAAATCTTCCTTATAAAAGACTGCACAGGCGAATTCGATGAATATGCGATGACATCTGCAGATGGAGACTTCTTCGAAAACACTCCTTGGACATGCGACGAGAACGGAGTGCCCCCCGGCAGAGAGAACGGCCCCTACGGCGAATGGTACCGTGCGGACTTGCGCCAATAGGCTCTGTCCCATCAAATCGTGTAGCTACGGAAACATTGCGAAGTCGGAACCGGCCGAAATAGCCTAAAAACTACGGTTACGCAGCGAATAAACAGCCTGGAAGAGGCTTACGAAATAAGGAATGTTTGCTTGCCAGGGCTAAGTGTACGGATTGGCCTAGCAGAGCCTGATATATTTCTACACAAATGTTCACTAAAAATTAGACGGCAGGGCCGTCTTTTTCTATATTGAGTGGCATGACAAAATCTATTGAAATCCGCGATGCGCACGAGCACAATTTACGCCATGTGAACCTTTCTATTCCCCGCGATTCCATCGTGGTGGTGACCGGCGTTTCCGGTTCGGGCAAGTCGAGCCTTGCCTTCGATACGGTGTTCCAGGAAGGCCAGAGGCGCTTCGTGGAGTCGCTCTCGGCGTATGCGCGTCAGTTCATTGGCCGCATGAAGCACCCCGAGGTGGAGAGCGTGCGCGGCATTTCTCCGACGATTTCGATTGACCAGAAGACGGTGAACCGAAACCCGCGTTCGACGGTGGGTACGGTGGTGGAAATCTTGGACCATTACCGCTTGCTGTTTGCGCGCCTCGGCGTGCCGCATTGCCCCGATTGCGGGCGCGTGATCCAGGCGCAGACGGTGGATCAGATTGTCGATAATTTGTATGTGAGTGACGAGGGCAAGCAGATTACGGTGATGGCGCCGATTGTGCAGGAGCGCAAGGGCGAATACCGCAAGGAACTGGCCGAACTCAAGGAAAACGGATTTGTGCGTGCCCGCGTGGACGGCACGATTTATCGCCTGGAAGATGTCCCGGCGCTGGTGCGTTACGAGAAGCACACGATTGAAGCGGTGATTGACCGCCTGACGCTGGAACGCAAGAATATGAGCCGCCTGCGCGAGGCGCTGGAAGGCGCGCTGAAACTGACCGACGGAAAACTGGTGAGTTTCTTGCTTGCTGCGGCTAGTTCCGCAGGTGCGGGGGATGCGTCGCAGTCTGGAAATGCGTCGGCCAAGGAAGAATATCGCTTGCAGGGAACGCTGCTCGCTTGCCCTAAGTGCGGCATCTCTATTCCGGAACTGGAACCGCGGTTCTTCAGCTTTAACGACCCGAAGGGACGCTGCCCCGCCTGTAAGGGTATGGGCGAAAGCTACAAGTTCGACCTGGACTTGATTATCCCGGATAAGACGAAATCGATTAAGGACGGTTGCATCGCCACCATCAAGAAGGACGACGGGACGCTGATTTTCAGCGACTTCGGGCGCCGCAACCTGCGTAACATTGCAAACGAGATGCATTTTTCGCTGGATACGCCGTGGAACAAGCTCAAGAAGGCGCAACAGGATGCCGTGCTGTACGGCACGCCCAGCGGGAGCGAACGGGGAATCATGCCCATCATGGAAGAACTGTGGGACATGTGGCACATATACCATTTCCGCAAGTACATGCAGATTGGCGTTTGCCCTGAATGCCACGGCACGCGAATCAACCGCACGGCGAATGCGGTCACGTTCCATGGCGTGAATTTGACCGAGATGACGGAATGGTCCGTCGAGAAGTCGGTGGAATTTTTCAATAAGATAGACTTGTCCGAAAAGGAAAAGCGAATCGGCAAGGAGATTCTGAAAGAGATTCGCGGGCGACTTTCGTTCCTCAATGCGGTGGGGCTGGGTTACCTGACCATCAACCGCAAGGCGTCCACGCTTTCGGGCGGTGAAGCGCAGCGAATCAGGCTTGCAAGTGCCGTGGGCGCCGGCCTGCAGGGCGTGCTTTACGTGCTTGACGAGCCGAGTATCGGACTCCACCCCCGCGATAACGATAAACTGCTCGGGATGCTGGAACATTTGCGCGCGCAGGGCAACTCTCTGATTATCGTGGAACACGACGAAGATACCATGCGCCATGCGGACTGCGTGATTGACGTGGGGCCGGGTGCCGGCGTGGAAGGCGGTCGCGTAATTGCGGCGGGAACTGTCGAGGAACTCGAGAAGAACAAGGCGTCGCTGACGGGCGCGTACTTGAGCGGCCGCAAGGCCATTGAAATTCCCGAAAAGCGCAAGAAGATTGACAAGAATACGCCGAAACTCAAGATTTGCGGTGCCGCCGAAAACAACCTGAAGAACATCGATGTGGAAATCCCGCTCGATGGCGCGCTCACGGTGGTGACGGGCGTTTCGGGCTCCGGCAAGAGTACGCTGATTAACCAGATTCTACGCCGCGAACTGGCCCGCGTGTTCTATAACTCCGAAGAACCGGTCGGCAAGTTTGACCACCTGGAAGGTCTCGAGAATATCGACAAGGTAATTGAAATCGACCAGACGCCGATTGGCCGCACGCCGCGAAGCAACCCGGCGACGTACACCAAAATTTGGGACGATATCCGCGACCTTTTCGCCAGCATGGAAGAAAGCAAAATTCGCGGTTACAGCAAGAGCCGATTCAGTTTTAACGTGAAGGGCGGCCGCTGCGATGCCTGCGAAGGCGCGGGCGTGAAAATTGTGGACATGCACATTCTGCCCAGCGTGCAGGTGACTTGCGAAGTTTGCGGCGGCAAGCGCTTTAACGATGCCACCCGTGAAGTGTATTTCAAGGGCAAGAACGTCTCCGAAATTCTCGATATGAGCATTGCCGATGCGGCGGAATTCTTCAAGGACATTCCGAAAATTGCAGAACCGCTGAACTTGCTTGTGGAAGTGGGCCTCGGCTACCTTACTTTGGGCCAGCCTTCGACAACGCTCAGCGGCGGTGAAGCGCAGCGCATTAAAATTGCTTCTGAACTGCGTCGCCCGGGTACAGGCAAGACGCTTTACCTGCTCGACGAACCGACGACGGGCTTGCATTTCGAAGATATCCGCAAGCTGATGGATTGCCTGAATCGCTTGCGCAGTCTCGGCAACAGCGTCGTGATTATCGAACATAACCTGGACGTGATCAAGTGTGCCGACTGGATTATCGACTTGGGTCCGGATGCAGGCATCCACGGCGGGCGAGTGATTGCGACAGGTACGCCGGAACAGATTGCGAAGAGCAAGAAGTCCGAGACGGGTAAGTACCTCGCGCCGGTGCTTGCGAAAAAGCACGGCGAAAACCATCATTTTGACCGCACGCTCAAGGGCGGCGAAGACTTGTCGCTGGATATCGAGGTGCATGGCGCCCGCAAGCACAACCTCAAGAACATCGACGTGACGATTCCGCGCCACAAGCTCACGGTCGTGACGGGCGTTTCGGGCTCCGGCAAGTCGAGCCTCGCGTTTCATACGCTCTTTAGCGAAGGCCAGCGCCGCTTTGTAGAGACGTTGAGCACGTATGCCCGCCGCTTCTTGGGTCGCCCCGACCACGGGAGCATCGATTCCATTTCGGGCCTCGCACCTGCGATTGCGATTGACCAGAAGAGTGCGAGCAAGAGCCCGCGCTCTACGGTGGCGACCCTCACCGAAATCTATGACTACTTCCGCATTTTCTGGGCGAGGGTCGGCACCCCGCATTGCTTGAAATGCGGGAAGCCTGTGTCTTCGTACAGCGCGGGCGACCTGATGCAATACGCCTACGACCGCGACTTGAATAAGAAAGTCACGGTGCTTGCTCCGTTCGAAATCAAGGATGTGCTCAAACTTTCGAAAATCCTCACTGAGAAGGGCTACCGCAAGGTTTACCTCGGCGATAAGCTGGTGGAACTCCCGCTGCCGAAAATCCCGACCCGCGAAAAGCAGTTGTTCGCTGTCGTCGATACGGTGGTGGTCAAGGAAGAAAATCGTGCCCGCCTGGTAGAAGCCTTTGAACGCGGCTACCGCGATGGCAACGGAATTCTGTATGTGGAAGACGAGAAGGGCGGTCGCTTGGCCTGCTCCGAAAAGCCGGGCTGCCCCGATTGCGGCTGGTACATGGATTCGGCGCTGAACCCGAAACACTTCAGTTTCAACACGCACTGGGGTGCCTGCGAAACCTGCCTTGGCCTTGGCCACTTTAAAGATGGCGAAGTCTGCCCCGATTGCCACGGCGAACGTTTGAAACCGGAATATCTGGCGGTCCGCATCGGCGACAAGAACATTATGGATGTGAACCACATGAGCATCGCCCAGGCGCTCGAATGGTTCAGCAACGAAAACTTCAAACGCGACAATTTCGGAAAAGACAAAAATCCCGATGGCAAGATGACGGTCGCGGAACCCTTGCTCCGCGAAATTGTGGGGCGTCTCAACTTCTTGAAGGGCGTGGGGCTCGGCTATATTGGCCTCGACCGCGCGGGCGACACGCTCAGCGGTGGAGAATCGCAACGTATTCGCCTTGCAAGCCAGATTGGTAGCGGCCTCGAAGGCGTACTTTACGTGCTTGACGAACCCACGGTGGGCCTGCACGAAAGCGATACTGCCATGCTGCTCGATACGCTTTACCGCCTGCGCGACCTCGGTAATACGCTTGTCGTTGTGGAACATGACATGAAGATGATGCAGGCGGCGGACCATATTATCGATATGGGCCCCGCGGCGGGCGAGTTCGGCGGTGAAGTCGTCGCCGAGGGCTCTCCGGAGCAACTCTCCAAGCCGTATGCCTTGCAGCAGTTCCCGCGCAGCGAAACGGTCAAGTACCTCACGCATACCATCCCGATGGCGAACGAGATTGCGGCAAAGCCCATTACCGATTCTACGGAATTCTACGAGTTCGAAAAGCTCAAGCACAACAACTTGAAGAATTTGTCTGTAAAGTTCCCGAAGGGCGCGATTAGCGTTGTCTGCGGTGTATCTGGCTCGGGCAAGAGCTCCATGGTCATGGACGAAATCTACCCGCGCCTCAAGAAGAAATTCCAGGCCCGCGGTCGCAAGAAGCAGAACGGTGAAGTCTTGCTGGTGGACCAGAGCCCGATTTCAGGGACTCCTCGCAGCACGCCCGCCAGTTTTACGGGCGTGTTTGACGAAATCCGTAGGCTTTTCGCCAAACTGCCGCAAGCCAAGTTGAAGGGCTTCGACTATGGCCGCTTCAGCTACAACTTGGCTCGCGGCCGCTGCGAGGCCTGTGAAGGCCGCGGCGCCATTTCGGTCGAAATGCACTTCCTTTCGGACGTGTGGGAAGTCTGCGATGTCTGCGGCGGCAAGCGCTACAATCAGGAGACTCTCACCGTCACCTTCAAGGGTAAAAATATCGCCGATGTGCTCGACATGCGCGTCGCCGAAGCCTGCGAATTCTTCAAGGACCAGCCGAAAATCCTTCCGAAACTGGAATGCCTGCGCGATGTGGGCCTCCCGTACGTAAAACTTGGCCAGTCTGTAACGACCCTCAGCGGCGGCGAATCCCAACGCCTCAAATTGGCGGCGGAACTTGCCCGCAAACCTGCCCAGGAAATGGTCTACCTGCTCGACGAGCCGACTACCGGCCTCCACCTTAAGGATATTCAAATTCTCTGGAACATGCTTCGCAAGCTTTCTGCCCGCGGCGATACGGTCATTGTCATCGAACACCATCCGGACATTATCCGGCTTTCGGATTGGAAGGTGGAATTAGGCCCGGTTGGGGGCTCCGAAGGCGGTTATTTGCTCAAAATGGGGGTGAATGATTGAGTCTTTTTAGCAAAAATGTTATCTTTATGTGAGAAAAATGGAACATTTTGTGTGTTCTGGCGGATTTGAATATAGGAGTTGATATGTCCTTAAAACGATTGCTTCCGTTCTTGCTGTTGCTCCCGATTCTTGCGCTGGCTGACAGCGACAAGAACTTTAGGGTCGCCCCGGTGATGTTCAAGGAAGGCGTTTCCCTTCAGCCGATTGCCAATATGGCGATTATCAAGGAAGGCAATATGATCCTCTCGGAACCTCCCATGGTTCCGCTTAAGCCGAGTATCATGTTCCTGCGTCATAAGAAGGGCCCGAAGGAATACCTCTGGTTCTCCGGTCCGGTCAATGTTGAAAACTTCGAAAAACTCCATGCGTTCAGTATGGCAGATAACTACCTGAAACCAGCCGAAGTAATGCTGATGCGTTTCTATGCGACGCAGAATTCTAGAGCGTTCCAGGACGAAGCCGATATCTATTTCGACAAGGACTATATCTATTCTCCGCGTGTTCCCAAGCTCTTTTTCAAGAAGAACGGCCAGTGGCAGGTGCTGCAGGAAACGAGTCGCCCCGGTATCTTGACGATTGAATCTCCGGTTCCCAATTTGCAGGTGACATCCATTTCTGCCCGTATGAAGAATGTCCCGCCGCGCATTTACCCTCTGTCCCATGGAATGTACGCCTTCATTTTCGAGGCTCCTAATTACCTTCCGTATGTCGATGCCGTTTCCGTAGAGGATTCCGAAGTCAAACTCCAACCGCAAATGGTGGTTGCCGATACGGTTTCCAAGGTGAAGGTGACGACTTCGGTGACCATGGAGGCTGTTGCCAACGCGAAAACCCTGGAAGAAACTGAATCCCTGTTCGATATCCTTTCCAAGGAAATCCAGAGTTCGATTCCCAAGGTTGATACCAATGATTTCGGAAAAAACTATCCGTCGCTGCGTAAGCCCCTTTCTTTGGGTGTTGCTGCGGATGACAGCGTCTATATCAAGTATCGCAACCGCTACAACAATAAGCGCGAAGAATCCCTGTTGATGTGGCGCATGAACAAGATGGGTTCCGCAAGCATCATAAACAGGGCCCTGCGCCATAAGCTGGATAGCTTGCAGAGTCTTCCGTTGCAGGTTTCGCTGGTCCCGACAAAGATTGAACCTGTTTATGAAGACGAGACTTGCCCCGAGGAACTGGCTCCGGCTCCCGTTGATTCTGCTGTTAAAGCTGATTCTGTGAAGGCCGATACTACGGCTCAGACTGATTCTACTGCCCATGCGGCGGATTCCTCTGTGGTGACAGACTCTTCTGCGACGAAGAGTGCGCCGGCTGCGGCAGATTCTGCTGCGGTGGATTCCTCCAAGCAGGCTCCTGCCCCGGCTGCGGCTGAACCTGCTCCTGCCAAGGTTTGTAAACTCAAGGCCATCCGTCTGGTATTCGGCAAGCAGGGTGAACGCTTTGATGTGTCCTGGAGCGGTAACGCCAAGGGATACACGGCGGATTCTCTCTACGCGCTCCTTTCTTCGGGTGTTGCCGTGCGCGCGTTCATTAGCCTCGAGAACAACAAACCGGTGTGGCTTTATAACGGCGCCGACTTGGTCGGCCGTCACCATTACCGTTATGTGAAACTTGAACTCTCCATAAACAATGCGAAGGTTCCCTGCCGCGGTGCCTTTGAATTGCCGGGTTACATCTTTGATCATCAGGAAGTCCAGGAATGGCTGAACCGTCCAGTCGAAGAAAAACCGCACCTGCTCACTGAAACTCCTGAAAAGGTCAAGCCGCAGGAAGACGACGGTCTTGTTCTTGATATGGCTTTGCGTGTCCCTCGCGTGATTCGCGACAAGATGCACGGCAATGTCGCCCTGATTGATTCCGGTTCGTTCCGTTACAAGGGTAAGGTCGTGGCGATGTCCGGCTTTGGTATTCAGACGACCGAAGTGACGCAACAGTACTTCAAGGATGTCATGTCTCATCTGGATTCGACGAAACAGGTGAAGGACCGCTCCACTTTCAAGGGGGCCCGTATTCCGGTGCACAATATTACGTGGAGCGATGCCCGTGCGTTCTGCAAGGCTATTGGTGGTGACTTGCCGACTGAAGCCCAATGGGAATTTGCCGGCCGTGCCGATAACAACGAAGGCGCCTTGTGGAACCTGGACGAAGATCCGAACCCGGGACTTTATGCCATTTACAAGGCGAATTCTTTTAGCTTGGGCAAGAAAAATCCTGCGTATGGCCCGCAACCGGTCAGCAGCAAGAAGTCCAACGCCTGGGGTATTTTCGATATGTCGGGTAATGTGGCCGAATGGACCCAGGACTCCTACTTCATGTTCTCTGTCTGGGTAGAATCCTCTAACCCGACGGGTTCCTTCTTCGGTTCGTCCAAGGTCTATAAGGGCGGCTCCTGGAAAGACAAGGAAGATGACTTGAACCTGACTGAAAGCGACGATGAAGATCCGCGCTACTGGTCCGACAGGCTTGGTTTCCGTTGCGCCTTCCCGCGTAACATCTTTGAGGGACAGCAGAAGTAATGGCTGATATTGCTAAAAACGATATACCTACAGGAAAACGCGAAATGAGTCTTTTCAAGAAGTTGACGGCAATTCCCTATTTGCTGGTCCTTTTGGCTCTGTTGATGCCGTTAGCCAATGTTTCTTGTAACGATGAAAAGGTCGTTGCCGAGCCGAACCTGTATGAACTTGCTTCTGGTTTGAATCTGGAAACCGCTTTGAAGGAACCTGCGTTGGGCATTCTCCATAAAATGCAGTCCGGCAATCCGGCAGCTCTGGAAAAATTCAAGGACGCTATGCCCCATTTCCCGAAAATGGAACCTGTCTCGGCGCTTTATGCAGTGTTGATCGGCACTGTAATCGCGGCGGTCTTCGCCCTGTTTACGCCGCTCGGATCAATCGCCATGGGGATGATTACGATGGTCGCAATGTGGTTTTTCCTGGCTCAGCTAGGACAAGTTAATGCGAGCATGGGGATTCCTCTTTTGAAGGTGGAACCCGGCCCCGGAATCCAAGCGGCGTCGTTCATGATTCTGATTGGAACCGCGATGAACCTCGCAAGTATCATCCGCCCGATTGTGGACGAAATCAAGGCGAAGCGCGCCGCAAAGAAGAAATCGTAGAAGTTTGACGCTACGTCATCCTGGCCCCTCAAGGGCTTAAATGAAAAAGCTCGCCAATAAGGCGAGCTCGTTTTATAATTGTAACTTAATTGGTGTAGCCGCGATTACACGTTGAACAGGAAGTACATGATGTCGCCATCCTGTACCACGTAGTCCTTGCCTTCGGTGCGGACGAGGCCTGCTTCCTTGGCGGCGTTCCAGCTGCCGTGCTTCAGGAAGTCTTCGTAGCTCAATGTTTCGGCGCGAATGAAGCCGCGTTCGAAGTCGGTGTGAATCACGCCTGCGCACTGCGGGGCCTTGTAGCCTGCGTGGAACGTCCAGGCGCGGCATTCCTTTTCGCCGGCGGTAAAGAAGGTGCGGAGTCCGAGGATTTCATAACCCTTGCGCACCACGGCGTCGAGGCCCGATTCCTTCATGCCGAGTTCCTTGAGGAATTCGGCCTTCTCGTCGGGTTCCATGGCAGAAAGTTCTTCTTCGATCTTGCCGCTGATCATGATGACTTCGTGACCGTTTGCGGCTGCGTATTCCTTGAGCTTTTCCACATAGGCGTTACCGGTCAAGATATCGTCTTCCTTGACGTTTGCGCAGTAGAAGAGCGGCTTTGCAGTCAACAGGGCCAAGTCCTTTACGATCAGTTCCATTTCTTCGCTGTCGTGCATCACGGTGCGGGCGGCCTTGCCTTCCTGGAAGGCGTCGCGGAGCTTTTCGCAAGCGGCGAGGCGGGCCTTGGCTTCGGCACCACCCATGCGGGCGGCCTTGGCTTCGGTAGCGAGGCGCTTTTCGACAGAGTCGAGGTCCTTCAAAATCAGTTCGGTTTCGATGATTTCCACGTCGCGGACCGGGTCAACGGAACCGTGCACGTGCACGATGTTTTCGTCGTCGAAGCAGCGGATGACTTCCATGATGGCTTCGCATTCACGGATGTGAGTCAGGAACTGGTTGCCGAGGCCTTCGCCCTGGGCGGCACCCTTTACAAGACCTGCAATATCCACAAATTCTGTAACGGCGGGGACGATGGATTTCGGATTGTAGACCTTGACCAGCTCGTCGAGGCGGCTGTCAGGCACGCTCACCATGCCCACGTTCGGTTCAATGGTGCAGAAGGGGTAGTTGGCCGCTTCGGCGCCGGCGTTGGTGATGGCGTTAAAGATGGTGGACTTGCCCACGTTGGGGAGGCCTACGATACCGCATTTAAAACCCATGATAATCTCCGTTTGATGGCGACCTGGAAAATTGTGGGCCGCTCTATTTTTTTGCGTAGTAAAGGTAGAAAAATGCCCTTGTGGGCGGCTGCGTGAAAATCTAAATTTACGCCCGATTTTAAGGTGAGTATGGCAAAGACCAATGTAGATATGTTGAATGGCCCCTTGGGTAGGAAAATCCTGTGGTTTGCCATTCCGATAGCCTTGAGCAGCATTTTTCAGCAGCTGTTCAACTTGACGGATGTTGCTGTGGTGGGGCAGTTCGCCGGTGACAAGGCGCTGGCGGCGGTCGGTGCGAACACTTTCGTCATCAATTTGCTCATCAACCTGTTCGTGGGAATTTCGGTCGGGGCGAATGTGGTGGTCGCCAATTCCATCGGTGAACGCAGTTACCGCTCCGTGACCCGCAGTGTACACACTTCGGTGATGGTGTCGTTCTTTAGCGGAATTTTCCTTTCGTTCGTGGGAGTCCTATTCGCGCATCCCATTCTTTCGGCCATTTCGACTCCGGCAGACATTCTGGACGACGCCGTGCTTTACCTGCAAATCTACTTTGTGGGAATGCCTTTTGCCATGGTCTATAACTTTATTGCGGCGATCCTGCGCGGAAAGGGCGACACCAAGCGCCCGCTCTATGTGCTCATGGTGGCAGGTGCAGTGAATGTGGTGCTGAACCTGGTTCTGGTGGCGGGCTTTGGCCTGGGCGTGTCGGGTGTGGCAATCGCGACGGTCATTGCCAATGCTATCAGTGGCGTTACTTTGTTCTATCTCTTGCTGCATGAGGTGGGGCCTTTCAAATTGGAATTCTGGAAGTTGCGCGTGACACCCTTCTTCTTGAGCCGAATCCTGCGCGTAGGGATTCCGACGGGACTCCGCGGCGTCGTATTCTCGTTTAGCAATGTGTGCCTGCAGTCGGCTATCAATAGCCTCGGTTCTGCAACGGTGGCGGCTTCGTCGATAGCCCTCAATTACGAATTCGTGGTGTACTATTGGCTGAGTTCTTTTTCGCAGGCGTGCGTGACATTCGTGGGGCAGAATTTCGGTGCAAAGAATATGGATCGCTGCCGCCGCACCGTCCGCTGGTCGCTTTTACTAGGGTGCTGTTCTACGGTTGTCTTGAGCGCGCTTTGCTGCATTTTCGCCTATCCGATGCTTTCGGTGTTTACGTCGAATACCGAAATTATTGAAATTGCCTCCATCCGCATGTATGTGGTGGTGGGGCTCTTGTTCATTAACGTTTTCCTGGATGTGTTTTCCGGGGCGCTTTCGGGAATGGGCAAGTCCCTGGCGCCTGCGCTTACCTGCATGGCGGGGGTGTGCGGAATCCGAATCCTTTGGGTGATTTTCGTGTTCCCCAGGTACAAATCCTTTGCCTCGTTGATGGTGGTTTATCCGATAAGCTGGGTTCTTACGATTTCTGTGATTATGGGAATCTACTTCTACCACATAAAACGGGTTAAGTTTTAGTATATTTCGGTTGATGCGATATTTAAGCCTTACAGCCTTATCTTTAATGTTCGCCCTTTCGGCATGCGTTTACGAACCTGAACAGTTCGTGGAATCTGAAAAAGGGGAAAATTCGAACTCCAACAATTCGGTGACCGATATGGGGACGCTTTATGCGGTGAACGACGGAAAGCAAATTTGCAATCCCTCGGTCTCTCAAGATCCTAAAAACTACCCGGCTTCGATGCTGTGGTTGAATTTTGGCGGCACGCTCAAGGTTAAGGCTCCGGATTCCGTTTACACGACGTCGAAGGTGGTGCAGCATGATCGCCTTTCGGTGTCCGATACGTCGGGCAAGGTGCTCTGGTACCTGATGCGCGATACCGAGGCGGGAGATTGCCAGTTCCAAGATCCTGAATGGAGTACGCATCCGAATTATATCGTTGCTCTCCGCGCTTTCAATTCCAAGGGAGAAAGTGGCTGTAAGGAAAGCGATATGGATTACGGCATGTTTGCAGTCCGTATGTCCGACAAGAAAAAGTTCTTTTTCTACAACAAGGAAATGAGCGAATTTGCGACGCCTCACCTGTGGGTAGAAACTGGTGCCGAACCCGATACGGCTGCCGCGGATAGCACGGTGGAAGGTTTCTTCGGTACGAATCAGGTGCGCCTGGTTTATGTGAACAAGAAAGATGAAATTGTATTTGTGGATTATGCAAACGGCGGAACCAAGGGGGCAAAGACGCTCAAGAAACCGTCGGGAGTCGATGGCTGGATGATGGACAGCCCCATGATTTCGCCTGATGGAAATTATGTGGTCTACAACATGATCAATTCTTCGATGACGGGGTGGAAATCCTTTATTCAGGAATTGTCCGGAAATTCGAAGCCTATTGAAATTGAAAAGTCTTCGGGCATGATTTCGGAACCGGTTCAACCGCGCTGGTTTGCCTATGCGGAACGCCTGTTCGTGATGTGGACGGAATTCCCGCAGGGATCGCAGTTTGTGAACAAGAATGACTTGTCCGAAGTTTCGGTGCAAGATGGGAGTGCTGGTCGTACGGTGATGCGCGAAGTCTCGGTTGCGACGGGGGCTCCTGCCGACCTTGCTTTTGCCTGGGCCGGGGATGTGATTGAAATTGCCCCGATTCCGATGATTGGCGGACGTTCTCCTGATGGTCGCTTTGTGGCGACCGGTACAAACTTGGGCTTTTTGCTTGAACTCCCGTGAGGTGAATCGTGAAGAAGAGTTTATTTAGCGGGATTTTGTCGGGAGCTGCCGTGGCGGCTCTTTCGGGCGTTGCTTTTTATGCTGGTTTGAATTCGCCTGTCGAAGTGGCGACTCCGTGGGAGTCTATCGGCGGTTGCGGTGCCGGTGGCTCGGGTGGCGGCTCGGGAGATGGTATCAAGTGGATTGGTCAGGGTGTTTCGGGTGGATACCTTGAAACCGAAGTCTTTACCAAGTACAGCGTCGGGCAGAATTTTTCGGGTGTGACATTTACTCCGCATTTTTCGATTAAGCCGACATGGTCCACCAAGCTAGGCGTGTCCATTCCGTGGATGAGCCACAGTGGCGAAGTGCAGTACCGCAGCAACCAGATTCCGACCGACCGTACGACGGGCGGTATGGGTGATATCAGCTTTGACTTCAGCAAGACAATCGGTAGCGGTGGTGCCGCATCTCTTTCGGCAAGTCTCACCATTCCTACGGGGCAGTACGACATCAAGCGCGGTACTGATGCCGCCGAAGAAATTTTGCCGAGTAGCTTCCAGAAGGGCTCGGGCCTGTATTCGCTCACTCTCGGCTGGGATTACAGCCGAGATACCGACCAGGGAATTTGGCTTTACGGTCTTAGCTACACGCATCCGTTTGCCATGCACCTGATTTCGGGTGAAAACGAATTCAACGATTCCTACTGGAAGGATATGGACCATAAGGGCGATCGCTTCGAGTACCGCTTCAAGCCGTATGGCGAAAACGACCTTGGCGCCTACACTCCTCCTTCTGTCGGTGGTTCTATCGCTTATGGTTACCGTGGCCGTCCGGGAATCGTGCAGAGCTTCGGCGTGAATTTCTCGATTCCGCTCGGAGTCGCTTGGATCAACTCCGAAAAGGTCGGTACCTACGATCCGCGTCCGGACCCTGATCATCAGGCGTGGTCTGTGGCTTTCGCTTATGGCATCGAGTTCTCGAATGCGGATTTCCCGGTGTTCCTCGCCGTTTCGCTGCCGCTGCACGACAAGGCCAATGCGGCTGACCCGAGCGACGAATACGATGAAAGCCCCATGCGTAAGTGGGACGCTCCCGATTGGAGTGACTTTGGCCAGCAGTGGACCATCGCCGTCGGCATCAAGGGAAGCTTCTTTTAGTTAGACAGTGGTTAGTAAACAGTGGTTAGTAAACAGGTTTATAATCCTAACCACTAATCACTAACCACTAGCCACTTTTTATGCTCTTGGGTGCGTCTTCTTGAAGGCGGCGCGCAGGCGTTCTGCATTTACATGAGTATAAACTTGAGTGGTGGAGATATTCGAATGCCCGAGCATCTCCTTGACGCTCATAATTTCGGCGCCGTTTTCGAGCAGGTGCGTGGCGAAGCTGTGTCGTAGCACGTGCGGGCTTGCCTTGCCTTCCCAGCCGATTTCGCGAAGCAGGTGCTGGATGTCGTTCCGGAGCGTGCGTAGTCCGAAGGGCTTGCCGTCTTCGCTTAAGAAAACGTAGCCGGTGGCGGTGGGAACGTGTCCCGCCGCAAGTTGCATTTGTTTGTAATTTGCGATGCGACTCACGAAACTTTCGGTGAGCGGTACGATGCGTTCCTTGTTGCCCTTGCCGAGTACGCGCACCAGGAATTCCTTTTCGTTGATGCGGTCCCAGGTGAGCATCTGGCATTCCGAAATACGCAGGCCCGAACCGTAGATGAGTTCTAGCAGGATGCGGGCGCGCACTTGCGGAAGTGTCGCATTCTCGGGTAGTTCGGGAAATTTTTCTTCGGCGAGGTCCTTTTGCCCGAGCACGTTCACGAGGCGCTTGGGGCGTTTGGGCATCGGCACGTTTTCGGCGGGATTCTTCTCGGTGATTTTACTCTTGACCAGGTACTTGCCAAAGCTCTTTAAGGCTGCCAAATGTTCGCAGATGCTTGTCGGGGCTAGCTTCTGCTTCATCTTCAGGTCCCATACGAAGGCCTTGACGTTCGTATCCGAAAATGCGGAGAGTTCCGGAGAGTTCTCGAACGGTGGAAACGATTCCTGCGGGGCGTCCTGAACGGGGGTTGCACCCAGATGCTCCAGAAATTTCGTCAGCGACTTGCGGTAAGTGTCCACCGTGCGCGGCGAAAAACGCCGCCTGTCCGCGATGTACTGCAAAAAATGTCCGATGTGTTCCGAAAGGTTCATCTAAAACATGTTCCTGGTGGTCTTCACCCTAAAAATAATTCTATTTTGAGAATCAAAGTATGGCGTTTGCAAAAAAATATGTGGGTATTGCTCTGGTTGCCGTGTCGAGTGCATGGGCTGCCGACCGTGTCGTGGGTGCAAATGCGACTCTCGATATCGAACCGGGGGCGCGCTCGGCGGCACTCGGTTCTGCGACCATGGCGGTCGACGGTGACTACCTGGGGCTGATGTCGAACCCCTACCAGCTTGCAAACGTGAACTATGCCTGGGCTTCCTTTTCTCATACGGAATATTACGAGGACACCAAGTACGATTTCGCATCGGCGGTCGTTCCGCTGGGCGAGGGACAGGGCCTCGGTATCTCGTTCTCCCGTTTCGGTGCAGACGATATTCCCTATATCAAGGAAGGAGAACCGCTTCCCGAAGGCTCTAACTATAACACGCTTTCGATTGCCGACTGGGTTTTCTCGCTGACTTTTGGCCGACGCATTACGGATAGGCTCGAATTGGGTATCGGCTTCCACGGGCTTTATCGCGAAATGGACCAGACCGGTTGGGGCTTCCGTGGCGATGCGGGACTGCGCTACCGCCTTGTCGATGAACTATTCGTATCGACCCTCTTGAAGGGGTGGACTTCTTCGGCGGCGTCCTGGGAATCGGGCGAGTTCGAGTATTCCTCTCCTGAACTTTATCTGGCCGCAAGTTACGGTCTCCCGGTACCGTACCTGTACGGCAAATTGAACCTGTACTGGCAGGGAGCGGAACTCTTGCATCGCGAAGCCCGCGACATGGATTACGAAACGGACGAGTCCCGTGGCAAGCGCGTCTGGGAAAATCCCCTGGACTGGCTCTCGGGTGGCCGCGGCGGTATCGAGTTCGCCTTTGACTTCGGCCTCAGCCTGCGTGCGGGTCTTTCTAGCTTTACCACCTTCCAGAGCGTGACTGCGGGTGCGGGTCTAACCATTGCGAAGTTCGTGAAGGTTGACTACGCATTTGAATCGCATCCTGTGCTTTCGCCGGTGCACCGCGTGAGCGTGAGCATCAGCCCGTATCTGTTTTCTCATTCACCTAGGCCGGGGACGACCGAGGCGACCGTCCGTACGACCAAGGTGCTTACCGAGGAATCCGAAGAGACGGATGCCTACGAAGAAATGGAACGCGTACCGGATGAACCTGTGGAAAAATCCGTCCAGGAAATGCCTGCCGAATCCGCTCCGAAAGTCACTGCGACTGAATCGTCTACGCCCGAAAAGGAACCTGTGCAGGCAGCCCCCGCTGCTCCTCAGACCTCGGTTCCTGCCCCTGCACCTATTATCGAGACAGATGACGAGGTGCTGGAATAAATGGGAGTTTTTTTGACTTTTTTTGTGATTAATCGCACAACTTGCATTTTTTAGGTTATATTTAAGGTATGCCGCAATTAAAGAACTATCGCGAAGTTGGTGTTTTCGATTTGATTTCAGCCCCCTTGAATCCTATCGGGGCTTTTGATGCTGAACAGTTTAAGAAAGACGTTCGCGCGCTCCTTGCCGAAAAGAAGGACGAACAGTTCTTGGCCGTTGACTTGACCGGACTTGACTTTGTCTATAGCGATGCCTACAACGCTTTTATCCAGTTCCAACAGGAAATGGAAGATCGTAGGGGAATGTTTGCTGTCCTGACCAATAACAAGACCATTGTCGATGGACTCCGCAAGGCGGGGCTCGACAAGAACATCAAGGTTTTCGCCCTGGAAGCGGACATGATGTCGTTCTCGCTGCACGCCCAGTCGCCCGAGGGCGAATCTGCTACGGAATCTGCTGGCGAACCTGCCGCTGTTGCCTCGCAGAATGTCAGCGCCGCGTCTGAGCCTGCTCCTTCGCCGCATCTGGATCGTCGTACGGGTCAGCACCGTCGCTTTACCAAGAGCTTCAACGCCATTGCGAAAGAAGAACCGGGTTCCAAGAAAAAAGGCCTGGATGTCCCGTTCGACGATGAACCGTCTTCGGCAAAGACCGTAATTATCGTGGTCCTGCTGTTGCTTGCGGCTGTGGGCGGAACGCTCGCGTTCTTCTACATCTAGTCCGATGTCGTTCGAAGTCCAAGAATATAAGGGAAAGAGAAAAAACTACAATCCCCAACATAAGTTTCCGCTGATCCGGCTATTGTTGCTGGCATTGGCGGCTTTCTTTGCTTATTGGTCCGGTCTGACATCCAAGATCGCCGATGCGCTCCCGTTGCCGGGAAACTCCGATGAGGTCCCGATTGAAACTTGGGATTCCCGTTGCAAGCTGTACGGGGGAACTCCGTTTGAGTTGCCGCGTGGGTTGGCCCAGTGTTCGTGGATTTTGGATGATTCCGTTCCGGTGGTACGCCTGCCCAATCCTTTTTTGCGCTACGTGGCGTCGCTTCGCAAGGGTGAAAAGTCCAAGTTGCACTGGGTCGCCCCTGTCGAAGATTTCAAGGACGCGATTCTCGTGGTGCACGAGGATTCCACGAATGCCGTTTACCTGCGTTACATGAACGAGGATTCGACCCGTTTCTGGATTTCCAAGAATACCGGCTGCAAGTTCCCGGGCGTGTGCCCGCAGCTTCCGCTGGAATGGTCCGCCCTCCCGATTAGCGAAGGTTTCGACTTCGAGGGGCAGGAATCCCTCCTGGCCATGGACGTGTTTTACGGAATAGGCGAGGCCCCGATTTATCCGGTGCTGCCGGGCCGAGTTATCGAGATTGGGCGCGATTCCCTGGGTTTCTTTGTCGAACTGGATCATGGCTACAATGTCGCGAGCAAGACTTCCGGAATGGGGGCTATCGGTGATTCCCTGTCTGTCGGTGATTCTGTCGGCATCGGTTCTGTGCTGGGACGGCTTTTGCCTAGGGACAGTGCCATGTTTTTCTTGACGGTCCGTCAGAACGGTCAGTTTGTTCGCTGGACCGATTTTTACGCTTTGACTCACCCTGTATTGCCAGACTCGCTTTCTTCTTTTGAAAAGTCGATCGGTTTTTAATACTTTTGGTCTTATGAAGTTTTGCCTTAAGTCTCTATCCGGTCTCTTGACGATACTTGCCTGCATGGCCTTGTTCCTTGCGGGTTGCGAAAAGGATAGCGATGGCCCGATGGAAGTATCCGTCGATCATTTCAGCTACCGTGGCGAGGGATTTTTCAAGGCGGCCAAACTAGATTCGGGCCGGACAATCCATCTGTCGAAGGATACCCTGTTCCTGAACATGGGGCAGATGTGGACCTTTTCTAACTGCGCTCTGGAATCGATCGACCTGCAACTCCATAAGGAAGATTCCGTCCTTTGGATTTCACCGGTGCTAAAAATTCACGCGACTTCTGAAGATTGCCCTGCGCCTTATTACCGCCCCGATACGGTTCTCAAGTTGTTGCTTTCAAATTCGCAGATGGATGGTGTCGGGCTCATCAAGGTGAAAAACGATACGGATTCCCTTCTGGATTCAATCCTGCTTCGTCGTGGGAGCATTACGAAGGATACTTTCGATATCTACCTAGATTCCTACTTTGCGGATGTGCACGCCTATCCGCTCCGTACCAAGGAGAAGAAGAATGGCAAGACCGTTCCGACTGTTATGCGTGTGCTGGATTCACTGACGCCGCGCGTGTTCTACTGGCGTACGATGAAGTCCATTTGTACCTATCGCGTCGATAACTGCGTCAACACGGTTGCCGATACGATTTATCCGAGCCGCTGGAATATTAATGATACGAACCTGGTTCCCGTGCATTACGCCTGTGCCGATTCCGATTCCGTTTACTGCATCAATTCCAAGTGGGAAAACGATTCTACCGAACTGGGAAGTGTTCAGGAACGCCCCGATACGATTTGGCATTACAGCACTTACTATATGGAAAATATCCCTGATTGCGGAAGCTACGATTCGATTGCGGTCAGCAATTACGGCATTGGCAACCGGGTGCGTTTTATCCGTAAGCTATTGACTCCCGATGGCGATGAAACCTTTTGTGGTCCGTCATCGCTGAAAAATTGGATGGTGTATAATTTGTCTGGAACGGTGATGGTCGTGGATTCGGATTCGCTAAAAGTACTTGATAGCTTGTCTGCAACTTGGAAAAAGGCGACCGTCGCTCCGGATACGTTGATTCAGAAAGAAAAATGATCGAATATACTTATTCTCCCGAAATTGCCGAGGCGGACCGCCCGATTATCCTGGAATCCCGCATTTACAAGGATTGGCTCGAAGCCTCCCAGAAAAAATTTGTCGTCAATAAGGTGCATTTTGCATCGGTGGATTTTTTGCGTAAGGGCCGTCAGCCGTTGTTTATCAAGCTAGCCGCCACGGCGACACTCCCCGACGGGCGCCCGGTGCACGGGATTGTCCTGGTGCGCGGTAATGCGGTCGGTGTTCTGGTGGTGCTCCGTTGCGAAGGGAAAAAGTACTTGCTGCTCGTGCGCCAGCCGCGCTTTGCCATCAGCGAACAGGCTTCCCTAGAGATTCCCGCAGGAATCCTCGACTGGACGGGGGACTACCGCAAGGTGGCGCTTTCTGAACTGGAAGAAGAAGCTCAGATCAAGGCGGAAGATTCCGAACTGATTGACCTGATGGATTTTTGGTACAAGGGAAAGAGCGACGGATTTGCAGCGAGTTGCGGCCTGTTGGACGAACGCATTCGTTTGTATGCCATCGAACGTGACGTGACTCCCGAACAGCTGAAAGCCATGGATGGCCGCGACCAGGAATACACCGAAGAAATCGAATGGATCAAGACTGTGGTGATGCCTTACGAAGAGGCCGCCCACGAATTTGTCGATGGAAAGAACTTGATCGCGCTCTTCTTGTACGAACGCTGGCTACGAGAAAATTCGGAATTATGATTTCAGATTTCAGAATTTGAATAATCGCGGCGGAGCTGCTAGAAGAAAATAATTCCGAACTCCGAATTCTGAAATCCGAATGAACTACCAGTTGCCAAGGTTATTGATGGTCAGGCCTAGGAAAAATATTGTCAGGTAGCCGTACCAGAGACCCGTGAGCACGTAGTTCAGCTTGCGCTTGTAGGCCTTGGGCTCGTTCTTGTTCTTTTCGCGGATTACAAGAATGTTCTTGCGCAGAAAATATGCGCAACCAGCAAGACCGATCAACGAAGCGAGAATCAAAAGAACGTAAGCCATGCGCGAAATATAGCAATTACGGAACGAGCTGGAAAACTTTCTCGCCCTTGCGGCTCATACCGTAGCGAGTACGAAGGAGGCTTTCCTTGTAGAGCGAATCGTTTTTGAGGCGTTCGATTTCGATATTGCAAGAATCGATGGCATGCTTCAGCGAGTCGATTCTGGCCTGGTAGAGCTCGATGTCATGGGCGACCTTGTTCTGTTGGTTGATGCTGTTTTTACCGAACAGCAACTGAGACGCCACCACCGCGATGGCGATGACGACTGCGAGCAAGGTTAACCAGAATCGTTTGTTCAAGTCAGGGTGTCCCGTTAAAGTAGAATTGGAAATTGTCCGGAGTGCTTGCCAATCCGGCAAGTTCCAGCTCTGTTAATATAGCTAATATGTTGACTGGCTTGAGGTTACATTCCCGCTGAAGGTCGGGAAAAGTCTTGCGGAAACCGTTGAACTGCTTGAAAAGGCGGAGCGCGTCGGGTGAAAGGGTGCATCCGGTGGCGGCAACTTGAGAAAGACTCGGTGCCGTACAGAGAGAATCGTTTGACTTGACCTGCGGAAGCCCGGCAACCAGACGCAGACTTTCGGGGATGAAGACGGGGGTTGCCTTTCCCTGGTCCAAGTAGAAATTCGGGCCGCTTGCGACTTCGCTGTCGAAATCTCCGGGGACGGCGAACAGAGGCTTGTTCTCTTGCAGGCAGTTGTCGGCGGTGATCAGGGCTCCGCCCTTAAGTTTACTTTGTACTAAAACCGTTCCTTGAGAGAGTCCGCTGATGATGCGGTTCCTTGCCGGGAAGTTCCCCTTGTAGGCGGGGAAGTCTTTTTCGTATTCAGTGAGAATGCAGCCTCCTTTGTCGACAATCTGCCTGGCGAGTGTGGCGCGGTCTCCGGGAATGGGAATGTCGAGCCCTTGAGCGATCACGGCGATGGTCGGAATCCCGTATTCAATGGCGGCCTCGTGGCAGTAGCTGTCGATGCCCTGGGCGAGTCCCGATACGACAACGGCGTTCGTTCCGATGAGCGATTTGACGAGCCTGCGACAGAGTTCTTTGGCGGAATTGCTCGGACGGCGCGTGCCGACCATGGCGATTCCGACGGATTCTTTTTCGGGGAGTGTCCCGATGCCGTACAGGCGCTTCGGCATGAACTTGGATTGGGAAAGGGCGAGAGGAAAATCTTCGGGCGCAAGTTCCATATACTTTCTATCTTTGTGGGTCATGAAATACTCCTTTCAAGACTTGTTGAATATCATGGCCACCCTCCGTTCGCCCGAAGGGTGCCCTTGGGACCGTCAGCAGACGCACCAGTCCCTGTTGCCGTATCTTGTCGAAGAATCCCACGAATACATTGACGCCGCACAGGCGGACGACAAGGTCCACATGGCGGAGGAACTGGGCGATGTCCTGTTCCAGGTGGTATTCCATTCCCAGGTCGCAAAGGAAAATGGGGATTTCTCAATCGACGACGTGGTGCAGGGAATCTGCGAAAAGATGATCCGACGCCATCCTCACGTTTTTGGGGACGCGAAAGTCGATGATTCGAAAGGCGTTGTTCGCCAGTGGGAACGCATCAAGGCGCAGGAAAAGAATAATCTACCAATGGCGGGCAAGTCTGCTATGGACAAAGTAAGCAAGAGCTTGCCGACGCTCGCACGTGCCCAGGAACTTCAGCGCCGTGCAGCCAAAGTGAGCTTTGACTGGACCGAGGCTGAACCTGTCTTTGACAAGGCTGTAGAAGAATTTAGTGAATTTCGCACCGAAATGCAAGCGGCCTCGCCAGAAAATCGCAATATTGAGCGTATGGAAGATGAATTTGGCGACATCATGTTCAGCTTGGTGAATGTGGCGCGCCACTGCGGCTTCAACGCGGCCCTTGCGCTGGAACGCGCAAACTCCAAGTTCGAACGCCGTTTCCGTGTTGTCGAGCAGATGGCCCGCGATCAGGGCAAGGAAATGAAGGACATTGGCCTCGAGGGCCTGCAAGAATTGTGGAAACAGGCTAAAAAAAAAGTCATTGCGAGCGTAGCGCGGCAATCCATTGGACTCTAATTTGGAGCATTCCACTTTGGAATAAGACTTTTACGAAATTTTTTCCGCAAGCAAATTTTTTACGGTATATTATGTAATGTGCTTCCAGTCCATTCTGGTTTAGCGAAGGGATGCTGGAGCAAATCACGGGGTAGAATAGACCGGAAGCACGCTTGTTTTCTTCTAATTCCACTCGTCCCGCAGGGTAAAACCTGCGGGATTTTTTTGTGGATCCCGTCGCGATTTTCAATCGCTCCAGGATGACTAGCAAAAAAAGAACCCGGTGAGTATTATGACCGCACGAGCTGCAAATAAGTTGGTTCTTATACTTGGCTCGTGCTCTCGCCACCGCCCCAACTTTACGTTTGGGGCTTTGTGGCTCACGGTCTCCCATCAGGATGACCAACTAAAAAATCCCCGGTGCATTGCACCGAGGATTTTAAACTTCTAAGAAGTTTGGCTTAGCTTTTTTTTGTGAGCCTCAAGCGACTCGTATTGCGATAATATCGCATAAACCAGCGCCTCAACAATATAAACAAGCAAGCTTGTTTCTGCTGTATTCGGCTTAGGCTTATTTAACGAGTCGTGGTGGCGAGAGAACTGGCTCCAGAGTAAGAACTCTGTTGAATTTAGCCGGTTCGGTCGTCTGTGAACGACGAAGCCCCGGTTATTAAACCGGGGCGGTCGTGAGAGGTTTGACTGAAGAGTAAGAAACTACTTAAGTCTAGTCAAACCGGTCTGTTTAGGCTCTAGCCTTGGCCTTGTCGCCGTACTTCTTGATGAGTTCGTCCTGGATGTTCTTCGGAACCGGGAGGTACTTGCAGAATTCCATGGTGAATTCAGCCTTACCCTGGGTCATAGAACGCAGGTCAGTAGCGTAGCCGAACATTTCGGACAGCGGGACTTCGGCGGTGATGGTGGTCATGCCGAGTTCTTCGTTCGTACCGGTGATGGTACCACGACGCTGGGAAACGTTACCCACGACAGAACCCTGGAATTCGGTCGGAGTCTGGATTTCGACCTTCATGATCGGTTCGAGGATCTGAGCGCCAGCCTTTTCGAAAGCTTCGCGGAAGGCCATACGGGCTGCAACCTGGAACGCCATATCAGAGGAGTCAACCGGGTGGTATGCACCATCCTGGACTTCCATTTCGATACCCACAACCGGGAAGCCGATCAAGGAACCAGCTTCCATGCAGCTCTGGAAACCCTTGTCGCAAGACGGGATGTATTCCTTCGGAATACGGCCACCCACGACGGAGTTCACGAAGTTGTAGACCTTTTCCTGGTCGCCTTCGACAGCCATCGGACGCATTTCGCCGACAACCTTAGCGTACTGACCAGAACCACCGGTCTGCTTCTTGTGAGTGTAGTCGAACTTGGCCGGACGGGTAATGGTTTCGCGGTAAGCCACCTGCGGAGCACCGGTCGTCACGTCGCACTTGTATTCGCGGCGCATACGTTCGATGTAAACGTCGAGGTGAAGTTCGCCCATACCCTTGATGATGGTCTGGCCGGATTCCTTGTCGACTTCCACCTGGAACGTCGGGTCTTCCTTGGTGAAGCGGTTCAGAGCCTTGGACATGTTGTCCAGGTCGTCGCGGTTCTTGGCTTCGATCACGAGTTCGATCACCGGATTCGGCACGTGCATAGAAGTCATGTTGTAGTGGTTCTTGCCATCGGTAAAGGTAGTACCGGAAGCGCAGTCGATACCGAACAGGGCAACAATGTCGCCTGCACCGGCTTCGGTGATATCCACCATCTCGTCGGCGTGCATACGCACGAGACGGCCCACGGACACCTTCTTGCCGGTGGCCATGTTGGTGATCATGTCGCCCTTCTTGAGGGTACCCTGGTAAATACGGATGTAGGTGAGCTGGCCATAGCGGTCGTTCACGAGCTTGAACGCGTAGCAGACGAGCGGAGCGTTGTCTTCGGACTTCAGCACGACTTCGGCTTCGTTGTTGTCGAGGTCGAGAGCCTTGTTTTCAACTTCGGTCGGGTTCGGGAGGTAGTCGATAACGCCGTCGAGGAGCTTCTGGACACCAACGTTCTTGTGAGCGGAACCCATGAACACCGGGGTCACTTCGAGGCTGATGGTAGCCTTGCGGATGGTGGCCTTGATGAGGTTCTTGTCGATTTCGTCGACGCCATACTGGCCTTCCATAGCCTTTTCCATGATTTCGTCGCTGTAGTCTGCGCAGCAGTCGATCAGCTTTTCACGGTATTCGTTAGCCTGGTCAACGAGTTCGGCCGGGATTTCCTTTTCGATCATGTCGTCGCCGTTAGCGCCTTCGAAGTAGTAGGCCTTCATTTCGACGAGGTCGACCACGCCCTTCAGTTGGTCTTCGAGACCGATAGGAATCTGCATGACGCAGGGCTTGTGGTTGAGCTTTTCCTTGAGCATGACAGCCACGCGGAGCGGGTTTGCACCGGAGCGGTCGCACTTGTTCACGAACACGACGCGCGGCACATGGTAGCGCTTCATCTGGCGGTCAACGGTAATAGACTGGGACTGAACACCTTCCACGCCGGTGAGCACGAGGATAGCACCGTCGAGCACGCGGAGAGAACGTTCCACTTCGATCGTGAAGTCCACGTGCCCCGGGGTATCAATGATGTTGATGGTGTCGGCTTCGCCAGACTTGGTGTGGGTCCAGTTTGCAAACGTGGCAGCAGACTGAATCGTGATGCCGCGTTCGCGTTCAAGTTCCATGGAGTCCATCGTGGCACCGACGCCGTCTTTACCACGAACTTCGTGGATAGCGTGGATACGCTTTGTGAAGTAGAGGATACGTTCGGTAAGGGTGGTCTTACCGGAGTCGATGTGGGCAGAAATACCAATATTTCTGTGCTTTTCAATGTTTTTCATATTTTATTCCACAAATGGAGTTGATGTTTGAGTTGCGCCCAAAGATAGAAAAAAAAAGCCCCCTTTCAAGGGCTTAACTTTGGAGAGGGGTGGGTTTATGCTTGAATTTCGGCGTCTTCGACTACCGGTTCCTCGGGGTTGTCCGCCAGGGCCTTGAAATAGGCGGCGGCCGTTTTCCCGACTTCGTAGGTGTCGTAGAAGGAGTACGCCCCGTTCCCGATTGCCCCGATGGCCGGGATGGCGCGGAGGGCAATCTTGCCGAGGAGCTTTGTCGAAATCTTCAGACCTATCTTTTTGAGCAGTACTTCAAGGGCGGCAAGCGAGAGCTTCTGGACCACGATGCGGCTTCCGGTACGGACGGCAATGTCGCGGACCAGCTGCGCTGCACTGTGGCGGAAAAGGCACCAGACCATGGCTTCTCGGCTGAGTTGGGCGAACTTGCCGTAGGTAGCGGCGATATCGGATACGAGCTGCGCCTGGATGCGCCAGATGGCGGCAATGTCGGGAATGGAGGTCAGAACGCCCGTGACGCCCGCCGGAACCGAAAGGGTGGCGCTGACCATGGAGGCCTTGACGGCCGCTTGACGGATCAGTTTGTTAATCTTGTCGTCCGAGTTCTCGGTGGGGGAGTACAGGGACTCCGGAATGTCCGTTATCAGCTCGAACAGCAGCGAACTCAGCTTTTCCTTGATTTTTTCCATCTTTTCGTCGGTACAATCGCTCATAAGAAACTCCTTAAGAGACTAATATACATTATTATGAGGTATGAGGTCGCTCGCAAGCTCGCTATGAGCTATGAGGTCGGCACTTTGTGCCTTTGAGGTGTCTAGCCTCACGATTCATAGCCTAGAATATAATCTTCGCGATTCCGCCGGCGAGTCCGGGGAGGGTATAGCGGAAGGTCTTGCCTTCGAGCCAGTACGAAAGCGCCTGGTCTATCCATTCGCGTTCGCTGGTAATCTTGCGGATGACGATGTCGGTACCTTTGTCGGTGTCGTCAAAGTAGTAGTAGCCGCGGAACTTAATCGGGAAAATTTCGCCGTGCAGGAGCACGCTAACGTCGGCGGTGCCGTTGTCCGAATCAATAGAGATGGACTGGACATCGCCGAAGCGCTTGACCAGTTCGTGATTCTTGACAAAGGCTTCGACCGCCTTGTTGCGTAAGTTACCTAACAGCGACATAATCAATTATGAGTTCGGATTTCAGAATTCAGAGTTAATATTAAGTTGAACTTTAACTCCGAAATCCGAATTCCGAAGTCCGAATTATATTAGCGAGGGAGCGTTAAAATTTCAATTCCGTTCTTCGTGCGGGCCACGGTGTGTTCCCACTGGGCGCTCAAGGAGCCGTCGCGGGTCACTGCTGTCCATCCGTCACTGAGCGTCTTGGTGCCCGGACGACCCACGTTGATCATGGGTTCCACGGTAAACACGTTTCCGACTTCGATAAACTGCTTGAGCACGTTGTTGCGGAAGTGGTACAGGGTCGGTTCTTCGTGGAAACCGCGACCGATACCGTGACCGCAGTAGTCTTCGACCACGCTGAATCCGTGTTCGTCGGCGATGTCCTGGATGGCGTTACCGATGTCATAGTAGCGAGCACCCTGTTCGCCAGCGGCGCGGATACCTTCTTCCATGCAGAACTTGGCGGTGTCCACCAGCTCCTGGGCGAGGTTGCTGACGCGGCCAACGCAGAACATGGCGGATGTATCGCCGTGGTAGCCCGAAAGAATTGTTGTGATGTCGATGTTCACGATATCGCCGTCTTTCAGGATGGTGTTTGCACTCGGGATGCCGTGGCACACGACTTCGTTGATACTGATGCAGGCGTAGCGCGGATAACCGTGGTAACCCATGCAGGCCGAAATACCCTTGTGCTTGCGGGTATAGTCGCCGATGAATTCGTCAATTTCGAGTGTGGAGACGCCGGGCTTGCACATTTCGCCCGCGCGGATCAGCGTTTCGGCAGCGAGAGCGCCGGCGTCGCGGATCAGTTCGATTTCTTTTGCAGATTTGATTTTAATCTTAGCCATTTGAAGTTTTGAGCTCGCGCTTCGCGCTTTGAAGTGTGAGGGCGCTCGCGTTGCTCACTTTGAGGTTAGTTCTTAGCGGTTAGTGGTTAGGATAATTTCCTGTTTGCGGCCTGACGGCCTAACCACTGTCTACTGTTTACTTTTTCCACGCGTAGCGGTCAACAAGGTAGGCGAGCAGCATCTGGTCTTCTTCGGTGCCGTTTGCGAGTTCCTTCACCAGCGGAATCACGCGGCTGATACGTTCGCGGGCCTTCTGGCCACCGAAGTGGTTCTTTTCCTGTTCGAGCTTGGCGCGTACGCGTTCGCTTACTTTCTTTGCAATTTCTTCGTTTGTCGGTACTTCCATCTTGATGAAGTTGATGCCGAAGTCAGCGGCAGTCTGCTTCATGTCGATTTCTTCGACCGGTGTAATCAGCGAAATGCAAAGACCGCTGCGGCCCGCACGGGCGGTACGTCCGCTACGGTGCACGTACACTTCGTGGTCGTCGGGGTGGTCGTACACAATCACATGCGTCACGTGGTCCACGTCAATGCCGCGGGCCGCCACGTCGGTACAAATGAGAATGCGGAGCTTTTTGTCGCGGAAGGCGTTCAAGGTCTTTTCGCGCATGCTCTGGGCGACATCGCCACTCAGGGCACCCACGTTGAATCCGTAGCCCGAAAGCACCTGTTCCAGGTAGCTCACGTCGCTCTTCTTGTTGCAGAAAATCATGCAACTTTCGGGGTTGTAGTATTCCAGCACCTTGATGGTCATGGAATCCTTGTCCATCACGTCGCAGGGGTACCAGCGGTGTTCCAGGTTATTTGCGATCACCTTGTCGTAGCTGAGCGACAGGAATTCAGCACTCGGACGCTGGAATTCGCGGGCGAGGCTCTTCACCGTCTGCGGAATGGTGGCGCTGAACATGGTGCAGGCAATCTGCTTGGGCAGGTAGCGGCGAATCTTCTGCATGTCGGGGTAGAAACCCATCGAGAGCATTTCGTCGGCCTCGTCCAGAATCAGGTCGCGGATGTCGAGGAAGTCTACATTGCCGCGCTGCACATGGTCCATCAGTCGGCCCGGTGTTGCTACAATGATATGCACGCCGTTCTTGAGTGCCTTCAGCTGCGGTTCGTAACTCACGCCACCGAAAATCGCAACGGAACGGATGCCCGTGCCGGCAGAAAGTTTCTCAATTTCGTCTTGAACCTGCAAGCAGAGTTCGCGAGTCGGCACCAGAATAAGAGCCTGCGGGAAAATATGGTCGCGTACAATCACCTGCAAAAGCGGGAGCACGTAGGCGCCGGTCTTTCCCGAACCGGTCTTGGACTGCACCAGCATATCGCGGGCGGCCAGCATGTAAGGAATCGTCTTGCGCTGCACCGGCATCAAGTCGGTCCAGCCGTGCTGTGCGAGAACAGCCTTCTGTTCTTCGGGCAGCATGTCAAAAGTGTAGTCGGGGAGCTTGTGTTCCGGCTCGATAATCTTAACGGGAGTCAGGAACGGGTTGACTTTCTCTTCTTTCTTTTCTTCTTTAACTTCTTCGCTCATAGTGCGAGCAAATTTAGAAAATAGACGAGAGGCGAAAGACGAGAGACGAAAGAAATGCTCCCTAAAATGTCATTTCCGTGAAGGCAAGAATCGTTTTTTGGTGTTAGAACTGGGCTAATCTATTGGTTCTAATTCAATGTTTTTGACCTGCTTTAATTCTTCAATGATTTCATTCCATGATTCATGGTGTTTTTGAGGGTAAAGAATTGCGCATGTAATATTAGGGAATGCTTTAGCGAAATCAAGATTGCTTTCGTTTAAAAAAAGAGTGACTCTATTTATGCTTGGATATTTTTTTCGCAATGTTTTGAACTGGTTAATTATGAAATAAGGATCCCAGGTAAATATTTTGGAATACCTCATTTTTAATATGATGCTTTTTTGTTCGTCATCACAAAAACGAAACCAGTCGAAATCAATGCCATTTTCAGTTCTTTTTGTTAAGCAAAGTGTTTTGTCTTCGAGTTGCTCTTCAAAATTAGCAAGCCATTCTAGTTTATTTTCAATATTATTGCATTGAATAAAATTCGATTCGTCTAGAATATATTTAGAAAATGGATCGTTTATAGCATTTTGCATTCCATAGGCAAATGAACCCATAGTGTGTTTGGCAAAATGGTCAAAATCGGGCAGGTTGTTTAGATGAATTGGATTTTTGCAGAGAAAACGGGTTCCTTCTAATGAGTATTCTAGGCCGTGCATAGATTCAATAAGGGAAACTTCTTCTATTTGCGTATATTCCCATAAGAAAAAATCTTTTCATTTGTGAAAATCCTGTTTTATTCCAAGAATTAAGTAGATTTTCTGGCCTTTCAGTTTTAAGCAGTCTCTTTTTTTTGATACTGTGGTTGAAAAATCTTCTGCTTGATTGTTTAGAATGGATTCTTCTCCAGGTATGTATCTTAACGCATCGTAATTATGGTATTGCACATAGCAGAATTCTTGATTGTTGTTGTCCTTTCTAGGCCACATTCTGTCGGGGCTAGGTGGACACATCATTCTGTTATATTCTGGTTGAAGCTCGTCTATTTTTGCGTATTCGTATTCTGTTAGGCTATCTCTGTCACATTCTAAAAGAACTTCAAATTTGAAATTGCCATAGATACCCGGTTGCGAAACTTGTTGCGTTAGCCCGTATTTGCAAAATGCTCTGCGGAGTGGATTTTCTTCATCAGGATTCTTGATTTTATCAAGTGATTGCGTATGCTGTTTCCATCTGCTTGAAATGTTGATGGATTGTCCAATGTAACTTTTTCCATTGACTAAGTTTGTGATTTGGTAAATACCGCAGACGGGTTGCATAGGTCTAAAATAAATAGGCTTTGTAAATCAATGAAAAAAATAATAAAAAACAGCTTGGCTTTGCGATGCTCAAATTGAAGTTCGCGGATATAAAATAAAAAACAATCATCAATAAGTTTTTGCACATACATCGTTTTTGATAAAAAGAAATCTTGGCGAAAATAATTTTTACAGTTAAAAGTTGAAAAAAATGTCTGAAAAAAGCGTGTATAGTAATAGGGGCCTAAAATGAGCCTTTGAAAAAATCTCTGTAAATTTAATATAAGACATTTATTGATGGGTCTTCTATGATAAAATCTTAAAATATCAAGGAGGCCCATTTTATATGGCAAACAAGAGACACGACATTTACAAGGCAAAACCAAAGACAGAAGGAAAAAAGGCTGTAATCCAAGGCTTACTTAATGAGTATGATATTCAAATTTGTCATCGTGTATGAAACTGAATTTTATAGATCTGCACTTTTCGTTACGTTGTAAAGAGTTACTCCTTCCAGTCTAAAATCCATCTGAACTTCCCAAAACTCAACACCTGCTTCTGATGCCTCTTTGAAGGTTTGAGAAACCTCTTCATAATGTGTTGAACGGAGTCTTTCTTTCCTTTCGGTAATGCGATACTGAAACACCTGGAGAAAAACAGCCTTCTCATGATTCTTAAGAGAGCCTGCAAGTTCCTTAAGATGTTTTACCATCCTATCTGTTGATGAAAACGGCTTAGGTGGTAGTGTTTTAATGTCCTGTCCATATTTTACATTGATAGTTGTCAGCGGAGTCTTTACTTCCATATAGGTATCTCCGACTTTGAAATCAAGTTTGGATATTCCCAGTTTAACCTCTCGCTGGACACTGTCAAAATCGGGCACGATCGCATCCAGTTCATGTTCTTTTAGAAAGAACTCTACAAGTCTGTTGGAAAGAATCTGATTAATCCCTATCCAGTTTTCATCATCGGAAAGAAGCACCGCTTCTATATCATATTTTAGTTTACGCTTTGGATCATCATGATATGAAAGAAGGCAGGGCAGATTCTTATTCTCCACATCTCCGATACGATTTGTTGTCGGAATATGAGCAACAAGTTCCTCACCATCTATCTCTACCAGAGCAGTAAACTGACTCTTTCTTTTTAACATTTTCCCTCTGATAAGAGGTTTCTCAAATATATATGTACTCATTTCTTCACCACAATGGTTAGCATAACCAGGTCTTCCTCTCCTGTATTTATGATAGAATGTTCTGAACTTTGAGGACAAATGTGCATTACTCCAGGCATCAGTAATTCCTCTACCCCATCACAAAATGCTTTTCCTGTCCCGCTTATTATATAATTCATGTCATCTCCGGAATTCTGCTTATGCGTTCCTATACTTCCTCCTGGATGAATTGATGTTGGAATTATCCGATAGGAATCATCATTATACATACGGGCACTCATAGTACCGGTACCGTTATCCATACCTGGGAAGGTCATTGAATCTATCTTGTTAAAATCTATAAGCATTGGTTTTGCCTCCATATATCATGTATCATTCAGAAATTATGCTTCATCACTCATCCCGACAAATGCCGATTTGTAAAATTCTTTACAGCAAAATAATACAATAGTGTCATCAAAAATCCAAATATATCTTGACTTACATTTAAGATATAATGTATATTCAGAAAAGGATGTAGCCAATCTGACTACATCCATCAAAAATCTAAATAGTCATAGAAGTTCCATATTTACAGAAAAAAATTCAAAGGCTCGGGGGAAAAATGAAAAATCGAAAAAATTCATTTAGATGAAGCTCTTTTTAGCAGGTCTATTCTTGAATTTTCAATAATTTGGCGACACCACGTCTCTCTTTCGGCGCTGTATTCGGAGCCTGCCAAGTACTTAGCGTTATATTCCGCTTGGCGGTTGAATTCCTCGGCAATTTCTCCCGTTAAAACAGGAATGTAAACAAATGGAAAAGCCATACCTTAAATATACTTTTTTAATGATCAAGATGCAATAGTATCAATGTTTCCGGTAAATCTACCAAATGAATTTGAAAAATGTGACAACAGTTGTTTGCAAAATTCAAATTTTTTTGAGAGCGGGTATTACCTCAGCATCTCGATGGCTTCTTTGTATTCGCTGAGTTTGCCTGCTTTCTTGATTTTCTTGAAAATCTTTTTAGGAATGTTCGGCTCCAGATAATCCCAAAAGGTTTGGATGTGCGAGAGGATTTGGCTGTCGCCTTGGTATGTTTTGCAGGCGTTGTCGAAAATCGCTTGATGCATTTGCAGAATCTTGCCGAGAAGTTCCTGCGGGGTGGCCTCGCAATCCGTGCTGTGGACACTTGTGGAATCCGTTTCGTTGCGCAAGGCTTTGTATTCTGCGGCGAGGCTGGGGCGGGCGAGTAATCCGCGACCCATCATGATACCGGCAAGTTTCGGATACTTGCGTTCAAGCTCGTTGATTTGAGAAACCGTTGTGATGTCTCCGTTGTAAACGAGCGGGTGCTTGCATTCGTTGTAGAATCGCTCGAACGAATCAAAGTCGATGGCTCCCTTGTATTGCTGCTTGCCGAGTCGCGGGTGGAGCGTGATATGGGCGAGGGGAGTGTCGTTCAGGAGCGGAAGCAGCGCGAATGCCTCGTCGGGAGAATTTTGCCCGAGCCGCATCTTGACGGAAAATTTGATCGGTACTGTTCTATTTGCAATTGTGGACGCGGTTCCATTTAAATCTTTGGACGCGGTTCCTGTTGCGGAATCTGACATTTTTCTGATTTCGTCCATAATGTCCTGGACAGCGTGTACGTCGCCTAGAATTCCTGCGCCACGGTGGCGGTTGACCTGCATCGGAAAGGGACATCCCATATTGAAGTCGATTTCCGTGAAACCCTTTTGCAAAAGAGCTTTGGCGAGAGTCTTGAATTCATGAACGCTGTTCGCGATAATTTGCGGCACGACTTTATAATCTGCGCCAGTTGCATCTGCGTTTCCGACGCTGTTTGCGTTTGCAATCCCGTCAATGTCCGGACTTTCCAAATCCCGCAGGTCCTTTTCGCGAGGCAGGCCGTTTTCTATCCGCAAAAACGGAGCGTAATAAGCGTCGACTCCGCCAAAAATTTTGGCATGGGCCTTGCGGTAGGGGCCTGTCGTATAACCTTGTAGCGGTGCGAATAGGATTTTAATCTTTAAATCTCCGAGTTACTTGAACGGAGTCCAATGGTATTCCAAACCGACACTGATGAACCAGTCGACAGTGGAGGCGCCAATCGTTGTAGGTTCTGCGGCAGCATCGGGCGAGGGCTCGGTGTAGATGTCCTTGCCGCGGCTCGAAATACCGGTGCGAACGCTTAAGCCGTAGTGCTGCAGGAATACGCTTTGAAAGCCGAATCCGAGGAGCGCGCCCTTGTAAGGGTCTTCGGTCTTGAAGCGAGTCTCGTATTCCTTGGAGGGCTTTTTCTTGGAACTCTTGAGTTCGATATCTTCGGAGTAGAAACTATACTGGAATCCGAGGAAGGCGAACAGATGGAGGTCCATCCACTTGATGGGCGAATAGCTCCTGGAAAACATGACGTTCAGGCCGATTTCGTGCTGGGTAAAATCCCAGTGATCAAGTTCCTCGTATACGGAGTCGCGTTCGTCGATCTTGACTTCGTGATTGGAATAGCGGTAGAAAATTTCACCACCGATAAAACCGAACCAGATTCCGCCTGCGTACAAAGTAAATAACGGAGTGGAATCGTCCATAAAGTTCCAAAGGCTTACGGAGTCGCGGGTGGCGCGGTAGTTTCCGACGCGGCTCTTGATATGGCTTCGGTACCAACTGTCGGGGGTGAATGGAATTTGCGCCTGGGCGTACCCTGCCGAAATTCCGACCCACGATCTGAAAGTTGGAGATTCCTTGTAGAGCTCATCGGGCTCGGTTTCCATCTTGAGGCGTTCTTCCTTGGTCAGGCGACGCTTGGTATGACGGTCGAACAGGGCGCTGGCGATTTCGTCGCCGAGGGCGATTTTGTCGGCTTTTTTAGTAACGGTGCCCGCCGCCTTGGGCTCGCTGGAGGTCTCGTCGAAAATAGCGACTTGAAGGTTGTTCCCTTTGTCGGCGACGTAGAGGACGATCTTGTCTTCGAGTGTCTGGAACTTTGCCATCATGGCCGGGTGGCGGGCCTTGAGGTAGTGGGCGTCCAGCCCCGGCTCCATGTTGTTTGAAAGCCAGGTGGCGTATCGCGAGGCGACCGTATCGCGTTCCCATTCGCCGAATAGTCTGCACTTGGGCTCGCCGATTCCCGTGTTGTTGCGTCGCAGCGACAGGCAGAATTCCTTGGGATCGATAGACGGTTCCTTGTCGGGCGTCCAGATGAGAATATCTGCATTTTGCCACAAGGTCCAGTGGGAATCAAAGTAGATGTCCTTGGCGTGGGCTCCACTCGCAAGTAGCGCATGTACCGCCAGCACGAACATAAACGCAATCAGGGCGAACTGGGGAAAACGTTTCATTTACCCACCCCCTGGTACAGGTTCTTGCGAATCTGTTGGACGGTCTGCCGCATCAGCTGTTCCAGGTCAGTCAGGCCGAACTGGATGATCGGATGCTGGATTTCGTCGACGGCACTGAAGAGGGGACGCTGCTTGATGTTGTCCCAGAGCGTGTAAGAGATGACGGCGCTAATGTTTTTGACTTCGCGTTTTTCCTCGGATTCGTTGTGGATGAGGGCGTAGTCGAAAAAGTTCTCTCGCTTGAGGTCGGTGCCGACGATGACTTCGTGAATCAGGAGGATCTGTTCGGGAATGGTGCCGTCGGGGGCCTTGACGACAACGCCTTGCTCCGGGAGCTTTCCCTTCATGAAAATGCGGTCGTCGAGTTTCTGGCTTTCCTCGGGGGCGCTGTCGAGAACGGAATCCGGTAACACGGTCAGTTTTGCGTAGCTGCCGTGAAATTCTTTTTCCATTGCCTTGGCGCAGAATTCGGTCGCCCTGATCTGCGTACTGTCGCCGAAGTCGAGGCGGTTCGCGAACCACTTGGTCCGCGTGAGTACGAACGCCTTCTGGAGTCCTGTCACCGTCAGTTCCCCGTAGGGGGCCTTGTTATAGGCGGGGTGACTTTTTGACCATTGGTAAGAACCGGCGCATCCCGAAAAGAGAAGCGCCGCCATTACGAACAATGTCCAGAGGCGTTGCCGCATGAGTCCTGTTTACTTCGCTCCCCACTTTTCGCGGTAGGCGTACACCTTTTCAAGGATTCCTTCGGGAGCGTTGATTTTCTTACGGTTCTCTTCGCTTTCCAGGAAGGCGATGATGTCGTTGATGTTCACGATGGAATGCGCCTCGATGCCGTATTCGTCCTGCACGGTTTGGAGTGCGGACTTGCCGTGTTCGAGTTTTTCCTTGCGGTCCACCGAAATCAAGAGGCCGATGACATTTGCGTTTTCAATCTTCGAAAGCGCCTGCATCGTCTCGTTCACGCTGGTACCCGCGGTAATCACGTCTTCGATAATCACGACGTTCGTCTTCTCGGTGTACTTGTAGCCGACGAGCATGCCGCCTTCGCCGTGGTCCTTCGCTTCTTTGCGGTTGTAGGTGAAGGTCAGGTTCTGGGCGAACACGTCGCTTAATTTCATGGCGGTGGCAGCGCACAGCGGAATGCCCTTGTAGGCCGGACCGTAGAGGTTTTGTGCCTTGCCGTCAAAATGCACCATGAAAGCGCTTGCGTAGTATTCGGCGAGTTTCGAAAGTGTGGCTCCCGTACGGAATTCTCCGGTATTGATGAAGTACGGGGTTTCGCGGCCGCTCTTGGTCACAAAGGAGCCGAACTTGAGGGCGCCGGCTTCGACGAGGAAATGGACAAATTGATCTTTGATGTCGTTCATGGTTATGCACCCGCTCCGCAGAGCATGCTGAAGATTCTAGAGAATACGTTCGTTTCTTCGGTCAACACTTCGATGACCGTCAGAAGAATAAACACGAGGACGCAGAGCCCGATGTAGAAGTAGAAGGACTTCTTGAAGCCCTTGATTTTCAGCTTGAAAATCACCCAGGCGATAATGCTGAAGATGGCGCTGAATGTCCAGGCGGCGATAGCTCCGAGTGAAATGCCCGGAATGAGGCTGATCGCGAAGGTGAGAGCGATGCCCGGCATAAAATAGAACGCGATGCAGAGAACGCAGAGGAGCGCAAATCCTACGTAGTGGGCGAAACCTCTTTCCTGCTGCACGATAACCTGCGGTTGCGGGGCGGGTTCTGCGGCGGGAATGGGCTCCGGTGCCGGTTCGGTGGAGGTCTGTTCGACGGGGGCCGTAGGCTGGGTCTCGTCCTGGGGGGCGGATTCCATCACCGGGGCGTTTGTCGGGGTTTCAACCTGCGGCTCGGCGCTGTTCTGGTTGTTCAATTCTTCGGACATGTTGTTGTCTCCTACAGTTCAAAAATTTTTTATTCCTAATTCCGAAATATGAATTCAGAATTACAAAATAAACGTTCTGCCGGCGTACACGAATACGCGGTGTTCCAGCCAAAGCTTGAGGGCTGCCGACAGGGTGCGCTTTTCGATGTCCTTGCCGAGTTCCACGAGTTCGTCGATGCTTGCGGTTTCGGGCACGCGCTGGATGTCCTGGCAAATGATCGGTCCCTGGTCAAGGTCTTCGGTGGCGAAGTGGGCTGTTGCACCGATAATCTTCACACCCTTGTGCCATGCCTGGTGGTAGGGCTTTGCACCCTTGAATGCGGGCAGGAATCCGTGGTGGATGTTGATAATGCGGTACTTGAATTCTTCGGTGAACGATTCGCTCAGGATCTGCATGTAGCGGGCGAGAACGACCGTGTCGGTCTTGGTTTCGGCAATGATTTCGCGGAAACGGTTCTCGGGAATGCTCTTGTCCGGGTTGGACGGCACGTAGTAGAACGGCACGCCGAAAGTCCCGCCTACGGGGCCGAGGTCGGGGTGGTTCCCCACAATGCAGCTGAACTCGCAGGGGAGGTCTCCGTCGCGGCGCTTCAGGAGCAGGTCGTAAAGGCAATGGTCCGTCTTCGAGACGAAAATGGCGACGCGTTCGATTTTCGTGGTGTCGAAAAGTTTCCAGTTCAGGTGGAGGTGACCTTCCAGGGTTTCCAGATGTTTACGGACTTCTTCGATGTTTTCGGAATCCGCCTCAAAAACGGCTCGGAGGAAGAAAGTCTCGATATCCTTTGCCGTATGCTGCTGAAGGTCAACAATGTTTGCGCCCGCCTTGGCGAGCACCTGCGTAGTTCCGGCAATAAGGCCCTTCTGGTCGGGGCAATGAATCTGCAAAATGTAACGGGTAATAGCCATAGCCCAAAATTATAAAATCGTGGGGATAAAGTCTTTGTTCTCTTTCCGAAAATCTAAAATATTCTAACTTTAAAACCGAAAATTTTATGCGAGAAGGAAAAATGAAACACGTATTCTCTCTAAAGCCCCTGTTTGCCTTGGTCTGTGGTATGGTTGCGGTCCAAACGCTTGCCGCTCCCCAAAAGACCTGGGATGCCATTTACAATGCCGAAGGCGAAGGCGATTACGCTGCCGCCAAGATTGAAGGTAACATCCGTTTCGGTAAGTATACGCACTATAAGGAAGTTCAGCCGGTATCCTTCAAGGTGAAAGACAGTTTGTTCGTGTTCTCGGTCGCGGGTAACATGACTGTTCCTGCCGACAAGATCGAGAAGGAACATTTCTACGAAAAGTGTAACGAAACCATGGAAGCTTGGGTTTCCTACTTCAACAAGCCTCGTGATTTCGGTGGCGAAGAACTGATTATCAATATTGCGGGTGTCGACCTTGCCTGTGGCGATGAACTCTTCGCCGTGGGTGACTTGCGCATCAAGTTTGCGAATGCCAAGGCTCAGGAATCTTGGGCGAACACCTTGGAAGGCCGCGAAAAGTACAAGCGTGAAAAGGTGGTGGAATACCGCAAGGCCGAACAGGAACACCGTGCGTCGCTCCGCGATGTGTCGGGCATGGTCAAGGACCCTCGCGACGGTCAGGTCTACCGCACGATCAAGGTGGAAGGTCGCGAATGGTTTGCCCAGAATGTGAACTATAATGTGGAAGGCCACTCCTGGTGCTACGACGACAAGGATTCTTACTGCGCCCGCGGCGGTCGACTCTACGATCTGGAAGGCGCCCGCAAGGCCTGCCCCGAAGGCTGGCACCTGCCGCGTGACCGCGAATGGATGGATTTGCTCATTGGCCTGACCCACTGCTACGATGGCGTGGACAAGTGCGAAAAGTTTGCCAACAAGATGAAGGCTACCACCGGTTGGCAGGGCGGTGGCGGTACTGACGAATACGGCTTCTCCGTTTTCTCTTCGGGTTACCGCAAGATGGTGGGCAAGTCCATTGTCCGCTACGAAGATATGGGTGAATATGCCGGTTTCTGGTCTGCACAGAATGGCCGTAACGAAACGATCTGGATTTGGGCCATGGGCCGTATGAGTGACCAGATGGTGCGCCAGCTCGTGCCGAGCAAGACCAATGCCTATTCTGTCCGTTGCATCAACGGAAACTAGTAGACGCTAGACCGTAAGCAGACGGTCGCGATTAGGATTGAGTCATCCTCGAAAAACAAGAATGTCATCCCCGACTTGGTCGGGGATTTTTTAATTGAAGAAGTTGGTGTCCAGTTCCGTCTTCTTTCTACCGGCGGGCTCGATGACGGCGGCGGAGAATTTGGCGGCGCTGAACAACTTGTTGGTGGTTTCGACCACTTCTTCTTCGGGCATGGCGTTGATGAGTTTTTCGGAATGCTCCATAGAGAAGAATTCGCCCAAGTGCAGCACTTGCTCGGCCATGCGCACGACGCGCTTTTCGGGGCTGTCTGCGCCCAGATACATGGCGCCGAGGATGTTCGTCTTGGTGCGTTCGTATTCACCCTTGTTGAATCCGCGTTTCAAGAAATTGTGGACTTCGGCGAGGGAAAGGTCGAGGGCCGTTTTCAACTGGTGCGGCTCCGTTGCAAGGGATATGCCCCAGTCGGTACAGTCGAGATAAACGTCGGCGGTTGAATACACGGAGTAGGCAAGCCCCTTGTCTTCGCGGATTTTCTGGAACAGGCGGCTGGCCATGCCGGCACCCATCGCTACGTTAAAGAGCGAAAGGGCGCAGCGGGCGCGTTCGTCCATCAGGCTGCGGTCAAAGCTTAATCCCCAGAAAAGGTTCGATTGCGCAATGTCTTGCTTCTGCACGACTTTGACGCTGTTGCTTGCCTTGTAAATGTCGGTGGGTGTAGTGCCGTTTACTTTCTTTTGTGCGAATTTTTCTGCACAAAGTTCTACAAGTTCATCGTGGTTGACTTTACCCGAGGCGCAAATCAGGAGCGGAATATCGTTGATGACTTGCTCTTTGTACTTGAGCATTTGCTTGTGGGTGAGCGCCTTGACTTGCTTGATGTTTCCGGTAATGGAATGGGCGATGCCGCAGCCTTTAAAATGAATGGCGTTAAAGACGTCGCCTACGATTTCTTCGGGAATGTCGTCGTAGCTGTGGATTTCTTCGATAATCACGCGGCGTTCTTTTTCCATTTCCTTCTTGTCCATGCGCGGGTGCATGAGCATATCGGCAATCACGTCGATAGCGAGCGGTAAATGGCTGCGTTCAATTTGCGCGTAGAAACCCGTTTCCTGGCGGGTGGTATAGGCTTCCAGGTTTCCGCCCTTGTCTTCGATGGCGCGGGCGATTTCGAGAGCGCTCCGGTTTTCGGTTCCCTTGAATACCAGGTGCTCATAAAAATGACTCAGACCAAATTCGTCTTTCGCTTCGTGACGCGATCCGCGCGGCACCCAGACGCCAACCGCAACCGAGTAAGCGTGCGGCATGTAGTCCGTTAAAATCGTGATTCCGTTATCGAGAACTGTTTTCTTTACAATCTGTTTCATATAGGTCTCAGCTCGGTCGCCTAGGGCTCCCTTTGAGGGGTGAGGACGGGGCTTTGCCCCTTTGAGTTAAAAATAATCGCGCCTAGGGCGCCTAATGTTTTGCTCAAAGCGCAGTGCGCTCGAAGCGAGTTTACGAGCGACCTCATTGCTCACTCCGTTTACTAGCATACTCCCTGTGCTTTGCCTTCACTTCTTCGCTCACGTTCATGCAGCCTCGCAATTTATAATAAAAGTCTTCGAGTTGTTGCATGCTGTAAATGGTCTTGCGGCCCGTGATGCGCTTGAGTAGAGCGTCTTGCAATTCGCTGCAGTGGACGATGCTCCAGAATTCGTTATCCTTGGGCACTTTTCGTAAGGTGCAGCGGTCGCTGAAAACCACGAACGAAATAAAGTGCGCTTGTTCGTGACGGATTTTCAGAAAATGTTCCAAAGCTAAAATATGCCCAATATTTTGGCGAATCGGATTGTGGAACGTATGCTCGGTGCTTGCGTTCAAGTGCTGGTTCCAACGTTCACTTTCAAGGTCGCCTGCAATTTCGCCCGAAAGGTTTTTGCTTTCAAGAACGTAAATGCCCGACTGGTGCAAGAGCAAGGCGTCAATTTCGGTGTAGCCTGCGCGGGCCGGAATGTAGAGATTTCGCATTAGAACGTAGCGGCGCTTGTCGGTGTCGCAGACGCGTGCGGTCAAAGCCATCATGGCCGCTTCGCCAAAAATGCCGCGCGGGTCGTTCGCGATGCGCTCGTCGTTGAATTTTGTGGCCGGCTTAAAAAAGTTCTCGCTGCGGGTAGGCGCGTGCGTGATACCGTAGCCGCCCAGTTCAAAAGGCTTGTCCAGCCCGCGAATTCCGTCGCTCAGACCCTTGCGGCGTTCCTGCTCAAAGTCGCGGAATGTTTTGCGACGGCCGTCTCCATGGTACATTTTCGGATTCTTCTTCGGCGATTTGCCCTTAAGCTTAAAAAAGACAAGGGCGAGCAACAGAATGATGCCGATGAGAGTCGAAAAAGTCATGCCGCAAGTATAGTAATTTTAGATGGGAAAAAATTTTTATTTTATTTATTGTGTTGCAGGGTATCAAATCAATTATTCTTTTTTCTGTGCTTGGCTTGACCATTGGGGTTGCCCCTCTTTGGGCTGAGGATGTTTGCGAATTTGACTTTTTCCTTTTGGACCATTTTGTTCAGCCTGAGTTGTCTAAGGTCCCTGCGGTGTTGGACTACCTGGTAGAAAATGCTCCTAAAGTTAAGAATGAATTGTGCAAAGACAAGTCTAAACAAAAGGGGCTGACTTACAAGGCTGGGAAACTTTATTCTACCAATCGTGAAGGCTCTGGAGCTGTTCCTCAGGTGAGCACAAGATATTTTGGTTTTGAAGGCCGTGAAGTCGATGGCCGTAAACTGACTGTAGAAGACAATGCCGCTTATAACCTAGTTCTGGATTACATTATTGCAAAGTACGACGGATTCTATGCATTAGCGAAAAAGACTTCTTTACAGACAAGTTCAAGACTAACAACGGGCGGCTTCCTTGAATATATGCTTAGGTATCGGGTTTCCCCAGGTACTGTTGCTGATGTGGCAAGAGAAGTTGCTTTAGCACCCTCTACAATTGCTGCCGATGCGGCTGCATCATGGGCAATGCTCTGGATTCAGAAAGAAAGCCCCTATGAGCGTGACAGCTATTACGAATTTGATTACAGCTGGTTGTTAGTTGCCCGTGACAACTTTCTAGCTCGGTATCCCAATAGCCGTTACCGTAACGCATTGAATGCTTTGATTAACGAAAATATCGTTTCGGAGTTGTACAACGCCGATAAAAAGAGTGGGGTGCTTTCCCTTGGTGTAGGGCTTTCGGTGGGGAAGACTGTAAAAAGCTCATCTCTCGACCCCATCGATGAAGCTGTTACTTTTTCTCTTCCTAATGGACGCGTTCAAGTCTATCGTTTTGTCTTTCAAATTCAAGCGGATATCCTTGTGGCGAACGGTATTTCTGCTGCGGGATTGGATGCCATGATTGGGCCGACATTTGAGTTCAATGAAGAATATGCCGTTGATGTTCTTGCGGGATTGGGCTTTGAAGAAATTTATGTAGGCGAAGATTCCATCATGAGCCTAGCTTTCATGGGTGGCGTTCAGGCCTTGCGAAGACTGCCCCTTGGCGATATGGCGTATATCGTCCCCAAGTTGCAATGGCTTGTTAAGACATTCAAATTTGACGATCCGATAAAGAACCGCAAACGTCGTGCGTTCATGAATCAGTTCAGTATCGGCATTTCGTTTGAAGGCCGCCAGCCCCTTTCGAGGCTGAATATAGGCAAGTGATTTAATTACACTCTTCCAAAACGACGCGTCTTGCGGAAGGGTTTGTCGCCAAAGCTTCGCTCGTCGTGATCTTTGCGGAACGGGCGATCTTCGAACTTGCCCGGCTTACGGTCCGCAAACATCTTTTCGCGGCGGGCCTTACGGTTTTCGAAAGGCTTGTCGTCACCGAACTTTTTGCCGTGACGGTCTCCATCGCGATGGAAACTACGGCGGTCTTCGCGGCTCGCGCGCGGGCGGGTTCCCGGAGCGGGGCCGGTAGGCGGTTCGTCGGTCATCAGGCGGAATCTGGATTCATTACCGCGAATTGTCATGTCAGCGAGAATGTCGAGGACTTCCTGCGGCATGGTTTCGGGGAGTTCTACAGTGCTGAACTTGTCGAACAGCTTGATGCGCCCGATGTTGGAACTGCTGATGTTGCCTTCGCCGGCGATGGCGCCTACGATGTCCCTGGGCGTCACGTGGTCGCGGCGGCCCACGCCCAGGTAATAGCGCAGGTAGCCTTCTTCGACGCCGTTTGCGCCTTCGTTGCGTTCCTTGCGGAGGCGGCTCTTTTCTTCGCGGTCGAGGCCAAAGTTGTCGTTGCTGCGATCGCGACGTTCGCCTCTTTCACGCGGAACATCAAGCGGCTTGAGTTCCGGGAATAGCGGCTGCTTTTTCTGCCATATCTTGATGACGGCGGCGGCGATGTCGATGGCGGTTAATACTTCGCTAGATCCTTCGACTTCGCTATCGCTTCGCTCAGGATGACACTCTGCGTTTTGACTTTCGTCTACCATCGATTGGACGAGTTCCTTGAACTTGTCGAGTTCGCCGGTGGTAATCACACTCTTGATTTTGTCCTTGAAGGCGGCCACGCGCTTTGCGCTGATGATTTCTGCCGTCGGCAATTCCATCGTTTCGATTGGCTGACGGGTTGCCTTCTCGATAATTTTCAGCATCTTCTTTTCACGCGGCGTGATAAAGAGGATGGCGTTTCCGCTGCGGCCTGCGCGGCCTGTACGGCCGATGCGGTGCACGTAAGATTCGGTGTCGTAAGGAATGTCGTAGTTCACCACGTGCGTGATGCGGTCCACGTCGATGCCACGGGCGGCCACGTCGGTGGCGACGACGATATCAAGCTTGCCCATCTTGAGTCGGTTGATGGTACGTTCGCGCATGGACTGGGCGAGGTCTCCGTTCAGCGGGGCCACGTTGAATCCGCGGCTTTCGAGCTTTTCGGCGACTTCGGTCGTATTCTGCTTGGTGCGCACGAAAATCAAAACGCCGTCAAAATCTTCGCCTTCGAGTACGCGGGCGAGCGCCTCGATCTTATGTTCGTTCTTTACAAGTAAGTAGCGCTGGCGGATGTTTTCTACCGTTGTCGTCTTGCCTTCGATGCAGGCTTCTTCGTATTCGCCCAGGTGCTGTTCAATAATTTTCTTGACTTCTTTAGGCATGGTGGCGCTAAAGAGGGCGCGCTGGGCGCTTGCCGGGATTTCCTTGAGGATGGTTTCCACATCTTCCATGAATCCCATGTCGAGCATTTCGTCGGCTTCGTCGAGAACGATAGCCTTTACGCCCGAAAGCACGATGGAACCGCGCTTGATGTGGTCAATCAGGCGGCCTGGAGTGGCGACCACAATGTTCGCCTGGCGCTTGAGGGCTCGCAACTGCACGGCGATGTCCTGTCCGCCGTAAACCGGAACCACATGCACCTTCGGCATCTTGGCGGCGTACTGCTGAATGGCTTCGGATACTTGGATCGCGAGTTCGCGGGTCGGCGTGAGCACGAGCATCGAGGTTTCGTGACCGTTAAAGTCGAGCCTCGAAAGCAGCGGAAGCGAGAATGCGGCGGTCTTGCCGGTACCGGTCTGGGCCGTGCCGAGCAGGTTTCCGCCCTGCAATAGGGCGGGAATCGCCTTCGCCTGAATGGGGGAGGGTGTCTCGTAATTCAGCGCCTTGATGGCTTCAAGAACTTCGTCTGCAAGTCCGAGGTCTTCGAAGGTCACCAAAGCTTCGTCGGCGGGTTCCGCATCTTCGGCTAGTTCATCGTCAGAATCGGCTTCTTCTGCTGTTTTTTCTTCGTTTTCTACGATGCTGTCATTCTCGACCCCGAATTCAGTTCGGGGGAGGGAATCCATTGTAGCTTCTGAATCCTCGGCACAGTCCTTCTTGGATTCTGCGTAGTCTTCGTCGCTGTCTTCTTCGGGCTGTTCTGCTTCACCTTCTTCAATTTCGACCTTCGTGCCGACTTCGATGGCGGATTTCTTGCCTTTTTTGAGTACGTCGCCCTCTTCGTCCACAACCACGCCATTCGGGTTCACTTCGAGGAAAGCGGCTTCATCCGCTTCGTCTTCGTCGGCACCACTGGCAATGGCGTTCAAGAACGCGTTAGCTTCGCGAGCAATCTTGGATTTGGGGTCAATAGATTCTTCGGGAATACGTTCTTCAGTATTCTTCGTCATAATGCACCTTCAGGACCCGTAAACTTCATCTGCGGCACATGCCGCACTATCGAATGGTTCTGGCGCCGGCTGTCCGGCTGAACCTTGAAAAGCCCCGAAGCGCACTCGCGCTTATAAACCTGAAGTTTTTTGGATCCATTTTGTTGGATTTGGCGCCAAATGTAGAAATAAGCCCCTCTATTTCAAAGGGTTGGAAGATTTTATTAAGATTTGAACCCTATTATATATAGACAATTTTGAAATTATTTGCTAAATTGTGCAAACCTCGGAGAGATGCCAGAGTGGTCGAATGGGCCGGTCTCGAAATCCGGAGTCTGTCACAGGACCGAGGGTTCGAATCCCTCTCTCTCCTTGAAACAAAAAGGTCCCCTTTGGGGGCCCTTTTTGTTTCACAGAAAAAAGGAATCGAACCCTCGCAGAGGGTTCGGCAAAACCCGCAAGAGCGAAGCGAATACAGCGGGTTTTGAGATTGCGGTCGAAGACCGCAACCCGAAGGGCAACAATTGAACGAAGAGAAATTGTTGTCTTATCCCTCTCTCGTATTGAGAGAGGTGCGTTGGCAACAAATGAACGAAGAAAAATTGTTGTCTTATCCCACTCTCTCCTTGAGAGGGGGATGTTAAGCGAAATGAAATGAGCTTGTAGTACCATCCCTCTCGATAAATATTCATACATCCCTTGACAAAACCTTCTGTTGTTTCTATATATGAAAATATGAATAGTTATTCATATATCAAAAATAAGAATTTTGCTCATCGATATCATGAAAAGGTCCTCCCGGCGCAGGATATCCCCCTGGATACCCTTTTCGAACTTTCTGAATTCTTTAAGTTCTTTGGCGACACGACTCGCATCCGCATTATCCATCTGATGCTTTTGGGCGAAATCTCTGTAAATGATATCGCCGAAAAACTGAATCTGGAACAGTCGGTGGTCAGTCATCAGTTGCGTATTTTGCGTACGGCGAACCTGGTAAAGCCTCGCCGCGAAGGTCGCAGGATGTTCTATTCGCTCGATGACGAACATATCGGTCTTATTTTCAATACAGGTCTCACGCATATTTTGCACAAGAAGGGTAAGTAAAATGTCTGCGGTTGTTGAAATTCTTGAAAAGTTTGTCTGGCAATTTGTCACGCTGTTTTCGGAGATGGCTCCGTTCCTGCTGCTCGGCTTTTTGCTGGCGGGCATTCTGCACGTGTGGGTGCCGAATCATCTTTATGTTCCCAAAATTTCGAAATCGAACTTTAAGTCGGTGCTTTGGTCGGCTTTGTTTGGCATCCCGCTCCCGATTTGCAGTTGCGGTGTGATTCCCACTTCGATTGCGCTCCGTAAAGAGGGTGCAAGCAAGGGCGCGAGTGTGAGCTTCTTGATTTCGACGCCTGCGACGGGCGTGGATTCCATTTTGGCGACGTATTCTCTGCTGGGTGGACCATTTGCGATTTTGCGCCCGGTAGCCGCTTTCGTGACGGCGATGCTTGGTGGATTGTTTACGAATGTAGTTACAAAAAATGAGCCTGAAACGGGTGTTGCTGTTGTGGGTGAAACGCACGAACCTCATTATGAACACGAGCATTGTGATTGCGAAGGCGATCATTGCTCATGCAGTCAAGAGGGCCACGATGAACATTCGAAAAAATCCTTTGTCCAAAAGGTTCGGGAAACTTTTGAATACGGCTTCGTGAACATGATTGGCGATGTGAGCAAGTGGCTCATCATTGGACTTCTGCTGGGGGCGCTGATTGCAGCCTTTGTTCCGGACGACTTCTTCCTGTTCCTGCACGAATACCCGCTGCTTTGTATGGTGGTCGTGTTGGTGTTGGCGATGCCGATGTACACTTGCGCGACGGGCTCCATTCCGCTTGCGCTTGCCCTGGTAGAAAAGGGAATTACGCCGGGGGCCGCTCTCGTGCTTTTGATGGCAGGCCCTGCAACGAGTATTGCGAGCATGCTCGTGGTAGGAAAGGCTTTTGGTAAGCGTACTTTGGCCGCATACCTGACCTCCATTGCGTTTGGAGCATTGTTCTTCGGATTCGTCGTCGATACGTTCTTTATGGATACATTCCTTGCGTCTATGCTTCCTCACGCTTCAGCCGAATGTCATGGTCATGGAGCCTTGGGCGTATTGGATTATATCTGTGCGGGACTGTTCGCTTTGTTGATTGTTTATGCCAAGTTTGCACACAAGGGCTGCGGCGGACATTGTGGCTGCGGTTGCGAAAATCACGATTGCTGCTGCGAATGCAGCGACGGTCACGAGCATTGTGAATGCGGCGAACATGACGAACATCATCACCATGAAGGCGAATGTCATTGCAACGGACATCACCATGAACACGAGGAACCTGTAGTAGTGACGTATCGTGTTCTCGGCATGAGTTGTAGCCATTGCAAAGCGTGCGTCGAAAAGGCGACCTTACGCTTGGACGGAGTTCTTTCCGCAGAAGCGGATGTCGCAAGTAAGGAACTCCGCGTGCAATGGCACGGAGACGATGACGTTGATGAAACCGCCCTTAAGAATGCGGTTGAAGAGGCTGGCTTCGAATTTGGCGGAAAAAAGTAGGTGCTATAAACCTATATTTGTCCTATGCAAATTTCCCCGATAGGCAAATTTTACGGTGACGCCGTATACAAATACGATGCTCCTCGACAAGGGCGACTGTTTGCGGGGCATCCTGGCTGTATCGAACTTGCTGCGGGGCAGAATTTCGAAATGGCGTTGCGGGATCTGGAAGGTTTTGAACGCATCTGGGTGATTTTTCAGTTCCATGAAAACGAGGGCTGGCGTCCGACGACACGCCCGCCCGTTCCTCCCAAGGGAAAAGACCGTGTTGGAACCTTTGCGAGTCGCAGCCCTTACCGTCCGAATCCGATTGGGCTTAGCTGTGTGCGCCTGCTGAAGGTGGAGGGCCTTACGTTATTTGTAGACGAGGCGGACTTGCTTAACGGGACCCCGGTGCTTGACATCAAGCCGTACATCCCGATGGCAGACGCTTTCCCCGATGCCAAAGCGGGCTGGGTCGAAGAACAGGTGGGCGACCTATGGACGGTCGAAATGTCCGATGATTTTTCGGCGCAGCATCGCTGGATTGTAGAACATAGCGATTTCAATCTCGAAAGTTTTGCGCAGGTGCAGCTTTCCCGCGGAAATTTCTCGAAAGATGTCTTTGACAGTTCCCGTCGCCGCTTGACCGTCGACACTTCCGCACATGCAGGTGTGCTTGCGTACCGCACTTTTCGTATCCATTTTAGCTACGACGAACCGGCCCGCTGCGTTCTCCTGCAACGCATTAGCAGCGGCTATTCAGCCGAAGATTTAAAGCCCGGTGCCGAAGACAAGTACGGTGACAAGGAACTTCATCGTGATTTCTTGTGTTGCCGTCGTCCTGGAACGAAGTGACGGGATCCAGCGCGTCATATCCCATTTATTTTAGGCTTAACTTCCACTTCAAATATCCGGCCATCTGGAGCGGGTGATTGAACGAACCGTCTGCCATTTTGGCCTGCAGGGCTTCGTCACTCAGCAGTAGGCTTTCAATTTCTTCGGTGCTGTCGAAATGCGTGCAGCCGTTCTTGACGACATTGTCTATGAAAACGACATGGAATCTACCGCGGTGCCTGTCCGGATTCACGGGAAAAGAGCCGAGGTAACTGATTGTGTCATTCTGAGCGGAACGAAGTGGAGTCGAAGAATCTAGACCCGTTCGACTTCGCATCTTCGATGCTTCGCTCAGGGTGACACATTGTTTCTCAATGCCATATCCGCTTTCTTCTTGCAATTCCCGCAGAGCGGCCTGTTCCGGAGTTTCGCCCTTGTCAATAATCCCGGCAGGGAATTCTAGGGCGATTTTGCCTGTTCCGTGGCGGTATTGTTCCGTCATGATCCATTCGCCTTTGGAGGTCCGGGCCAAGATCAATACCCAGTCGGGTTGCCATAAAGTGTAAAAGTCGTCAATTACCTTTCCGTTCGGCAATTCGCATTTTTCTTTGGCGACTTTTAGCCATGGGGCGTCTACCAGGTATTCCGTATCCAAGAGTTTCCAGGGTTTCATGCTCTGTAATTTAGAAATTTTTGACCTTTGAATGAAATTTTGTATATTTCTTGGTATGAGCGAGTTAGGATTTTATGCGGAAGTGTGCGTGGGGTGCGCATGTGTCCTGTTGATTCTTTTGTATAGCATCAAAAGACTTCCGACGCCGCAGCTGAAGTTTGGGCTGTTTTCTAAACTCGTTTTTTGGCATATCATCTATTTTTTCAGCGACGCACTTTGGGCTTTGGTCAATGATGGTGTCATTGCTAAAAATTTGATATCGGTTTTGGCGGCAAATTATTCGAATGCCGTTATCATATCAATCCTTTTTTACAGTTGCTTTGTTTTTGCCGAAATTAGTTCTCGACCAGAAATGACTCGCATGCAAATTCAAAGTCTTCAGACGAAATTGAAAATTCCGATTGTTATTGAAGCGGTTTTATTGCTGGTGTCGTTTGTGGCGGTTCCAAAATTCTGGTTGAAAGACAATCTGGAACCGAATGATCTTTATTACGTTGTTTTGATGTTCCTTCCTTTTGTGTACATCATGACTCCGACGTTTCGTTGTTTTAGCCGCGTGCTTAAACCACAAAATCGGAAAAATTTGAAGACTTATCTGGTTGTAGCAAGCTATGTTCCGTGCAGTATTGTTGCTGCGTCCTTGCAGGTGTTCTACTCCCTGAATACACCGATATTCTGTTTTGGCTGCACTCTGATTATTTTGTTCGTCTATTTGAATTTGCAGAGCCAACTCATTTCGACGGATTCGCTGACATCGCTTAATAACCGTAACCAGTTGGAGGTTTTTCTGCAGCAGCAAAGCGAACAGAAATCTTATTATGTGGTGATGGTTGATGTTGACCACTTTAAGCAGATCAACGACACTTATGGACATATCGAAGGGGATAATGCTCTTGTCCTCGTTTCCTCGGCGCTCAAGAAAGCGTGTGTTCGCCTGGGAAAATCGATGTTCCTCTGCCGTTACGGTGGCGATGAATTCCTGCTGGTGGTTCCGACGGATATGCCTGGATACGCTGTCCGCGAAATTCAGGAATGCCTGCGCGAAGAACTTTCTACCCGTCAGGGACCGCAGTACTATGCAATAGAAGTGAGCATCGGGTATGCCGGTTGGAATGGCCGTGTATCCAGTTTTAAGGATAGCGTTGTTAACGCGGACCAGATGATGTATGTCGAAAAGCGTTCCGCCTAAGCAAACTTTTTGCTAGGATTTGTCAAGGTTCGCTTTATCTTGCGTAGCGAAAGCTCGCTTAACCTTCCAATTTGTTCTTCAGGTAATGCCTTGATGTCCAGGTGAAATACAGGACGTCTGCGATGACGAGTGCGATTGCGCATGCGAAAAAGACTTGGCGATGCATGCCGAAATAGTTGGCCATGGAGCCGCCTATCAAAATGCCGGTACCGATACCGATGTCCCAACCGCTCAGGTAGGTGCTGTTGGCCGTGCCGCGCTGGTCGTGGCGGGCGAGGTTCACGCACATCGTCTGGTAGCCCGGGAAAATCAGGCCGAGGCTTGTCCCGATCAGGAACGCGGATATAAAGAAGGTGATGGGCGAGTGGCTGAAGGCGAGGATAAAGTAGGCAATCACGTTCAACGTCATGCCGGTACCCACCAGGTGAATCAAGTAACCGCGGTCAATCAAGCGCCCTGTCATGACGCGGTTTAAGATGAGACCCGCTGCAATCAAGGCGTAGAACCAACCGGAACCGCCGATGCCGAGTTCCTTGGCATAAAGGGCGATGTAGTTCGTGACCGGGCCGTAAGCGAATCCCACGAAAATAAAGTTCGCAAATTGCGGAATGGCGCGGGTGAGGAAAAACCGGTCAAGCGAAAGCGGCGCGTGCGATTTTTTTCTCTTTGCGCGGCACATTCAATGTCTGTACAAGAACCAAACCGATAACGCACAAAATAATCGAAATCGCAAAGACGATGGTGTCGCCGAAGGCCTCGTACAGGAACATGCCGGTCATGGGGCCTGTCGCGAACGCCAGATTCACACTGATGCCGAAGTAGCCGATACCTTCTCCACGGCGGCTTGCGGGTAATGCGTCGATGGCCACCGTGTTGCTCGCCGTGCTCGAAATTCCGAAGAACAAACCATGCGCAAATCGCACCGCGGCAAGAATCGGCAATATGCCGACCGTCTTGTAACCTAAGAAACATACGGTAAATCCGAAGAAAGTCCAGAAGTACAAGGGCTTGCGGGAGAGAGTATCTACGAGGAATCCGGCGAAGGGCCTGCAGGCAAGAGCTCCGATTGTATAAAGCGATATAATGAATCCGGCGGTCGCATTGTCGGTCGCGAATTTTTCGATAATGTAGAGCGGTAAAATCGGCAGCAGCTGGTAAAAGCTAAAGAACAGCAGAAAGTTCGCGGCGGCGACCGTCACGAAATTCCGCGTCCACAGCGGCGGTTTTTCTGTTGTCAAAACATCAGCTGGCATAATCCCTCTTCAATATAATGCGGAATGTGAAGTGTGTAATGTGGAATGATTTCATTTCTCATCTCACACTTCACATCTCATTTCCTCTCCAGCATCACGATGGTTTCGAGGTGCGGGGTGCCGGGGAACAGGTCGAGTGGCTGCACCTCGCGCACGCGGTAACCGTAGCGTTCCCATTCCTTGAGCGATGCGGGAATTTCGTCGGTGCCGCAGAACACGTGGCATACGCGGATCGGCTTTCTCATCGCGAGTGCGTGAATCACGCCCGGTTCGCAGCCCTTGCGCGGCGGGTCCAGAAGGATTTTTTCCGGTTCGTTCACGATCGGCCGCGGCAGTCGCGTCTGCACGAACATTTCGTCGATCTTGCCTGCGATAAAGCGGTAGGATTTTTTGAGGTGCTTGGCCGAAGCCTTCGCACAATCAATCGACGGACCTTCCCATTCTACGCCGAGAACGTCCTTGGCGGCTTCGCCGAGCGCAAAACTGAACAGTCCGTAACCGCAGTACAAATCCAGGAAATGGTCTTCCTTGCTTAAGCTCAGGAGGCGGCTTGCGGCCTTGATCAAGTTGTGAATTTGGCTTTCGTTAATCTGGCTGAATCCCGTGACGGGGTAGCGCAGGCTGAACTTGCCGAGTGACAGGCTCATTTCACGCGGGCCATAGAGCTGCTTGAAGTTGAGGCCCTCGGTGGGGCGCTTCGATTCCAGGTAGTAGTCCGATTCGGTCGTATCTACGTAGGCGTGTGCCGCTGTCACCTTGAAAGGGGTTTCCTTCAGGGCATCCGAAATCAGCTTCAGCTTGCGAACGATGCTTGCGTCAATCTTCTTGATGTTGAAAATCACCACGCGGTACTGGTACGTGCCGCGGATAATGATCCAGTTGAGTGCGTAGGCGAGCGGCTTGTACGCCGGCGTAATCAACTTTTCAAAAAGAAAATCATAAATTCTGTTGTGTTCTTCGGGTTCGAGCATCGATTCTTGGCGGTCGAACTGCAAGTTGCCCGGCTGCATGAACACGCGGCGCTTACTCGTGGTGCGGTAGGCGCGGGGCATGGGGCTTGCTATCACCTTCTGCGGGTTTCCGGCGAGGCGGTTTACGTCCCAAAATTCCTGAATGGCGAGGTCCTTGATGCGGAGCTCGTCTTTATAGTCGAGCATGGCGAGCGATTCGCCGTGGGCGGAGTCGGCTTCGCGGGTGTAACCCGGAACCTGGTGTGCAATGGCTTGTTCAAAGAACATGGGAACCTCTTTTTTCAAATACAAATGTAGAAATTATTTGTTGTTTCCCAAATACTGAAATTCCTACAAAAAAAGCCCCCTCAAAGAGGGTGAATACAAAAAAGACCTCCCATTCGGGAGGTCTAAGAGCGGCGGACCGGGATCGAACCGGCAACCATTAGCTTGGAAGGCTAAGGCTCTACCATTGAGCTACCGCCGCGAGCAAGTCCAATTATACAAAATTTCGCCCATTTTCAAAGGGGTTCCTTAAAAAGTTCTTGCATTTTTTTGTAAAAAAACTATATTTACCGCCACAATAACCATTTACCTAGAGGTAGCTTAACTTGGCGTTACAAAATCCCCGCGACCGCCGCATGCCGAACAGACAGAGCGACGGAACCCGCATTAACGAAGACATTCGCATTTCCCCGATCCGTCTTGTGAAAGACGATGGCGAGGCCGTCATCATGGATACCAAACAGGCTCTCCAGATGGCCAAGGACGCCGGACTGGACCTGGTGGAAGTGTCTCCCAATGCTAAGCCGCCTGTATGCCGTATCATCAACTACGGCAAGTACAAGTTTGAACAGATCAAGAAGGCCAAGGCCGCAAAGGCCAAGCAGCACGTGGTGAAGCTTAAAGAAATCAAGATGCACCCGAAGACTGCCGAGAACGACTACCAGTACAGGATCAAGCAGGCAGCCGAGTTCTTGCAAGATGGCATGAAGGTCAAGCTTATTATGCAGTTCCGTGGGCGCGAAATGGCGCACATGGACTACGGCAAACGCCTGATGGAGCGCGCTAAAGAAGACTTGCTCCAGTACGGCGATCTGGAAATGGATTCGCGAGTCGAAGGCAACACAATGCTCTCGATTTACGGTCCTAAACGCGGTGCAGGTACTGCCAAAAAGCAGCCCCAGGCACCAAAGCCCGTAACCGAGCCCATGGCAGCAGGTGAGGCTTCAACTTAATAACCTAAAGAGGTAAAAATGCCTAAGATGAAAACACACAGCGGTGCTAAGAAGCGCTTCCGCCTGACTGGCTCCGGCCACGTCAAGTTCAAGCGTGCTGGCATGCGCCACATTCTTGCCAAGATGTCCACGAAGCGTAAGCGTAACCTGCGTAAGGGCGCTCTCGTTAAGAAAGTCGATGTTTACCATGTCAAGCGTCTGCTTGTCGTTGCATAAGGAGTGTAAGAATGCCACGCGCTAAAACCAGAGTTCCTTCCCGCGAACGCCGCAAAAACATCCTCAAGGCCGCCAAGGGTTTCTATGGCCGTCGCAAGAGCAACCTTCGCCTTGCCATTGACGCCGTAGCCCACGCCGGTCAGTATGCCTACGCTCACCGCCGTGACAAGAAGGGTGACTTCCGCTCTCTGTGGATCACTCGCTTGAACGCAGCTGTCCGCGAACATGGCATCAGCTACAGCCAGTTCATTTACAAGCTTTCTAAGGCCAACATCCAGATGAACCGCAAGGTTCTCGCCGATATGGCCGTCGCCGATCCGGAAGCATTCGCCAAGGTCGTCGAAACTGTGAAGGCTGCCTAATTGAGCTGAAGCCTAGCTTCATCTTCACGCGAGAAATTGCACCCTGCTCCAATCGGGCGGGGTGCTTTTCGTTTCCGAATGGGTGCTTTGACGGGGTGTACAGGTTAAAGAAGCTACTTAGATTGGATTAGCCTGTACGCATTTTTTTTAGCTCAAATTAAAATGTAGACAAACTAAAAAATACAGGCTGAACAGACATATTTGGCCTGTTAGCCTGTACGAATTATATTGAACACTAAGGTTTACAAAAGTTCTGCTTAAACAACTTGCACCAGCAATCCCTTGAGGTATTGCCCTTCGGGGAATGCCGTATTCACGGGGTGGTCGGCGGGTTGGCCGAAGCGTTCAATGATTTGAACGCGCCGATGGGCATCGGCGGCGGCATCCGCGATAATCTTCTGGAACAAGTCCATTTCCATGAGGCCTGAGCAGCTGAATGTAGCGAGCATGCCGCCTTCGGCCAAGAGCTTCATGGCAAGCAGGTTGATGTCCTTATAGCCGCGGGCGCCTTTCTGCAGGTTGTCCTTGCTTTCCACGAACTTGGGCGGGTCCAGCACGATGAGGTCGAAGGTTTCCGCCTTGTCGCGGCACTTGCGCAGGTACTGGAACACGTCGGCTTCCACATGTGTTGCGTGGGCGGTGCTGAGCTTGTTGCGCATGATGCCTTCCTTGGCGAGCTTGAGCGCGTCTTTGGAAACATCCACCTGGTAAACTTTTTCGCAACCGCCGCGGAGAGCGTAAAGTCCGAAACCGCCGGTATAGCAGAAGCAGTTCAGGACCTTCTTGCCTTTGGAAAGTTCGCCAATGCGGCGGCGGGCGTCGCGCTGGTCCAGATAGTAACCTGTCTTGTGACCGTTCTTCACGTCGATGGGGAAGAGAATTCCGTTTTCGTTAATGATGACGGGTTCGTCGCTCACTTCGCCATATACGCAACCGGTGCGCAGCTGCAGGCCTTCTTTCTTGCGCACATCGGAATCGCAGCGTTCGTAAATGCCGCGGCAGTGCGTCTTTTCGGCGAGCAGTTCGTAAATCGTTTCGCGGTGGACTTCGGCGCCGGCAGCCAGGATTTCGACAGAATAGATGTCGGCATACTTGTCGATGATGCAGCCCGGGATGCCGTCGTTTTCGGCGTTGATCAGTCGGAACGCGCTTTCCTTGTCTTCGATGTCGAAGCCGCGGCTCTTGCGTGCGGCGATGGCGCGGTCGAGCAAGTCGCTAAAGAATTCGCGGTCAATGTTTGCCTTTTCGCCGAACGTCCAGAAACGCCCGCGGATCTGGGACTTGGGCGAGTATGCCGCAAGACCCAGGAAGTCACTCTTGTAGCTGTAAACTTCAACGGTGTCGCCCAGTTCCGGGTCGCCGATGACTTCGTCAACGGCTCCGCTAAAAATCCAGGGGTGGTAACGCAATGCGGACTTTTCGCGTCCGGCTTTCAAGGTAATCGCTTTCATGGATTCAAATTTAGAAATAATATAGACTTTTGAAGATGTCCTCTTTTTCTATCCTTAGGCCCATACCTCATTCCCCAAAGCGCCAAAGGCGCGACCTCATACCTAATATGTTTGAATCGCTTTTTCAAAAGTACCCGTTTTTCCGAGCCGTTCCTTGCGTGCTCTGCATGGCGATTATCTTTAAACTGTCTTCGATGACGATGGACCAGCTAGAAGATTTCCCGCACATCTGGGATAAGCTTGCCCACTTTTGTGAATATGCAACGCTTGCCGGCTGCTACGCCATGCTTTGGACTCGTAACGAATGGTCCAAACGGCAGTGGCTGCGGGTGCTCGTGGTTGGCATCCTCGCTTTGGCCTATGGCTGCACCGATGAATTCCATCAGAGCTTTGTGGAAACTCGCGACAGCAGTGTGTTTGACTTGGTGGCTGACTTGACCGGTGGACTCACGGGCGGCATTGTTTATGCCATCGTCACGCGAATCCTGAATCGCTACGACCCCGTGCCGGAAGAGAAAGTAGACGGTAGGCAGTAGGAAGTTGATTGTGATTAGTGGTTAGAAGTCGGGTCCCTGAGCCTGCCGAAGGGCCACGAATCTGTCATCCTGGAGCGAAGCGACGGGATCTAGGTGTAAGATTTTTGATGGATCCCCTCCCGCGTTTTACTTGGTCGAGGATGACTTTGGTGAAGACATCAATCTTTACTCAAATTTTCCCAGCAATATTATTTCGCGGTGTAGTTGAATGCCGAATTTCTCGGTGACTTTATTTTGTACGAACTCGCTGAGTTCCATAATGTCGTTTGCCGTGGCGCCGCCAGCATTCACGATGAAGTTTGCATGCACGGTGCTGACTTCGGCGCCACCGATGCGATAACCTTTGAGTCCGGCTTGTTCAATGTAGTATCCCGGTGCAATTTGCGTGGGCGTGTCGGCCGATCCGACCTCAAGCCTTTTAAAGGTAGATCCAGCGTTCGGCATATTCAGCGGTTGTGTCGCCTTGCGCTTCGCCATGCATTCGGCAAGTTCCGTTTCGAGGTCGGCGACAGTTTTGCATTCTGCACTTGCGGCGGACAGTTGGAACATCGCTGACAAGATTGTCATAAAGGTTGGTGAGCTTGCCGAACCAATAGTGGACGGATTGTTACCCTGGAAAATACTTTGTCTGTAGCTGAAGGCGCAGTCGGCGTTAGAAAGTTCGCGAATGCTTCCGTCGCTGTCAAGTACGGTGACTTGTGTGCAGCAGGTTCCGATTTCTTGACCGTAGGCGCCCGCGTTCATGTAAATCGCGCCACCCAAGGTGCCAGGGATTCCTGCAAGTTTGTGAATGCCTGCAAAACCTTGCTTGAGTGCGCTGCGGGCAAATCTGCCGAGCGGGGTCGCCGCCCCGACTTTGAAAGCCCCGTTTCCGAGGTCCTGTATTTCTGAAAATTCTCCAGCAAGCGTGATGACAAGACCGTCGAAACCTTTGTCCGATACAAGCAGGTTTGTGCCGTTCCCTAAAATGAAGTAGGGAAGTCCCTTTTCGCAGGCCATGTTCAAAGCTTTTTTGAGGTCCTCCAGACATTCCGCCTTCGCAAAATAACGTGCGGGACCGCCCACCTTAAAGGAGGTGTGCTTGCTCATCGGTTCGTTTTCGAGAATCTGCATAGCAGAAAATATAGCATACCTTCTTAATATATAATTTCGAAATCTGAATTCCGAAATCTGAATTACTATTATTATACTCACCATGACCAACGAGGAACTGAAACAATTCAAGGCGGCGATTTCGATCACATCTGTCGCGCAGAGTCTGGGAATATCGGTTTCTCATGGTCGCTTCAGATGTTTTTTCCCGCAACGCCACACGCACGGCGACCGCACTCCCTCCGTTTCTATTTCCGAGGAACGCGGAACGTTCCGTTGCTGGGTTTGTGACGATGTTCGCGGTGACGTGATTTCGTTGGTGCAAATTGTAAAGGATTGCAGTTTTGTCGAGGCGCTCAGCTGGCTGATGGAACAGTACCCGTTTCTGGTACCGCCTTCTGCCCGCAAAGAAATGGAACGCCTGTCGCAACGAACGCAACCTGCTGCCGCAGGGCGTCAGCGACCCTCGGTGCAGGGGAATGCTCCGCAGAATTTATCTTCTCCGCAAAGTCGTCCGGAACCCGAGATGGTTCGGCCGCCCGAACCCGAAGAACCCCCGCTGGTATCCGAAGACGAACATAAGAAAATTATCCTTTCGTTCCTTAAGCGTTTGAGTCCCGTCGATAACACGCCCGCGGCCAAGTGGCTTGCCCGCCGTCGCATCTACAAGCCCGTGTGGGACAAGATGCTGCTCCGCACCATTACCAACTACGAAGAGGTGAACAACAGCCTCAAGGCGGACTTTGGCGAAGAGGTCTTGAAGTATGTGGGTCTCTTTAATGAAAAGGGCCATTTGCGGTACTACAAGCATCCGTTGATTTTCCCGTATCTCGACACGAAACGCCGCGCTTTCTATTTCCAGTCGCGGGCAATAGATAAAACGGTCGTGCCCAAGGAGCTTAACCTGCGTGGCACGGTGCCGTATCCGTACAACATGTCTGCGCTCGACAATAAGCCTGGCTGGGTCTACCTGTGCGAGGGCGTGGTCGATACGCTCACGTTTTTAGGACAAAAGATCAATGCGGTGGGGATTCCCGGTGTGCGGAGTTTCAAGGTGGAATGGCTGAATTTGTTCAAAAGTAAGAACGTGGTTCTTTGTTTGGATCACGACGAGGCGGGGCGCTCTGGAATGGAATATATCGGCAACCTGTTTACGCAAGCGGGCATTCATAATGTAATTTTGGGCGAAGGAATGGAAAACTTGCCCACGGCCATGAAAGAGGGTGAAGACATCAATGACTGGTTCGGAGGAAAAAAGTAATGGATAAGGTGAAGTTGTATTTTGGTAAGGTCAGGGATTTTTTCAAGTGGTTCACGAATACCACGTTTGCGAAGGTGACAGGATTCATTATCAAGTGGCTTTACCGGACGATTAATTTCGTCATCCGCCAGGCATTGCTGATTTTGATTATCTACTCGGCTGTTTTCTCGGTGGCGGCCTCGTATGCCCTGTACCGTGCGTTCATTTACGGTTACGAGATTTACGAAGGAGTCGAGGAACTCAAGGACACCCAGCCCGAAATGAGCAAGTACATGGAGGCCCTGCGCGATTCGAGTCCGAACCTGCAAATCAAGCATACCTATGTTCCGCTCGATTCCATCAGTCCGTACCTGCGGAAGGCGGTCATTGCAAGCGAAGATGCCGGCTTCTATTTCCATCCGGGCTTTGACGTCCGCGCCATCGCCGAGGCGCTCGATGCAAATCAGGTGGCAGGGAAAACCAAGTTCGGCGGCTCCACGATTACGCAGCAGCTTGCGAAGAACCTCTTCTTGAGTGGCGAACGTTCTTTCAACCGCAAGTTCAAGGAATTGGCGTACGCGCTCTTGATGGAACATGAACTCGGCAAGGACCGCATTTTGGAACTGTACCTGAATTATGCCCAGTGGGGCAAGGATATTTTTGGCTGCCAGGAAGCTTGCCGTACATACTATAAAAAGAGCTGTGCCAAGCTCAGCGTGGACCAGGCGATAAACCTGGCTGCCATGCTTGCAAGCCCGGGCAAGCACCACCCCAACATGCGCGAAAGCCAGTTCATGGCAAAGCGTCGCGCCGTGATTTACCAGAACATGTTCCCCAAGAAGGACAGCGTTCTGGTGGATTCCCTCCGCCAGCTGATGGCGCCGCTCCCGAAGGACTCTACCAAGCGTGTTCCGTAAAAAAGACGTTGTTTTTTCAAAAAAAATTTTCGTCTCTCGTATTTCGTCTCTTGTCTAATTCTATATTTTTCTCGTCTAAATTTTTCTCAAAGGAAATACAATGGCTAAGAAAGAATCCAAGAAGAAGGTTGTCCTCGCTTATAGCGGTGGACTCGATACTTCCATCATCATCCCCTGGCTCAAGGAAAACTACGACTGCGAAGTGATCGCTTTCGCCGCCGACCTCGGTCAGAACGACTTCCCGGACGCTAAGGCCCTCGAAGACAAGGCTTTGAAGACTGGCGCTTCCAAGTGCTACGTTCTCGACCTCAAGAAGGAATTCCTCGAAGACTACGTTTGGCCGACCGTTCGCGCCGGTGCCAAGTACGAAGGAACCTACCTCCTGGGAACCTCTTTCGCCCGTCCGCTCATCGCCAAGTACCAGGTGAAGATTGCTGAAAAGGAAGGCGCTTACGCTGTTGCTCACGGTGCTACCGGTAAGGGTAACGACCAGGTCCGTTTCGAACTGACCTACGCCGCACTCAACCCGAAGCTCGAAATCATCGCTCCGTGGAAGGACCCGAAGTGGACGTTCCATAGCCGCGAAGACGCTATCGACTACGCCGCCGCTCACAAGATTCCGCTGAACGGCATCAGCAAGAAGAAGATTTACTCCGAAGACGGTAACCTGTGGCACCTCTCCCACGAAGGTGGCGTCCTGGAATTCCCGGAACAGGAACACAAGTACGAATTCCTCAAGCACACCAACACGTACGAAAAGGCCCCGAACAAGGCTGATCACGTGACGATTACCTTCGATAAGGGTAATCCGGTGGCTATCGACGGCAAGAAGATGGGCGCTGTCGAACTCCTCGAATACCTGAACAAGATTGGCGGCAAGAACGCTTGCGGTCTCTTGGACATCGTCGAAAACCGCCTCGTTGGCCTCAAGAGCCGCGGCGTGTACGAAACTCCGGGTGGCACGCTCCTGTACAAGGCTCACGAATGCCTGCAGCAGCTCGTGCTCGACAAGGAAACTTTGTTCGAAGCCCAGAAGATGTCTATGACGTACGCGAACCTCGTGTACAATGGCCAGTGGTTCACTCCGCTCCGCCAGGCTATGGATGCCTTCTTCGCCGAAGTCAACAAGGTTGTTACCGGTGATGTGACCCTCAAGCTCTACAAGGGTAACATCATCCCGGCCGGCATCAAGAGCCCCTACAGCCTCTACGACATGGGCCTCGGCGGATTCACCGATGTGGACATGTACGATCAGAAGGATGCAACGGGCTTCATCCGCTGCTACGGTCTGCCGCTCAAGACGCGCGCCCTGTTGCTCGGCAACAAGACGAACGTGGACTTCGGCAAGCCGGTTGTGCTCCCGAAAAAGTAGTCGATAAAGTCATTCGTCAAAAAATCCCTCGGTTCAAAACCGGGGGATTTTTTCATAATGGTTCAGTGGCTCTGAAAAATGTGCTGAATTTCACGGAAGCGCATTTTTTACTTGACAATGTATTGCTTTTTTTTACATTTCGTCATTATATAATCCAGCAACACGAGGAAATTATGAATATCAAGTAGCTGCTTTTAGGGAGTGCTTTGGCGTCGATGATGTTTGCCGCCTGTTCGTCTGATGATTCCGGAACGGGAGCGTCGTCCGGTTCTTGTGATGTATCTGCCTTGCCAGCATCGTCCCTTTCTTTCGAAAAGACGGACAGTGGCTGCTACGCGCAGGGGACCATGGATGCGGTTGCGTTTGCGACCTATGTTGCCAATTATTCAAATGCGGGCTGGCTTCCGGTTACGGCGAATCCTTCGCTGGATGGTCAGGGCGGCGAGTATGTTTTTTCCAAGACCGAAGGGACCGTCTCGCATACGGTAACTTTGACGGGCGCAAGTGGTGCTGTCTCGGTAGTTTATGTGAAAACGGGTGACGCCTCTTCCAATGGCGGCGCGTTAGATATTCCGGTGAATAATGCTTCGACCTGCGACCTGGCAACAGCAAAGCTGCCTCCGTCTGAACTCGCCTGGAAACCGACCTTTGGTGGCAGCTGCGAAGTTTCCCAGACGATTTCGCTTGCGAGCCTGCAGAAGTTCGATACCCTCCTGATTGCGGCTGGTTACAAACAAACTAAAATTTCAAATGAAAGCTTTAGGTATACGATCGAAAAGCCGAATATGGTAGCCTCTACAATCGATAGGGATACCTTGCTGTTTACTTATTCGATGGAAACTTTCGTCGGAACATTCTCCGGCGTAACCGAGCAGATGACGGCTCGCCAAATATTGGCGTATGAATTGAATGAGGTTGCCAAGGCGCATTTGCCGGAAGACCTCTATGCTCTAGGCGAAATTTACGGCAATGCTTTTGAAGTGTCGTCTGTTCCCAGTGCGGTAAATAGTACCTATGTTGCGAACCAACTGAATAAATACGGTTGGAACTTGAAGGAGACGATAAGTTCTACTTATACCGTTGATTATGAAGGTTCTATTGTCTATAACGGCGCTGTGTACACAATGGAACTCACATACTTTGTTTTAGATTCAGATGACCACTATTACATCACAATTGAGAAAAAGTAAGTCTTTTTTCTAAGTTCTACCAGCTAAAACTCGACCATGTATCCTGCGCCCCACAAGACCTTCTTGGCGTCGTGGTCGATGAACCGGTAGGCGGGTACACTAATTTGTGTGTAGAATCCGTATAGGTGCGCCCAAAGTTCGAGTGAAATGTCGGCCTCTTCTTTGTAATTGTAGGGGCGAAGGAGCATGGCGCTGTTTGCCTTGTTGAATGCCTGGTGCATTTTGTTCGGGGCTTCGGCAAATTCGTAGCCGCCACCGATGCCTACATCGAAATTAAAGGGAAGATCCCTGAAAAATGTATAGAGCAGGCTTCCGCGGAATCCGCACCAGAAATCGTTCGCGCCTTGGTGCCAGCCCATTCCCTGCACGCGCAAGATGACGTTGTCGTAGCCCATTCCACCGATGGCGACAACTGGAGTCTGGTTTCGGATTCCGACGCCCAGGTTGAATCGAAAATGCTCCTGGCGCTCCCGGTCGCCTGCATGGCAGAAAACCACCGCAAAAAGGAAAATCAGTATCGGAAGTCGGGAAAAACGGACGCGTCGCATGGCCTAAATATAGACATTTTGACATTTTATACTCGCAAAAATGTGTTTTTATTCCTATATTGTTTGGCAAATCACGGCTTGGGGTTGACCGGGCCATAAAAAAGGAAAGAGAAATGAAGTTGAAATCTTTAATCATGGCATGCGCCGCGGCTTGCGCATTTGCCGCACCTGCAATGGCCGAAGGTGGCATGTTCGAAGGGGCTCTCCCCGAAAACTGGACGGCCGACGTGGTCGCCGCCGTTCGTTACAACTGGTACAATTTCAGCAACTGGCAGAAAGATGGTACCTCTAACTATACCTGGCTCGTGACTTACGATGCCGATGTGCAGGGTAAGTGGAAAATCGCCAACTGGCGTAACCTCATTGATATCGACCTCGGTCAGACCTGGACCAAGGGCGTTGGCAAGCGCAAGTCCGCTGACCGCCTCTTCTGGGAATCGATGATCGACTTCAACATGACCGAAGTCCTGAAGCCCTATATCGGTAACCGTTTCGAAACCCAGTTCATGAAGGGTTTCGAATATAGCGAAGACGAAGACGGCAATGAAATCAAGACTCCGATTTCGAGCTTCATGGATCCCGCCTACGAAACTCAGCTGGCAGGTCTTGCTTACGTTCCGAACGACAACTTCTCCCAGCGCCTCGGCTTTGCTAACCGCATGACTATTTCTAATGGTTACGGTTACGCCGACGACAAGGATACCGAGAAGTTTGAAAAGTTCCGTGATGAACCCGGTCTCGAATCTATCACCGAAGTCAAGTATGCATTCTCTGACATCGTGAGCTTCAAGAGCCGTCTGTGGGCATTCTGCAATTTCGAAGGTGTCGAAAAGATCGACGGCCTCTGGGAAAACCTGCTCTCCGTGATGGTTGCTCCGCTCGTTGAACTTCAGGTCGGCTTCGACATGGCCTACGACTGGGATCTCGACGAAGATACGCAGTACAAGAGCATGGTGCTCTTCGGCCTGACCTGGCGCTGGTTTTAATCGCAGAACCTAAAATATCGAAAAAAGAACCCGACTTTTTGTCGGGTTTCTTTTTTTTGCAAAATCAACTAAGTTCTAAGCTCTGTAACTAAGTTCTGCCGTCTAGATCCACTTTCATGGCGCGGATAGCGTTTCCGCGGTGGCTGATGCCTTTCTTTTCCGCAAGTTCCATCTGCGCGAAGGTGCGGTCGAATCCGTCAGGGACGAATAGCGGGTCGTAGCCGAAACCCATGTCGCCAACGGGCGCGAAGTTGATTTGCCCGCGGCATTCCCCTTCGTAAATTTTCGGTTCGCTCACGGTCCACTTGCCGTTTACCTCGGCGACCTTCTGGTAGGAGAGTGCGCAGAAATAGCGGGCGCTGCGGTCTTTGACACCTTCGAGCTTTTGCATCAGCTTGTCGTTGTTGGCTTGGTCGTTGCCGTGGTAGCCGCAGTAGCGGGCGCTGTAAATGCCCGGTTCGCCGTTCAATGCGAATACTTCGAGGCCGGAATCGTCGGCAAGGACGCTTGCCTCGATCTGTTTTTTGCAAAGCCACTTGGCCACTGTGCTTGACTTGATGATGGCGTTTGCTTCGAAGGAGTCGCCGTCTTCGACGATGTCGTCCGTAAAGCCGATGTCCTTGAGCGTCTTGAATTCCTTGTTCTCGGTTCCGAGAATGTGCGCGAAGTCCCTGATTTTTCCGGGGTTGCCCGTCGCGATTACGAATAAATGTTTCATGTGTAATTTGATTCCCGATACTTAGTTCTAGAATTTTTAATTCCGAACTCTAGAATCCGAACTCTGAATTAGTAGTGTTCCGGCTTCATCACGATAAGGATTGCGTCAATGACAACGCCGACTCCGCAGAGTCCGCCGGTGCAAAGCCAGAGAATACCCGTCCAGATTTTACCTTCGTAAAAACGATGAATTCCTAGGTATCCGAGCAAAATGCAAAGGGCGAGGGCGATCCATTTATTGTGTTCACCTTGTGCTGGCATGGTAACTCCTTTTATTAGGCACAAATATAGAAAATGTGATATTGGAATGCGTGGAATTTGTAAAAGCTATCATTGTCGCGCAGATATATAAGGATCTCGGCATTCTCGAGAAGGGGCACTTGGTGGAGTATGACTGGTCTTCCCTAGTGGCAGGGTATGCCGGACAGACGGCAATCAAGACGAACGAAGTTGTTGCCCGAAGACTTGCCGACGGATTGTTAGGAAACCTCGTTAGAAAGATTCCCTCAGGTCGATGGTGATGCCGAGGTGCTTCCCGTCTACGAGCGAGAGGTCGCCGCGGGCGTGCAGCTTTTCGCTACGGTTCAGGGCGAGGCGTCCGCCGAAACCTACGGCGTAATGAACCTGCCGCTTGAACAGTTCGCTGAAGTAGGGCGCCGATTGCAGAGCTTCTCCGAAGATGACTCCGGCGAATCTCCAGAACAGCGGCCTGCGCAATTCGATTTGCCAGATGGCGGCCTGCGTGTCGCTCCAGATTCCCGATTCTACGCCACGGAATCGCTTGGTGCCGTCGGGACCGGCGAGGCATCCGAGCGGAACGTTGTCACCGCGGCTCTGCTTGGCGTATAGCCCCAGCGCGATTGAAGTTTCCCAGAACAGGGGTGCATAGAGTCTGACATCGATGGTTTCGGTGTGGTAACTGAAATCGCCGCCGAAAAAGACCTCTTCGAAGCTGGCGTAGTATCCCTTGGTCGGCCAGTTGTCGTTGTCTTTTTGGTCGAGAATGAATTGATAGCCACCGCCCAGATAGTAACCATCTTGATAACTCTTGGGTACGTCATCGCCGAGTTCGTTGTTGCGAGCTTCGCCTTCTAATACAATGCCGTAGCGGAATGGAATGTTATTCGGAATGCCGAAATTCATCTCGAAGGGAATCCGGCCGTAAACGAAGGTGCTCTTGTATTCGTCGATAGCTTCAAAATCGCCACGGGCCCCACGTTCGAAAAGCGAATATTGCCACTTGTTCAGGTTTAACTTGGCGGGAATGTGCAGGTGGTCGCCGAGAAGCCACAGGTTCGGTGCGTACTGGAATTGGAATTGACCGCGTGTGGTGCCGCGGGCGATAAAGTCCATCGAAGAGATGTTTTCGCCTTCTTGGAACGGTCTGAAAAACAGGACGAAGACGGCTCCATATTGGATTTTTGTTTCTTCGGTGTAGGCTCCGAAGGGGAGCGCCGAATACCGTTGGAAATTTTCCTGCGCAAGGCACGAGCTTGTGAGGCTAGCGAGTAGCGAGCAGAATAAGAAAAATACCTTGAGGGGGTGAATCGACATACCATCGCAATTATATAATAATTTCGGTTTCTTGTTTTGCGGAAAAAATGGTGCTGCCGTGGGATGGGGCAACCTGGCGTTTTCTGTACATGATACAAGATGTAGCATATATAAAAATGAAATATAAAATATTTAAAAAATCTTGAAAATTTTAGTAAAAATCAAATTTTTGTATCATAAATGTCTTGACATGAGTCGAGCGAGAATATATATTTCTGAATGATGAAACCGATTATCGAATATACCGACTTCCGCAAGTTCATGCGAGACTACTACGAAGAACGCAAGCGCTGCTCCGCGTTCTCGTGGCGTGAATTCTCGAAAATCGCCGGGTTCAGTTCGCCCTCGTACATGAAAGTTGTGTGCGATGGCAAAAGCAAGCTGAGCCGTATCGGCGTAGAACGCACGGGTGCGGCTATGGGACTTGCTGGTTTCGAAATGGATTATTTCAGGGCGATGGTCAAGTTCGGCCAGGCCGAAGTCGAAGCGAAAAAGGTCGCCGCCTACGAAGAAATGCTTTCGATCGCAAAGATGTACAAGGTGCGCGTCTTGGAAGGGGACTTGTTTGAGTTCTACGATACCTGGCGTAATCCGGTGCTCCGTGAACTTGCCCCTCTAATGCCGGGGGCGACTCCGGGCGAACTCGCCAAGATGTGCTACCCGGAAGTGTCTGCCCAGGAGGTCCACGAATCGCTCGCGTTTCTGACGAAAGCGGGGCTCCTGAAGAAATCGGAGGGAAAACTAGTTCAGTCCGAAACGTCCGTGAAAGGCTCGAACGATGCCACGAGACTTGCCATGCGGGGCATGCACCGCATGATGTCGCAACTCGCGACGCCGGCGCTGGAGCTCCCTGTAGAAGAGCGCAATTTCAGTGGCGTTACCATGGGGCTTTCTCGTGAGTCTTATTCCAAGATCGAAAACTTGTTGGATGAATTCCGTCGCAAGATTATCGCCGTTGCCGCCGAAGAGAAAAATGTTGAACAGGTGTACCGTTTGAACTTGCAACTTTTCCCGCTGACAAAAAACGTGAAGGAGCGCGAAAATGAAAATGATTAATTTGTCTAAACCGCTTGCTCTTGTCGCTTTTATTGCAGTCTGTTTTTGCGCGGGCTGTAGCGATTCTCACGAACTTACGGGTACAGCCGAAGAAACCAATGAATTTGCTTTTGCGGTGTCGTCCAGTAGCGAAGAGGAAAGCTCTTCTAGTGGAATGTTGCCCTATTCGTCTAGTGAGAAATTTTCGCCAGAAAGTTCCTCGGGTAAAGGTGATGCGGTATCTTCGAGTTCTCGGCATGATAATTCCGGTGTGGGTAGTTCTGCCGTAGAATCGTCTAGCTCGGTGGAACCTGAAGTTTCTTCGAGTTCGCAGGAACAGGAGTCTTCTAGCAGTGAAGATGGATCTTCTAGTAGTGTGGCCGCTCCGCAGGGTGGAACGCAGTCGTCAAGCTCGCATGAAAATCCGAACTCGCTGGAGCATTACGTCGAGGAACTTGGCCTGAATGTCAATCAACTGTATGAGAATGTTTTGGCCGCTGGGCTGACCGAAGAAAAGGACTCCGATACGGCTCCGGGACAAGCGATGGCGACGGAGTTTGACGGACCTTGGCCGCATCAATTTGTCAAGGAAAATATTGGTGCTCTGCCGTATTTCTTCCCGGAAGCGGCCGATGAGTATGCGGGTCTAGTTGATTCTATTGAATCCGGATTAGCTGATGGCGGGTGCGGACTGTATATGATGAATGTTTACGGTAATGAAAAGGCGATTGCGTATGTGGTTGCAGACATTACCGCAGATAAGATCGTTGTCATGGATGTTGCTGCGGGAAGTTGCCCAAATTCCGCAGTAAACAAGATCTTCCATTTTCTCTTCCGGTATTGCGGCGAAATAGAATCCCGCCCCGAAATCGAACATGTTGAAGTCAATTTGAATGTTTCGGAAGGATCATGCCCCGATTTTGATATGGATAGCGAATGGGTGAAGTGATTTTTAACCATAAAGGAGAAGTAATATGAACAAAGTATCGAAAACCTTAAGTGCCGTCGTGGTTGCTGCTGCGGCGTTTGGTCTGATTGCGTGCGATGACGGTTCTTCGTCGCCTGCTGCACCGAATACGGATGCTCAGGAGCAGCAGAAGCAAGAAGAACGGGCTCCGTCCAGTTCGGAAACGGTGCAACCGCCTGTATCGTCGGAATCGAATCAGCCGCCTGAATCAAGCGAAAACAAAGCGGAAGGGCTTTCTAGTTCTGACGAAACGGTTGCTAGTTCCTCTTCGGAAACGCCGATCAGTTCTTCTGATGCAGAAATCTGCCCCCCGGGTAGCGACTGTGATGGCGACGGTATTCCCGATGGAATCTATAGACCGGACTTGGAACCCTGCGATACGGATACCTTGCTGGAATTCTATGGTCGCCATTACCAGTGTGTCTCAAATAAGTGGGTGTACTTGCCGGCTCCTGTTCCTGGCAAGATTGTAGAAGAAGCGACCGATGTTAGCGCCATGTACCGTGGTGGCCCTGCCGTGGCTCCGCGAGTCGTGAAAGTTCTTAATTCCGATGGCTCCGTTACCTTCCGGCACGACGATGTTCTTGTGAACGACGATTGCATGTTTAATGGAGTTAAGGCCGAATTGAGTAACGATACGTTGTATGCAACACTCCAGTATCCTGGATGCTCGGAAACGGGTGGCTCTATGGGGGTTGCCACGTTTACTTTGAGTGAGGCCTTTGCCGGTGCAAAGTACATCAAGTATGAAGATGGTATGTACGTTCACGAAATTTATGAAACCGATGAATTGCTGCCTTGTGGAAACACTTCCTCTTGCCAAACATGCGCCGAAGGCTTGGATTGTGGCGGCCGGGTTTTTTAGTAAATCGCGTCAATAGGTCGCTCTGATAGAAACGAAAGCTTCGCTCGGTGCGGGGCTTTTGTTATATTTACCAAGTTCAGAATTCGGATTTCGGAATTCAGAAAGGGTTTGCTGAACCACTCACCTCAAAGGACCGAAGGTCCGCGCTTATATTTCCTAACCACCAACGGGCTAAGCCCTACTAACCACTAATCACTAACCACTAACTACTAAAATATGGCCGAACAGAATAAAGCAGAAAAATTCGTTTTCTACATGTACAAGATGACCAAGTCCTATCCGCCTAACAAGGAGGTGCTGAAGGACATTTCCCTCAGTTTCTACTACGGCGCAAAGATTGGCATCATCGGCCAGAACGGTGCCGGTAAGTCTACGCTGTTGCGCATCATGGCGGGCATCGACAAGGAATTCCAGGGTGAAGCTTGGATTGAACCGGACCGCACCGCAGGCTACCTGCCGCAGGAACCGCAGCTGGACCCGAACCTCACCGTCAAGGAAAACGTGATGCAGGCTGTCGCCAAGAAACAGGCCATTCTGGACCGTTTCAACGAAATCTCCATGAAGTTTGCCGAACCCATGGAAGACGACGAGATGAACAAGCTCCTCGACGAACAGGCTAAGCTTCAGGACATCATCGACGCTCAGGACTTGTGGAGCCTCGACCGCAATATCGAAATTGCAATGGATGCTCTCCGCTGCCCGCCGGGCGACTGGCCGGTGACGAACCTCTCCGGCGGTGAAAAGCGCCGCGTGGCTCTCTGCCGCTTGCTCCTCGAAGAACCGGATTTGCTGCTCCTCGACGAACCGACGAACCACCTGGATGCCGAAACGGTTGCCTGGCTCGAACGCCACCTCCGCGAATACAAGGGCTCCGTGATTCTCGTGACCCATGACCGTTACTTCCTCGACAACGTAACGAACTGGATTCTGGAAATTGACCGCGGTCGCGGCATTCCTTGGGAAGGCAATTACGCCCAGTGGCTTGACCAGAAACTTGAACGCATGAAGAACGAAGAAAAGGGCGAATCTGACCGTCAGAAGCGCCTCGCTCGCGAACAGGAATGGGTGAAGGCTTCTCCGAAGGCGCGCCAGGCCAAGAGCAAGGCCCGTCTTAAAGCTTACGAAGACTTGCTCGCCGAAGATTCTCGCGAACAGATCAAGGTGGCGCAGATTCACATCGCGAACGGCAAGCGCTTGGGCGATATCGTTATCCAGGCGGAACACCTGCAGAAGGCCTTTGGCGACAAGGTGCTGTTCGACGATTTGAACTTCAGCTTGCCGCGTTCTGGCATCGTGGGCATTATCGGCCCGAACGGTGCAGGTAAGACAACGTTGTTCAAAATGATTATGGGCCAGGAAAAGCCCGATGGCGGTACGCTCAAGATTGGCGAAACTGTGGAAATCATCAGCATGGAACAGGGCCGCGACAGCCTCGATGACAGCAAGACCGTGTGGGAAGAAATCACCGGCGGGAACGACGAGATTATGGTGGGGGACCGCAAGATGAATGGCCGCGCCTACTGCGGACTCTTCAACTTCACCGGTGCTGCCCAGCAGAAAAAGCTGACGGCTCTTTCGGGTGGTGAACGCAACCGTGTGCTCATGGCGAAGAACCTGCAGAAACCGGGCAATGTGCTCTTCCTTGACGAACCGACCAACGACTTGGACATCGAAACGTTGCAGGCTCTGGAACAGGCAATCCTCAAGTTCGCAGGCTGCGCCGTGATTATCTCCCATGACCGCTGGTTCCTGGACCGCATCGCTACCCACATCCTCGCTTACGAAGGTGATTCGAAGGTGGTGTGGTTCGAAGGCAACTGGAGCGAATACGAAGCCGATCGCCGCAAGCGCCTCGGCGAAGATGCCGACAATCCGAAGCCGATTAAGTACAAGACTCTTACGAGACAGTAAGGCGGAGCTTTATTGCGTTAGTAGACGGTAAACCGACTTGCTGTGACGCGTAATGAAAAATTGCCCCTGCGAAAGCGGGGGCTCATTTTTTATTGCTGATTTGGGCGATGACTGGCTGTGTTGCTCTTTTTTATTTAGAAATGAATGTAAAATAAAATTTTGAGAACATTTTAGAAATGGCGAATTTTTGCAATTTTCGCCATTTTTGTTTATTTTGTGGTTGATTGCGGGTGGAATTACGGCGAAATGATAAAATTTCCTATTGACTTTTCTCGTTTTTGAATATAAATTTTGAGAAAAATTTTGAGAACAATGCGGGCGGGTTGCCTGTGACTCAAAAAAGGATGGATGTTATGGGTTGTAATTCGTTGAAAATGTCGCTCTCGGCGCTGCTTGTGTGCGGGGCAACGGTTGTCGGTACGGCGACTTCTGCGTTCGCGGTCACTTCGCCGGACTTCCCGATGGCGGGATTTGCCACGCAGAATGGCGGCACCACGGGCGGCAAGGGTTATTCCGAGGTCACGGTGGACAACGTGAGTGACCTTAAGAGCTACGCCAAGGCGGGCAACAAGATTATTTACGTGAAGCCGGGTACATACATGGGTCCGGTGGAAGTCGGTAGCAACGTGACGATTTACGGTTACCAGGGCGCCATTATCGCGCAGCCCAGCTCGGGTAGCGCCATGAAGCTGAGCGGCTCGAAGAACGTCATCATCCGCAACCTGAAATTTAAGGGCGCCGGCGCGCACGACGATGATGACGAGGATTGCCTGCAGGTGAATCACGAGTCGAAGAACGTGTGGATTGACCACGTGGATGTTTACGACGGTCACGACGGCAATCTGGACATCACCAACGCCTCGGACTACGTGACGATTTCGTGGACCAAGTTCAGCTATACCTCGGCATCGACCGGCCACCAGTTCAGCAACCTGATTGGCAACAGCAAGACAAAGACGAGCGACCGCGGACACCTGAACGTGACGATTCACCATACGTGGTGGGCGGACGGCGTGGTGGAACGCATGCCGCGTGTGCGCTTTGGCAAGGTGCATGTGGCGAACAACCTTTTCGACAGCAAGGACGCGAGCTACTGCGTGCGTGCAGCCATCGAGGCGGACATCCGCATCGAAAGGAACGTGTTCATTGGCGTGCAGAAAGCGCTTGACTTGTACACGAGCGATGGCGCTATCACGGCGGCGCAGATGATCGAAAATTACGAAGAAAACGTGAAGAAAACGCAGGCCGGTACGGGCACGGCGTTCAAGCCGAGCTATTCCATGAGCCTCACCGACGTGAGTACGCAGGCAAAGGCCTATGCCCTGCGCGATTCCATTAAGTTGTATGCAGGTGCGACTCTCCCGGATCCGGGTGCTTCGGGTACGGTGACTCCGGCAAGTTCGAGCTCGGCAAAATCAAGCAGCAGTAATGTCGTATCCTCATCGTCATCCTGGAGCGGAGCGATAGGATCCAGTAGTAGTTCCGTGAAGTCCAGCAGCAGCGTTGCCAAGTCCAGTTCGTCGCAAGGACAGGTTGTTTCGGGAACGGCGACTCTCACCAAGCATGGCTCGGGCAGCACGACGCAGACGGTTGCCGCAGGCGAATCGATTGCGGAATTCTACTTTACCGTTGCGGGTGCTACGGGTGCCACGGTGACGGGTCTTCCGGATGGCGTGACGGGTACGCTCAAGGGTTCTGACTTCTACATTTCGGGAACGGTTTCCGCAACGGCGGCGGCAGGTGCGTACAAGTTCACCGTCACCACGACGGGTGCTACGACGAATGCCTCAAAGAGCGGGACCATTACCGTGACGTCCGCGAATGGCGAGGCTCCTGCATCAAGTTCCTCTGCAATGTCCAGCAGTAGCAAGGTCAACGAGCCCGTCGAAACGTCCAGTTCGTCTCAGGGGACTGTTGTCGACGAATCCAGCAGTTCTGTGGAATCTCCGAATTCTAGCGACTCCTCCGAGTCCAGCATGGTGTTGTCTCCGGCTAATTTCGGTCAGCGTCTCCAGGTGTCTGTCGAAGGTCGACTGGTGTCAGTCCACGGAGTGGCGCATACGGCCTATCTCCTTGATGCGCAAGGAAAAATCGTAGCCAAGGCTGTCGCAAACGCGGAAACTCTGACCCTCTCGGTTCCGCGCGCAGGAACATACCTTCTGCGGGTCGGCCACGAAACTCGATGCGTGATTGTTCGCTAGTCGCCTTTCCTAACCCAAATACCGACGCTCCTTTGACGGGGGCGTCTTTTCTTGTGCGTGCGTAAACTCAAAAAATGCTAAATTTTATTGGAACGAACTTATGCTTCACGTCTTTAAACACGAACTTCGCCTTATCTTTAGGGATCCCAAATTTTGGATACCCTTCGTCATTCCGCCTGTGATTCTGGCGGCTAGCCAGGGCATTGCCGTGTCGCGGTACGGCGGGCAGATTATGGAAGGCATGGAAGGCTACATGATGCTCCTGCTCGGTTGCCTCATGGCGCCCATGGGTTCGCCGTTGGCCGGAGATTCGTTTGCGGGCGAGCGCGAGCGCAATTCGCTTGAACTGTTGCAGCTCTCGCCTATTGCCCCGACGCGACTCTTTTGGGGGAAACTCTTGGCGATAGTGCCATTCCCTGTGGTGTTCGCCCTTCTGGCTCAAGTTATTTACTGGGGCACGCATCCCGAAATTTCTACGGTTTCGGCCCTCGCCTCCATTCTCGGGGCACTTTCGGCAGTGCTGCTTACGACGTCATTTTCGCTGATGCTTTCGCTTCGCGTAAAGACGGTGCGCGCCGCGGCCCACATGTCGCTTTTTATGGTCGTGCCGATCCTTCTTTTGGTTCAGCTTGGCCATGAATCCTTTTTGAGCGGACTTTTCGTTCCCGTAACGACTCTTGCCATCTCGGTCTTGCTGACCATATTGGCGACTGTTATGAGCATGCGCAAGTTTGTAAGCTTGTAACTCGGCTAGTCTTTCAAGTAAAAGCTTCGCCCGTCGTTCAGCATCAGGATGACGGGCAATTTTTTTGCTGTAAACACGCCGCCGTTCAAGATGCCGCTTTCTATCAGTTGACCGTTCAGGCTGAATGCCTTGTACGGGGCGTTAGGCTTGGCGCCTGCAATTTGGTAGCGGTTCTGGCCAAGTTTTGTGAAGCTGGCGTTCGCTTGTAAAAATTTCGGGAAGATTGCGGTTGTGTTCGTGTCGGGTGCGAACCTGTAATCCGGGCAGAAGTTCAGCGTATCGAGGAGGAAGGCGTGTATTCCGGCCACAGCCGAGCTTGCTAGCGGTACATCAGCCTTGTCGATATCTTTACCGCCGTTTCTCCGTCTTAATTCTGGCGGATTGAATTCGCAGCCGGAGTAGCCCCCTTCCTTCCAATAGTATCTACCGCAGAGTTCAAAAACATGGTTCACCAGGGAATCCGCCTGTTCCGCCGTGCCCTTGAAAACGCCCGCCTTTTGCAACCGTGCGAACTCGTCTTTGAATACGGCGTCGTGATGCACGCTGAAAAGCGAATCGACGAAGTCGTCTTGGTTGTCGGAATAGGCGACGCGCGCCACCTTGACCACCTTCTCGGAGGCGATTACGATCATGGTGGAGTCCAGCTCGGATCTGTACATCCATACCGTGTCGGTGCCGGAGGTGTTCTTTACGGCGGGCTCGCGTTTATCCATCTTGGAGAGGTCCAGGTAGCTGCCCTCGAATAGATAGAGAGATACTGCTGGGTATTCAAAATAAGCTCCGGAGCTTCCTGATTCCCTGACGGGGGGCTCGTAGCTGCATTCCGCCGCCTGTAAGCTTGTGGCTAAGGCGCATGCGCAAAATGCGCCCGCAAACAGAAATTTGGTGAAATCCATACTCTTTTCTCCTTTTAATCCATCTCTAGAAAATAGTAAAAAAAGAGAGCCGTTTTCGAGCTTGTCAAAAACGAGTGATTTGAGTCATCGGATGCTGCCGTTTTCCAGCTCGTCTCGCAGCATATTTGATGCGGCGGACTTGAAGATGCTCCTCATGAATTCGTCGTAGCCTGGTTCGCCCTTCTTGGGGTGGGGCCTGGGGGCGCTGGCTGCGATCCTTTTCTTCAGTTCGAGAATTTCCTTTTCGTCCATATTTGCCTCGTTTTTTGTGGTCCTATTAAATATCGATTGGTTTGCACAAATTGTCAAGAAATCCCTGAAAAAAAACAGGTGCCCGCTTGGAGCACCTGTTTTTATTTTGTTGGTTTGTCGCCGAATTACTTCAGTTCCTTCAACGCTGCTTCGTTTTTGGCGATGATATCTTGTTGTGTAGCCAACTTTACTCGTTCAGCATTGACAACGGTCTCTGGTGCTCCTGAGACAAACTTTTGGTTAGAAAGCTTTTTCTCAATCGAAGCGGCGAATGCCTTGGCCTTCTCGATTTCTTTTTCGAGGCGGGCGATTTCTGCAGCCGGGTCGAGGATACCTTCCAGCGGGATGTAGAGTTCGCCACCGGGCACCACGGCGCTGGCGCTGAACTTCGGCTTGGCTGCCTTCACGGCGACGCTCAGGTCAGAAAGACCCGAAAGCTCGGTGATGATAGCCATGCAGTCTTTGACGCTGGCTTCCGTTGCAGCATCGTCGACGCTTACCACGGCGTTCAGCTTGGTGGCGGGGCTCACGTTGTAGCGGCCACGCACGCCACGCACGCTTTCCACCACGGCGAATGCCTGGTCGAATGCGGCTTCGATCTTTGCGTCAATGAGAGATTCGTCGGCCTTGGGCCATGCGCGGCTGATCACCATTTCGCTGCCCTGGAACAGAATGCTGTTGAGTTCTTCGGTAATGAACGGCATCACCGGGTGGAGCAAGTCGAGCACGTTCTTCAGCACGTAGCTGAGGATGGCCATGGCGTTCTTCTTCTCGGCGGTGAGTGTTTCGCTGTTGATCACGGCCTTCTTGATTTCCAAGTAGCTGGAGCAGACGTCGTCCCACACGAAGCGGTACAGGAACCCGGCGAGTTCGGCGAAGTGGTATTCTTCGAGCATGCGGGTGGCGTCCTTGATGGTCGTCTGCAGGCGGGAGAGAATCCACTTGTCTTCCAGGGCGAACAAGTTCTTGTCCATCGGAAGTTCGGCGGCAAGTGCGCCGGCCTGTTCGAGCTGCGGGTAAAGGAAGCGGCAGGCGTTCCACAGCTTGTTGCTGAAGTTACGACCGATTTCGAACTTTTCGCTGGTGTTGATTTCGCGGCCATCCGGCTGCTTTTCCTTCTTCACCGGCAGGCGCACGTCCTGGTTGTCGGTGCAAAGGCTTGCCATCACAAAGCGCAGAGCGTCGGTACCGTACTTCTCTTCGATATCCATCGGGTCCACGCCGTTGCCCTTGGACTTGCTCATGGTCTGGCCATTGCCGTCCAGAATCTTCGGGTGGATGTACACCGTGTGGAACGGGACCGTGCCCATGTTTTCCTGGCTGAAGAGCACCATGCGGGCGACCCACAGCGTAATGATGTCGCGGCTCGTCACGAGCACGCTGGTGGGGTAGTAGCGCTTGAGCGTGTCGGTGTTTTCCGGCCAGCCCATCGTGGAGTGCGGCCACAAGCCACTGGAGAACCACGTGTCGAGCACGTCTTCTTCCTGCTTGAGTTCGTGACCCGGAACGGCGTCGGACTTCAGGTCTTCTTCCTGGCTACACACCAGGTAGCCGCCGTTTTCGGCCTTGTAGAAGTAGATGTCGTCGCGGCCCGCGAATGCGGCCTTCAGTTCGTCTTCGCTAGCGTCGGTGTGCCAGATAGGAATGCGGTGGCCCCACCAGAGCTGACGGCTGATGCACCAGTCGCGCTTTTCGGCGAGCCAGTCCAGATACTTGTTGGCGTAGCGTTCCGGGATAATCTTGATCTCACCGGATTTTACGGCGTTCATCGCGTTTTCGGCGAGCACGTCCATCTTCACGAACCATTGGTCGCTGAGGTACGGCTCAATCACAGTCTTACTGCGGTCGGAGTGGCCCACGTCCATTTCGTGGTCTTCCACCTTGATGAGGAGTCCGAGTTCTTCGAGACCTGCCACCACGGCGTCGCGGGCGGCCTGGCCCTTGAGACCCTGGAACTTGCCGGCGTTCTCGTTCAGGCTGCCGTCATCGTTCATGATGTTGATCATCGGGAGCTTGTGGCGCAGACCCGTCGCATAGTCGTTCGGGTCGTGTGCGGGCGTCACCTTCACGGAACCCGTACCGAAGTCCTTGTCCACCAAGATAGCATCGGCAATCACCGGAATTTCGCGGTCAACGAAGGGCACCTTGAGCATCTTGCCGATGAACTGCGCGTAGCGTTCGTCGTTGGGGTGCACGGCGAGGGCGGTATCGCCCATGATGGTTTCTGGGCGGGTCGTCGAGACGGGGATAAATCCCGAACCGTCGGCCAGGGGGTACTTGAACGTCCAGAAGTGGCCTTTCACGTGTTCGTAGTAGATTTCGTCGTCGGCAACGGCGGTCTGGAGCTTGGTATCCCAGTTCACTAGGCGCTTGCCGCGGTAAATGAGGCCCTTCTTGAACAGGTTGAAGAAGGCGTGGCGCACGGCCTTCGCGCAGACCGGGTCCAGCGTGAAGCGCTGACGGCTCCAGTCGCAGCTGACGCCCAGGCTCTTGAGCTGTTTGGTGATGCGGGCTTCGTATTCGTCTTTCCACTTCCAGATGCGTTCCACCAGCGCATCGCGGCCGATGTCGTGGCGGGTCTTGTGTTCGTCCTGGAAAAGGCGCTTTTCGACGACTGCCTGCGTGGCGATACCCGCGTGGTCCGTACCCGGAATCCACAGCGTGTCGCGGCCCGTCTTACGGCGGTAGCGTACCAAAATGTCCTGGAGCGTATCGTTGAGCGCGTGTCCCAGATGGAGCGCGCCGGTAACGTTCGGGGGCGGAATCACGACCGAGAACGGTTCGCCCTTTCCGCTGGGTGCAAAACTGTTATTCTCAGCCCAGGTCTTATGCCATCGGGCTTCCACATCTTTAGAATTGTAACGAGTTTCCATAGTGCGGGCAAAGATAGAAATTTTTGGCCCGGAAATTATTCTGCCCAGATAATTCGGCCGTCTTTGCGGGGGTGCGCCGTGGGCTGTTCGCAGTCCGGGTAACCCAGGGCGCAGTGGGCTATGCCAACCCATTCGTCGGCATTCAGGCCGAGCGACTTGAGAATTTCCTTGCCCTCGTCGCTTTCGACTTCTTCCATGGCGCGGTGGATCCAGATGCTGCCGAGGCCGAGACTGTAGGCGGCGTTCATCAGGTTGCCCATGGCAAGCGAACCGTCGTACAGGTAGGTCGGAATTTCTTTTTTCGCAAGGACGAGCAGAATCACGGGTGCGCCGTAGAACGGGTCGAAACCCTCGTCCCAGCCGCCGATCTTACGGTTCATTTCGGAGATGCGGTCGCGCAGTTCCTTGTTCGTGATGGCGACCACGGTGGCGGCCTGCTTGCCCATGCCGCTTGCGGCGTAGATCCCCGCTTCGGCAACTTGTGCGATAAGCTCCTTGCTCACGGCGTCGGATTTGAATTTGCGGATGCTTCTGCGGTTGAGCAAAGTCTTGATTGTTTCGTTCATATAGTCTCCGTGAAAAGGGATGATAAATTTAAATCTACAAAAAAAGTAGGGAAGAACTGTAGCTTTCGAAAAAAATAAACTTTACGGAAGTTTTTAATGTTGACAGGTACCAATAATCGGACTATATTTGGTATTAAATTCAGTCTAATTGAGTGAAAGATGGCAAACATCAAGAATATCAAACCGATTTCCTACATCAAGGCGAATGCGGCCCAAGTTTTGGACCATGTGTGTGAATCGCATGTCCCCTATGTGGTGACGCAAAATGGCGAAGCTCGTGGAGTCATTCTTGATGTGGATACGTACCAGAAAATGCAGGATGGGTTAAAGCTTTTCAAACTGTTCGCACAGAGTGAAAGCGAAATCTCGCGTGGCAAAGTTATTCGCCAAAAAGACCTGTTTGATTCTCTGGAGCGCGAACTGAATGCCAAGTAAAAAGTTTCAAGTGGTCTGGTCGGAATCAGCGGCGCTCGACCTGAAATCGATAGTATTGTTCATTGCCCAAAACAGTATGCAAAACGCACACGAGGCATTCGCCAAAATAAAGAAGGAATGTCTGCTTTTGGAAAAGTTTCCCGACTTGGGTAAGATTCCCATAGAACTTGAAGATTTGCAGATAGGCGGATATCGGGAACTCACCATCAATCCATGGAGAGTCTTTTATCGTAAGCAGGCTGAACAGATTGTCGTTCTTGCCGTTGTCGATTCAAGGCGCGATCTTGAAGACGCCCTTTGGAACAGACTGATGCGGTGAAAGATTTTGTCACTTTCTGACGTCTGTTTGAATCTATATTTATAGGTGACTCTAGAAAGGAGGCTCCTATGCAGACAGATAATGAAAATAGGGACTTGAAATACTGCCGCTATTATCATGGCGAACAGCAGGATCCGTATAGGGATTCGTTCAAGGGACGCGCCTGGATGGCGGAGCAGTTAGCGAGTGAACGCGCTTCGGATTCAGCGAAGGATTTCTTGTCGTTTGTGGCTGCACATATCAGCAAGTGGGAACCTTATGGCTATGAACCGGATGTCGCTCGTTATATAGCCTTCTTTGAAGGTTGCTCCTTTGAAGAAAAAATCGAAATTGCAATTGGCTATGGGCTTGGAGATGCACTTCAATTCAAGAAATCTCGTGGGCGAACCATTTTCGAAAGCCATTCAGATGCGGGTTTCTATACTCCCGAGACAATTGATATGGGTGTTCTGCTCTATAGCGACGGGCGAGTCTATATTAAGAATGCTGTGCCGGAAGGCTGCGGTTGCCTGAATTTGCTGCAGGACGGGCAAGATCCCTGCACTCAGGTGTATTTTTATGCAGGGAAATACAAAGAAACTGCCGATGCTGTCAAGAAACTGATAGATGAAAACTGGGAACGTATTTCCACATTGCCTTCAAAAATTGATGATTTTGTTTGCGATGGCGGCTTTTCGCACTATAAATTCTTGAGCAAACATTTTAGGGGAATGATTTATGGGGGATCGGAGGAATCGAAGGCGGTTGAAACATTTCATAATCGGGTTCTGAATATTTTCTATCGAACGAATGCGCCTTCCTATGATTGGCTTGATGTTACGACCGATGTTGAAACTTTCGTCGAACAATGGGGTGCTTTGTTGGATGAAATTGATGCGGATGAAACCCGTGCAAAGGTTTACGATTTTATCGAAAGTGAACGATTTGCCGAAGACTGCCGAAATCTGGGCTTTGAAATGGATGTTTTTGAAAGCTTCAATAGGAGCGCTGGTCGCGATGTTTCGGCCAATGACAATAGATTAGCCGAGGAATTTATCGCGACGTGTGATGACTATCGAGCCTTGGGAAACGCAATATTCAGCCAGTGGCGCTATTATAACCACTGGGCGACTGATGTAAAAGCCGAGTTCAATATCATGTGGTTTAGACTCGCGTTCAAAAGATTGCTAGAGTTAGCGGAGTAAAAGTTGGTCCCGACAAGGGTAGTGTTAGTAGCTTGTAAAATTTTCTTACGCCCCTTGCCAATTCTAGTACATAATCTACATTTCAGTTGCGGTTCCTAATAGTGTAGGCTCCGAAAGGCATTTGATGATTATCAAATGTTTTTCTTTTTTAGGAGATTCTATGCCAGAGAACCAAAATATCGAATACAAGTCGTCGTGGTGGGACGAATATCTCAAGTGGATTTGCGGCTTTGCCAATGCGCAGGGTGGCAAGCTGTATATCGGCGTCAGCGACGATGGGCAAGTATGCGGTGTGCAGAATGCCAAAAGGCTCATGGAAGATGTCCCGAACAAGATTAGGGAATCGTTGGGCATGCTTGTTGATGTGAATTTACTTTCTGCAGATTCAAAGGAATACATTGAAATATCGGTTCCTGCCAGTTCTGAGCCTGTAAATTACAGGGGAGAGTATCACTATAGAAGCGGAAGTACGAAGCAGCTTTTGCAGGGGCCTGCTCTTACGCATTTTTTGTTGGACAGAACCAGGACAAAATGGGATGCTATGCCGGTTGATGGTGTTGAATTCAAGGATTTGGATAAGGAAAGCTTTGATATATTCCGTCGTGAGGCAAAGAAATCCGGCAGAATGACTGCGCAGGATTTGGCGATGACGAATGAAGAACTGCTCGACAATTTGAATTTGACCGAGAATGGAAAATTGACTCGGGCTGCGGTTCTGCTTTTTCATCGCAAACCGGAAAGATGGTTTGGCGGTGCCTATGTAAAAATTGGTTTCTTTGGCGATGGCCCTGATCTGCAGTATCAGGATGAAATTTACGGTTCCTTGTTTATTCAGGCGGACAGGGTTGTTGAACTCATCTATCTTAAGTATTTTAAGGCTCGTATCAGTTATGATGGCCTGATTCGTGTGGAGCGTTATCCGATTCCTAAGGATGCCATGCGCGAAGCGGTATTCAACGCGTTGATGCATTCTAATTACGATTCTGGGGTGCAAATCCAAATAAGAATACATGAAGATCTCGTACTAATCAGCAATGATTGTGTTTTTCCTGCAAATTGGACTGCTGAAACGCTTATGCAGCGACACCGTTCAGAACAATACAATCCTAAAATTGCGAATGCGTTCTTTAGGGCTGGCTATGTGGAGGCCTGGGGTCGCGGAATCGAGAATATGTGCAAACTTTGTGCCGATTATGGCGTAAAGACGGAATATACGGTGCATCCTTGCGATGTGATGCTGGAATTCAGAATTCCTCAATTGGATGCTTCTGATAAGTGGCCTGAAAAGGTCACTGAAAGGGTCACTGAAAAGGTCACTGAAAATCAGGCTATAATAATAAGAGAAATGGAGAAAAATCCTTTTATTACGGCAATTGGTCTTGCAAAGATTCTAGGAATTTCGCTTAGAAAAACGAAAGAGAACATAAAGAAACTGCAACAAAAAGGGCTTATCCGTCGGATAGGCCCTGATAAAGGTGGTCACTGGCAAATCACGAAGAACTAGCGCTTTGTAACGGGGTAATACGCTCCGTGTGCGGCTTTTCCCGGAACATTGCGGCCCTTGAGATCGGTCATTTTGCTGGCACGAACATTGCCGATACTGCCGCTGTTTAGAATGCGCCTGTCTGCGATAGCAGTGGTTCCGCCTTCGTCAAGCAACCCTGCGATGACTTCGGCGCTGGCGCTGAGGCTTGCCTTGTAGGGGATGGTCGCGCCTTTCAAAAGCTTGTCGCCGGTGATGGTGAGTTCGGGCGTTTCGCTGTCACCGATTGTGAGGCCCGCGACGGTGAAGGTCGCTTCTTCGCCGGGGAGGAGGCCCTTGAGCGATTTCTCGCTGCGCACGCCGTTCACGGTCACGTAGGCGTTGTGGTACAGCGGTGCGATGCCGATGTTCTTTACGCGCACGGCGGCCGAAACTTTGTTGACCGCATAGCCCGTGACTTCGAACTTGTAGCCCGCATAGGAACTGGCCTCGTACACGCGTTCCTTGGTGGCGTAACTGCCTTCGGGCGCATCGTTCCCGATTACGTACGTCATGTGGTACTTGCTTGCGGCATCTTCCCAGGTGACGCCGTAAAGGCCTGCCGGGTTCAGGAACTCGCGCTGGTCCTTTTCGGTGTAGTAGCTGACTTCGCCTCCGCCGGGAGCGGTTTTCCAGCGGTCTGTGCCCAGGTCGCGCCAGTTACGCTCGTTGTCGCCATTGCCCTGCGAAATGTCGTGTTCCTTGTGCATGAAGGAATCGTCGAACAGCCCGAAATTGAGCCCGAGCAAGGTCTTGTTGCCTGCGACGGGCGTGTAGTTGTTGTCTGCCGCATCGATGGAGATGCTCCACGGGGTCTCTTCGAACAAACTATCAAGATGCGTCAGGAATTCGGCTTGGTAATCCTTGGTGGCGAAGTTGACCCCAAAGTTTAGCTTGGTGCCGTAGATATGATATTCGCCCCAGTGCCCGAAACCCGCCTGCACGAATGCGATGCGCGGGTCGGTGTCGTATTTCGCGGCAAAGTCGGTGTAGAACTGCTTGTAGAACCACAGGAGTTCCTTGTTGCTCCAGTCGGCATAGTAGGTGGGACCGTCGCCGCCCGGGTCTTCGGAATACGTTTCGGTGTAGGACTTGTTCGCCTTGATGTAGTTGGGGACTGCGGTGGCGCCCTTCACATTCTCGGTGCAGCCCGATGCGTTTTCGATGATTGCGCTCGGGTACTCGATGCGGAACCGCACGATGGCCTGGTGCCCGCGGCTCGCAATATCGTCGAGCATTTTCTCGAAGCTGCTCCAGTCGTAGTCAATCTTGTCGTCGGTCTTGCCCTTCACCACGGCGCAGGGGAGGCAGTACGAGAATTCGAGCGAAATGGATTTTTGAAGGTCCTTCTGGTCTTTTGCCTGGTCGGGCCAGAACACGATTCCCTTCATGGGCTCGAGCGTCTCGATTTCTTTGTTGAGCGCGACGGAGCGATCCGCCGCGAATGATGCTGTTGCCAAAAATGCAATCGCGCCACCAACGATTATCCAATTCTTTTCCATACACACTCCTGTCGGGGAATACCCGTTACTCTAAATCTATCGTGTAGAATGGCTTAAGTCAAGTAAAAAATGAATCTTTTAAGGTTCGAAAATACGGATAAACTTCGGTTTGCCTTTCACGCTTTTGCCGAGGGCGTCTACCTGCTTGCCTGAGGTGCCTTGCGCCCGGGGTTGTGATGTGGCGCGGACCTTGCGGGCGTATGGAATTGCGTCGGTGGAACCGTCGCGCAAAACTACCGCGATGCTGTCGAGGATTGGGTTGCCTGTACCTTCGATGTAGTCGTGCGAGACTTCCCATACCATGATGCCCGCGTAGCCGTTATCCTTGACCCAGCGGCTCTTGACGGCGGAGGAATGCGGGTCTTCGAAGGTCACGTAGCCGGTCGAAGATACGCCGTAAGGTGACACGGAGACGCTGTCGAAAAAGAATTCCCATTCGGGATTCGCGACAATGTCCTTGTACGGGACCTGCTTCGCGGTTCCCTTGGTAAAGTCGGTGCCGGGGCCCGTCGCTCCCTTGAATTCAAACCCGAAGGAAGGAATGCCGAAGACCATCTTTTCGGTGGGAACGCCGCGCTTTTTCCAGTAGTCGCGGGTCTGTTCCCACGACCAGGTGGTGTAGCCGTTGTGCGGGTAGAGCGGCGAATCGAACATGGCTTTGTCGTCCCAGTCGCCGGTGATGTCGTAGGTCATGAACCCGAACCAGTCCTGGTTTTCGACGAGGACTTCGGGCGTGAAGAATTTGCCGTAGTATTGCGAGCAGGGGAGCGCTGCCGAGAGGGTCTTGCCCTCGGGAAGTGCTGCGCGGAGCTCCGTGAGCAACTTGTTGTAGGCGATGGTGTCGGCGTCGGGCACGGGATTGTATTCCCATTCCCAGTCCATGTCGAGGCCGTCCAGGTTGTGGTCGGCAACGAACTGCACGAGGTTCGCGATAAACTTTTGGCGGAGTGCGTCGTCCGATGCGACGGGCACGAAGTTCTCGCTCTGTCCGCCACCGCCGAGCGAGACGATGACCTTTGTTCCTGCGGCATGCCCGAGTGCGACCATTTCGTCGAGGGCGGTCGGGTCGTCTGCGGCATCGCCACGCAAGCTTCCGTCGGTATCCGGAGTGATAAAGCTCCACAGCACGTGAGTCAGCTTTTCGTACGGGACTTTATCGACGGTGTAGGCGGGCTTGTGCCACTTGCCCCAGTCGGGGTAATAGCCGATGAACAGCGGTTCGGCCCACGCCGAACAAGCGCTTGCGAAGATTAAAAAAGCCGCGAGGGTTTTTGCGAGGGAAAGTGTGCTCAATTGACTCATTTGAAACTCCTTGCTTCTAAATATAAGCTTTTTGTTGTTTAAAGACTCATTACGAACAAATTTGTATAAATTTTGAAGAGAAAAAGCGATTGTTTGAAGGCCGAAAAATGGAGAAAAAATCCAAAATTAGCTGAAAAATGACTATGAAAATCGATTTCAGGCATATAAATTGCTAATAAAACGAATTTTATATGCCCAAGGTGCGTTTGTGGGTGCTTAAAAAAAGGGGGGGGGCATGGTGCATTCAAATTTTTTATGGAACATCCCCAAAAAATGAAATTTAAACGGGTTTTACACATTTTGTGGTGCCTTAGGGGTGTCATTTGGGGATGAAGCGATGTAATTTTGAAGTATGCGTACCCCAAAACTCAATTTGTGGGATGTATGGTTTCTCTTAGTCTTGGTGTGTGTGGTGGCATGCTCGGACGATTCTTCCGGAACGAAACCGGATGTTTCCGAACCCGATGGATTTTCGTCGGATTCTCAGGTTATCATTGGCGAAGACGGCTTGCCGATTCCCGTAAGTAGTTCTGCGGCGCTTGATGATCCGTTGAATCCGCTGGCGGGAATTTCGTCATCTTCCAAGAAAAGCGATGGCTCGCACGAAGGTCCTCTTCCCGGTGAAGATCCGGGAATGGTCGCGGTTGATACGACGGTGCCTTTTGTGGGTAACTTCCCGGTCATTTTCTCCGAAGTTTCGCCGTCGAATGCAAATTTCAAGGATAACGATGGCAATGACCCCGGCTGGCTTGAACTTTATAATACGAGCGATGCTCCGGTGAGCCTCAATGGTGTTGCCTTGAGTAATGACCCCAAGTTCCCGCGTCGTTGGGTCTTTGGCAATGCGACTATTCCTGCCAAGAGCCACATGATTGTGTTCCTTTCGGGCAAGAACTATGCCGACTATATTCCGCCTTCGGATTCGGTCAATATGATCGGTTCCGATTGCAGTTCGGAATCTTCTGCGGGCGGGTTCGGCGCGTTCCCTGGCATGGGTGACTGGGGCGGCGGTATGGGGGATTTCGGTGGCGGATTCCCCGGTGGTGGCGCAGGTGCTGGTGTCGGTGGCGCCGCTGCTACAGGTAACTCCGGAAATGTCGAAAATCTTCCGGGAAAATCCTCGTTGTGCTTTAACGAAGGTGGCGTGAACCAAGTGGGAGCCGTCATGAAGGTGCCGCAGGGTGGTTCCTATTCTCGTGTGGTTGTGAATTCCGGTGCGGCAAAGCTCGGCAATGCAGACCAGCTCGTGATTCGAGGATTTATTACCAAAACGCACAAAATTCGCGTAAACTTTAAGGAGGGAAACGATATTAGTGCGTGGACCGGCAAGAATCTTCGTGGCTCGGGTGATACGAATTCGGTGTATTATGTGCGCCTTGGCGACAACGCCTCCGATATCAAACGTGGCAATGTCTCGGCAACGACGTTTGCTACCGAAACCCAGGGCTCTGAATCAACGACCATCAAGATTACATCGTACATAGCACGTAAACGTGGTCATGAACCGCATACGACCTTTAAGGCCGAGGATCAGGGTGGTGTTCTTTACCTCGTGAGTGAAACGGGAGTGCTTGATTCCGTGCGCTATTCTGCGGTGCCTACGGGTGCATCCTGGTCCCGCGATGCCGCGGGTAAGTGGGGCTTTGCCTCTCCTTCGCCTTATGGAAATACGGTGGGTGAGGTTTTTGCGGTACAGGCTCAAACTAACGAAGTGAATATTCCGGCATCCGGTTTCTATTCTTCTGCGATAACGGTCTCTTTCCCGGCGGGAACCCGCTGCGAACAGGGCGGAACGGAACCGACGGCGAATTTGCCTACGGTGGAACAGACTTTGACGATTAATGCGACTGCGGTGTTGCGCTGCCGTGCTTATGTTGCGGGGTCTTACCCGAGCGAAGAAATTGTACGGACCTACGTGTTCGAAAGACAGCCTTCGATTGCAACTTTATTTGTAACGACGGATCCTTTGTCGATGTTCAGCCCCGATACGGGCCTTTACATGACGGGTAATGGGGCCGCCATGATGGACCCCAAAAAGGGCGCGAACTTCTGGAGTAACCGCGAACTTCCCGTGTATGTAGAGCTATTTGAACCGAATAAACCGCAGGCTCCTGCGTTCGGCGTGATGGGCGATTACAAAATTTCGGGGCAGTACAGTCGCGCCAAAGAAAAGAAATCTTTCTCGATTACCTTGCGCGAAGAATACGGCGATAAACGCCTCAAGTACCCGTTGTTCCCGGATTATCCGGAACTTAAGAAATTCAAGGCGTTCTCGCTTAGGAATTTCGGAAACAACAGTGGAGACGACTATGTGCGCGACCGCATCGGAACTTCGATGACAGAAGGGCTTGACGTCGATTACCAGCGCGGGCGTTACGTTGTTGTGTATTACAATGGCAAGTATTACGGTGTACACGATTTACGTGAACGCAACAACGAGTACTATTACGAAACCAAGTATGGCCTTGACGCATCGGATATCGACTTGATTGATGCCCAAAATGAAGCGGGTGCGGGCTCGGCGACCGATTACAAGGCGATGATTGATTGGCTCCAGAGTAATGAACTGACGAACGATGCAAACTATCAGAAGATTGCCGACCAGATTGATGTCGATAACTACATAAACTATATGCAGGCCGAAATGTTCGTGAACAATGGCGACTGGCCGCACAACAATATGAAAAAATGGCGTGTCGCAAGTCAGAAGAGTAAATGGAAATGGTTCCTGTACGATGTAGACTTTGGCTTCGGCGCTGGTTACAATACGCAGAATGGCAACGTGTTCAGCTACGTGACCAATCCGAACGGTACAAACGGCATGGGAATGATGCCTGGTATGGGTGGCGGTCAGCAGAGTAGCGGCTCTATTTCGGAGCATACGATTCTCATGATCCGTTTGCTCGGTAACGAAGGATTCAAGAAGGCTTTCATTAATCGCTTCTGCGTACTCTTGTCTATGAACTTCTCTGCCGACAGGCTCGTGAAACGTATTGACGAATTGCAATCGCAGGTGCAAGCCGAAGTGGCGCGTGATGCGGAATTCTGGAACTACGACGCCGCATCGATGTCGAGTAATCTTGAAAAGATCAAGTCCTTTGCGCAGACCCGCCAGCAGACCATTATGAGCGAAATGCAGCAGTACTTTAGCTTGAGAGAAACTGCTTCGGTAACTCTTTCGGCGCAGGGCTCGGGCAAGGTCCTGGTGCATAACCTGCCGCTCGATCAAAGTTCTATGTCGGTGAACTTCTTTAGAGATGTCCCGGTAACCGTAACCGCGATGCCCAATGCGGGTGCCGTATTCGGTGGCTGGAGCGATGGCGTCCAAGAAGCAACTCGAACCTTTAATCCCGGCGAAGTAGCAACAGTCACTGCAACATTTAAGTAAGAAATCATACCAATCGCTTCTGGAGCCCGCCAATGGCGGGCTTTCTTCTAACATCCCACTTCCTACTTCCTACTTCCCACTTCCCACATCCCACTATTTACTACATTTTAGTACAATGAAATTACCTGTCGTATGTATAGTAGGGCGCCCGAACGTGGGCAAGTCCTCGCTCTTCAACCGCATCTTGGGGCGCCGTGCCGCAGTCGTGTCTGACCGCGATGGTGTGACCCGCGATCGCCATTACCAGAATGCGAATTACAAGGGCCATGAATTTACGGTGGTCGATACCGGCGGATTCTTGCCGGACGATTCCATCGATGTGCTCGCCGATAGCGTGCGCACCCAGATTTTTAACGCCGTCGAAGAGGCCGACTTGGTGCTCTTCATGGTCGATGTCCGCGTGGGCATAACCAAGCTCGACGAACAGTTTGCGCGCATGGTCCGCAAACTCGACAAGAAGGTGATTCTTGTCGCAAACAAGAGCGAAAACGGTGCCGACCGTCAAGAAAGCTACGAATTCCTGAAGCTTGGCTTTGGACTTCCGCGTACCATCAGTGCGCTCACGGGCTATGCCTGTCTTTCGCTCATGGACGAAGTCATTGCGGTGCTTCCGACTCCCGTTCGCGGTGAACGCAAGGAAGTTCGCCCGATTCGCTTTGCCATTCTCGGTCGCCCGAACGCCGGCAAGAGCACGCTCTTGAACCGCTTGCTGAACGAAGACCGCGCCGTGGTGTCCGATATTCCGGGAACGACTCGCGATTCCATTGACTGCGACTTTGCTGTCGACGGAGTCAAGTTCGTGGTGACCGATACGGCGGGCCTCCGCAAGAAGGCGAAGGTCGAAGACGAAGTCGAAATTTTCAGCAACATGCGTACGCTCGAAAGCATTCGCCGCTCCGACGTGTCTGTCTTGATGGTTGACTGCACCCGCGGTCTCGAAGTCCAGGACTTCCGCATCATTACCGAAATCCGCAAGGCGGGTAAGGGCTTGGTGCTCGTGCTCAACAAGTGGGACATTTTCCCGGACAAGACCGAAAAGTCCTTTGACCACATGGTCAAGGAAATGCTCGAACGCGAGCCGATGCTTGAATACGTGCCGATTATTTCGGCGAGCGCCAAGGAAGGCCAGCGCGTGAACCGCATTGTACAGGCCATTCAGACGGTGTATGCCAACTGCCGCCGTGTGCTTGGCCGCGACCGTGTTGCAACCGCCTTTGCTAGCTTCTTGGAAAAGAATCCGGTGCCTAGCCAGAACGCCCGCGTGGTGCAGCTTACTCGCGCCTGCCAGATTATGGTGGAGCCTCCCGTGATTGCTATCGAAACCCGCACGCCGGAACTGGTGGCCGATTCTTACAAACGTTACTTGCTCAAACAGTTTTACGAAGAATTCCAGCTGCAGGGCGCACCCCTCCGCCTGAACTTCGACCAGAAATTAACCCTTAGAAAGGATGAAGATCTTGAACAGTTTACTGAGTCTTCCAATAGCGTACTTGCTGGGGTCAATCCCGAGCGCGATCTGGATCGCAAAAATCGCAAGGGGAAAGTCGTTCGACATTAGAGATTACGGCTCCAAGAATGCGGGCCTCACCAACACGTTCCGCGTACTCGGTTGGAAACCTGCGCTTCCCGTTGTTTTCCTGGATTTGCTCAAGGGCTTCTTCGGTCCGTGGATTGCCATTAAGTTGTGCGAAGCCCAGGTGGCTGCCGGTGGTGCGGACTACTCACATTGGGTACCGCTTGTCGCTGGCCTCTTGGTGATCTTGGGACACAGCTTTACTTGCTTTGCCGGTTTCCGCGGCGGTAAGGGCGTGCTCGCCGCTTTGGGTGTGTTCCTTGCTCTTTGCCCGATTACGGCACTTGCAAGCTTTGGCGTGTGGATTATCCTTACGGTGGCGACAAAGTATGTGTCGGTCGGAAGCATCGGGGCATGCATCGCCCTTGCGGCTTTTTCGACGATGGGCTACTTTCAGCTGCCGTTCCCGCCCGAAAAATTCAACGAGGGCTTATGGATTACATGCCTGCTGGTGGCCATTTTCGTGATCGTGAAGCATAAATCCAACATTAAGCGCCTGATAAACGGCACTGAAAACGGTTTTGGCAGCAAACGCAAGAAATAATTCGGAATTCAGAGTCCGGAATTCGGAGTTAAAATGTTTCTGAATTCTGAAATTCGAATTCTGAATTTCTATAATCTAAATAGAAAGTTAACGGAAATAAGTATATGAAGGTTACAGTTTTAGGTACGGGTGGTTGGGGACTTTCTCTTGGCCAGGTGGTGTATGAGAACAAGAATGAAGTGATGTTCTGGACAAATTCCCAGGCCGAAGTGGACCTGCTTTCGACAGAACACCAGTACAAGGACAAACTTCCGGGTGTGATTTTCCCGGCCGACTTTAAGTACATGACCGACATGAACGCCGCCCTCGAAGGGTGCGAAATGGTTCTGATTGTAGTGCCTTCCCAGTTCATGGGCGGTGTCGCCAAGAACCTTGGCAAGTGGACTCCCGCCAAGGGTAAGGAACCGGTGGTGGTTTGCGCTACGAAGGGTATTCTCGAAGGCACGAACCAGCTCATGAGCGAAGTGCTGCTCGAAAACGTTCCTTGGCTCACCGAAGACAAGATGGTCGCCTTTAGCGGTCCGTCGCATGCCGAAGAGGTTAGCCGCCATATCCTTACGGCCATTGTGGCAGCCTGCGTGAACGAAGAATCCGCAAAGCTTGTCCAGAAGGTTATGAGTTGCTCGTACCTGCGTGTCTACAGTTCTACGGATATCGTGGGTATTGAACTCTGCGGTTCCGTGAAGAACGTGATTGCCATTGCTTCTGGAGTACTCTATGGACTCGAAGCCAGTGGCAAGTACAAGATTGGCGATAATACTCGAGCTGCCCTCTTGACCCGCGGCCAGGCTGAAATGTGCCGCCTGGGTAAGGCGCTTGGTGCAAAGCCTGAAACATTCGCGGGCCTCGCCGGTATGGGCGACCTTATCGTGACATGCCTTTCGCAGCATAGCCGTAACCGCTACGTGGGTGAACACATCGGTCGTGGCGAAACCATCGAACAGGTGCTTGCTGGCATGAAGATGGTGGCCGAAGGCGTTCCTACGTGCAAGAGCACCAAGGCGCTTGCCGACAAGCTCGGTGTCGAAATGCCTATCGTGGATGCCGTCCATGCCCTCCTCTTTGAAGGCAAGAAGATCGACGATGTCATTCAGGATATGTGGGGCCGTGAGCTCAAGGAAGAAGTCTGGGAGTAGTGTAGAGCTTAGCGCTCAGAGCTTAGTGCTTAGAACTTAGAGTTTAGAGTTTAGAGTTTAGAGTTTAGAGTTTAGAGTTTAGAGTGTTCTCTTCTCTCTATGTTCTACTAACTAAGTATCCTGTTTAGAATTTTAATAATAATCTTAAGTGGGTCGCAAATCCGTTACGGAAAGCGGCCCCTTTTTCTGTTTCGAGGTCGCCGGATTTTTTCTGCGAGGCGATATTTGTAGCATCGGACTCGCCTGGATTGCTGATTGTGCCGGTGTCGGGCAGATCGTTTCCGTTGCCACTTTCGTCGGGAAGAAATTCCTTGTAGCTTGAGTATACCGGGATTAACTGTGTAATACCGTATTCCAGTGCAATGGAAATGTCTCCGTCCCGACGGAGTTCTGTCCCGAGCGAGAGAATCCCTCCTGCACTTATTAGTTCCCGTCGATAGGTTTCGTGGTCTTTATGGTAGGTGAGCAAGATGAGCGTTTCGATCTGTTTGTCGATGTCAAGAGCTCCGCTAGCATAATAGCTCTCGATTCCGGCGCTCGGATTGAAGGAATATTTTTTCCCGAAATGCCATTGGTAAGTTGCTCCTCCGAGGAAAGCGCTTGCATCGAGTTCGGCATCTACCCGGAATAGTTTTTGCAGGAAACTGAACGAAAGCGATTTTAGCACCGAGGCGGGAAGTGCCCGGTTGGGGGCGAGTGTTTCGAAGAACCTGTTTTGATCGGCGCTGATTTTTCCTGCCGCGTGAATGTAATTCAGGTTGGCCGACAATCCTTCGTTGTTCCATTCGGCATAAGCCCAGTGCAGTTGCGCTTCTAAGGGAATGTACAAGAAGCGCTTGCGACTCGTTTCCTGATGGAATATTCCGTACAGGAGGGCGTCGGCATTGGTGTAGGTGTAGCCGAGGCTCAGACGGTTCTCTCCGAGAGTAACTCCGTAATCGCCTCGGGCTATCAACACGTTGATAGAATCCCTGATGTAGTACTGTTTGTCGGGATTTCTGGGAGAGGATTGCAGATAGGTTCCCGATACACCCAGGTGATGTCTGCCGGGGTTTAGTTTTGCGGCCACGGTGCGGGACAGCAGATGTGTCTCCCAGTCCACCGAAATTTCGGGAATGACGTTGTAATCGTAGTGCGGAATCCAGCGAATGTTGCCGAGTTCAATGGATCCGCGGGCGATACTGGTGCTTAAGCGGAATAACGAATCGGATCGATGGACGGCGAGTGTAGACCTTACAAAAGGAAGGTTGTTGACATCGACTCCGAGGGTGATGTACCTGAATCTGCTTTCGAAACCGACTGTGGCAATGTCGAGTTTGTTTGTTCCCTTGGCGTCCCACTGGTCGGTATAGCGGCCTTGGTAGGCGATGTGTCGGTAGTCGCCGTAAACCTTGAGTCCCTGAACTTCGAGGGTGTCGGAGACCCCGCATTGCTTTATGGAAAACTGCTTGTCGCTCGTGTGCAACAGAAACAGCCCACTGCAATCAGTGAAACCGATGTTACTCAAAGAATGGGCCGCAATATTTGCGACCCCAAGTACAAGAAGAATTAAGCGAGTTTTTTCCAAGACTATCGTAAATCGTCCATGTTAATCGGAGCGACTGGATCTGCGTAGAAAAAATCCTCGTCTTCTTCTTCGTCATCATCTTCCGTAGCGATGATGTTCCAGAACTTTTCTGCGGTCATGCCGGGCAGGACTCCGCCGAAGGTGATGTCCGGGAAGAATATGTAGTTCCCCAGGTTGCGAGCGTTGTATTCTTTCAGCTCGTCGCCTTCAATGTAGCCGTTTTCAAGAGCTTGAATCGACAATGTCTTGTTGCCCTTTGCATCGGTAAAGTAGAACATGTTCTTGACGGCGTTGCGGTAAGCCTTTGCAAAGAGTGTCTGTCCGTTTTCAACCTTGCAGTATGCGGAACCAATCGTTGCCGGAGCCGGTGCTACCGATACGGTCTGGTTGGTTTCTGTATCGTAGGGATTCACGTATTCTTCGAAGGAAACGGTGCAGTTATTGAAAGCCATGCTGTAGCACTTGCGGTCGCGTTGACCGTTAAACTTGTAACGAATGCATGCCTGCCACTCGACTTTGATTCCATAGTTTTCATCCCAGAAATAGTTTTCGAGAATATAGGGGTCGAGGTTTGTGAGTTGCGGGTTCTTTTCGAAATCCTTCTTGATAGCCAAGGCAATGTCGCGTACTGCGTAAATGTTGTAGGCGTCATCAAAACCTGCCGACCAGTAGAATCCGTCCACCGGAGTGTACCATTCGGATTCCTTGTTGATGTGATGGTAGGGGAGGTATTCCTGGAAACCGTCTGTGATTTCGAAGAACTTGGCGATGTTGATTGTAACCTTGGAACCATGCGGAAGTGTGACTTCGACGCCGGTACGCAGGGCCTGACGATAGTATTCCAGGGAGTCGATAGCCTTCTGGAAGTCGGCGACACTGACGTCGGCCATTTCGCCTTCGCCCACGACATACGGGTCGTTCTGCTGAGTGGCTAAGCCCGACTGCGATTCTTCGATGCCGTACTGCAGGCCAAGTTCTACATAGGAAATGGCGCTGTCGAGCAGGTTCGGGATGTTCTTGTAGCTGGGTTTCCAACTTTCGTAAACAGTGGTGAAAGAACTCTTCGTGTCAAGGAGTTTTTCTACCTGCTGCATCGTCAAAGTCGGGGAGCCGAACTCTTCGATAGTATCCAATTCGTTCAGCCAGTCGTACTTGCCGTTGTTGGAAAAGTCGATGTTCAAGCTGGCGCCGAAAGTAAGGGTAGCTTTCGCGACAAAGAGTGCTGCAAGTGCCGGTGCGAATTCGCCGCGATCTAGTTCGTAGGTGCGTTCATCGTAAGTGTACTTGCAGGTGAAGTCCTTGTTGCTTACGATGTTGCGCATATAGATGATGGCGGAATCCATGGAAGGAATTGCCTGTGCCATTGCGGACTGGGCGACACTTGTCATAAGCTTTCCGTCGCCGGTTACAAGGATCTTGTTAAAGTCGTGGATGTCCATGTCGACAAGGTCCTTCTTGTTGGCGACCGTGTCGATGAATGCCTTGATTTCAGCATTGTTGATGATGTCAGTCACGATGCTGAGAGCATAGCCGAGCTGAGCTTCGCAGTTGGCGGGGTACTTGTCAAGGACGGCCTTGAAGGTTGCCTTGGTCTGGGCACTGATAGCCTGTGCATTGCTGAAGTTTCCTTCGCCGAGGTATTCCAGGATGTCTGCGATTTTTGCCTTTGCCTCTTCCATCTGGGTGGCGATGGCTGCGTCAGAAATTTCTTCGCAGTTAGAAACACTGAAGGTCGGGGTACTTGGAATGTCTGCCGACGGTGCCGAAGGGCTCTTGTCGGAACTGCTGCTTTTGCTGCCGCAACCCGCCAGGAGAGAACAGGCTCCGATGGCGCAGATGAAAAGTTTCTTGGCCAAAGTCATGAAAAAGCCTCCTTTTGGCACTAAAGGTAGTAAAAGTAACCGCATTACAGGTAAATTATTTTGAAAATATGAATTTTTTTTATATATATTTAAAGTATGTTTGGGCGTTTTTGTTACATAGTGGCCCTTTGTGCCACCTTATTGCTGATAGCCTGTGTCGAAGACGATGTCAGGCGCGGTAACGATGCCCTGCGCATTGGCGATTATGACCGAGCCATTCAAAATTTTTCAAGGGCGCTAGATGTGGAACCCGCAAACAGGGATGCCCGCTATGGGCTGGCCCTTTCCTATTATGCAGTTGCCGAAGAAGCTGAACACTTGAAGACCCCGACTTTTGATATGTGGAATCGCACGGCCCGTGAGTTTGATATCTTGTCCAGGGTCGACAGTAGCGGACGCATCGATGCGAACTATTCTACATGCCTGTTCTATTTGGCGCGTGCGACCATGGCGCAGAATTCCGCTGCGAATGTGCTTCCGCTCCTGGACCGTTCCATCCAGCTGGATAGCTTGAATTTCTTCAGTTTTAACCTGAAGGGGTTGATTCTCTCGGAACGCGGCGACAAAGAAAGCGTCGAGAACGCGAAGAAAATCTTTATCCACGTCGTGACTCGCGAACCGCAGTTTATTTCGGCATACGTAAACCTCGGAAACATCTACTGGGACGAAGGCGACATCGAAAGCGCTTGGGATACCTGGTCGGCCGGATTGGAACGCTCCCCCAAGAATCAGTCGCTGATTTACTGGACGCAGGTCGCCGAAGATTCTCTCAAGTCCATGGTGCTTTCGGGTAGACTGTAAGGCGGTGGTGATTCGATGGATTCTGTCCCGCATCAGTCCAGTATTTTAGATAAGGTCCGTGAATGTATGCTATTGCATCACGGCGGCGAAGCCGATGTCTATGGAGTGGTCGCCGACGGGAACGAGTATGTTCTAAAGTGGTATGGCTCTGAGAATCGTTTTGACGAATCCGTTATCGAGACGCTTTCACACTTGAATATTCCGGGGCTTTATCGAATCCGCGAATCGGGCGTGCGCGAAAACACGACGTATCTTCTTTACGACTTTGTTCAAGGCATGAGTTCTGCCGAGGTCCCGCAGATTCCCGTTGCGGTGGCTCTGCTCCTGCTCCGGGAACTTGGCCGTACGCTAGAAGCCCTTTCTTGCAGAAACATTCATCACGGCGATCTGAATCCGTCGAATGTCATTCTTTGCCCGTCAAAGGGTGGCTTGCAGGCGGTCCTGATCGATTGCGGTATTGTGGGGCCGGGGGCGCTTGCCTATGCCGCTCCGGAACGATTTCAGGGGAAGCCCGCTTCTGTCAAGAGCGACTTGTTCAGTACCGGCTTGATGCTTTTCCGCTGGGTGGTGGGGCACGACTTGCTCGAGGCGAACAATTACGATGGTTATGCCGCTCAGGTTGCTTCTATCGACAATATCGATGTGACAGGCTTTCTTTATGGAATGGGTTGCTTTTCGGCTCTGGAACTTTCCGCCCTTGATCAGCTGTGGAAATCACTTTTGCGATTCGAAGCGGGGGAACGTCCCGAAGATTTTGATGAACTGGACGAGCTTTTGGAAATCGCCCTGTCGACTCTTGGGGTTGGCGAGGTGACCGCCCAGACCTCCCTGCAACATTTTTCCGAAAAGCTCTTCGACGAAAAAACGGGGCGAAAATTCCCAGCGTCTGCACTGGATGGTGAAAAAACGGCCATTCCGTATCGAAAACGCGATGTGCAACCTCAAAAAAAGATCCGAAAATTTGCCATTTTGGGCTTTTTTGGACTTATATTATTATTGGTTGCCCTGTGGCTTGCGTTCGGAACGAAATCTCCCGACATCGATGCCACGGGAAATCTGCTTTTGGAAAAGTCCAGGAATCTGGAATCCGTTGATTCGCAAGAAGATATTTTGAGAGGTGTCCCATGAAGTCGGAAACGATGCTTGCTACAGAAAAGATGCTTGATGTAGTGAAGACCTTGCTTGACGAGGTTCAGCCGGAATCCCTTTTTGTCAAGATTCTGGAAGTGGCCCGCAGCGTACTCCATGCCGATGCGGCCGTGTTGGATATCGCAGGCGAAAAGCCGCTTCACTTGAGCAATCCGGAGCAAGTGTCCATTTCTATTTCTGCGGTGAAACAGGCCAAGGCCGAAAAGAGGGCGGTGGTGTGGAACCAGCTGGACGATAATTCGGCGGACCTTTCCAAGTCAATCGTGCAGAACCAGCTCACCAGTATCATGGTGTCTCCGTTCCGTACGCCCGACAGCGAGGCGGGTTACCTTTATTTGCAACGTGCCGCCCGCAGCGATTCCTTTACCGAAGACGATAGCGCCCTGTTCGATTCCTTCGTGTCCGTTTGTGAAAAGTTTGCCTTCGCCGCGTTTGACCGCATTCGTGACAAGGAATCTCTCGAAACCTTCAGGAATGTAATCCGCAAAGACGGAATCGTCTATTCTAGCAAGGTCATGACCGACCTGGTAAAATTGGCCGATAAGTTGGCCGTCCTTCCGATGCCGGTGATTATCCGTGGCGAAACGGGAACGGGTAAGGAAGTCATTGCAAAATATATCCATCGCCATAGCCCGCGTGCCGACAAGCTCTTTATTGCGGTGAACTGCGGCGCCATTCCGGAGCACCTGATGGAATCGCTCCTGTTCGGGCATGCCAAGGGGTCCTTTACGGGAGCCATCGAAACACGCAAGGGCTTTTTCGAAGAAGCCGACGGCGGAACGATTTTCCTCGATGAAATCGGCGAACTCCCACTGAACATGCAGGTGAAGCTTTTGCGCGTGTTGCAAGAAAAGCATATTACGCGCGTGGGTGACAACCGCGAAATCCCCGTGAACGTGCGTGTCATCAGTGCGACGCATGTGGATCTCGAAGAAGCGGTCAAGGCGAAACGTTTCAGGGAAGACCTCTATTTCAGAATTCAGGTGATGCCCATGGTGGTGCCGCCCCTGCGTGAACGCGAACAGGATGTCGTCTTGCTCGCCGAGGAATTCCTGACCCGCTACGGGGCTGAATACGGTCGTGGCAAATACCACCTGAGCCGCAATGCCGAAAAGGCGCTCCTTGGCTACCATTGGCCGGGCAACGTGCGTGAACTCGAAAACAAGATCCAGAAGGCGCTTATCCAGGCGGTCCACGGGGTGGTGCAGCCGGGCGACCTCGGCTTGGACGATGTGCAGGCTCAGGCGAAGGAATCTCCGCGAACCCTCAAGGAAGCCCGTGAAATCGTGGAACGCGAAGTCATCAGCCGCGCCCTCCGCGACAGCAACGCGAACTTGACCTTGGCATCGACCATCCTCGGAATCGACCGTAAGGTCCTCCGTGAAATCATGGAGCGGCTTGGAATGAAGAAGGAAGATTTTAAGAAGTAATTTCTATATTGTTTAACGCCCAAAAGACAGTTGGCACGGAATTTGCAAGAAGATGAGTATGAAAAAGCTAAATCTCATATCAACGATTTTGATGGCTGCGGCTCTTGGCTATGCCGCTCCGTCTTCTGCGCGTCCGGAGTCCTCTGTCCCGACCCCCGCCGAAAATGCCGAAATTTCGCGAGAAATGCCGGATTTAGGTGCAAAGGAAAGCGCTGAATGGCAAAGGCTGCGTGCCGAGCGTCGTGCCGCCCGAGAGCAAATTCTTACGGACTTGCGCAACAGTTCCGCTGCAGAAAAGCAAAATATCCGCCAGGAAGTCTCGAAAAAACGAGACGAAAAACCTCGCTTCGAGGGGGATGTCCCGAAAAATCAGTCTCGCGAACGACGCCCTTTTTATGAGCGGCCCGAGTCTGCTCCGATGAACCCGATGCATGGTATGCCCGACCGTACATTCGAGGGTAATCGTGATCGCCGATAGATGCGTTCGATTGCAGTAGTCATTCTATTGCTTTCGTCTGTGCTGTTGGCAGAGACCCAGGAAGCCGCTTATTTCCGTGCCCTGAAGGCGGAAGAAGCGGGCGACATCACCTTGGCGTTGGAATCTTTTGAAGAGGCTGCCGCCCTCCCTGGCCCGTACACCGAAGAGATTCGTGAAATTGTCAAGGAATATTACAAGGCTCTAGGAGTATCGGAAGATTCCGCGGATAATCCGTGGTCTTTTCGTTTTTTAGGAAATTTGGGCTTTTACGGATTACGTTACAGTGAGTTCGGTGGTGTCGATGAGGTGACGGAGCATGGGGGAGACTTGTTCTTGTCGCTGACGCCGTTCCTGGATTATACGACGGGGGACTATATTCATTCGTTCGGCATCGGTTTCAATAGCGACTGGTTCCTGGCCAACGAAAACATGCCGGCGCTTGACACGAATGACTGGAAATTTTCTCTTGGGTTGGAGTATTCCCTGGTCGGAAGTTCCTTTCTGCTGGATATCGGCGTAGACCTGAATTTTGCCCAGGGAGAAGATGTCTCGCCTTCCTTTTTTGGGTGGATAGAAAAGGATTTTTTTAGGATAGAAAAGAACCGGTTGGGAATGGCCGCCTGGGGTTATTACGATGCCGACGGTCCGCTCGCCTTTGCTCTTTACGGGGCGTGGCATAGAACGTCTACTTACGGCTGGAATGCGGCTGTTTATGTGGGGGGACGCTTCGAGGCTGATTCCGCGGTAGACTACGTTGGCTACTTGGCGGCGTATGAGGCTGCCTTGCAAGATGCTTTCAATGAAGCCGCCCATTACGAAAGGGAACCTTTTGAGGGGGGCGGCGCTGAACGCTGGGATAATCGTGGCGCCAGGAATCCGATGGATGCCTGCCTCGAAACGTACGGCGAGGAATGTTTCGAATGGGAAATTTCAAAAATCGATTCCATTTACTGGTCGACGCATAGCCGTCCCGATTCAAGTTCGGCGAATTCGCTGGATTCTGCCACTGATGTGTCGGTCGCTGTTCCCAAGTATTACGCAAAGTGGCTTGGTCCCACACTGCGGTCGAGGCTATCTTATAAATTCAGGAATGGTCTTTCGCTTGAAGCGCGTTTGAACCTGTTCTATGGTTTTGTCCTTGACGGTCCCGACAGCGATTACGAAAAAATAAGGAAGTTCAGCGGTTCATGGGGCGGTACGGTTTTCTGGAAACCGAATTCGCTGACCCTGTACTTGGGGCTGGAACAGTTCTACAAACATTACGGCCTTCCCGCTTATTACAAGGGAATCTATCCGCAGAACACCCTGCTTTCCGAACTTAAGGCCGGTCTCAAATGGGAATTGTAATGTCATTCCCGCGAAAGCGGAAATCCCTACTTATAGAAAAGACCAGAACAGTAGTTCTAGTCATGCTTCTCTGTCATTCCCGCGAAAGCGGGAATCTCTACTTATGAAAAAAGACTAGAACAAAGTTCTAGTCTTTTATGGAGATAGTGGGAGTCGAACCCATGACCTACAGATTGCGAACCTGTCGCTCTACCAACTGAGCTATATCCCCAGGTTTGAGGCGAAATATAGAATTAAGCGCCTACGTTGTCAAGTGTCAGTTACCCCGGTTGTCCATCGAAGAAAACATTTGGACGATTTCTTCGGTAAACTGCGAACTCGGAAGCCCCTGAGCGATTTCGAGAGCTTTTTCCAGATGCCCCTGCGCATTAATCTTAGCCTTCTTGAACGCATCCTTTTCGTTCAGTTTTTCGATGATGCTTTCGGGAACATCAGTTTCTCCGGCCCTTGCAATCAGTGCTTCCATTTCAGTGCGCTCCTGCTCGTTGCAACTTTCGAAGTAGTACAACAGCGGAAGCGTGATGAGCCCGTTGCCGAGGTCGGTGAACTTCGCCTTGTCCAGGTTCTTGCTCCCGAAACCGTAATCCAGAAGGTCGTCAATAATCTGGAAGGCGATGCCGAAGTGGCTACCCATCTGGGCGCACTTGTCGATGATTTCCTTGTCGAAACCGGCGAGGATTGCGCCGATGCGGGCTGCAGCCGCAATCAAAGAAGCTGTCTTTCCATCGATAATGCGGTCGTATTCCTCAAAGGAAAGTCGCATATTTCCGGACTGGTCCAGTTCCAGGATTTCGCCTTCGATTAGTTTGTCCGCAGCCTTGGAAAGCACCGTCGGAATGTCGCGAGATTCTTCATCGATCACACACTGCATGGACTGTGACAGCACATAGTCTCCGATGAGCACAGCCACCTGGGTGCCCCATTCCTTATGGGCAGTCTTCTGCCCGCGGCGAATGTCGGTTCCGTCGATGATGTCGTCGTGGACTAGGCTTGCGAGGTGCAGCAACTCGATGCCTGCGCATGCGTGTGCGACTCGCAGGCTGTCGGGCTTCTGGGAACCGCTCTGTGCAATCAGGCAAAGCAGAGTCGAACGGATGCGTTTGCCCTTGCGCTGGAACAGGGATTCCAGTCGTTCGTTAATGCCTGCGGGTGCGTTTTTGGCTACACCGAAAATAACCTTTTCGGTAAGTTCCAACTGTTCCTGCACAAGCTTGCGGGCTTGTGCCAGTACAGTCTGAAAGTCTTCTTTACTTGGCGCCATCGAAATTAAATATCCAGGTCGTCCAAGACCTTGTAAGCGTTAGATTCAATGAACTTGCGGCGCGGTTCCACGTCTTCGCCCATCAGCATACTGAAAATCTGGTCGGCCGCCACGGCGTCTTCCACATAGCACTGCTTGAGGAATCGCTTGGTGGGGTCCATGGTCGTTTCGGAAAGCTGTTCCGGAGACATTTCGCCAAGACCTTTGAATCGGCTGATGGTCACGTTCTTCTTGTCTTCGAGCTTCGCCATGGCTTCGTCCTTGGCGGTTTCGTCGAACAGGTAAGTGTCCTTGGTGCCGACCTTGAGCTTGAACAGGGGCGGCATGGCGAGGAACACGTGGCCTTCGTCGATGAGCGGGCGCATGTAGCGGAAGAAGAAAGTGAGAAGCAGAGTCTGAATATGGGAGCCGTCCACATCAGCATCGGTCATGATGACGATCTTGTTGTAGCGGAGCTTTTCGAGCTTGCATTCGGTGCCGAGACCGCAACCGATGGCGTTCACCAGGTTCTGGATTTCTTCGGTGTCGAGCACGCGGTGGAGGCTTGCCTTTTCCACGTTCAAGATCTTACCGCGCAAGGGGAGAATGGCCTGGAATTCGCGGTTGCGGCCCATCTTTGCAGAACCACCTGCAGAGTCACCTTCCACGATGAACAGTTCGCATTCCTTGGGGTCACGGCTGGAGCAGTCGGCGAGCTTGCCCGGAAGTCCGCCGCTTTCGAGAACGTTCTTGCGGCGGGCGAGGGTGCGTGCCTTGTGGGCCGCTTCGCGGGCCACGGCGGCATTGTAAACCTTGTCCAAAATCGTCTTGACGGCTGCCGGATTTTCCTGGAAGTATTCTTCGAGCTTCGCACCGAATGCAGATGCCACATAGCCTGCGATTTCGGAGTTGCCGAGCTTGCGCTTGGTCTGTCCTTCGAACTGCGGCTGCGAGACCTTGATTGCGATGACTGCGGTCAGGCCTTCGCGGATATCGTCAGAAGTAATGGTGATGTCCTTCTTGCCCTTGGGCATTTCCTGTGCGAACTTGCTAATGACGCGAGTAAGGGCCGTCTTGAAGCCCGTCACGTGTGTACCGCCATCGTAGGTGTTCACGTTGTTCACGAAACTGAAGAAGTTTTCCTGGTAGCCGTCGTTGTACCACATGGCGACTTCGAGCGGATACTGGCCGTCGGGGAGCACCAGGTGGATCGGTTCCTGGAACAACGGGGTGCGGTGTTCGTCCACAAAACGCACGAATTCCGAAACGCCACCGGGGTAGCAGAAAGTTTCGCTGCGCTTTTCTTCGGTGCGCTCGTCGGTGAGCGTCAGCCGGAGCCCGCTCATAAGGAAGGCGAGTTCGCGGAAACGCGTGGCGAGCGTGTCGTACACGTAGACGGTTTCGCTGAAAATTGTATCGTCGGGGTAGAATTCGACAGAAGTACCGGTCGTTCCGTCGCTTTCGCCGAGGTCCACCTGCGGGCCGCACGGGACGCCACGGGCGAATTCCTGCTGCACCACGCGTCCGTTGCGGCGCACGGTAACAACCAACTTGTTCGAGAGTGCGTTCACGCAGCTCACGCCCACGCCGTGGAGGCCGGCAGAGACCTTGTAGGAGCTGTTGTTGAACTTGCCGCCGGCATGCAACTTGGTCATCACGACCTGGATGGTGCCCACCTTTTCCCTGGGGTGGATGTCGGTCGGAATGCCACGGCCGTTGTCGGTCACGCGGATGCCGTTGCCCGGCAAAATGGAAATTTCAATATGGGAGCAGAATCCGGCGAGCGCTTCGTCCACGGAGTTGTCGACCACTTCCCAAACTAGGTGGTGGAGACCGCGGATGTCGGTCGAGCCGATGTACATGGCCGGGCGCACGCGCACCGCTTCGAGGCCTTCCAAGACGGTAATGCTTTCGCCGCTGTAGGCTTCTTCGGCCTTTTTCATTTCTTCAGTTTCTTCTGCCATTTTTTACCTTGTTTTCTTCTTCTAAAACTATGTGCCGGAGCCGCACCGCACAGCCTTTTTTAGACAAAAAGGATATTCTTGACGGAGGGCTTTCCGAGCAATAAATTACACTTGTCAATAATAGCTTTTTTCTGCAAGAAAAGTTCCTGTTTCCACGCGGAACTGTCGCACTTTAGCGTCAAAATATTGCGCTCGAATTTAACGATTTGAACGTGCGGTTTTATGAGAGAACCCACTATGTTTTCGAGGTTGTTTTCTAGCTTTTCGAACGCCATTTCGTCGGAAAGATGAGTCTTGTCTAAAAGCATTTGCAACAACACACTGATGTCTTCAGGGTCTTTCCCGCAGATGGGCTTGCCGCGCCTTTTCCGGTAAGGTGTATCCATTAGAGCAACAGCAATTTCGACAGAACGAATCCGCCGATAAGGATGCTTGTCATGCCGGCGACAACGGTGGCCTTGGTGTTCTTGCCCACGCCTTCGGCGCCGCTATGGGTCGTGTACCCGAAGAAACATGCGTAGCTGGCGATAAAGTAGCCGTAGAGGGTTGCCTTAATCAGGCCCACGACCAGGTCCCAGTCGCGGTAGAACATACGGACTCCGTAGAAGAACACGGAGAACGAAACATCCTTGTAGAGGTGCGCCACTTCGTAGCCGCCCACAATACCGATAAAGATACTGATAATTGTCAGCGTCGGGAGCATAATGACAGTCGCAATCAGGCGCGGCGCTAACAAAAACTTATAGGGACTTAGACCTAATACTTTGTATGCATCGAGCTGCTCGGTCACGGCCATGGTACCAAGTTCCGAACACATGGATGCCCCGATGCGGCCCGCAAGCACCATCGCGGTTAGGATCGGGCAAAGTTCCACCATCACCGACTTGCCGACCGCCATTCCCACGAACATCAGCGGAATGATATCTGCAAATTGGTATGCCAGCTGCCATGCCATGATGGCGCCGGTTGCCAAGGATGCCGCCACCACTACGGGAATGCTGGTGAGGCCCACGTGCTGCATCTGTTCGACCGTCGTGTGGAAGTTGCTGAATGCACCGGGAATGCTCTTGAACAACATCCACACGAAGTGCAGGTAACTTGCCACCGTACGCAGAAACTTCCGGATAAACTTACCCAGACTTTCTGCGATCCTGTTCATGATGGTAATCAAGGATCAGCCCTACTTCTTCTTGGATTCCTTGGTGCTTTTCTTGGCTCTCTTGTCCGGGGCGCTGATGGCCTTCTTGTAAAGGTTCATGTCGCTCAGGTACTTGATGGCCTCGTTCAGCTGCTTGTCCTGCTTCAGGGAGAACGCCGTACTGACGGAATCGTTGATGAACGCCGTCAGAAGTTCGCGCTTGATGCCGTCCTTGATGTACTGCTTGTTCTCTTCAAACTGGGCGTTGCGATTGTTTTCGAGAGCGCTACGCATGTCGGCGAGTCGAGCCGCAAGCGTAGAATCGCTTACGGTCTTCGCGCTGTCGCCCATGTAATTTTGCTCGCGGATGATGCTCTTTTCGAGCTGGTCCACACCGACCAGGGCGTTGCTCTTGACCTTGGTGAAGTTCGTATCCTTCATGCAGAAATCGCGGAACTGCGTGAACAGGCTGTCGGGGACTTCCCAGTTTGCATCGATTTTTGTACCGGCCTTTTCGAGGTCGGGGCGAATCTTGACAGCGAACTTGAAGTACATGGCCATACGTTCCTGAACCTGCACCACCCATGGCATCGGGGCGAGTTCCACTTCTACGTCGGGAGTGATGCCACCGCTGCCGAACATCATGCGGCCGTTGTGCGTGTAGAAGGTGTCAACCTTGGCGGTATCCTTTTTCGTAGAATCGGCCTTTTCGTCGCCTTCTTCTTCGGCGGCGTATTCTTCTTCCAGGAGCTTGAGTCCCTTGATGCCGTTCTCGGGCTTGTTGATGCAGCGGCCGAAGGGCAGGTAGTAGAAGGCCGTGGTGAGCTTCAAGGCGTTCCCCTGGTTGTCCAGCGGGAAGATCGTCTGTACGGAACCCTTACCGAAGGACGTCTTGCCGATAATCAAGGCGCGGTCCCAGTCCTGGAGGGCGCCCGAGACAATTTCGGCGGCACTTGCGGAACCCTGGTTCAAAAGGACGACCATGGGCACGTCGGGCTTGACAATGCCGTTCCTGCGGGCGTGGCTTTCGGTCTTCTGGGTGCGGCCGCGGGTGCTTACGATGACGTTCCCCTGTTTCAGGAACAGTTCGCTGATTTCAATAGCCTGGTTCAGGAGTCCGCCCGGGTTGTAGCGCATGTCGAGGATGATTTTCTTCATGCCCTGTTTCTGGAGTTCCCTGAGGGCGTTTTCCACGTCACTCGTGGTCTTGTCGCTAAAGGTGGCGAGCTTGATGTAACCGATGTCCTTGCTGACCATGCCGTAGTAGGGCACGGCGTGCACGATGATTTCGGCACGGGTGATGGTGAAGTCCATCAGGTCGGGGACGCCTTCGCGTTCGATAGATACGGTCACGTCGGTGCCGATCTTGCCGCGGAGTTTGTTCACGGCTTCGTCGAGGGTGAGTCCCTTGGTGTCCTTGCCGTCGATTTTGCGGATGCGGTCACCGGCGCGGATGCCGAGACGGAAGGCCGGCGTACCGGACAAAGGTGAAATCACGGTCAGGATATTGTCGCGGAGGCTGATGGTAATGCCTACGCCGCCGAACTTTCCTTCCATCGAGACTTTCAGGCTTTCGTAGTCCTTCGGGGAAAAAACGGTCGTGTGCGGGTCCAGAATGTTGCGGATGCCGTTCAGGGCTGCATCGCTGAGTTCGGTGGGATCTACATCTTCGACATACTTGCGGTTGACTTCGGAAAGCACCTTGTTCAGGCGCGAGACTTCGTTGTAGAAGTCACCCGGGGCGTCCTTCTTGTCTTTGGCCGCGAAAGGGCTCGTCGTAAGGCAAAGGGCCGAAAGACCCGCTACAAAAAGAGTGCGAAAGTTCAGCATATTGAAATTCATGCCCTAAAAATACAATTTGATTTCTTTGTCGGGGCGACTCAAACGGGGAAAAACGGAAAAAACCGGCTCAAAGGCCGGTTTTTAATATTAGGAGAGAGAGAAAAAAAGGTCAAATGTTAGGCGGCGTCGTTCAGGACGCGGGTCAGCTGCTCGTTGCGGAGCTTTTCAAGGGCGGAATCCTTGAGCTGGCGGGTGCGTTCCTTGGAGAGGCCTACCATCGGGGCGATTTCCTTCAGGTTCAGGTCGGAATCCATCTTGAAGCCGAAATAGAGCTTGATGATTTCTTTTTCCTGTTCAGAAAGGCTGTTGTCCATCGCCTTGTCAAAAAGCTTGTTGCGGTTGTGCTGCTCGGCGAGTTCGTCGGTGCGGAATTCAGTCGCTGCAATGGTGTCGCCGAGGGTTATGTCGCCGTCTTCACCGACGGGAGCGTCGAGCGATGTGGACTTGTTGCCCATCATCAGAATTTTTTCGATGTCGTTCGCCTTGTACTTGCTAACGCCTTCGAGGCTCTTCGGGTCAAGCATAAGTCCACCGCCGACGACCTGGTGCATCTGGCCGCCCTTCTTGGCGAAGCGGCGGAGCACGAGTTCCTTTTCGGCGCTGATGCGCACCAGACGGCCGCGTTCTGCGATGGCGCGGGTGATGTTCTGACGAACCCACCAGACGGCGTAGCTGATAAACTTGATTTTCTGGGAGTGGTCAAAGCGGCGAGCGGCTTCGATGAGGCCCATGTTGCCTTCGTTGATGAGCTCGTTCACGTCAAGTCCCTGACCCTTGTAAAGGTTGGCGATATTCACCACGAAACGGAGGTTGCTTTTGACAAGCAGGTCCATGGCTTCGCGGCTGCCTTCGCGAACTTTCGCGAGTACAACCTTTTCTTGTTCCTTGGTAAGCAGCGGATATTTGGAAATATCGTTCAGATACTGGAAATAAACATCCCTGTCATCACGAACGTGCGTATTCTTTGTCATATCTACCTCGTTGCTTGTTGTTTTGTTTACGTTCGTAAATCTACCTCCTTTTCTATTTTGAAGTGTCATAGATTACGCTTTACTTCGCAAAAGTTTTTTGTGAATTTCGTCAAGGAAAACGGCACTTTTGTCACGTTTTTGTCATAAGGGGCTTTTTTTTGCTCAAATAAGGGCTATTTTTATACCCAGAGAGACACTTTTATGACAAAAGACAACCAAAATTCCCAAGAAAAATGCTGCACGTCAATACTCGAGCGAGTGAAACTCTTTTTTAGCAATCTGAGAATGTGGCTTGCCGAATTGCAGGAAGCTCAGTTTGATCGTGGCGAACGCGAGATTGCCACCCTGATCGAGGACGAAAGCATCAAGCATTATCCGGTGCCATCTTATGCGGTGTCGATTCTGGTCTGGTTTTTTATCCTGATCTTCCCGCTGATTTTGATTCTTGATCCGACGGCTCCCATGGCAAACGAGTTTGACTTGTGGAACATGGTGAGCTTCTATGTGCCGCTCCTTGCGACCATGATTATCTTTTTTGTGAACCTGCGCATCTTGGTTCCGAAACTTTTTTTCCGAAAAAAATACTTGGCTTATTTCTTGTGCAACGCCTTGCTTTTGGTCATTGGCATCGCCTGTAGGGAATTTGTCGTTTTCCTGATGACCAAAAATCCTGCCGAGACATTGTCGGACTTTTTTGCCATATATTGTTTCAGGGCTGTCCGGGGACATTTTTCGATTTGGACTGCAGTCAGTTTCTTCTTGATATTGAGTTTTGTATGCTTGATTTGCTTTGCTATTGTTTTTGCGAGCCGTTCGATCATGAGGGCTTTTGTGATGCGCGAAAAACGTCGTACCGAGATGACGTACGAACTTACTTTTTTAAAGCAGCAACTGAGCCCGCATTTTTTATTCAATACGCTGAACAACATCACAAGCCTGATTCGCATTGATCCGGACCTTGCTGAAAATAGCATGACGAAGCTTTCGCAGTTGCTTCGCATGATGCTTTACCAGACGTCTGACCAGTACATTTCGGTGAAAGAGGATGTGGAAATTCTTGAGAAATATGCGGACTTGGAAAGGTTGCGGTTAGACGAGTCCTTTGATTTGAAGTTCGAGGTGAACCTTGAAAATCCGCAGGCGCAGGTGGTGCCGCTGATGATGATGCCCCTGATGGAAAATGCAATGAAACATTGCCTGAATCCGGACGGCAAAAGTTTTGCGCATATCTATATCGAACAAAAGAACGGTGAACTTTATTTCAGGGCCGAAAACAGCAACTTCCCGCGGAAGAGTAAGTCCAAGTCGAGTGGACTCGGACTTGCCACATTCTTGAAGAGGCTGGAACTTATGTACAAGGACCGCTATACCTATACAACGAAGGTTGAAAACGGCGTATATATAAGTGAACTTAAGGTGAAACTAGAAAATTAATTTTTTTTGAAAAAATTTGACGCAACCTCTTTACAAGGATTTTTTCTTTAACTATAATTTTGTACGGAGCAAAAAATTTATTAGATACATCCATACGCCATGGGTGTATCTTTTTTTTGTTTTAGGCTCTATTGGTATATGGCTTGGTAGATTTTGCATGGCGGCGGGTGCCGTCGTGTTCTGATAACATTATAAAGTTGGAGGTCCTATGAAAAATAGGATGTCAAGGTGTGCAGCCTTGATGGGGACCGTATTGTCCCTTTCGAGTTTTGCGCAAGTGTGTCAAGAAATCTCGCTGTATAAGAATGGCGAATCGGGCAAGGTGGAAACCGCGGGGACGACGTTCCCGGAAGCGCCGGAATGGAGCGCCAACTGGGGCGAAATGGAGGCGCTTACCCCGCCTTATATCCGCTGGTCCGGTATGAAGGAGAAGGCGGGGGACTGGACGGGCGCATTGACGCTTTCCAAGTTGCCTGCGACCGTCCAGGGCGGGAACCTTTCCCTTAAGGTTCGCGTCTCGCAGAAGGCGAAGTTTGGCGTCTGGCTCGCGGGAAACTTTGGGAATAGCGGCGTTTCCTTCTACAATCTCGAACCGAACCGTACTTATTCCCTGACGGCTCCGGTGGAAAATCTCCTTGGTCGGGGCAGTGCCCGCATCGAGAAGGTGGGGGTCGGACTCTTCGATGTGCCGGCGCATCAGTATACGACGGTATTCGTGGATGATATTGCCCTCAGCTGCGGAATTTCGGACAACGCAAACGCTGGTGCATCGGATATGGAAGAAGCTTATCCTTTCAGTGATATTTCTCCGGAACGGAGCGCACGCTCGCCTAAGTTTATGCAGTCTAAGGTCCCGGTAACGACGGCGGCATATTCTTCCGAGGAACGTTCCGCCTTGACGGCGTCGACAAATGCTATGTTCGTCTTGAGCGAAGATGAACATATTCAAATAGGGGCATTTGTGAATAGGGACAGCTTGACCGCTCAGGAATCGCGTAGCGGATGGTTCCGGAGCATGTTCTTTGTTGAAAGGAATCGCTTGAGGGATAGTGTCATAGCGAATCCCAAGGCGCTCTTTTACGAGGCCGAAATTTATGCGGCGGGAACGGATAATCGCGCCATGCCTCTGTTGCTGGGCAATGTGGATTACGCTTACCGAGTTTGCGCGGATACCGCTTGCGAAACAAGTCAGCTGAAGAATTCTCGTGTTCTGCTTGCGGGCCTGCCTTCGGAAAATGTCGGCGGCTCCAGACTGAAACTATTCTACGATCCTTATTTTGTGAGTACGAACAGGAAAACGCTGCCCAAGGTGGAAATATGGTCGGGCAACCAGTGGAAGATTCTTGAACCGAAAAGTGAAATGGAGCTGGAGTTCGAATCGGCTGGTCACCAGAAGATTCGCCTTAAGCTGACGGAAGGCGGATTGACCGTTAATCAGAATATCTTTGTGGAGGTAAAGTAATGAAGTTCCTGAGCATCCTTATTATGTGCCTGCTGGCATCTACGTCTGTTTTTGCAAGAAATTATACTGTCAAGTTTGCTAAATCGACTGACCAGATCTTATGCGCGAGGGAAACTTCTACCGCAAGGTTCGTCGATGCCTCTGGTGAGTTTTGCAATGTTCAGATGAGTCAAAACGTTCGAATCCGCGTCTACGAACCGCAAGGGAGTAGTTCTGCCAAGTACGGTTTTGCTTTGGATAGGCCGTTCTTTATTTTGGACGGGATTTATCTTGACTTAAGGGGCTTGCGCACCTTGGACGCGTTCGAAAAGGAAGTCAATGGAATCGGCCTCACCAACATTCTTTCGGAATTGGGGTACACGCCGATTTTAGTGCAGTTCCCCGAAACGGTGAGGTGTTCGCTCGAAGAGAATGCGACAGATTTCTCGAGGCTTCTCCAGTTCTTGAATAATAATAGCCTTATTGATTTTGCTAATAAACAGGAGGGCTTCGTCGTGATGGGAATTAGCCAAGGTGGGGTGCTCGGACGCTATGGAGCGTATCTTTACGATACGAAACGAGCGAAAACGGATGCTCCCATAAAGCTTTATGCCTCGCTGGATTCTCCCCATCAGGGGGCTGTGTTGCCACTGTCTCTTTACTATACGATTAATTTCTGGGCGAAAGAAGGCGGGGCTGCTGAAGCGGAGGCTTTCCGGGACTTGATTGATGGACCTGGTGCGAGCGGCTTGCTGCTGTATGACTATGTTGAAAAGGACGGAAGGAGAGAATATTTTAAGAATATATCTTCGGAAAGGTTCCTTTTTGGGGAATACCGCAAGGCTGCAGAATATAAGGGTTTTCCGTCAGTCCTGGTTGCGCAGGGACAGCTGAAGGGTAATCTTGTCGAAGGAAATCTAAATTATTTTAAATTGAACCGCGCGGCTTCTAAGGCTTCGGTCGTAATGGGGCGCGCCATTAGCGAAATGGGGTATTCTCCGGATAATTCTGCAAGAATTGCTTATAACAGGGCCTACAAGAAAACGGATTACGATCGTAAACGCCAAGAAAATCAGGCGTCCTTGTACGATTTTGTTCAGGGAAGTACATATCCTTTTGCGGAAACGATGTATAACAGCTTGCTCTCCGGAATGGAAAGTGCGATTCCGCCTAGTATGCAGGTGAGCGTAGGGCTTTTCTCGGTGGGGTTGTCCACAAACTGGGACGAAAAACAGCTTAATCAGAAAAACAGCACCTTTATTCCTACGGCAAGTGCGATGGATATGAAATGCGATGGAACTCTCGCCATCGACAAACCATGTGCGTTTCATCAAACTTCGGACGGATTCCCGTTTACGAATCCGGGAAACCGTAGCACGGCCAAGGCAGCCTACGCGGTCGATCCGACGCATCCGCGCTATAACGAGCCGATGAGTGGCCGTCATGTAGAATTGCCCGACGGATCAAATGCAAATGTTGCAGATGCAATGCGTGTGGACTTGTGGCGCCTGCTTTGCGAATTGGCAAAGCAGGACTATGATTCAACGTATAGGGCGTTTCGAAACGAAAAATTGGCGGGGCACTTCGTTCCTGGCACGAACTGTATGGACCCGTCTAAAATTCCGCATCTCTTGAGTACGCTAGGAAGTGTCCAAAGAACAGCGCCCGGCTATAGTCGATATATGTATGAGCAAACGGCTTCTGAATTAAATGACTTGGTCTCGTTCAGCGTTCCTGCGGGTTGGCACAAGGTGAGCCTGCATGACAACGGGGCGAGCATTCCGTCTGCTTCTGTCATTGAAGTTGAAATCAAGGTAAATCAATCCAAGGGAAATTGGATGAAGGCGGAACTCATGCTCTACAAGAGCAGGAACGGGGGTGGTCAGCTTCAGCTGAAAGAAATAGATGTTCCTTTGGATGGCAAGTATCATGTATTGCGCTGGAATATGCCTGCGGCACCGGGAGCGCTTGATCGTTACCATTGGTTCGGGGTGGTCTTGAACTCCGATGGAGCCGATGTGACCATGCATGAACCCGAACTATTTGTCTCTACGGCAGGTCTCAATGTTCCTGCGGAAAAGGTACGCTCGCAGGTTTATCCGTCTAATGAATACAAATTTGTCCCTTGGACAGAATCTCAAAGTTCTAGCACTTACTCGGATGCACTGGGAAATGGTGCAGCGTTGAAGTTCGGTCGAGCGGGGGGCGGAATGCACCTTGACCTTGATGGGGAAAAATTCATGGGAGACTATTCGACTCTTAAAATTACTTATTGGCCGGGGACTTGCAGCGGTACGGGAGTCTACTTCGATTCCTTCAAAAAAGGCCGCAAAATGATAGGTTCTGGCCGAATGGATGGCAATTTTATGGTCTCTGAGATTCCTTTGGCCGAAATTGTAAATACGCTTTATACTCCGGAACAGAAACTGGTTGCCTCTAGGCTTGTCTTTGAAAATGTCGTTACTAACGAAGAATGCCTGATTCATGACATTGTCTTGAAGTAACTTGTTGTGGATATGTTATCTTTATTTGAGAGTGTTTGGAAAGTGAATCCTAATTTTATGGAGATAAAATGAAAAAAATATACATGCAAATGGCGGTGACAGCCTCGTTGTCGTTGTTTGTCACTGGATGTTTGGAGCCCACTTCCCGTTCTATGGGGGCGACCCTTATGCCGGCCCCGTTGATGCACCGTGCCTCTGCGGATAGTTCCTCGTCGGAAATGTCCGTGACCGCTTCTGGTTTCTGGGGGCACACGGGTGACGACTACAACGTGAAGGACCTGAATGCGGGAGGTGGAAATGTAGGCTTTACCTACCGTATGGGCGGAGCGTTGTCGCCGTTCTTCGTAAACATCGCGGCGGGCGGTTTCGGCGGTTCGCTGAAGTTCGGTTGCGACGAAGGGAGCAAGTGCAATCCGTCGTCGCTTACGAAAACAGACAATACGGTACCGCTGGATGGTGACGCGAAGTATGCTGCGTGGCTTAGGAGCGATGCTGGCAAGGAAAGCTACAGTTTCTGGAATATCCAGGAACGTATCTTGGCCGGTGTCGACTTCAACCTGGGCGCGTACGTCATTCTTGGCTTTGCCGGTGGAGCCCAGTTGTTCCAGGGAGCATCCGATTATGACGATGTTCGTGAAAAGCTGGACGAACTGCGGATTGTCGACGATGTGGACGGAAAATCGGGGGCCGCTTTCGCGACCGCCTACTGGTTGGGTTTGCATCTTGGCCGACACGGACAGTATGGCAACCTTGTCGCGGAGTATGGCTTCCTGCATAAGGGGAGTCCCGACAACTGGACATCTTCGCTCAAGTTTACCTATGCGCATCCGACAGGGTTCTTCGCAGGTCTCGCGAACAATAACCTGATGTCTGTGACCGTGTATGCGGGTAAGCAGTTCTTGTTCTAAAAAGATTCCTTGAAAAGAGAAAAGACAAAAAGAGCCCCGGCGATTTGCCGGAGGCTCTTTTTAATTTGTTTATGAAGCGGCGGTCGCCTCAACAAATTACTTGAGGGTCTGAACCTGCACGTCCCAGCTCTGGTTGCCAAGAGCGATGCGGTAGGTGCTTGCGGCGCCGGCCTTCATGTTCTTGGTGTCCACTGCCGGAGCAGCATTCGGGTCCTTCTTGGGAACGCCAATGTGGCGGTTGCCCTTGAGGAATTCGATACCCTTGTTGCCAGCCTTCGTCTGGAGGCAGCCCGTGATGAAGATGGTTTCGTCGGTGACCGGCAGACCATTTTCTTCGAGGAGGGCCTTGGCCTTTGGAATGCCCGGTTCGAGAATTTCTTCTGCGCACTGGACGCCCGGATAGGCTTCCTTGAACGGCTTCATGTTGAACTGGTCGGCAGCAATCTTCACCAGCTCCGGATCCGGTTCGCAAGGAGTCTTGCCCTGGTAACCGAGGAGCATCTTGCCGTAGCCTTCCGTCATCTTGAACCACGTACCGCGGCCTGCGGCTTGGTTCAGGGTGTTCATGTAGGCCTGCTGGAAGTAGAACTGGGAAACCGGCGTCACGGAAGAAGCAAAGCCACCGCGGCGGACGCATTCACTCATGTTCTCAATCACCTTCGGGAACAGGTGGAAGGTCTTGGTTTCACGCATCATGAGGGTGTTGGCGGTAAGAGCGCCACCCGGCATGGGGCTGAAGATCACGTCGGTGGTAATCTGACGGGCTTCGGGCGGGAAGTTGTAGTCCTTGAGGCATTCGACGGCGACGTTGTTGGCTTCCATGAGTTCCGGAATGTGATCGTCGACGATGCTGTCTTCACCGAGGGCGAGCTTGTATTCCGTACCCTTGAGGGCGTGGAACATGGAGAACAGGTCGGGCTGAGCCGTACCGCCGGAAAGCGGCTTGCGACCGAGGTCGACGCCATCAGCGCCACCTTCGATAGCGGCCTTGTACTGGGCCACACCGGTACCGCAGGTGTCATGGCTGTGAATGCGGAGTTCCACCTTATCGCCGAGGAGCTTACGGGCGCGCTTGAAGGTTTCATAAACCTTGGTCGGGTTCGTCGTACCGGAAGCGTCCTTGAAGCAGACGGAAGCGAACGGAACGCCTGCGTCCAAGATGTTGCGGAGGATGCGTTCGTAGAATTCCGGGTTGTGGGCGGCGTTGAGGTCGCATCCCGGAGGAAGTTCCATCATGGTCACGACGACTTCGTGTTCCAGACCGGCGTCGGTAATGCACTTGCCGGAGTAGATCAGGTTGTTCACGTCGTTGAGGGCGTCGAAGTTACGAATACGGGTCATGCCGTGCTTCTTGAACATGTCGGCATGGAGTTTGATCATGTCGCGCGGCTGCGGAGCGAGGGCCACCACGTTGATACCGCGGGCAAGGGTCTGCAGGCGGATGTTCGGGCCGACTACGCGGCGGAATTCGTCCATCATGTCGAAAGCGTCTTCGCCGCAGTTCTGGTACAGGGCCTGGAAACGGGCGCCGCCACCAGCTTCAAAGTGGGTGATGCCAGCCTTCACGGCTGCTTCGACCGCGGGCATAAAGTCCTTGGCGAACACACGGGCACCGAAAATAGATTGGAAACCATCGCGGAACGAGGTGTCCTGGAACTTGATCTTTTTCATTTGTGTCTTCCTATGGGATAAATCCCTGGTTTTTACTGTACAATAAAATACGGGGGGAAAGATAGAAAAAGTAGTGGTTGGTGATTGGTGATTAGTGGTTAGGGGATAGCTGAAAAAAGGCTTTTAGGCAAAAAGCGAAAAAAAAGATGTTTTTTTTGAGGATTCGCTAATGACCCTGGACGAAATCATTGACTACCTTGAATCTGAAAAGATTCCTTGCATTGATTCTGCAATGGAACCGTAAAGGGTTGTTTGATTTATCCGGCGACCAAATTCACGATGAGGGCGATTAGACCGCCTAGCAGCAAAACGGCTATGGCGACCATCGAGACGAAGGTCCACTTGGCGTATTTCAGGAGCTTAACCAGGCTTGCGTTCTGGTTCCCGACAAATTGTTGAATCAGGTTGATGCCTGCTGCGAGCGTAAGGCCCGCATCATCAATCCAACCTATGATGGGAATGTCTGGAATGAAGTCTACCGGAGAGGCGTCGTAAGCCAAGGCAGCAAGCATCAGCAACACCGCCAAAGCCTTTTTCATGTTCGAAGAATTATCTTCCACAGGAACTTCTTCCCGGTGAATTTCGTGAACTTCCACTTCCTCGATTTTGTCTTCATCTTTTGTCATGGCATTTAATATAATAAATTTGCCGATTGAGATTTTCATGCAAAAACTTAATGCAGTAAAATGGATCAAAGGGCTAGGGGCTCCCCTAAAACCCCTTTGCAGAAGATTCCTTTGTCGTCTGCATAACTTTTTCGATAACTTCTTCAGGGGTCACGAAGTTCAGAACACTATAAGCCGAAAATTCCGCACCCATATCCTTGAAACTAGCCCCGAAATGGTAAACCGTATCATCTACAAGCAAAAATCGGTCGTGAATAACTCGCATGGTCTTTAAATCAAATTCTGGATGCTGTTTTTTGTATAGCGCAGCCTCCTCCTTGAATTGGTGCGAAATCCGTGCGGAGTAAATGGTGGCGGCAACGCCTTCCGCTTTCATTGCGGTAAACTTCAATGCACTAATGTCTGCATATGGGTCAATAAAAACGATAGATCGTCTTGCTGATTTCACCCTATAACCGACAGAAATAATGACATCTAAAGAATAGATGGTCGTTGGCTTATACTTGGAGAGAGTATTATGCAAAATTTGCATATTACCTTCTTTGGTGATTTCTCCTTCTGAAATAGCGTTTTGAATGTGTCTGGCAATCTGATTGATTTTCCTGAAACAACTCAGCCATCTGCGCCTGTGTAAGCCATACGGTTTCGTTTTCAACGCGCACTTCCAGTTTTACTTCGCCTTCGGGTTGGTAAAGTACGATTTCGCCGGCAGAAACTAGCGGATTCGGCGTATCTTTTCTTATACTCATAGTAGTCCTTTTTTGAGGTGCATATATACTATACACGCTTTTTTCGGACTATTGAAGCCTTTTTTAGGACGAAATTTTACAATGATTTACAAAGGGGGGAGGAGGACGGCTAGGCTTTCGCTAGGGAATGAATTGTATATGAAAAAATTATTGATCAATGTCAATCTTAACTAGTTCTTTAATATGACTTGCGATATGTTTTACAACCGAATCGTCGTAAATTTCTTTTTCCTCTAAAAACATCGATGGTAACAGTTTCTCATTTACTATCCAATATTTGGAAAAATATTTCTTCATGTTTTTGTCTGCTTCATTTTCTGCAGGTGTATGTATAAAACATCCCACAAGGACCGCGACTTTTATAACAGGAATTTTTAATTCAGTTCTGTTTTCGATTTCGTTTTGAATGAATCTTGCTTCGCCGTCCATTTGAGGCAAAAGTTTTGGGCAAAGAAATAAGCTTCCATCTTTCATTTGGCGGTAAACCATGTTCCCGTCAAATGAAAACTCGTGGCACTTGCTTCTGTCAAAATGTTTAGTCTCAATGGCAAAAACGCCACGAGTGCTTACGATTATATGGTCTACATTAAACCGCTCTCCGGGGATGTCATGAAAAACATAACAAGAGTCGTTACTTAACTTGTTTAGTACTTCACCGACAAGTCTTTCTCCTTCAAGTCCTTTGCGATAGTTGTTTAATGATTTTCGTAAGTTTTTGACTTTTCGATAAGAGCGGATGGATATAATTATTGATATGACGGTGAACACACTCGCTGTTATAGCGTTAAATTGAATCCATTTAAGATCTAGGCAAAAAAGCCATAAGAATATTGTCATTATTACGAAAAAAACGGGAAACATACATGCTTCGTAAATATCAAATTCGATACCTCGAATTTTCTCTTGTAGGCCTTCGCCTTGGATTCTTGTGCGGTAACGGTGATTCATAGTAATCCTTTACTTTTTGTTCTCCTGAATTACAATTTTGCCGGATTTGCTTTCGCGAATGAGAATTCCCGGTTTTGTTTTTTCGTCTTGGATGGAAGGCGTGGCTTGGAGCTGATTTCTAGCTAACTGATTTTGGTTGGCTTGTCTGTTTGGTGTGATTGTATTTTGTACAGTTTGTACAGGCCGAACTTCTTTTTTTTCACTTTTTTTGCGTATAGTTGTAACTTTGCATTTGTCGGCGGAATATGTTCCGGCAGAAAGGCCTCTTCCGATACAATTGGCTGCTATTAAATCCCCCTTTCGTGCATCTAGCAGCTTGTTGGATTCTTTCTTAGGGAATGTTAATTCTATTTCAGAAACCTTATTACCTAAATTAAGTATATTGAATGGTCCGAGACCCTCGAATTTTACAACGTAATCTCCCCAAAAATCTTTTTCAACAGAACGTATAACTCCGGCAATGGTTAATCTTTTGCCGTCAAAGGTTCTGTCTGCAGCAGCTTCGTTCTGATTATATGTGTCAACGATTTCTCGAATGCTAGCTAGTTTGCCAGAATCTTTTATACTTTCATCACTGTACTCCGTCCAAGTTTCCGCAATATTTCCAATCAACAGAATAAGATATAGTAGTGAAAAGAACCCTGTTAAACCGCTTGATACAGCGGATGAAGGTTTGTCTTTGAAATAACTGCCGTCGTATATGTTGGCCAAATCGCAGAATACCCAAATGCAAATTATTGAAAAGGCTATAGCTGATAAAACATAGTGACCGCTTTTTTCTAGATTGAATGAAATTGCGCATAAACCACATTTTGTAGCGCCAGCTCCCCATGCACCCCAAATAAAATCGTTTAATCCGAACCAACCGAAAAATCCAGTAACAAGTGTAGCTGATGTTCTACTTGCTTTATTTGTTTCAACTAAAGGAGGCTTGACCAGTTTGTCGTTGTTTTTTGAGCTTTTCTTGAAATTGGCTATATCTTCATTTTCTTTTGGAGGGGTAAATCCATTTTCAAGTTCTTTTAGCCATTTGTTAGCTAAATCGGCCATTACTTTAACAGATTCTTTTGTACAGTTGTCGATGGTAATCAAACGACTGCCGAGGTCAATGGATATTTTCCCAAAAACGAAACCTTGTGAAGCCGAAATGGCTTGAACTTTGTTTAAACGGGCGCTTTGTGTGTCTATAGATGAGGTGAGTAAAGCTGCGTCCATAAATAGAAAGCGTTCAGAAGTTAATACAACAAGCCATGTGTTTAATCCCCCATCAAAGGTATTTGACGTGATGGTTTGTTTCATCAATCCAGATGCTAACGCAAAAACAACCTCGTCAGGTTCAAGGTAGCTAGATAAGGCTTCTAGTTCTTTGCGGGTTCCAAACGAATCAAAGCTGATTCCGTTTATTTCGCAAATACCTTGCCAGTCGGCATTTTCAGTTTTGATTTTGTAGCGATTGTAATCTTGTATCATAGATGTACCGAGAAACATTTTCTTTGTGAATATAACTTAAAATTCAAAAAGAAGGTTGGTTATTAGTCGCTTTTTCTGGTAGGTAAAAGGAGATTCTCACCTTGGTGACCATGCGCACTAAGCGTTAAAGGGCTAAGTGCTGTTTACCCGGTCAAACCGGGGAATACTTTGTGGACTATTCTTCTTGTTCCCAGCTCAAAATGGGGTAGCCGTCGTTCAAACCGCTGTCGTAAACGAAATCTTCGCCGAGGAGTTCCGCAAAATCTTCGGATTTCATTTCTTTGGATGATTTGGGGGTGGCGACTCCGCCGCCGTTGTTAAGACCGAAAGGCAGCATTCGGTCACTTTAAGATTACGTGGCGAGAATTTGCTAACCTGCTATTTAAGCTTGCCGAAAAGTTCCTTCAGCATAGCGCGGATGGGCTTGGGAAGCAGCGAATTGGGCTGCTTGCTGACCCAGACGATATAGGCACTCCTGCCGTTGATGAGGTAGGAGTCGATTAGCTGACGCTGGTTATTGTAGATGTCGAAACGAACCTCGATACGGTCCGGGACGAAGGACCAGCCCGTGGCACGGTCTTCCCAATGCTGAATTTGCGGGATGATCACGTAGTCGGTCTGTGCCAGATCCTGGGGGTAGATCTGTTCAATAGTCACGGGGACCGGGATGGTCGCGATGGCGTTCGTGTAGTGCTGCAGTTCCTTGGTCAGCGCCTGGATGACCTCGAAGCCCGAAGATGGATAGACGGTGTTACCGTACATACCGTTGACCGGGGTGACCAAGAGAAAACGAGACTGCGGGTAGAGCACGTTTGCGGGCTGGTTCAGGGTCATGTGCTGGTAAGACGCCGTGCAACCGCTTGTAAGCATGGCTAGCGCGATGGCGAAAATAAGGAAAATGAGTTTGTTCATAGTAAATCCTTTGGGGTTATTTAAATATAGTATTCTTTGTTTTTAGAGTTTCTCGTTTACGATTCTTATTCCAACTTGGACTATAAAAATGTTTACATTCGCTGGTTTGGCGAATGGGGTGGTTTGTATTTTGGAGGTGGGGCGGTTGGTTGCCCCGATAACACGGAGGTCCATCATGAAAAGCGTAAAAATAATGTTGTTTGTAATGCTAGCCGTTCTGGTATCGACCTCTTTCGCTGCCAGGAAGGTTAAGTCAAAGTTGGGAGACATCGATGTCACAGCCCAGAAAGGTGGTGGCGTGGTTGTCTGCACCGCTCACTTCAATGACGAATTGACGATTCTCAAGGATTCCGATACGGAGGTTCTTGTGAAGGGAGGTTGCGGTCAGGGGTGGGTCGCGAAATCAAAACTCGAATATGTGGCGCAAGGCCCGCGTGATAATACAATCACGATCGAAAACTTCGATATCCAGGCATGGATTGACAATCAGTCGGTATTCGATGTTCATATTGATAATGTCGAGGATTTCGATGGGGTTACGATTGACCGTGACTTTAGAGAATACTTGACTTACACGATTGATCGCGAACAGACTGAAATGCATAATGGCGAAAACTGATTTAACCATGGAGGTGTTTAATCCGTAGAATAATCCCTGCGCAAGCGGGGATTTTCTATATTATGGGTATGAGTTTGATAAATACCATAGTCGTTGCAGGTGGTACCCACGGTAACGAACGGACTGGCGTTCGCCTTGTCCAGAAATGGATGGAACACCCAGAGTGTTATAATTCGCTCTGTAGCGCCAAGGTGGATTTGGTGCTTGCTAACCCCGATGCGGTACGCTTGAATCGCCGCTATCGCGATCATGACTTGAATCGCGCTTTTTCGCAGACTTGCTTGGATGTGACGGTGGAGCCGCAGCAGTACGAGTTCCGTCGAGCCAAGGAACTGAATGCTTTGTATGGCCCGAAGGGGGCCGCCACCAAGACGGACCTGCTTCTGGATGTGCACAACACGGGCTCAAACATGGGCTACTGCCTGATTCTTTCGGCGCGCGACCCGTTTACGATGCGCGCCTCGGCGGTGCTGACGCAAGAATTCAAGGATGCTTGGATTTATTACCAGCCCGAAGAACGCTCCGCTTCGCCGTATTTTGGAACGGTGGCGAAGGCGGATGTGTGCATCGAAATTGGCCCGCAGCAGCATGGAACGCTGGATGCCGCGATTTTCGAGGAATCGGAACGCCTGGTGAAGCGCTATTTGGAACTTGCCGAGGAATGGAATCGCGGTGAATTGCAGAAAAGGGCGCCGATTAAGGTGGAAGTCTATACGCAGTTCAAGGATTTGGGTTACCCCAAGCCGCAGGGTGGTGGAGCGATCCAGGCGATGATTCATCCGGATTTGATGGGGCGCGATTATCGCGAACTCAAGGATGGCGACAAGTTGTTCCGTACATTTGACGGCAAGGATATTTTGTACCATGGCGAAAGTCCGGTGTATCCGATTTTCATTAGCGAGCCAGCGTATTACGAAAAGGATATCGCGATGAGCTTGACCACAAAAACTGTTGAACAATGGTAGAGTAACGTCATTGCGAGCAACGCGAAGCAATCCAAAAAAGAAGAGCTTTATGAGTGAAGAAAATGAAGAACTGAAGGAAATCTCGGGTGAAGAACGCCTGAAGAATTTCATGGAACTGGTGCAGAACCAGAAGAACGAACCCTGGGATTCTAGGTTGTTCGAAATTTTGGATGCCTTCGAGGATTTCTTGACGCTTCGTCCGGAACCGCCGCAGGAATGGCAGGAAACCTATGCCAAGAGCGGAAAGGAATTCGATTACTACCAGGTGGTGCTGCCGCAGGATTTCCAGGACCCGTACGAAGACGACTTGGGTAACATTCGCAGGCTGCGCAACGAGTTCGAGCGCACGCCTTCGACGATGGCGCTTGAACATGAACTCGTGAGCCGCAACTACTTCATTTTTGAAAACGGCCATGCCGAAGCGATTCCTGCCCCGCGTCCGATGCTGATGCTTGAAAGCAAGGATCGCGATGATGACGAGGAAGAACAGGAAGGCGACATCACGTGGGACTGCTGCATCTCGATTTTCTCGGACGGCAGCTACGTTGCCTACAACTTGAATCACGACGATGAAGAGGAGCTCGGCGAAGATTTTAAGGCCGAATTCGACAAGCATATCGATGTGCTTTCTAAGTTGCAGTTGGTGATTCCGGTGGAAGGCCGCGACTACGGGATTCTGAATAGCCGCTGCTAGGCGGCGTTTGAATCAATGACCCAATTCGAAACGGAAATCTACCTGCGGTATAGGCAAATTATTGAATCGCAGGGTGTGGGAACGAGTGTGCTCGCAGGGGGCGAGTCACCTGCGCCGCGCTGCACGCACATGGAAGATTTGCTGGACCGCTACGACGCGTTCTGCTTTGATGGGTATGGTACGCTTTATAACCGCGGGAGCTTTGTTTACGAGGGGGCGCAGGATTGGTATACAATGCTGCGTGCCGCGGGCAAGGAGATGCGCCTGATTACGAATGCTGCCTCCGATGTGGATTCGGTGCTTGCGGCCGATGCGGGCAAGCGAGGCTTCGCGTTTAGCGAGGCCGAGACGATTTCTTCGGGAAGTTTGCTCAAGGATTTGTGCGCTGAATTGCGCGGTCGTGGCAAGGCGGTGCGCGAAGTCTATTACATCGGGCGTGAAACGGGAAAGCATGTGCTTGAAAGTTGCGGCATTAAAGCGGTAGCTCCGGCTGCAGAACCGGTAGAACCGATTGTGGCAATTTCGTCGGCGAAGGATACGCCTGAAACATACGCACAGGCGGTCAAGATTTTAAAGCGCCCGGGCTCGATGCTCTTGGTGCTGAATTCTGATGCGTGGGCGCCGAAGATTCCTGATGACGATGGCGTGACGGTTCGCGAACCGGTATCGGGCGCTTTGAGTGAGCGCCTGCGTCGCGATTCCATGTGCGAGGCAAATGGGGGTGATGGCTGCGAGACTTATTATTTAGGTAAGCCGTTCCCGGCGATTTGGGAAAAGGTCAAGCGGAGCTTGCCTGAAGGTTCGCGCGTGCTGATGGTGGGCGATACCTTGGGTACGGATGTGCTAGGGGCTCGTGTGGCTGGGTTTGACTGCGCCCTGGTGGTGGGCCGGAATGTGCCGGCGGAAGAACTTGAGACGGATGAAAAGGCCTTAGGAATTAGGCCGGACTGGTATTTGTGATTTTTTTTCATTTCTTTTTTACAAAAGGGGCCTTTGAAACGATAATGGATAAGAGGTCGCTGTGAAAAAGATTTCTTTACTCCTAATTTTTTTGTTGGTTGCTTTTGCTTGCGCCGGCGGATTCCGCGATTCTGTTGTCGTGAAACGATGGATTGCTGGAACTCGATGCAATCATCATTTGACTTACCTAGCGATTGATTATCCTGTGGATGGTCCTTCTTCTGTCATAGAACCGATTCGTGACTGGATTGATTCTGAGGTATCCTGTAACGGCCATATCCGAAGTGGCAGGAATCCAGCGAAGAATTGCCTTGAATGTGTTGCCGAAAATGACGAAAGTCTGAAAGCCAATTTTGAGGTTGAAGATGCGTCTGTGTTGGGGAATAGCTATGATTCGACTTGGATTGTCTATAGGTCGCAGACGAAGAGTACGATTGCATACGAAATTCGGTCTTCGGGGTACGCGTTGGTGGCTGCCCATGGTTGGTATAATTCGCCGACATATGTTTTGTTGAAGGGGGAGTCCCGTCCTTTGCTGTATCACGATATTTTTGCGTTTCCCAAGAGTGCGATGATTCGCTATGTAGGAGAATTGGCACGGACGGAACCGAGTAATCAACACGATTGCGGTGTGAAACAGGGCTTCTCTGATTTTGACTGGATTTTCCCGACTTCAAGGGGGCTTGGTTTTCAGTGGCATACTTATGCGGTCAATTGTGGTGCGTGCGGAAATGTCGTGTTGATTTTGCCGTACGAGTATTTCCGCGGGATGTTTACGAAAAAATTCTACGAAATCCTGCCGGAATTTACGAAATAAGTTGCCTTAGACGTCAAAGGGTTTGATTCGTCGCCAGTCTCCGCTGCGCGGCTGGCTCCTCACCTTAACAGGCTTTTCGCTACGCTCAAAGTCCTAAATTCTTTTCACGGGCTTGCGCCCACAAAAGAATTTAGTCGAACCCTCTTCGAGGGTTCTCAACCCAACTTATTCACTTGTAAAATGAAAAAGACACCTTCACGGTGTCTTTTTCATTTTAGAGCGGGAAAAGGGTTTCGAACCCTCGACATCGACCTTGGGAAGGTCGCGCTCTACCAACTGAGCTACTCCCGCGAGTTTGCATTAATTTAGAAAAAATAGAGCGTTTGTAAAGGGGTAGGGGTGTTTGCTTGCCATGTTTTGGGTGATTTTTCTATCATTGAGGTATGCTTATGATAAAGTCTTTTGCGTCTCGTGGAGTTCTGTGCGCTTGTGCTGTAGCTGCGCTTGTTTCGGCAGGGAATGCCGAAGAAAAAAACTTGTGGGATAAGTTTGTTGATTTCTTCACCCCGTCTTCGGAAGTAGAAGGTGATGGCCCCTTATATGATGAACTACGAGCGCTGGACCGGAAAATAAACCGGGTTGAAGGTAAGTACGCTCGCGAAAGGCGCCCGATGCAAAAGGATCGTTATAAGAAGGAAATTAAACAGTTGCGTGAAGAACGAGAAGTCCTTCTGAAAAAGATAGAGACTGAAAAGGCGGGGCATATTTCGTCTTCGTCGGTGAAATCCAGTAGCTCCGTGGCGAAGGTTGCTAGTTCTTCTTCGGTTGCTGTCAGCTCTTCTGTGGCAAGTTCCTCGTCTTCGGTAGTCGCGTCGTCTTCATCGGAAATCGTTGAATCCTCTTCTGCGAAATCGGATTCCTCGGCGGCATCTGTAGCGATGATTGCGCAGATGAAAGAGATGCTGTGTAAGCCGGATACGGTGTATGTCCGCGATACGGTCGTGGTTCACGACACGTTGTATGTGATGCTGGCGCCGAAGCCTGAAAGTGTTCCGGCGGAACCCCCTAAAAAGAAGTAGCTTTTTTTAGTAGAAAAGAAGATCCCCACATTCGCGGGGATGACAAAAAGTGGGGCGTCGAAGATGACGTGTGTGAGGATGACGATTATTCGCTAATAGTAAATCCGCGACGGAAGTTCTCGATGAGGCAGCAGCTGATGCTGACATCGGTTTCGTATTCGGGAATGTCTTCGCGCTTGACCCACAAGGCTTCGGAAAGTTCTTCCTTTTGCATGTGGATGGTGTCGTCGCCGTCGAGTTCAGCGGTAAAGCCCGCGATGAGGGAGTCGCTGAAGGGCCACGGCTGCGAACCGAAGTAGCGAATGTTTTTCACGCGGAGCCCCGCTTCTTCCATGACTTCGCGGTGTACGGCCTGCTCCAGGCTTTCGCCAATTTCCACGAATCCGGAAATCAGGAACAGCCTCGGGTTCGGATTGTCGATATTGTGCGCCATCAGAAGTTTATCGCCGTTACGCACGGCTACGATTACGACGGGAGAGATTCTCGGATAAACGACGTTGCCGCATTTGGGACAAATGATGGAGCGTTCGTGGTCGCCGCGGATGGTTACGTTGCCGCATTTGCCGCAGAACTTGTTCAGCGATTCCCAGTGGGCGATGTGTGCAGCGGTGGCGCCGCCCATGCGTTCTACCGGATTCATTCCGCGGAAGGTTCGATTGCCCATGTATTCATAGCCGGCAGGGGCTTCTGCTTCGACGGTCGCCTTGCTGTCATCTAAAAAGAAGGCTGTGTCATCGATGCTGAAAAGGTAATGACCTTCGAAGTTGGCGAGAGTCTTGCCTTCAAGCGTAAGGAGTTCGCCTACTTGCGGGATGACATAGCCGTCGCCTGCTTTCTTGAGGAGCGTCTTGGAACCATTGTAGCGAATAACAAGGTCGGTGACCTTGGGGTCAACGACTTTGAATTCGTTATTGAATACGTGAGGATATATCTCGTGAATCATGAATTAGATCCTTCGACTTCGTGCTGCGCACTCCGCTCAGGATGACACATTCTTTCGTCTACTCTAGATACGTGTAACCGTATAGGCCGCCACGGTAGATGTTCAGGAATTCCTTGCCTTCTTGCAGGCTAATCTTTCCTTCCTTCACGGAGCGGGATACCCAGTTTTCCATGGTGCGCACAAGGGCCTTGTCGCTGAAGTTCACGTAATCGAGTACGTCTTCCACCGATTCGCCATCGATAATCTTGTCGATTTCGTAGCCGCCCTTGTCGTTGCAAACGATGTGGACTGCGTTGGTGTCGCCAAAGAGGTTGTGCAGGTCACCGAGGATTTCCTGGTAGGCGCCCACGAGGTAGACTGCGATGTAGTACGGCTCATTGTTCCTGAGTTCATGCAGCGGAAGTGTGCGGCTGACATCGCCACCGCGCACGAACATATCGATTTTACCGTCAGAGTCGCAAGTGACATCCTGGATGGTCGTCTCGACTGTGGGTTCCTCGTTCAGGCGCTGGATTGGCATGAGCGGGAAAACCTGGTCTACGCCCCAGCTGTCCGGCAGGCTCTGGAACAAGCTAAAGTTGCAGAAATACTTCTGGGCCAAGAGGCGCGGAAGTTCGCTGAGTTCATAAGGCGGATGGCGCAAGTCTTTTGCGAGCAGGTCCACCTTGCGCACGATGCTCCAGAACAGACGTTCGCACATGGCGCGGGTGGGCAAGTCGTAATCGCCGACCTTGAAACCGTTGAGCACGTCATCGTTCAGCTGAATGGCATCGTGCCAGCTTTCCAGCAGATTCTTCGGGGTGAGCCCCTTGTAAATGCCGTAAAGGTCTTTCAGTGCGTCGGGTGCATTGTCATCGATTTCGTGGATATTCTCGTCGAAGAATGCCTGACCGGCTGTTTCAAGCACGTTGAATACCAGGATGGAATGGTGTGCCGCAAGTGCACGGCCCGATTCTGCGATGATGTTCGGGTGAGCGACGCCGCCGTTTTCGCAAGCTTCGAACATGGCGTACACCACGTCGTTCGCGTATTCCTGAATGGAGTAGTTCACCGAGCTTGCGTTGGAACTGCGGGTGCCGTCGTAATCCACGCCGAGACCGCCGCCTACGTCTACGAATTCAAGGCCCATGCCCATCTTCTTAATTTGCACGTAGAACTGCGAGACTTCGCGAAGGCCGCTCTTGATGTGGCGAATGTTGGTAATCTGGCTACCCAAGTGGAAGTGGATGAGCTTCATACAGTCTTCCATCTTCTCTTGCTTGATGTAGTCCAGTGCTTCCAGCAATTCGGAACTGTTCAGGCCGAACTTGCTGTGGTATCCGCCGGATTCTTCCCACTTGCCGCTACCGGAGCTGGCAAGCTTGATGCGGATACCGATGTTCGGGCGCACGCCGATGCGGCGCGACAGTTCCACCACCAGGTGGAGTTCGTTCATCTTTTCGACGACGACGAAAATCTTCTTGCCCATCTTCTGTGCAAGCAGCGCGAGTTCGATAAAGTCTTCGTCCTTGTAGCCGTTGCAGATAATCAGCGAATCTGGATTGTCCATGTTCGCGAGCACCGCATGCAGTTCCGGCTTGGAACCGGCTTCGAGACCGATGTTGTACTTTTTCCCGTGGCTGACGATTTCTTCCAAGACGGCGCGTTGCTGGTTCACCTTGATCGGGAAGATGCTGTAGTAGCTTCCGTTAAAGCCGTATTCCTTGCGGGCCTTGTTGAAGCACTCGTTAATCTTCTCGATGCGACTGTCCAAGATATCCGGGAAACGCAACAGCATCGGAGTTGAAACATCGCGGAGCGAAAGTTCCTGCACGAGTTCGTACAGGTCGATGTCCGGGCCGCCTTCCTTGAGCGGGTGAACCGTTGCGTGTCCTTTTTCGTTGATGTCGAAGAAGTTTACGCCCCAACCCTTGACGTTGTACAAGTCGCGGGAATCGTCAATGCGCCATTTTTTCATTGCTTTGCAGTGGTTAGTGGTTAGTAAACAGTGGTTAGGAAGTGGTTAGTATGCAGTGGTCAGTAGATAGGGCGGCTCTGCCGCGATTATAAAACCTAATCACTAACCACCAATCACTAATCACTAATCCACCAGCACCGGGTTAAAGTTTTCTTTCCACGGGAGGCCGTACTTGGTGAGGGCTTCCATGAACGGATCCGGGTCGAATTCTTCCACGGTATGTACGCCCGGCTTGTTCCACTTGCCGGTAAGCACCATCATGGCGCCGCACATGGCCGGAACGCCAGTGGTGTAGGCGATAGCCTGGCTGCCGAGTTCCTTGTAGCATTCCTGGTGGTCGCAAACGTTGTACAGGTAGTAGGTCTTGTCCTTGCCGTCTTTTTTACCCTTGAAGATACAACCGATGTTGGTCTTGCCCACGGTGCGAGGGCCGAGGCTTGCCGGGTCCGGCAACAGGGCCTTGAGGAACTGGATAGGCACGATGTCCTGCCCCTGGAACTTGATCGGCTGGGTGCTGAGCATGCCCACGTCTTCGAGGCAGCGCATGTGGTCGAGGTAGCTCTGGCCAAATGTCATGAAGAAACGGATGCGCTTTACGCCCCGGATGTTTTGGGCCAAGGATTCGATTTCTTCGTGGTGCAGCAGGTACATGTCCTTCTTGCCCACTTCGTCAAACACGTATTCGCGCTTGATGCTCATGGCCGGGATTTCAACCCAGTGACCCTTGCCGTTTTCGTCGGTGTCCCAGTAGCTGCCCGGTGCAGAGACTTCGCGGAGGTTGATTTCGGGGTTGAAGTTGGTGGCGAACTTGTAGCCGTGATCGCCGCCGTTGCAGTCGAGGATGTCGATTTCTTCGATGGTGTCGAACTGGTGCTTCAGGGCGTAGGCGCAGTAGGCCTGAGAAACACCCGGGTCGAAACCGGAACCGAGCAGAGCCGTGAGGCCGGCCTTTTCAAACTTTTCCTTATAAGCCCACTGCCAGCTGTAATCGAAGTAGGCGCTGAAACCCTGTTCCTTGCAACGCTTGTCGTAGACCTTGCGCCATTCCGGATCGTCGATGTTTTCGGGTTCGTAGTTCGCCGTGTCCATGTAGTTCACGCCGCATTCGAGGCAGGCGTCCATGATGGCGAGGTCCTGGTACGGAAGCGCAATGTTCATGACCAGGTCGGGCTTGTATTCCTTGATGAGCTTGGCAACGTTCTCGGCCTTGTCTGCATCGACGGCGGCTGTCGTGATGACCGTCTTCGTATTCGGACGCAGTTCCTGAGCGAGCTTTTCGCAGTTTTCGCGGTGGCGGCTAGCGATGCAAATTTCGCTGAAAACTTCGCTGCAGGTGCAGCATTTTTTGATAGCAACTGTGGCGACTGCGCCACAACCGATAATCAAAGCTCTTGCCATTTTTTTATTCCTTTCAAGGATGGTTGAAATGTTTAAGCACAAATATAAAAAAGTGTGTGGGCGAACTGCCACTTGCGGTCGCCAAAAAAGAAAGACGGCTCCTTAAAAGAAACCGTCTCTCGTGGGACCTCCGGGACTTGAACCCGGAACCCGCGGGTTATGAGTCCGCTGCTCTAACCAATTGAGCTAAAGTCCCGATGATGGGCCAAATATAGTCTTTTTGTAATGAAAGAACGGACGTTACAGTCCAAGTTCACCGAATATGAGCAGGTATTTGGAAATGGTTCTGCACCATTCGTAGTGGAATCCGCTGTAGGCGTTCACCACGCACTTGTCCCAGTCCTGTATTTCGGTCTTGTAGACGTTGACCGCGTCCTTCACGGCTCGGAGCATCTGGTGCGGGGCGTTGGCGTCGTCTACGAGGAACGCATTTGCTTCGCCTGCGGTTTCGAGGGCGTAGCTGGTAAGCATCGTGGAAACGCCGACCGTGCGTCCTGTCAGGGGAAGTGTTCCTGCGGCCATGGCCTTAAGGATAATCGAAGACGACGGTTCGCGGAGGTTTGCCGCAAACAGTGCGTCGGATCCGGCGAGGGTGTCGCGGAGCTGTAGCGTGTTGTCGTCGTCGCTTTCGAGGTCCTGGACGCACATGACTTCGGGGTACTGTTGCGCGAAGTCCTTGTAGTAGTTCCACTCGTTGTTGTTCGAAGAAATGCCGACAATAATGAACACATCGAGTCGTGCAATATCCGATAGGATTGTCGCAAGTGTTTCGGAGGTGTTGCCCGCTTCTTCGTCTAGGTGGACGTAAAGAATCATCTTGCCGTCAAAATTGACTCCCAACTGCTGTTGGAGGTGCGCTCTTGCCTTGGTCTTCGCTTCCTTGATAGGGAGATTTTCTTTGTTGAAGTCCCAGACCTGATAGCTCACGCCGAACTGGACTCCGATAAGTTTGTCTGAATTTCGGTTCAGGAATCCGCTGATACCGCCGGGGAGGTTCGTGTTGAGCATGGCGTCGCGGTAACCAGGCGATGGGAACAGTACCTTGGTCGCATAGAGAATGCCGACCTTAAGAAGGCTGACCTTGCCCCAGAATTCGTAACCGTCCATATTGAAATCTTTGCGGGGAAGCCCGATCTTTTCGATTTCGCTCGAAGGAATATGGAAATCGTAGGTGATGTTATGGACGGTGAAGAAGAAGGGAATCTTGCTGAAATTCTGGTAGGTGGTGTGTGCGAGCGCACCGGCGAGAGCGCCGCCCCATTCGTGGCCGAGGATCGCTCGACATTCGAAATGGGAGTCTTCTGCGTAGGCCAGAGCCGCCGAGGCCAGGAAGGCGAACCGGATATGGTTGTCTGTGTAGGGGGCGTTCTGGGGTGGTCCGTAAATGTAGGGCCTTCCGAAATACTCTTCGTTGTAGATATAGGTGTGCAGCGGATCTTTGTCTGATACCCAGATCTCATAGGGCTTGTTCTGGAGTCTCTCGATGCCGGTATGGACACAGCGGTAGCTCTCGACATCGACCATCATATTCTTGAAAAAGGGCGAGCATGTAATAACTTTCGTGCCGGCGCTCGCAAAAGCGTCGGTCATGCGGTTGACCGCGGTGGCCAACGGACTGGTCTTGTACCAGTTTCCGGCTTCGGGGCTTACGACAAGAATATTCATGCCTAGATGGTTCTCCAAACAAAAATTTACCTGATGGACAGGTTTAGCATAAATTTATTTAATTATTTTTAGAAAGTATATTAAAAAATCATTTTTTTTTGATAAAAGACTATATATCTATCTATATTAGTTGAAAACATCAACTGAAGGAAACAAAAATGAAAAAAATGCTAATCGCCTCTTTGGCAGCCGCTGTCGCTTTCACGATGATCGGTTGTAAGGGTACCAATGAAAAGCGTGGTGACGAACACCTCAAGGAAGGTCGTTACCGCAATGCCATCAATTCCTACCTGGAAGCCAAGAAGAAAGGCAGCATGTCCGACGAATTTTATGACAACTTCACTTTGGCCCTTGTGCGTGCCGCTGAAATGGAAGCCAAGAAGGACCTGAACAGTGACCTGATCAACGGATACTTCGACAAGGCCTCCGTGAACATGGCCGATGTCCAGAATGCCGAAGTTGTTGAAGAATACGTGACCAAGCTTGCTACCATCGGTAAGCAGCAGGCCGCTCAGGAAGGCATGGACTACGGTACGATTGTGAATGCTTTCGCAAAGATTGATACCGCTCTTGCTACCGCCAAGGCCAAGGGTGCTGGCGAAGCAGCCGTGAAGGCTATCCGCACCGAAGCTGAAAATGCTTACGTTGCCAAGAATCTCTCCGAAGCCGTGGGTGAATCCGACCCGGTGGTGAGCGAATACCAGATCATGAAGATTGCTGAAATGGCTCCGGAAAATGCCGAAGTCAAGGCAGCCCTCAACAAGAGCCGCAAGGGCACTCGCGGTTACTTCCTGATCTTCGGTGAACAGATCGGTGAACCGGTGAGCCGCCGCGTCGACAAGTGGGGCTACGTGATGGCTCTGCCGACCATCAAGATTGCTCCGGGGTCTCTCTCTGGCGAACTCCAGTTCTGGGCTTCTACGGGTAACAACACCGAACTTGACCCGAGCAAGATCAAGCTTGTCTCTACCGACGGCAAGGAAGTCTTCGCCAAGGGTAACAGCGGCTGGTGCGAAGCTGAAGTGCTCGTGGGCAAGAAGGGCCAGGAAAAGATCGAAAAGAAGAAGCAGAACTTCAAGGGCAAGGGCAAGCTCATGAACGAGTTCCAGTGCTCCGTGAATGTTTCCTTCTCTTACGCCAAGGACTTCGTTCCGGACTACATCGAATACAAGGATGAATTCGGTATCGGCCGTAAGTACCTCGGTCAGTAATAACGGCTTTGAGGTCGCGCAAAGCGCTCTGAGCATTGAGCTGTGAGCGCTCAGGTAAAACCTTAAATTTTTTGAAAGGCGAGAGCAATCTCGCCTTTCTTTTATGCATTCATAGTTGAGTATGTGGGGAAAAAATAGAGGCTAGTTTTGCCTGAATAGATTAAAAATCAGAACGCTACGATTTAATAGCCAGGTGTTACGTCGGACAGCACTTAGCAATTTATTGCTTAGTGCGCATGACCACCAAGGTGGGGCTGGCGATTGAAGCCCGTAGAGAGGGTGATGGAGGACTTTGCGAGAGCCTGTCCGCTAAGCGAACATTCGTCGGCCGAAGGCCGACCTTTGGTCACTTGGCCTTTAGGCCTTAGTGAACATGGCCACCTTTAGGTGGTGCCATGTGAGCCGGAAAGCCCCATGCGTTAAGCTGGGGCTGTGGCGAAAGTGAGGCGAAATCGACTTTTCTTTTTGCGATAGAGCCGAACGGTCTTATTTGCGTGCGGAGCAGGCCGAGTAGAGGCCGAAATCAGGGGGAGGCTTCCCCCTACAAAAAAACACCGGGCATAACCCGGCGCTTAAGGTCTTTTTTGATCAGGGCTTAAAAACTAGCCTTGCCGCTCAAACCGAGGGAGAACCTTGCCTTGCCGAACGGCGTGTCGTCGGTGTCGGTGAAGTTATAGCCGTGCCAGATGACGATTTCGGTGTTCATGGTCGGGTAGATGTAATGGTTCATGCCCAGGAACTGGAAGTCGTCACCGTGAATTTCCTTGTCCGGATCGTGGTATTCGTAGCTGACACCCAGGGTGTACTTCTTGTGGATGTTGAAGCTGGGTTCCACGGCGAACAGCATCTGGTCGTCTGTCATGAGCTGGGGTTCGGCCGCGTAGCTCTTGTCGGTAATGGTGTAGAAGTAGGTCAGGGCCAGGTTGAAGATGGCGTAGTTCATGCTCGGTTCGAGCAAGAAGGAGTGGACGCCCTGTCCCTTGTACGGGTGGAGTCCCCATACAGCGTAGATGCCGTAGTTGAACTTCTCGTAGCTCTTGGAGTAGTCGATTTCGGTACCGAGGACGTAGGTGTGGGAACGGTTGATTTCGGAACCGAACACCCAGTCGAGGCTCGGGGTGATGATCAAGTGCTCGTCGGTGTGGTTGATTAGCGGGAACCCGTAGGTGGCGAAGAGGGCTACGGTGTGGTCGGTTGCGTCGGATGCGCCCAAGTACAGGGAGCCGCGTCCGTACTTGTCGTTACCGACATCGAGGCCGATACCGCGGAGGTTTTGTTCACGGACGATGACGGCGTAACGGGAAGCATCGCGCCAGAAGTAGTAGTTGAAGGCGCCCGCGCTGTAAGTCATGTCACCGAAGATAAGGGTAACTTCGTGGCTGACATCCCAGCGGAACTGGACTCCGTCAAATTCAAAGGAATTGTAGCGACCATCCGAACCCATGGCGGTGGAACGGGCGAGTCCGTGGCGGACTTCGGATTCCTGGAGTTCGCCGTTTTCGTTGACGAAGGTGCTGTGGGTTGTTCCCTTGACGACGACGGCGATGTTTTCGTCGAGGTGCGCCTTCAGGGCGAGGTCGATGTCCTGGTTGCCGGCGTTGGTCGGGTCAAAATCGCTGTCAAAGTAGCTGGCGTAGTCCATGTTCACGTCGCCGTGGATTTCGATATCGGCGGCGGAAGCGATGGTGGCGGTGGCCATGGCCAGGGGCAAAATCAGTTTGCGCATACGTTTTTTCCAATAGAATTAAATTTTTCTTGAGCAAAGATAGAAATTTCGCCGGATAAAAGCCAATCGCGAATAGGCGTAATTTTGTAAATTTGCACATATTCTTAAAGGATGGAGTTCCCTGATGCGGTATTTACTTCGTTTATTTGCGTTTGTTCTGTTTTTTGCTGTGATGCCGGTGATGTCGATGACCGCTGACGAGGCAATGGAAAAATCCAAGGCCTGGTTCAAGTCGGGCAAGGCGTGGGATCTCAGTTTCCGTGTGCAGGTGTTCTATGTGGATTCTCCGGAAATCGCTTCCCAGGACGGAAAGCTCCTGGTGGCCGAAGGGGATCGCTTTGTGCTGGAAATGGCGGGAATCAAGTTCTATAGCGACGGGGAAAGCCTCTGGCAGCACAATGTGGAACAGAAACAGGTGCTGATTAAGGCGGTGGAAGACCTGTCCAGTTCGCTGCATCCGTCGGAACTCCTGTTCAAGTATTTGAATTGTAAGGCGAAGTCTATTTCTGAAGGTGAATTTGGCGGCGAAAAACTGTGGGTGCTCAAGCTGGATCCGTCCAAGTATGCGGGACAGTTTACCCAGATGGAAGTATGGCTCTCGAAAAAGGATTTCTCTCCGAAGCGTCTGTTTACCGTGGATCCGTCGGGAAACGGTTCCTGGTACAACATCGTGAATCTTAAGGTGATGAAGAAGGTTTCGGCTGAAGATTTCAAGTATAAGCCAATTAAGGGTGTCGATGAAATCGACATGCGGTAATTTATGAAGAATAATTTGTTTGTAAAAAACTTGTGGGCGGCCTTGCTTGTCGGCCTGATAGCCTTGCCGGTAGGGGCGGCGGAAACGCTGTTCAGCAACTACGCCATGAATGTGACCGGCTCCGGAAAGAACGGGGAACTCTGGGTGTTTTCCCGTAGTGGAACCTATAGCGGCGTTACGCTTTTGAATCTGAATGCGGGATCGTCCGGTATCCAGGTGAACGGTTCGAAACAGGGACAGGCATCCGATTCCATGACCGCGATGCAGGACGGAATCTACAGTGGAGTGCTGGCGGAACACCGTCGAATCTCGTCGGGGTATGCCGGTAAGATTGGTTACGTCCTTCCGATGTATGGCCTCAATGATGACGGCAACCATTTACTGCCTGCGGGATTTTTTTCGGTGCGCGGAACAGAAGAAGTCCAGGAAAATCCCCTTGATGTTGATCATAGCTTGTTGCCCGAGGCTGTGGCCGAGGATTCGGCGATGTATTATGCCGTGAGTGGTTTTGCATTCGATTCAACTAGTGGCCGGTTGTGGCTTGCGCGAGGCACGGCTGGTCTTGGCTTCTACGAAGAATTGAAAAGTGGAAAAAAACAGGGTATGTTCCAGTTGAACCTGAAGACGGGTGCGCTGGATACGGCCAAGGTCAACTATAAGTGGGACGCGAAGAACAATCCCCGCGTGCTCGATGTGAAGTTGCATCCCGAAACGGGTGAACTCTGGATGGCGACCTCGAAGGGCTTGTGGAAACGTTCCTCGGAGGGCAAGATTTCGAAGGTCTCGACGAGTCTTGATACGTCTGCCCGCGTGACGGGGCTTTGGATGGGAGGAAATCCGCTGACGATTATTGCGGAAACGTCCTATATGCAGAAGGAGTCCATGAAAGGCGCGCTGTGGGTGCTTCGCAAAAATGCAAAGGATTTTGCCAAGGTCGATTTCTTGGATACGGCGGGAAAGCAACAAAAGAAGGACGTATATGACGATGGGGATTATACCGTCAGCGGTGTGGCTTTTATAGGCAAGGTGGCCTATGTCGCCGTGACATCAGGTGGATCGGTGAGTGGTTTTTTCAAGCTGGATTCTACGGGTGTTCGCGCCTGGGAAACCGACGATGACGGCAAGAACAACTGGCTGTACGGCTTTGAAACGGGCGCGACGGACCGCGATGCGATTATCACCTCGATATGCTCTTTCCCGCTAGATACGAAAACGGAGGGGTTAGCCCTTGCGACCTACGGGAACGGAATCTCGGTTTCGGCGGATTCGGGGAAAACCTGGACCACCATTCTGAACCGTGCCAAGCTGGGGGGCGATCTTGGAACAATCCGTATGGTTCCTTCGGTGATTACCTCGGGTGATGGGGACCAGTCCCTTGTTTCGTACAAGGTAAGTAAGGATTCTAAAATTACGATTGACGTGTTCAGCTACGATATGAGAAAGATCCGCACGATTGTAAAGGATGCTCCCCGTAGTGCCGATAAATCACGAAGCACGAACCCCAAGGAAGATTTCTGGGACGGTAAGGACAAGGCGGGTCGGCCCTGCACCATGGGCGTGTACTATGTGCGTGTCAAGGACAATCACGGCCATATCGGCTGGGGTAAGGTGATGACCTTGGGAGGGCACAAGTGATGATGCTTAGACGAAAGACGAAAGACGAAAGACGAGAGAGTGTCATCCTGAGCTATACGAAACTAAGAACTTTAGTTCTCAAGTTGAGTTATCCTCTTTGGGGAAAGCGAAGCGCGTCGAAGGATCTAGGTCTTATATTCGTAATGCTTTTGCTTTTAACGGCATCGGCGGTTGCGGGAAAAAAGGCGACGCTAGGCAGCTTTGACGGCTTTGTGGAACGTATGGGTGCGGGTACTCGCGAACTGGGCCGTGGCAATACGGGTTCTGCGGATACGGCGTCGATGCCCGCTGCCTACTGGAATCCGGCAATCCTTGGCTTCCGTCAGGATTTTGGATATTCGCTAAGTGCCGAAAAACGCGACCTGGATCGTATGGGCGGTTCGCTGGGTCTGGAATCGCCTGTGGGAAAGCGCATGGGTGTCGGCTTTGCGATGCTTTACCGCGGCGACCTTGCCTTTGACGTGATTAACGAAGATGACGAAACGATGGGAACCGCGACTCCCTACTTTACCATGATGTATCTCGGCTTTGCCTATCGAGTCACGCGCCGCGATGCGTTCGGCCTGTCGCTTTCGATGAGCTACGACAATATGGATATTGCGGAATATTACGACGGTGTAGAACTGGTCGATGATTACCGCAGTCCCGTGACTCTTAACCTCAGCTGGCTTAGACAGTGGAACGAACAGTGGTCTACGTCGGTGGTCATCCGTAATTTGAGCTTTAGTAAGAACTTGTCTGCAAAATGGAGCAAGAATACCAGTACCGACAATTCCGTGGCAAGCACCGATGGCGTACGTCCGAAGGTTTTGCAGATTGGCTTGGGGTATCGTTCCAGGGTTATGGGGAAACCTGTTTACGCCTGGATGGAAGCGATTGACTACCAGGTGGCCGATACCTTACTTGCTTTTGATCCTGATTTGCATGTGTGGACGGGCCGCGTCGGTTTTGAGTGTGAAATCATTCCTGACGGCACGCTCCGTCTGGGCATGGATGATTTGGACTGGACGGTGGGTGCCGGCTACAAGTTCCGGATTCGTATCGGAAAGAAGAAGTATCCGTTTGATGTGAACTACGCCTTGATTTATGAATCGGAAGCGGGGCTGTGGACGCCGCTTAGCTTTGGTCTCCGGGGCTATATTCCGTGATTTCCAAAATCTATATAGAAGGCGTGCGCAGCCTATCCGGGTTTGAACAGGAGTTTGGGCCCGGAATTACGGTCGTTCATGGGCCGAACGGTTGCGGCAAAACTTCGATACTGGAATCGGTCCATTTGCTGGCCCAGGGATTTTCATTCAGGGCAAGAGACTTGAAAGAACTGATCGCCTGGAACGGCGATGAGTTCCTGCTGCGGGCGACCTTTGAGGATTCGGGGCGGACGACGGCGCGCGCGATTCGCGTGGGCCGTCGCAGTTGCGATGTCCGGGAGAATGGCGAGAACTTGAAATCGGCGGCGGCGCTCTTCGGAAGTCTGCCTGCAGTCGTGATGCAGCCGTCTGATATAGAACTCTTGCGTGGGGCGCCCGATGTGCGGCGCCGGTGGCTGAACGAAATTCTCTGTTTCCGTTCGAAGGCGAATGCCTCTTTGCTGCGTCGGTACGGTCGCGTGCTGCAACAGCGCAATAAGTGGCTCAGGGATTTCAAGCGCGGGGGTGGAATGGCGCCCTTGGGCGGCGAGGAACTCTTTGGAATCTTGACTGAACAGCTGATTGACCTGGGGGCGAAATTATGGGCAGCCCGACTTTCGCTATCGAAAGAAATTTCTCCGATTATCACGGGGTACTACCGTAAGCTTTCGGGGGGAGTCGACGAAATTACCTGCGCCTACAAGAGTTCGATTCTGAAGGAACTCGATGCGCTTGACGGAGCGGAATTTTTGGATGATGCGGAACTGGACAAGGTCGCCGCGGAGCCCTCGGCGCCGTACAATGTCTCGGGTGATGATTCAGGAATGTCCGACGACGGTTCGGTTGACGAGGACGCCTTGCGGACTGCTTTTAGTCGAAAACTCCGCAGCTTGGAAATTGCGGAACGCTCTTTCGGCGGTACGCTTGCCGGTCCGCACCGCGATGATCTGGGAATCTGCATTGGCGGATCCGAAATGCGTTCTTCGGGATCGCAGGGGCAGTGCCGTTGTGCGGCGATCGCGATGCGCTTTGCTGCGGTTGATGTGGCGAGCCGTTTCCTTAGTAAGCCGATTCTCTTGCTCGATGATATTTTTGCCGAACTCGACGTGAAGCGTCGCGATGCGGTGGCGTCGCTCATTCGCGAAAAGGCTTGCCAGGTGATTATCGCGACTCCACAGCTGGAAGAATTGCCGTTTACCGCAGAAGCTAGTATAGAGCTTAGAGTTTAGAACTTAGAATTTACCGTTAGCTACCTTTAGGCGGGAGCTTAGAACTTGGTAACGGAATAAATGAAGAGCCGCCAAAGGCGGCTCTCTAGGCTCTACCAATTAAGTTCTGGTAACTACGGCGTTGCCGTGTAAATTACTTCTTCAGCAAGTCGCGGATTTCGGTGAGGAGCTTTTCTTCGGCGCTCGGTTCAGGAGGTGCCGGAGGAGCGGCCGGGGCTTCTGCTTCCTGCTTACGCATGTTCTGCATGAAGCCGAGGAACTTCTTCATCACGAGGAACACCACGATAGCGACGATGAGGAAGTCGACGATTCCACCGATGAAGTTGCCGTAGGGGATTTCTACGCCGGCAGCAGTGGTGTAGGAAAGTGACTTAAGGCCTTCGCCAGCATCTTTACCGCCAGCCATGGCGATGATTGCCGTAACGCCCGGCATCACGATGTCGTTCACGAAGGAGGTCACGATTTTACCGAATGCACCACCGATGATCACACCGATGGCCATATCGACGATGTTGCCCTTGAATGCGAAGGCCTTGAACTCTTCGAGAAGGGACGTTGCTTTACCTTTAATACCCATATTGGTTCCTTTTGTTGAAGTTAAGATAAAAATATGTTTAAAATATCGCTTTGGCAAGAGGGTTTTCTAAATTTGAGTTGTTATGTCGTGGTTTATTCTAGCCCTTTTATCAGCATTTTTCTTGGGTTGTTATGACCTCGCCAAGAAAAAATCGGTGCAGGACAACGCCGTCCGCGTGACTCTTTTTTTCTGTAGCGCCTTTTATGCTCTTTTCATGAGCCCGCTTTTGCTGACGGGGCATTGCGAAAGTCTGCCTCTGCAGAGCCATGTCTACCTGTTCGGCAAGGCAGCCATTGTGGGGGGCAGCTGGATTTTGACCTACAACGCCCTGGCGCACCTTCCCTTGAGTATCGCGACCACGATTCGAGCGCTTGCTCCCGTATTTACGATTTTTATCGCGGTAACCTTTATGGGGGAACGTCCGTTTGCGCTCCAGTGGATAGGTGTCGCCATCTGCATTTGCTCCTATGTGGGACTCAGCCTTGCCGGCCGTAAAGAAATGGGGCATTTTTTCAGCAACGGTTGGGTGATTTGCATGGTGCTGGGGACCATTCTTGCGGCATGCAGCGGCGTGTACGACAAGTTTATCCTGCAGCGCATGAATTTTGACCCGCTTACGGTACAGGTGTGGTTCAGCATTTATATGGCCCTCTGGCAGTTCGTGATTTGCGCCGTGACATGGTTCCCGACGCGGCACAAGACGACTCCGTTTCAGTTCCGTTGGACCATGCTTCTGGTCGCTATCCTCCTGATTGTGGCGGATCGATGCTATTTCGTGGCGGTGAGCGACCAGGATGCCTTGATTTCGATTATTACGGTGTTCCGCCGCTCCAGCGTGCTGATTTCGTTCTTTGCGGGTTTACTACTTTTCAAGGAGCGCAAGAGCAAGATGAAATTTGTCGCCCTGCTCGGCGTGATTCTGGGTATCTGCCTGATTGCTTTAGGAAAATAGATGATCGGTATTACGGGATCCATAGGTGCGGGAAAGTCTCTTGTAGGTCGACTTCTGCGAGACCGCAAAATTCGCGTCATAGATGCGGATGTGGCCGTGCATCATCTCTATCGTGACGATGCCGGATTGCGCACGGCTATTGCCGATGCTTTTGGAGCGGACATGCTTACCGAAAAGGGAATCTGCCGTAGCCGAATGGCTGACTTGATTTTTAAGGATCCTTCTGCGAGGGCGAAACTTGAATCGCTTGTGTATCCGGTATTGACAAGGTTCCTGCTCCGAGCGAATCCCGCCTTTGTTGAAGCGGCCTTGTTTGAAAATGTTCCCGAATTGGTCAAAAAACTCGAGGCTATCTGGGTTGTAACGGCATCTGAAGAGGTTCGCCTGAAGCGTTTGATTGAAAATCGTGGATTCAGCGAAGAAGATGCTCGCCGTCGCATTGAATTGCAGCGCCCGCGGGATTCCGAAGAATTTTGGCGTAGGTTATTCCCGAATACTCCGGTTAAATTTATTGACAATTCTAGCGACGAATCTGCGTTGCGGAACACGGTTGTCGCTTTGCTGTAGGGATTCCTGAAATTTTGAGATGACAATACAGCCCCTGAAACCAGGGGCTGCATTGAGTGTTTAGGAGGGAGTGTTTTAGGAGTTACTTTAACGATTAGCGGATACGCTTGCCGCCGATGTTGAAATACTGAACCTTTCCTTCGCGGTTTGTCTTCTGGACCTGGACTGCGCCGTTACGGATGACAAGCTTGCTCCCGGCGGAAACCTGCTTTTGGAGGTTTCTTGTAGCCTTGATTCCTTCGACTTCCAGGAACTTGGCCGGAACGGTCGTGATATCGTAGGTCTTGCCGGTGGTGTAAATTGCCTGCAGGCTGCCGATGACATAGGCAAAGGGTGCATTCCAGTTGATAGCCACTTCGTTGGTGGCGTAGCTACAGCTGTTGTCGTAGTAAGATTTGGCGACAGCATCCATTTGGACAAATTTCTTTGCGCAGTCGTTGGCCGTGTAGTTTGGACCACCAACGAGCATGCCGGGGACAGGTTCGTCGATTCCGTCTGCCTGGCTTGGGCGGTGGTGCGGATTCTTGGCCGAGTTGACGCCGTAACCGGTGAGATAGGAAATATCGAGCGGGTTGCGTCCCAGGATGTAGTCAATAATGGCCGTAGCGGCGTTCAGGTACTTTTCTTCTTTGGAAAGAATGTAGGCGTGGATCAAGATCATGCCCTTGTTGGCGGCGAAACTATTGGAACCCCAGTTGAAGTCATTTTCCAGAAGCGGAACTCCGTAGCCGTTATTTTCCAAAGACAAGACGATACTGTCGGCGAGGGTGAAAATGCATGCCCTGGCGGAATCCAGAATGTCCATGTCGAAAATTTCGGGATTCGTTGCGATGGTGAAGGCGGCCAGGGCGTAGGTGGTCTGCCAGCTTTGCAGTTTCCAACGGAACTTCTTGAAGGGGTATTTTGTGAAAACTTCGGTGAAAACGGGATTCTTGGAAATTCTGTAAAGTTCTGCATTTGCCCAGATTTCTTCATCGATCGGATAACCGTCGATATAGGTTCCCGTGTTGACTCCGGCGGGCTGCTCAAAGTAGGCAGCTTCATTATGCATGGCCCACCATCTGGCCTTGGAGGCGGCGGTCGCGCACTTTATTGCGAACTCTTCGTCGTAGGGGGAATAGATTTCTGCGGCGAGAGCGGCGACCGCGGCAAGGTTCCAGGATGCCGTAACGGACTTACCGATGGCATATCGTGCAGCGACATCCTTTTCGGGCATAACCGTTCCGCTGAACTTCAGGGTGGTCAGCTTGTGGAATACACCGCCGTCAGTAGGGTCCTGCATGGTGAGCATCCATTCCAGGTTCCAACGAATTTCGTCCAAGATATCGGGGACGGTATTCTTGCTTTCGGGAATGTTCAAGTTGAGCTTATCGAAGTATTCCTTGTTCTGCTGGTAAAGCTGGAGCAGGGTATAGGTCGAAATGCCGGAATTGACGATATATTTTCCATAATCACCGGCGTCATACCAACCCTTGGCGCCGTTGAAAGTGGAGTCGGAATTTTCAATTCCCGTGGAAGAATGGTATTTTACGGCCGTATCAGGGTGACCTGCGGCACGGGCGTAGATGCCGGCATATTCTTCGGTGAGTTCGATGGAGGCGCGCTGGAAGTAGAAGAACTTGAGTGAAGCCTTTGCAGCATCTTCAAGGGCGTCATCGGCGATGATGATGGGGTGACCGATCTTTTCGTCTCCGATGAAAGCCTGGTAGGTGCCTGCCGTCTGGATTTCAGAAAAATCGACGAGCGAAGCGGCGGTATCGCCGGCGGGAAGCCAGGTTTCTGCCTTAGGTGCCGTTACCTTGAGGACTTCTTTACCATCGGAATCCTTGAAGGAAATTTCCTTGTCTTCGGCTCCGATGACAGCCATTTGCTTTTGACCTTTGGTGAGGTAGCCCACTTGGTTTTGGTAAGCAGTGGCTGCAAATAAGCCTGTAGCGGTGAATGCCGTTACGGCCAGTGCCGAGGCTAATGCGGAGTGGATTTTCTTGAGTCCCATACGACCATCCTTTTGTTTTTGTTTTAAATTTAAACCTTTTATTTGGGGATAGGTAGGGGGCTGTTAGTAGAAAGTGGTTACACCTGAAAACTACTCCTCTAATAATAAAAGAATGCATTTTTGAGGTCCTCGGCGAAATTTTTTGCTCCGCAGATATTGTCACTGGGTGTGGATCCGTGCGTACTTGAATAACGGGGATCGTCGTCGTTAAATCTTATCTTAATGTGGTTATTTGTGTGATGGTCGCACTTGATTCCGAATTTGCACAAAATGTCGGTATTTCGGAGAAAGTTATTCTTTCGACTTGCATTGAGTAATTGAGAAACATCTTGCTTATAGGTCTTGTAGCGTTGTTCCGCATCGGAATTTGCCGAAATAAAAGCCTGCCATATATCCTGAGACCTTAGTTTACAGGAATTTGCCTTGACGGGGCCGTTTTCCATGGCGAAATGGAGGGCGCTCATCAGAGCGATTTCGAATTCACCTGCAAATTTTTCTGTTTCTTTTTCAGGAAGCGAGAATATGCCGAAACGGTCCTGCCGTTGACGGAGCGACTGTACCTGAGCCTGAAGGTTCTGAATTTGCCAGTCGGCATTTTGCAGGCGCTGCCCGAAGTTCTTGTTGTCGTTTTCGAGCGAGATCTTTTCCTGATTGTTGTGCTCCAGCATCTGTTCGGCAATCTTTTGAATTTCGTCGATTTCTTCGTTTTTCTTTTCGATGGCGAAATCTTTGGATTGCTTTAATTTTTCGATTTTCTGCTGGAGGTTCTCGATTTCGCGGTCACGCTTTCGGGTAGCGGTTTCGTTTGTATTCAAAAGAGCAGTGTAGGCTTTTTGGACGGTTTGCAGCTCTTTCTGCAGTAGGTCAATGGCTTTGTCTTGCCGGGCCACCTTATCGACGAGTTTTTCTCGCTTGGCTTTTTTGGCTCCCTTACGCTGTTCTTTTTCGGTGGCGTACCGTTGGATGTTGAACGTCCCTCTTTCGGTTTTGATGGTCTCCTTGATAACCTTGCGGGTGGAGTCCTCTCGGCGTGAGCAGAGTCTTACTTTCCAGGTGTCGTCGGGGCCGCTAGACATATATTTGGGAATGCGTATGGGAGGCGTTTCGCGGATGACGAGTTCGTGGAAAATCTTGTGAGCGACCGTGATGGGGCTTGCGCTATAGGCTTCTCCGATAGAAACGGAAAATGTAGGCGTGCTATTGTCTTTGGCGAAGGGGCGTAATATCTCAAGAATGTCTGAAAGGGCTGAATCCACTTTTGGCAAGGTCGTATCCCATAGGGTAATGAAGAGCCTCGCAACTTTCTTGTTTTGGCTTCGCAAAATAAGTCGTATGTTGGCATCGGGATTTAGGCGGCGAAATTCGCAGGTAATGATGTCGGTGGAGCCGATGTTTGTATGGTCGGTCCATTTTCCTGTTAGGTCGCATCCGGAATGGAGCAGGTCGAGCAGGTTCTCGTTATAGCATTTGGAAAGGTCCAGGGGGTCGACATGGTAAATTTGCCAGTCGATAGTGATAATCCTGTAGATTTCCTTGATGGGAACGTCCAGAAGTTCTATTTCGGTATGGAGCGTGTACGGCAGCGGAGTGTTCTGAAGGGTGGAACCGCAGAATGTGATAATTTTTTTGCCGAATCGGCGAGCGAAGGTGTGAATTCGATAGGGGTGTTTCATAGGTGTTTAGTGGGTGCCGCCTATAATTAGAAAACCCCTTTTTTACAAACAAGAGAAAAAAGATTTTACGTCCATTTTGCTAGCATCAGTTTGCAAAATGGCGGGCATGTTTGTTTTCGAAGAAAAAGTTGATTATATTTTGTGGATTTAGCTATATTTATTTTGATGATTCTTGATTTGCGTATAGAAAAGTTGGTGCAGGGGGGCGAGGGAATGGCGCGCCTTCCCGATGGCCGCGTGTGCTTTGTGCAGGGGGCATTGCCCGGTGAACTTTGCACGGTTGAACTTTTGCAAAACAAGAAGGATTTTACGCGGGGTCGGGTGGTGAAGGTCGTCGAGAAAAGTCCCGATCGCGCGCAGCCGAAATGCCCCCTTTACGGAAAATGCGGCGGATGTAGCTTGCAGCACTTGGAAAGCGATAAGCAGGCTCTGTATTCGGAACGGGTGGAACGGGAAAACTTCAAACGGTTGGCCCATGTCGCGCTTCCGGAGAATTTCGTAATTCATACGGGGCCTGCGTGGGGCTATAGGAATCGTGCCCGAGTAGTCATCGCAACCTCAAAAGAGGGAAAGGTGCGCTACGGTTTCCGTATGCAAAAAAGCAACGGCATTGTCTCGTTTGAGAACTGTCCCGTATTGACGCCTGCCTTGAATGATTTCTTGAAGTCGAATGCTTCAAAAATTTACGAAGAATTTGTCCGTTCCCAGCCAGTCAATCGTAAAAAGCCCTTTGAACTGGATGTAAATCTGTTCGATAACGGAAACGGCAAGGTCAGCTATTATTACAAGGGAATGCCTGCTTCTGATTTCGAAAAGAAGGCGGTAAGTATCGTTGAAATGGCGGGAAAGAGAATCCAGTCCGATGCTTCTGTCTTTTTCCAGAGCAATCTTCAGCTATTGCCGGAGCTCGTGAATGCGGTACAGAATGCTGTGGATGAGGGGCTTGCCAATGGCGAAGCGAGTGATGCCTGGCTAATCGACCTCTTTAGTGGAGTGGGCTTCTTTGCTACCATCTTGAAAGATCGCTTCAAAAAGATTACGACGGTGGAACGTGACGAAGGGTGTCTCAAACACGCAAATGTGAATTTGTCTGCAGAGAATGTTTCTGCTCCGGCCGAAGATTGGCTTGCCGAAAATGTCGTCGACGTGCCTGCCTCCTTGATCGTGGATCCTCCTCGGACAGGCCTTCCTCCGAGCGCCTTGGATGCCATTGTGAAAAGTTCTGTTAACAGACTGATTTATGTTTCCTGTGACCCGGTGACCTTGGCGAGGGACTTTGCAAAGTTCAGGGATGCCGGTTTTGCGCTGAAAAGGGCAGAAGGTTTTGCCTTTTATCCGCAAACGCCTCATTTGGAAATGATGTTCGTGCTTTCGCGTTAGCCGGAAATTTCCAAATTTGCTAGTTTATTCATAGAAAAGTTTGACGGAGGTCGCTATGAAAAAGGTGACATTGGTATTGTTTGTTTTCGTTGCCCTGCTTACAGGGTGTAATGTCGAGAAAACCGCCATTGTGTGCGGTAGGGAATGGAACCCGAACCTCGAAGTGGTGGCGGATACGGCCAGCGAATTCGAAATGAAGGATCAGCTGATCGTGCAGTTCCGCTACGGTAAGAATTTTGATTTTGCCAAGCTTAAAACGGCCTTCTACGAAGGGACCCTCGCAAATAAGGGATCCGAAATCTGGAACCACGAAGTGGCCGTGAGCGAAAAGATGGGCGTCTATACGCTGCAAGGCAAGTCCCGCCACGGTGGATTGATGACGGCTCGCGAGCTGTGCCGTAAAAAGGAACCTGGTCCCGTCGTCATCGAAGTGAGTGGTGACGGAAAAGTTCTCTTGTCGAAGCAAATTTTATTGACCAAGAATCGGTAACTCATGAAAAAAGTGTTATGTGCGGTCGCAGCGGCCCTTCTCCTTGGCGGTTGCGGTGAGTCTAGAGTCGATGTCCAGTATAAGGTGGACGCACCTGTTGTCGTAGAACTCTATGCAGAAGGGTATTTTTCGACAATAGACTTGAAGGGTGACGAAAAAATGGGGACGGTGACGGCTGCATACGCGAACCTGACCTACTCCAATGTGGGTGATACGCTCAAGGTCCATCGCGATTACGTGATGGACAAGTCCCGTGGCTATCTCAAGAACTTTATGCCGTCGGAACTTGCTTGGCGCGTGAAATCCGTGGATATGGCCGCGGTGGACCGTGAGGTAAAAAGTGTCGAAGGTCTCGATGACGGTTATGATTCGCTTTTGGCGAGGATTCCCATGCCCGAGGTCTGGCGAAAGCAGCTTCTCAATCCTGAATACAAACCGCACTTGAAGCGCCTTGAAAAACACCGCTGGGAAATGGACCACATGTTGCTTGGCTCGGTGCCGACCAAGGGTAACATTACGCAGATGCTCAAGAACCAGGGGCGCCTGAATTTTGCCCTGATCCAGGTGGATTCCGTAGTGGTGAAGGGATTTGAAAATCGCGATCACCGCCGCTGCCTGGACTATGTCGTTTACTTGCAGGAAAAGGAAAGCTTCCCGTATTACATCTGGGAACAGCACGTGAATAGCAACATCGTTCCTGAAAAGTTCAAGAAGTATAACAAGGGGCTCAAGGCGGAATACCAGACCCAGTTCGAGGTTATGATCGACCCGACGACCGGCGTCCCTTGTCAGGAACGCGAAGTCAAGGTCGGTACGCATACGATGGTGAATCCCGACACGAAGGATACGGCGACCTTCAAGAGCCAGATTACGCTTGAAAGGCTGTACACGATCAAGAAGCCGGAAGAAAACGAATAATAATTATGAAACCGAGCCTTTCCGTATACATCCTTCTGTCTACCGCCTACTTCCTCCTATTTCTTGTGGGCTGCACCTCGCATCCGTCGCCGCAGCAGACGATGGTCGATGACCGTTACCTAGTATACAAGGAAATGGAAAAGGCTTATCGCAATGCCGAAGAAGATTACATGAACTTGCTCTTCAATATCGAGCGTATGCCCGAGGAAGAAGAGCTGTGGATCATGAAACGCGACAAGATGCTTGAACTGATGCAACTCAAGGAGCTGATGCTCAATGCTCGCGCGGAATTGGACCAGGCGATGCAGGAGTGGGAACGCCACATGATGGACCTGCAGGCCGAGCAGAAAAAGGCGCAGGTCAAACAGTTCAATCCTAATTTTACCGGAAAGGATGCTCAGCGGACCAGTCCGGGGCAGTTGCTCCCTGGCGAGGTCAAGCCCCGCAAGAAATACGGCGAACTGTAGTGAATTCAGAATTCGGATTTCTGATTTCGGATTTTGAAATTATTTAAGATGTAGCGGTTAACTCGTTGCCTTACTGCCATGAGTTAACAAACCCCATTCCAATGGCGAATTTGATTCTCGTGGGCGCGATGCTCTCGGGAATTATAGGAAGGTCAATAGGCGTGAGTTTTTTGCCACCGTGCAGGTCTTCGTCTTCGCCGATGCGGTCTAGGCCGCGGGCGAGCGTGAATGAAATGTCGAACGGTGTCCCGTAGAAAATCCGGTTGCTGATACGGAACGAAAGTCCCACGGAACGGTCCCAGAAACGGTGGTCGGTAAACTTGTCGGTGTCAAACCATTTGTCGCCATTCCAGGCGGCACCTATTTGTGCGAATAGGTCGATGTAGAAACTGCGCGTCACGAATATCCAGGCGCCCTTGCGCCAATCGTCGTAAACGGGGAAAAGGTAGTGGAGTTCCGCGATGGCGGTGCGCATTCCTGCGAGCGTGTAGTTCTCGGAACTGCGCAGGTACGGGTAACCTTCTAGGAAAATCGGACTGTAGTAGTAGGAGTCCAGCGTGTCGTGGTCGGTGGAATCCTGGCGAGTGTCGGTACTCCAGTTGAAGACTCCGCCGAGCTTGCCTCCAGCGGCGAGGCGCGCGCCTGTAAGCGGGCTCTGCACGCTTCCGTAGAGGTTGAGCCCTAGCTCGTTGACGATGAAATTCCTGTACTTCGGGGTGATTTTTCCGCTCGGGCTGATGACGAAGCTTTCGGCGAATGTTCCGGGACGGAACAGGTCGGAATTCGTGTACTGGTAGTAGATGTTCAGCCCGTTTCCCTGGCCGGAGATTTCGGAGCCTTCGGCATGGTCGGCGTAGAGGCCGAACGAAACGAGGGCGCTGATGCGTTTCTGGTAGGTCCAGTCTAACTTGTCTTCGTAGAGGTTGAAATTCGCCCAGTCATAGCCCACGGCTATCTGGAGTGTGTCGATGCTCTTGAAGATACTGTATCCAATACCAGCGACGATGGCTTGCATCGGAATGGCGTAATGGCTCGTGTGGAGGCTGTCTCCCTTGGCACGGACGTCTTCGTTGCGGACGGTGTCCTGGCTGGTGTAGTTGGCGTAGGTGTAGCTGAGGGAGAGGTCAAGCGGAGTGCTCCTGTTTTCCCACGAGACGAAGAATTCTTTTTCCTGTTTCGGGTTGAGGCCGTCACCGTTGATGTAGTTGAATCCGTTACCAAGTTCCAGAAGGAATCCGATCTGAACGGTGTTTTTCTTGAGGGCGTCGGAAATGATCGCGGCAAGTCCCGCCTTGGCCTTGAGCTTGCCTTCGCCGAACACCGTGAGGTCGGGGGCGTTCTCGCGGAATACGAGCATCGGGACGAATAGCGGGATGTTCGGGATGGGCTTGTAGTCCTTTTCGACTCCGGCGAATTCGACATCATTCAGTTCAAGTTGCTTTATGATTCGTGCGGGGAGCGTCCCGTGAAGCGAAATGCTTGCAGGGGCGGGCTTCTGCGTAACGGTGCGTGTGGTGTCCGTAATCTTGATGATGCTATCGCGGAGGGTGACTGCGGGAATCTTGTTGCAGCTTGTAGTGGAGTCCACGACAGAAGCTTCGGCTTGCAATGAGGTGTCCGCCTTGAAGTTCTCGCCTTGAGTTGAATCGGCCGGTATGATGCTGTCGGAACATTGCCACGTGGTGTCGGCCAGCTGAATGAGGCTATCGCGTTCGGTTACGGTGACGGTCGTGTCGTCGATGAGCGGAGGTGTACTGTAGCTCATCTTGTAAAGCGAAAAACCGTCCTTGTCATATTCGGTAAAGTAGAGCGTGTCGCCCGCGAGGGTCGGGGTGAATGCGCCGCCGACAACGTTGGTGAGCGGGCGTTCGGCTCCGGTCGAAAGAGTTTTCTCGATAAGGTTGAAGATGCCGTTCCTGTTGCTCGCGAAGACAATCTTGTCATTGTCAAGCCAGTTCACATCGCGTTCGTCAAAACCTTCGGTAGAGACGATCTTGAAGTTCTTTCCGTCGCTGTCAATCACGGCAATGCCGCGTGTCACGTTGTCAAAGAAGCCAAAGGCGATGCGCTTGCCGTCGGGGCTGAACTTGGGACTGTAAATGTTGTAGTAATCGAATTTCGCGTCGGGAACGAAGATGTCCACAGGGTCTTCGGCGGTGTAGTCGTTCAGATCCTTCGGGTACGGAACCTTGGCTAGCTTGAACCGGGTGCTGTAGGATTCACGCATGGCAAAGACGATGGTGGTTCCTTGCTTGTCGATGGCGGGGTAGACGGCGTCCGCGAGGTAGGTGACTGAAACGATATTTTTGTTGGTGTCGCTGACGGCGATGTCAAAATGGGCGTGTCCGTCCTTGTCGCGGTTCAGGTAGTTGACGTAGGCGAGTATGGGCCCCTGAACGCTATCTTCGTATACGTCGATACCCTTGTCGAGCCACGCTTTCTTGAGCTTGAAGCCGTGTTTGGCGTAATCGGAAATATCGATGGTCTCGCTTTCGTTTTCTATTTCAATGTCTCCGATTTCGACACCGTCAATGACTTCTGCAGAATCCTTGACTGTTGCGGAATCACTCGTTTCTCGTTTCTCGTCTTTCGTCTCACCTATTTCCATTTTGAAAATGCTTCCGTCGAACCACGCTCCGCCAAAGTTCGAGACCCCGTAGAGGTGGTTCCCTGCGACTACAGGAAAGTCCTGCCAGAAGGCGTCTTCGGTCAACTTGGTTCCCTCGACAAGCGTTCCAAGGCTGTCGCGTTGAGCCTTGTACTGTTCAGTGATATCTTCTTTCCACTTGTCGTAGAGTTCCTGCTCATCGATGCCGAGGACTTTCTGAATGGCTCCGTCAAGTGTCATGCGGTGGTATTTTGACAACTCGTGCCAGATTTTGGGGACGGCATCTTCGCCGTACTTTTGGCTGATGTAGCGTACGAGCGAAAAACCCTGCGTGTAGGGGCCGAGTTCTGCAAATAGCGAGTTGTCCGTGAAGTCGTGCATGTAGGGGAGCGTGAGCAAGGAATCGTTCAGTGCCGCCACGCGGAGCAACATGTCGCGGTGGGAATCCCAGGCATCAAAACCCATGCGGCTCGATTCGTACTGGGCAGTTCCTTCGGCAAACCAGAGCGGTTGCAACGTGAAGGGAATCATTGTCGCGAAATCTTGTGTGGTGCGTTCGTTATAGTAGTCCGTGTAGCTGACTTGGAAACCGTACAGGTTAGGAGGAAACTTGCTTGCGTTTTCGATGCTGACTAGGTGGCTGAACTCGTGGGTAACCACGTCCGAAAGCCAACCGTGGCTGCTGCGCACCTTGAAATCCCAGTTCGTTAGCCATAGGTTGATCGAATTCTCGGCGGGAATGGCGTTGCCGTTGCTATAGAGGGCGTTGTTGAGGGTTGCGTTTACGCGGCCAGGTAAGTCATGGTGGTAACGGTTGACAACGGAATCATAGACGGCTTCGGCGTATGCGGAGACTTTGGCGGCGTGGCTCGAATATTCAACAGGATAGATAAAGTTGAAATGGTCTGTGGCGGCTGTTTTCCAATGGATATCGCTATTATTGCCGTAAAAACCATTGGCGAAAGCTACGCCAATACAAAAAAATACAAGGCTCGAAATATAGGCACGCATAAGTGACTACAATATACAAAATACGCAGCGAAACCGCAAAAAAGGTCGCCCGCGATGGGGCGACCTTGGATTATTATGGGAGTTCTAGAATTTTTTTACTTACCAAGACCGAACGCTTCGTCCATGCCTTCGATTAGCTTTGTTCCCTTGACGCCGTTGGTCGATTCGAAGAGTGCGAATCCGCCGGTGTAGCCCCAATGGGTGAGAGGAATTTCAAGTGTATCGCTGATTTCCCTCATGGCGGTCATGTAGTTCAGCACGGACTGCTTGTCTGTTTTCAGGTTGTAGGCGCCGAATTCGTTGATGATGACCGGGACATTGTTTTCGACGGCCCATTCCTTGGCGGGTAGGATCAGGTTGAGGATGTATTCCTTGTTGCCAACTTTATAGTAGTTGAAAATGTCGTCCTTGTACCACTTGGGGAGCTCTTTGGTGACACCAAAGTCGGCGCTGTATTCGGACCATCTTTCCTTGTCGTAGGGGAACATCAGGTTCTTGACCTTCTTGAGGTCTGTCCAGTTGGCGTACTGGTGCGTGAATACGAAGGGCTCGTAGGTGTGGATGGCGTAGATGACGTTGTCGTCGTTCAACGGCTTGCCTGCTGCGAGTTTCTTGATGGAATACCATTCGACATCGCCGAAGATAATAGAATGTTTCTTGTCGACCGTGCGGATGGAGTCGATGATTTCCTGTGCAGCCTTGCGCCAGTTGGTGGTGCTGACCTTGCCGTTTTTCATGTCGGGTTCGTTCAGCAGCTCAAAGAAGATGTCTTCGCGTGCATTTTCTGCGTAGTGGGCAGCAACGTGCTTCCACACTTCGGCCATCATCTTGGTATACTTGGCGTTGATGGCGGTCTTGGTGTTGTAGCCGTTGTCGTATTCGTGGTAGTCAATAACGAAGGACATCCCATACTTGGCGGTCCATTCTTCAAAGGCGTCGAGGACTTCGAACAGGTTCTTGTCGTCGTAGGAGAGGGTGGTCGTATCGGCAGTGTCTGCAACGAAGGCGTCGCGGTTGGTGGCGTACAGGTCAAGGTCGATGGGCAGACGCAGGGACTTGACGCCGTTTTCGGCCATCAGTTTTATGTCGTCCTCGTCAAACTTGAATTCTCCCTTGAATACGGTTCCGTCTTCTTCGAGCCAGTTGGTAATGTTGATACCCTTGTTCAGGTACTTCATTGCCTTGGCCTGGAGCGGGTTGGTAATGGCTATGTTACCAATGGTGACTTCAGGAATGACAGGATCCTTGATTTCCATGTCAGCCGTATCCTTTTCAACTTCGCTCGTGTCCTGCAGGTAGACGTTATCGATAAGCAGGGAATCCACCTTCTTGTTTCCCTTGGCCTGGAAACTGATGTTGGTGATGTGGGCCGGGTCGAAATCGACTTCTACACCGCCCCAACCTTCCTGGGCGAGATCCTTGAAGCGGATAACCGCCTTGGTCCAGGTGCGGGCTGCCTTCATGGTCATCATGTGGACATCGTAATTGGTTACGTCGGAGGTTTCGACGCGAACGGTATGAGCTCCACCCTTGTACCAGTAAGTAAGTCCACCGTATTTAGTGTAATCCACTTCGGTATCCAGGGTCACGCCCCAGCCGACATAAGGATCATACTTGTATTCGCCCTTGTCAAGTGCGTAGTAGACGGCCCAAGCGTAGTTGGTGCCGTTGTCGGATTTTCTTGCTACCGGGAATCCGTCTGCGCCGACGGGACTCTTGATTTCGGAAGCACCGTCGCCATCTGCGCCGCCGTTGTTGTCGTTATAGTCGTACCAGTAGAATTCTCCCTGCAGGGACATGTTGTCGCCGTCTTCGAAGTCATCGATCAGGAGACCCTTGCCTTCTTCCTTGGGAATGGTGACTGCGGCTACGATGTCCGTGGCTTCAGGCGGCATGACAATCTTGCTTGTGGGTTCGGCGACGGAGTCTACAGGAGTGACAGCGGTGTCTGCCGGGGTGGATGCCGTGTCGGCGGGAGTGGTTGTCGCAGTGTCAGCTGGCACAGGTGTCTGTGTCGAGTCTGTGACATTTGTTGAGTCTGCCGGAACCGGGGGCAGCTCTTCCGGTGCGTTAGGCTTGCTGCTGGAGGAATCGCTTCCGCAGGCACTCAGAACAAGGAGCGCTGCCGCAGATAGGGTGAGACTGGTCTTGGTTTTGAAATTCATCGTGACCTCACTAGGGTTTATGCATCTTAAAGCTATATTGGAACGAGTAATAAAACAAGCTTCGGGGCACGATTTGCGTATACACGGGTAACCTTGATGCCGGCGCCTTGGTGTAGCAAAAGCCTGTCTTTTTACCTTTTTTCATAAATTTATTCTTGAAATCAGTAATATGGTCCTTTTAAAAGGCCTGTTTTCGTGCTGGTGTATCAACTGTTTCTTGCGCGAGGGCAACGTCACTATTTACTATCTTTTGCCCGTGCGCTTCTTTTCTGAAAAATACCATGAATCCATAAAGCTTGCCCGTAAGGCAAAGTTACCGGATTTGCAATGGGAGTTGCAGAAAGGGGCTGATGTTCGTTATACTGGATGTAACCGGATCGATGTTCATCGAGGTGAAGTTCCTTCTTTCGGCTATGTTTCGGGTGATAACCTGAATCCGGTTGGAACCTTTGTCGTGGTGCGTGACCGTTCTATTCCGGATGGAGTCTATGCCTACGATGCTTCGGGAAAAAGCGATGCTCCCGATGTGGTGGGACAGTTGGCCCGCATGGGTGGCAAGGAAGATATCAAGCGGATTGTGTCCGCGTTTCCGGATAGCGATGTCGCAGAAGACGCTCCGTTGCTCTACATTTTTACGGGGCATCTGGAACGATCCGTATGGCGGTTTCGCGAGGCCTCGTATGCCCAGGTGATGCAGGATGTGGGGGCGTGTGCCGCAAGCGTCCTTTTGCATGCCAAGTCCAAAGGTGCGAAGGTCTTTGCCCTGGGTGGGTTTGTCGATGACGAAATCGCGGTAGTCCTTAATTTGTCCGCAGCGGAGGTTCCGCTCGCGGCTTTGGCGGTTTTTCCGGAGTATAGCGAAACGGCTTTCAATTCCGTAGATGAAGGTGTCGGCGAAACGGCGTATTCCAACCGTAGCGAAATTGAAACCGCCGGTGACGAGACGCTTTCCCGTTATCCGTCGGTTTTTATGTTGCAGAATCGCGTCGAAAGTATCGTCGACCTTTCAAAATGCATTCGCATTCGCAGGCTTTCGGCGCAGGCTCTCCCCGGTGATGAATTTCCGCTGACTCCCGCCAAATACGATGTGTCGCAGTACCTAGAACGGCTTTCTGACTTGGAGGCGGTGCCGCAGACCTTTAGACCGTTCAAGAAAGTGGGACTCGACCTGGACGATTTTTCTGGGCTTTTGCGATGGCTGGAGGTGGGGCAGATTCATCTTTTCGGTGCGGGACTTCTGAAAATGTGGGTGATCGCCTTCGACGTGATGTTCGTCTATCCGGGAGTCTACCGTTATATCCCGGTGCGCAAGTCCATCTACATGCAGTCGGGTGCGGTTAACGAGAAAAAGTTCGCCAAGTGCCATGCGGCTCCGGAAGAGGCGGAAAATACGGCGTTTGCGCTCATCTTGACGGCGGACCTGAACGAGTCCTGCAATTTACTCGGTGAACGGGCTTACCGCTATATGAACCTTAATGCAGGGTATATGGTGCAGTCTTTGCATCTGTCTTCACGGATGATTCGGAAATCGTCCCGTAGTGAACGCTTCTTTTTCCACGATGATTTGCGGAAACTTTGCGACATCCCCGAAAGCGAAAGCATTATTGCCGAAATTCTTGTAGGAAAGTCATAATTTTCTTATATTTTGTCTAAAAACTTAGGCTAGGAGTTAAAATATGCCCCAAAAGCAAGGCTTAATTATTTTATTGTCTTTGTTCGTTGCGCTACTTGCAGCTTGTGGCTCTTCGGACAGTTCCTCGTCGAATAATGACGACAATCGCTACAAAGAAGTGAAGAACGCCGATAATCTAGGAGACTGCTCCGATGAAAATGAAGGCGATTCTGTCTATGTCGCTTCGGAAAAGATGTACGTGACCTGTCTCAACGGTTTCTGGTCTGAGTTTACCCCTCCCGATACCGATACAAGTGCGGGCAAGTTGAACATCTATGTGGCCGCGGACGATACCATTCCGTCTCTTTCGAAGTTGATTTCCTGCACTTACAGCTATGACGGCTGGCTGGTCTTTGTGGCTTCGTTGAACTCCTATATGCTTTGCGAGGACTACGAATGGGTCGAGTATAAGCCGAAGTCCTCGTCGAGTGGAGATGTTGAATCGAGCGATGACAACGAGTCCTATTCCGAAGAGTCTTCCAGCAGTCGTAGGGCGCAGTCCTCTAGTTCCCATGTCATGACCCGTGATGAAATTCTCGGTCCTTGCACCATGGCAAACAACGGCGCCGTTGCGATGGATTCCCTGGATGAAATTCGCGTATCCGGGACAGACTACTATATCTGCCGCTCCGGTCTTTGGATTTCTGCGGATACCTATGACATGAATACCCATGGGTGGTCCGATACGACCGATGGCGCCTTCAGGGAAGGTATGTGGAGCACGTTTATTTTTAATCCTGTTTCGGAAGAGTGCGTAACGGAAGAAGATTCTTACACTTACCAGGTTTATGTCTATGACAGGGGTTGGCGTGTCGCTAAGAGAGATGAACTTTGCTACGGCAAGGCTTGCACGGCGATGACCGGTGGTGAATCTATTGTTTGGAATGGAAGAACGTATGTGTGCAGCGACACTGCCTGGCGGCAGGAAAATGTCTACGGCATGGACAAAAGCTCCTTCTTTGCGTCTGATGTCGATTACGGTTCGCTGACAGATGCCCGAGACGGTCAGGTCTATAAGACTGTGAAAATCGGGACGCAGGTGTGGATGGCCGAGAACCTGAACTATGCGGATTCCCTGGAGGATGTCGTGCTGCAGGATGGCGCCAGCTTCTGCTATGACGACGATTCCGACAACTGTGCTGTGGGCGGAAGGTTCTATCGATGGGCTGCTGCGATGGGCCTCTTGTCGAAGTATAATAATTCCCGTGCGGATACGACGTTGCTGAAAAGTTCCAATCACAGGGGGCTTTGCCCGGAAGGTTGGCATATTCCCGATACGACGGAATGGAACACCTTGATTGCAACCGTGGGTAAAGGAAACGCCCATACGCTCAAGACGACTGGTGCCTGGTTGTTCTATGCGGATTCCATCAATGCCGCGACCAATACGACTGGTTTCAGTGCCGCACCGATGGGTACCAATTCTACGAGCGGTGTGAACAGTCAGATTCTGTTCTGCTCGACTTACCAGACCGATTACGATGAGTTCCGCTATTTTAGCCTTTCTTATAGTTCCAATCAGCTTTATTCCGGAAGTCGCGACAAGGAATATCCGTGCTTTATCCGTTGCCTTCAGGATGCCGCCTCATCGCAGCCGGAGCCGGATGATCCTATAGATACTGACGATTCTGGCGAAACGGAAAATAATTAATGGGGGAAATGATGAATAATAAGGTTCTTTTACTTGCTTTTTCTGCGGTTTCCCTGTCAATGCTCGTCGCCTGTGGCGGTAGCAGCGGCAGCGGTTCGAATACAGCCGACGTGGATTATATTTTCTCGAACTATTCGGAATTGACCAAGAGTGTCTCTTGCAACTATTCCAACGACGGTAAAATTGCCTATCTGACCGATATCGAGTCTGCAAAAATTTGCTCGGACGGTTACTGGGAAGATATTGATCTAGTTGCAAAGGATACGTCTTCTGAATCCAAGAACATCGTTGCCGATACGGTGTTTAACTACTCGAGCTTGCCGTCTTGCAACTACTCCAGGGAAGATTCCGTCGTTTATGTCCGTTCGCTCCAGATCAACCTGGTGTGCGATGGGTACAGCTGGCAGGAAGAGGCCCTGAGCGAGGTCCCGACCTCGGTTTCGACGATGAAGGCCTTGCCTACGTGCGTGCCGTCCATTGCCGGTGCGATTGTCTATGTGAGCGGAATTGGCGAAGACGTGATTTGCTCCGAGAAACGCTGGGTCGAATATCGCCACTGGCTTGAGTCGTCGTCTTCGATGAATTCTAGCAGTTCCTCGTACGATGACGATGATGAAAGTTCGTCTTCTTATAAGACTGACGAAGAATCGGTGCTCGGCAAGTGCTCCGCCGAAAATAACGGAATGCTCGCCTATGACAGCAACCATGTTCTTGGTTACAGCTCCAACTACTATTATTATTGCGATGGATCGTGGGAATCCTGGGAAGCCGCTCCGTCCGAAATGATCGATACGCTCGGATGGGGAAGCGCCGAAGACGGAATCTTCAGGCCGGGTGATTATTCCTACAAGAGCAATCGCTACAGGGATCTGCCTGCAATCTGCAACTTCAATGGCGAAGGCGGCGCCGTTTACTTTGTCCATGATGGTTCCTGGCGTCTTGCGACCGATATGGAAGTCTGTATGTTGCGCCTTTGCAATAAGAGCCACACCGGGGATACGGAATTGCTGGAAGGTTATACCTATAGGTGCAACGGCGAAGACTGGGTCTTTGATTCGCTTTACTCTAGCGCCAAGGTGGACCGCTTCAAGAAAGGCGTGACTTATGGAACTTTGCTGGATGCTCGCGATAGCAATTCCTACAAGACGGTTGTCATTGGCGGAAAAACCTGGATGGCTGAAAACCTGAGGTATGCGGATACAGTGGCGACGACTACTTTGAAGGCAGGCGGTTCTTCTTGCTGGCGCGACGATCCGAATAATTGCGAAATCGGTGGCCGTACCTATAAGTGGGCAGCCCTGATGGGGATCGCCAGTACCTACAATACGCAGAAATATGCGGATTCTCTTGTCAAGAAACCGGTTCAGGGCGTCTGTCCTTCTGGCTGGCACGTGCCGGATTCAACGGAATGGAAAAGCTTGATTTCGGCCGCGAACAATTCGGCATCCATGATTAAATCCGAAACCGGCTGGCCTTACGACGAAGATGCTGTGCTCCCGAACAATGCCTTGGGCTTTACCGCCGTTCCTGCGGGATATACTTACAGCTCTTATGATTACGGGAATCTCGGAGAAGTGTTCTGCACGATGCACCAGGTGGGGGCATCCTCATTTGTCGGCTACTCCGTGACGTACAGCTCGTCGTATATTTCTAGACGGGAAACGACGAAGGTGAGTGGCTGCCACTTAAGGTGCGTTCAGGATACGGAAGAATAATCTTCCTTTAAATTAAATCCACGGAACTATGATCGGGGCTATCACTGCGGTGAATAGCCCCGCTATTCCTATAGAGAGGCTGCTCATGGCGCCTTGGATTTCGCCGAGTTCCATCGCCTTGGTGGTTCCTAGGGCGTGGCTTGCGGTGCCGATAGCGATTCCCTGAGCCACCTTGTGCTTAATGCGGCAGAACCTGCAGACGGCTGGGGCGGAAACGGCTCCCGTGATTCCTGTAACGACTATCGAGATGATGGTTACCGAGGGAATGCCGCCAATCTGCTCGGAAACAACGGAGCCCATGGGAATCGTGATGGATTTGGGAAGCAGCGAAAGCATAAGGGTGTCGCTGAGGCCGATGGCCTTGCTGACAAGGATGACGCACGCCATGGAAGTCATGCTCCCGGCAACAATTCCGGCGAGGATGGGCTTCCAGAATTTGACGAGCTTGGCGATTTGTTTGTAGAGGGGGACGGCGAGTACGACCGTTGCGGGCGAGAGCAGCACCGAGATGTAGTCTCCGCCGACATTGTAGCTTTCGAGACTGATCCCTGTAGCCAGAAGAAATCCGACGATAAGGATGTTGGCTATCAGGAGCGGATTCAGGAAGGAATACTTCCATTTTTTGCTGATAGTAACGCCGATTTCAAAAGCGGTGACGGAAAGGAGAATGCCGAACAAGGGCGAATTGACGATTTCGTTCATGGATGTCCTCCCTTCTTGTCGTTATTAGAGGCGTCTCGGTTGGCGAGGCGTTGGGCGTGACGTTCGGCGCGGAGGGCCAGGTTCTCGCGGTATTCCTGCTTACGGATAAAAATCTGCGTACAACGCCCGCTGACGGCGAGGGTGGCAAGCGTGAAGACGATGCAGAGAAAGAGCAAAAGGGGCCATTTCGAAAGGACGTCGTCGCCTACAGCCATAATGGCGATGCTCGGAGGGAGGAAAAATAGGGCGAGGTGGTTCAGGAAAAAGCTGGAAACCCCTGAAATTTGCTCAGGCTTGATGATTTTAAGACAAAGTAATGCGAGGAGCAGGACCATGCCGATAATGTTTCCCGGCAGGGGGATTCCCACGATGCGGTGGAGAAATTCTCCCGCAACGCAAATAGCGAAAATGACGGCGAGCTGAAGCGGTATTCTCATGACGGCCGCAAATGTAGAAAATGTCTGTTAGCGACCTCATCCGGTTTGCCGCTTCCTGTGTATTACCCTGTTTTTTACTAAATTACACTCGTTAAAACTCAAAAGGAACCGTTATGGAAAACATTACGCAGATTTGGAAAAAGATTCAGTCCCCCGAATTCAACCCGGCTACCGATATGGGCCTGGTCGAACAGGTAAAGCAGGTCGCACTGACCTCCCAGGAGCCCGCCAAGGTGAGCTTTGGTACTTCTGGCTGGCGTGGCGAAATCGGTTCCGAATTTACGCTCCGCAACCTGCAGGTGGTGGGTGCCGCAATCGTCCGCCTCTATAAGGAAGCTACACCTGAACTTTTTGAAGCTCTCGGCGTGAAGGATTTTGCCGAACTCCAGAAGCGTGGCGTGGTCGTGGGTCACGACAACCGCTTGCTCGGTCACGAATTCTGCGAAGCCGTGGCTGACCAGTTCGCCAAGGCTGGTGTGAAGGTCTACTATGGCGGCGAAATGCCGACTCCGGAATTCAGCGCCTGCATCGAGATGCTCGGTGCCGCCTGCTCCATCAACATGACTCCGAGCCACAACCCGAGCCACTACAACGGCATCAAGTTTAACCCGGCCGATGGCGGTCCTGCCGGTCCGGAAATCACGAACGTGATTACCAAGCTCAGCAACGAAATGATGGCCACCTGGAAGTTTGAACCGGTAGGCAAGGTTGACTGGGAAATCATCGACTCCCTCAAGATTTACAAGGAATTCCTGGTCAAGCAGGGCACCATCAAGTTCGACCGCATCAAGGACTTTATCAAGAAGGGCCGCCTGACTCTCGTTTGCGACCATGTGCACGGTTCTACCCGTCGTCGTCCGGCTGCTCTCCTCGACAATCCGGAATGCCTCATTACGCTTCGCAACGAAGACGATTCTCTGTTCGGTGGTATCGCTCCGGAACCGTCCAGCAAGAACCTCGAAAAGGTCCGCAAGGTCCTTGACGAAAGCAAGTCCTGGTTCCGCCTGGGTGCCATTTTTGACCCGGATGGCGACCGTATCCGCTTCTACGACGGCACCCGCGAAATCGACATGAACCAGTTCGGCGCTATCGCTTTCCACTACATGGCTACCTGGCGCAAGGAACAGGGCTGCGTGGCTAAGTCCGTTGCTACCTCTAACTTTGTGAACATCATTGCCGAAAAGCTCGGCGTGCCCGTGATGGAAACTCCGGTGGGCTTCAAGAACTTCCGCCCGTGGCTTTCCCGTAACGCCAAGCAGAAGGCTCTCGTGGCATTCGAAGAATCTGACGGTATTTCGGGCCTCAACAACACGCTTGAGAAGGATGCCCAGTTCGGCCTCCTCATCGCTCTTGAAATCATGGCGGTGACCGGCAAGAACCTCGGTGAATACCTCGACGCCCTTTACGAAGAATACGGCCGCTTCTATCCGACTCGTTCGGGCTTCGAAGTGGACAAGTCCCTCGTTGGCGAACCGCTGAAGGCCAAGGTGAACGCCATCGCCGATATCGCGAAGCCGGGTGCAAAGGTCATGGTCGGTAACAACGAAAAGACCGTGAAGCAGCTCCTCACGCTCGATGGCGTTAAGATCATCTTCGACGATGACTCCTGGATGCTGGTGCGTCCGTCCGGTACCGAACCCAAGGTGCGCATTTATACGGAATGCCGCAACCCGGATGAAAAGGACCCGATGTTCGAGGCTGCCAAGGCTCTGTTCTTCAAGAATTAATAAGTCTTTCAAAGGGAGGTTCCTATGAAAAAACTTATAGCTGTTCTGTTTCTCGCTTTTGCCGTGGTTTGTTCGGCGCAGTCTTCCCTTAAGCCTGAATTCCAGGCTTTTTCGGGTGCATTGCTGAAGCTCAAGAAGGTGGAAAAGGGGTATCACAAGTTCCGCCTGACGGTGGATGTCAACCCGTGGGCCTTCCAAGCCGATGGTGAAGTGCAGGCTCCGGGCGGAGACGGCGATGCCCTGATTACGGGACTCTTCGATGGCGATGTCTATGCGGTTCTCGCCTATGTCCCTTCTACCGCGGCAGGTTCCGACGGTAAGGAATACCAGGTGGGCCTCTTTGACATGATGCTCTACTTCGATGACGAACCCACAAAGATTCGCAACCTTCGCTTCAAGTTGTTGCCGCCGGCAAACGATGAATGGGCGATGGGTATCTTGAAAGATGCTCTGGAATCTGGCTCGCTGCTCGGCAATGTCTGGGGCGGCAAGTACGACAAGGCAATCACCAAGGCTTCTGCCGATCCGATGGACAAGGCGAAACTTCGCGCTCTCCAGAAGAAGAGTGGCAAGAAAATTGACGAAGATGCGACCATCAATGCTCGCAAGCGTCGTGTCGAGGCTGACGAAGAAGTCGCTCCGAAGAAGAAAAAGAAAGCGGCGATGGAAGATGACGCTTCGTTCAACAAGCGCAAGCGCCGCGTCGAGGCCGAAGAGGAACCTGCTCCGACCAAGAAGAAAAAGAAGAAAAAAGTTTCTGGCGATGAATGCGACGATCCGAGTCTTTCTATCAAGGAAAAACGCCGTTGCCAACTCAAGAACAAGTAAATTCAGAATTCGGAATTATGAATTAGGAGTTGTTAGCTGATAAAAATTCCGAAATCCGAATTCCGAATTAGGTCGATTTTTTAATCTAAAAACTAGAGGTAATCTATGTCCGGTCACTCCAAATGGGCCACCACCAAACGCAAGAAAGCCAAGACTGACGTTGCTCGCGCCAAGGCTTGGAACAAGTTGATCAAGGAAATCTCCATTGCTGCTAAGCTTGGCGGCGGAAACCCGGATGCGAACCCGCGTCTGCGTGCTGCAATTCTCAAGTCCAAGAGCCAGAGCCTTCCGACCAAGAACATTGAAAGCGCTATCGCCAAGGGTACGGGTGCCAACTCCGGTACCGAAATGACGGAACCGCTGTACGAAGGACGCGGCCCGGGTGGCATTGCCATTATGGTGCAGTGCCTGACCGACAACAAGGTCCGTACCGTTGCCGAAATCCGCAACATCTTCAACAAGAACAACGGCTCCATGGGCGAATCCGGTTCCGTTTCTTGGGCATTCACCTACAAGGGCGTGATTATCGTTGATGCTGAAAAGTATCCGGAAGACCAGGTGATGGACCTCGTTCTCGAAGCTGGTGCCGAAGACATGTCCACCGAAGACGGTGTGCATGAAATCTCCACTTCTCCGGAAGCATTCGACGCTGTTTCCAAGGCTCTCGAAGCTGCCGGTATCGAAATGATGAGCGCCGAAATCACCTACGTCGCTAACGACCCGGTGAAGCTCGGCCACGAAGATGCCCAGAAGCTCCTCAAGCTCATCGACAAGTTCGAAGACCACGACGACGTCCAGGACGTTTATCACAACGCCGAAATCGACGACGCCGATATGGACGCCGCCGAGTAATCTCGTGTGTCATTCTGGAGGACCGAGGGTCCGATAGAATCCATAAAACGTTAAAAGCCGATTGCCAAGTGCAGTCGGTTTTTTTTGTGTAAATCACGCTTTTTTGTAAAATTGTTAAGATGTTTGACTGCTATTTTAAATAAATTATATATTATGGTAAAATAGGAGGATTCTATGAATATTCGTAATGTTTGGCGCTTGTGCTGCGTATCGGTAGCATCTCTGTTTTGGGCGAGTTGCGGTAGTGATACAAGTACGCAGGCTCCTGTGCCGGAAGTTAACGATCCGGATTCTCCGGAATCATCGTCGGCGGAACCGGCTTCTTCTGAACAGTCTCCGGAAAGTTCCTCGTCTCTGGAATCGGCTCCTGTCTCTTCGGAATCGCAGCCTTTGTCAAGTGCCGAAGAGGGAAGTTCCTCGTCTATTGATGAACCCGGTTCTTCTGAATCATTGGAATCGTCCAGTTCCAAAGAATCTAGCTCCTCTAGTTCTGAACCATTAGTCTTGGCGAGAGACTCTTCGGTGACTTGCTCGAAAATCGATGATTACGAATCCGTGTGCGGTTCAACGACGACTTCTTCAAAACTTTCTTGTATGGATTTGCAAGAGTTCTTGAAAGCGGATACGGCGGTATCCTGGATGACGTTTAAAAAATGGGAAGACGATTTGGAAAAATGTGGGGCCATTGAGGAGTTTGTTGCACTCTATGGTATCATATACAATCCCTGCAATTCGTACCGTACCGTGACTAAACTTAAATGCTCCGATGGCTTGACCTATAAATGGTTCAAGGAAGAGGATGGCGTTGTCTATACATCCGAAGAGGAATATAACAAGGCCAAGGGAATCAGCTCGAGTTCCGTGGCCGAAAGTTCCAGCTCCGAAGCAGAAAGCTCAAGTTCCTCTTTGCCTAAAGACTATATCCAGTGTACAGAGGATGGTTTCGCCTTGTTTGCCGATATTCTTGCCGAAGTGCAAAAAGAAATTTATCAAAGAATGTCTGATGCATTGGAAAATCCGGACTCGGGCTTGACCGATGCTCAAAAACAGTTCTATGAAGGACTGCTGGATCGTGAAAATAAAAAATTGAAGGGAAATTTATCTCCTTATTATATGGATGATTATCAATATGATATCATGTATACAAGTTTAAAGAATGATTCAAAACATTGGTTCGATGGCTATATTGCCAAAACCTATACTTGTGTGGGAGGAACGCTTACGACAAACGAACACTATCAGGAGAAATACGATAATATCCTTAAAGAGTGTTTAAATATAATTAATCAGGCCGCCGAACGCCTTGATTAATCTTAAAAATGAATCGTTAACAAAAAAGCCGATTGCGATTGCAGTCGGTTTTTATTTCGTCTGATAATCTTTGAAAGGTCTTCTCGGAGCTATCTGCCTAAAGTTTCGCGGTAGTTGTGGACGGCGGCCTTGTAGGTGCTGACCGCCTTGGCGACGCGGGCTGCGATGTCTTCTTGCGCCTTGGCTGTTGTCATGTAGGCTTCTTCTTCGGGGTTGCTGATGAAGCCGATTTCAAAGAGAACGGCTGGCATGAGCGCACCTACGAGCACCATGAAACCTGCGCCGCCGACTCCTCCGCCCTGACGCTTGATTTTTCCGCCGTCAAAAGCCTTGAGCATTTCTTCGGTGAACATGTAGCTGTTCTGCTTGTACTTTTCGAGGCGCGCTTCTAGCTTGAACCATTCGATGGGAGAGAGTTCTTCCTTGGCGTTCTTTTCGCCGTAGAGCGTTGCCACCTTGTTTTCGCGGCGGGCGATTGCCTTGTCTTCTTCGCTTTCGGGAGCGCGGAGCACGTACACGTGGTAGCCCTTGATTTGTTTCTTGCGTTCGGGAGTTGCGTCAATGGCGTTGCAGTGCAGGCTGATGAACAGGTCGCCGTCCCACTGGTTTGCAAGGTTTGCGCGTTCGCCGAGTTCAATGAACACGTCCTTGTCGCGGGTCATCTTGACGTTGAAACCTTCCTTTTCGAGTTCCTTCTTCAGGAGCTTTCCGACGGCGAGCACGATGTCCTTTTCGTTGGAGTTCTTGCCCTGGGCACCGGTGTCCTTGCCGCCGTGGCCCGGGTCGATTACGATGGTCTTGACTTCGCGGGTGCCTGCGGTTTCGTTTTTCGGCGTTGCGGTCTTTGCTGCCGGAATCGCTGCGGTTTTAGCTGGTGCGGCGGAAGCGGCTACGGGAGCCGCTGAGACTGCGGCGACTTTTGTGGGGGCTGCAGCCGGTGCGGGAGTGGACGCCGCAGCGACCTTGTTCGTGTCAGTCATCCTGGAAGGAGCCGAAGGCGACTGACGGGATCCATCCTTAAATAGGCCTGCGACATCGGCAGAATCCAAGAGAATGTGTCCGTCTGTAATTTCGGGAGCGTGCTTAAGCTCAATGGAGTTGCCGTGGCTGCTCACATAGGGGAGCCCGATGGCGAACTTGAGCGTGTCACCTTCACCTGCGAGCAGGAATGTCTTTTGAACTGGGAACCAGTGGAAGCTGGCCTTGTGTTCCCTGGCGACTTGTTCGGCATCAACCTTGTTGCTAGCCCAGGCAGAAGCTGCGAGAGCTGCGCAAAGGAGGATGTGCCAAACAAGATTTCTCATTATTTATGCGCCTTTGCCGCACGGGCCATTTCGAGTTTTGCGTCGCGGTTGATGATGTCCTGACGCTTGTCGCGCTGATCCTTGCCGCGGCAGATTCCCATTTCGAGCTTGGCGCGGCGATTCTTGAAGTAGAGCTTGAGCGGGATGAGCGTGCAGCCCTTTTGCTCTTTTGCTTTGCGCATCTTGGCGATTTCATGCACATGTGCCAAGAGCTTGCGGCGCCTTGCCGGAAAGTGGTTGAAGCGGTTCGCGAACAGGTATTCGTCGATGTGCGCACCCACGAGCCAGATTTCATTCTTGCTCTCGTCGATGTCAATCCACGCTTCGCCCAAAGTGCACTTGCCATCGCGGATAGACTTGACTTCCGAACCGATGAGCATGATACCTACTTCGAAGGTTTCGTCGACAAAGTAGAGGTGGTTTGCCTTGCGGTTTACGATGACCGGAGTGCTTTGTTCCTTTTTCGCCATTCGTTAAGCCTTCTTCTTGCTGCGGGCTGTTTTTGCTCCGGCGGCCTTGGAGCCTGTTTTAGCGGAGCTTTTCGCCGCCGAGCTGGCCTTGCTCTTTGCGATTTTCTTTCCGGTGCCGTCGATGCCGGTGGTGGCGCTGCTGAGTTTCTTGCTTTCCCAGCCGACCTTCTTCTTTTGCACGTGGGGCACGGCTTCGTCCAGAGCCAAGGTGAGTTCCTTGCAACCGTCGCCTGTTACGGCGGAGGTCACGATGACGGCTTCCTTGTGGGCCTTGAACTGCTTGATCGCTTCGTCGATGCCGAGGTCGCTCTTGTTGAGAGCGATTACGTAGGGCTTCTTCGCGAGCTTCGGGTGGAACGCCTTGAGTTCTTCCTTAAGAACGGTGAACTGCTCGTAGGCGTTTTCAGCAAAGCCGTCGATGACGAACAACAGCGTATGCGTGCGTTCGATATGCTTCAGGAACTGGTGGCCGAGACCCTTGCCTTCGCTGGCGCCTTCCAAGAGACCCGGAATGTCTGCGACCACGAAGCTGTGACCGTTCATCTGCACGATGCCGAGCACCGGTTCGAGAGTGGTGAACGGATAGTCGCCGACTTTCGGGCGTCCGCTCGAAATCTTGTTCACGAGGCTAGACTTGCCTGCGTTCGGGAATCCGACGAGGCCCACGTCTGCCATAAGCTTGAGTTCCAAAAAGAGTTCGCGACGTTCGCCTTTTTCGCCGGGCGTGCACTTGCGCGGGGCTTGATTGGCAGGTGTCGCAAAGTGCTGGTTGCCCATGCCGCCCTTGCCGCCGCGAGCGGCAATCCACTTCTGGCCGGGTTCGGTAAGGTCTGCCAAGATGCGACCTTCGGCATCTTTCACGATGGTGCCGCGCGGAACGTCTACGATCAGGTCTTCGGCGCTACGGCCGGTGCAGCGCTTGGCGCCACCGGGCTGTCCACTTTGCGCCTTGTACAGGCGAGCGTTACCCATGTCGAGGAGTGTTGAAAACTGTTCGTTCACCTGCAGAATCACATGGCCGCCGCGACCGCCGTCACCGCCATCGGGACCGCCGAGGGGTACGAACTTTTCGCGGTGGAAACTGCAAATGCCATCGCCGCCCTTGCCGGAGCGAACTTCAATTGATTTTTCGTCTAGGAACATGGGAAGTGGTTCGTGGTTGGTGGTTAGTGGCTAGGAAAGGCTTACGCCTTCATCGATTCCCAGGGCGATATTCATGTTCTGAATAGCGGCACCGCTTGCGCCCTTGCCGAGGTTGTCGATGATGGTCGTTACCTGCATCACGGTTTCGTTGCCGAATACCTGGATGCGGGCGTTGTTCGTATCGTTGCAGACGGTAGCGTCAAGGCGGCCGTTGAACAGCACGGGGGCTGCTTCGTAGGGCATCACCTTCACAAAACGGGAACCTTCGTAATGCTTGGCGAGGATTTCGGTGAGGCCTTCGGGGCCGACCTTCTTGGTGAGTTCATTTGCAAAGATGGCGACCGTGACCGCCATGCCCTTGTAGTAGGGGCCGAGCACCGGGTTAAAGAACGGCGTATTTTCAAGTTCGCAGTACTTCTTCATTTCGGGGAGGTGCTTGTGTGCGAGCGCAAGCGCGTACGGGGCGGGCGCCATGATGGCCTTCGATTCGCCGGCAGCATGTGCAAGTGCTGCAGCTTCTTCGTATTCGGCAATCAGCTTCTTGCCGCCGCCGGAATAACCGGTGATGCTGTAGGCGGCAAGGTTTGCGCTCTTTGGCAGAATGCCTGCGGCAACCAGCGGATGCACGCCGAGGATAAAGCCCGAGGCGTGGCAGCCGGGGTTCGCGATGCGCTTGGCCTTTGCAATTGCTTCACGCTGGGCGGGGCTGAGTTCCGGCATCCCGTAGGTCCAGTCCGGATTCACGCGGTGAGCGGTAGAAGCGTCAATCACGCGGGTGTTCGGATTTTCGCAGAGGGCGGCACTTTCGACAGCTGCTGCATCGGGCAAGCACAGGAACGTCACGTCGGACTCGTTGATGAGTCGCTTGCGTTCGTTAATGTCTTTGCGGAGTTCGGGAGAAATGCGCAACACTTCGATGTCGGTGCGCTTTGCGAGTCTCTCATAAATCTGCAGGCCAGTGGTACCTGCTTCACCATCTACGAAAACTTTGAACATGGTTAATAGTGGTTAGTGGTTGGTGGTTAGTGGTTAGGACTAACAATAGCGGCGAAGCCGCCCTGTTTACTAACCACTGTCTACTGTTTACTTGCCTGCGCCGCAGCACTTCTTGTACTTCTTGCCGGAGCCGCACGGGCACGGATCGTTACGGCCAACGACCGGACCTTCGTGACGGACTGTTTCCTGCTTCACGGCACGACCGTCGTAGAAGAACCATGCGCCGCCGACCTTATGGAATTCGCCGAGCTCGTGGTGGTTACGGGTGATGTTGCCCTGCTTGAAGCGTGCAATGAATTCGACCCAGCCGATGTTCTTTTCTTCTTCGGTCTTGGTCTGCTTGATTTCGATGCCGAGCCATTCGGATTCCTTGCTCCAGGCGGTCACGCTCGGTTCGTCGAAGTCGCTGCGCTGCGTGGGTTCAAGAGATTCCTTGAGCCAGCCGATTTCCTGCTTTACATAAGCGGTGTAGCGGGAACGCATCAGGGCTTCGGGGCTTGCCGCGAGAGCCTTCTGCTTGATGATCGGTTCACAACATTCGCAGTATTCCTTACCGGAACCGCAGGGGCATAAATCTTTTGCCATAATTCAATCCTTGTGTCTACGTTAGAGCGGCTTGGCCGCCGTTAAAATCTGAGAAAAAAATAGAAAAAATAAGGGGCAAGAAATGCTGCTTATGAATAAAACTTGTTCCTCTTTGAACATAACTGCTGAAGGTTAATGTTGTACCTATAAAAAGGCTTGTGTTTATATGCTTATAGGTATAGGGAAAGATCCATAAGATTGTCGTACCTATAAATGCTGCTGAAATTGAATGTTTATAGGTACGATTTAGGATAAAGTAATTGTTTTGCTTGCGGAACGTACCTATAAAATGCATTAAGGTGTGCTATTTATAGGTATTTTGGTGGAGGAAAAGTCTTTTGGTGGGGCCATTGAAACGAAAAAAGTCGTTTTTGTACCTATAAATCCACCAAATAAAGAGATTTATAGGTACAAAAAGTCAAAATGGGCGTCCTACCACCCCAAAAATGTCAAAATTTTTGAAAAATAGGCGCTAGGTTAAATGGAAAAACAGACTTTCTAACGAAAAAGGCGAGTGCTTATCACTCGTCTTTTTCCTTAAGCTTCACACTAAAGATGGATAACTTAACTAAGGCAATAAATTGCCTGGTTTTGTATAGCTCTAGTCCCAAATGCTTGCCTCGGAAATGAAAACGCAAGAGATTCCGCTTCACTCGGCTTACGCATTTGTCGCCTAAATTATAGGCACTTCTTGAGAAGCCAAATTTCTTCCTTGCCTTCGCGGTTCGGGAGGCTGTTTGTCGGCTTGATGCGTTCGACAACGTCGAATACGCCGCCGAGGCGCGCCATGAGTTCGCCTTCGCTGGTGGCGTGCGGCGGACCCTGCAGGGTCTTGCCGTTCATGAGCGGATAGAGGAAGAGAATCAGCAGGCCGTCATCCTTCATCATCTTGTAGCAGACTTCGAAGAACTCGTCGCGGCGGCCCGGGTGGATTGCTGTAAAGCAGCAGTAATCGTAAACGATGTCAAAAAGCTGGCCGCCACGCTTGTCGTCTTTCGGCGAGAGCGAGAACAGGTCCAGGTCTAAGGAACGCAGGTTCTTGTGCTTGCGGCTCAAGTGGTCAAGTTCGTCGACGGCAGAGGGGGCAAAGTCGACAGCCAGCACGTCGTGACCGCGCAAAGCCCATGCTTCGGCATCGTAGCCAAAGCCTGCGCCGGGAACCAGAACGGAACCCGTAGCGGGACAAGAGGGGTGCTTGAAAAATTCCGTCAGAGCGGGCGTCACCTTCTTGAGATTCCAGTAGTCCTTGCCTTCGGCATAAAGATTGTCCCAGAAATCCGGGAGGTTCTGCGTTAACATGATTTACCTTCCTTTTTGTACGCAAGCTGCCCGCAGGCGGCGAGAATGTCGCGGCCGCGCGGGTTGCGGATCGTGATTTGAATTTCGGCTGCCCTAACCATAGCCAAAAAGTCTTCTACCTGCTCCGGCGTGGGGGCATGCAGCGTGGGGTCGTCGCCGTCGTTTAGCACAATGGCGTTCACCTTGACGCGACGGGGGGCGCAAATGCGAATGAGCTCCTTGGCCGCCTTCGGGGTGCAGGTAATGTCCTGGATCAGGACAAATTCAAACGTTACATAATTATCGGTTCTGCGAATGTATTCGTCAACCGCTTCCAAAAGTTTTTCGATGGGCCAGGTCTTGTTCACTGGCATCACGGACGAACGGTATTCGTTGTTGGTGCTGTTGAGGCTTACCGCAAGGCAACAGGGGGTATTGCGGTCCACCAGTTCCTTGATCTTGGGAACGACTCCGCTCGTGCTCACGGTCATGCGCTTTGCGCCCATGTTGAACAGACTCTGGTTATGCAATGTACAGCAGACGCGGTGAACGTTTTCCAGGTTGTTCAAGGGTTCGCCCATGCCCATGAAGATGATGTTGGTGACCTGGGCTGTCTTGCCTTCTTCGTTTAGGAGGCCAGAATCCTTCAGGTACCAGTTTACGTTGATGATTTCTTCCAGGATTTCGCCTGCTTCCAGGTTCCTGGTAAAGCCCATCTTGGCGGTACGGCAGAAAGCGCAGTTCATGGCGCAGCCGACCTGGGTCGAAACGCATACGGAATAGCGACCGTTTGCGGGAATCATCACTGTTTCGATATGATGGCCGTCGTGGGTCCTGAAAAGCCACTTGACAGTGCCGTCGACCGAGACCATGCGGGTTTCTTCGGTCAGTGCGCGGAGAGAGAACTGATTTGCCAGCTTTTCTCGGAGCGCGGGGGAAATGTTCCCCATTTCATCGTAGCTTTTGACCTGCTGGCAGAAAAGCCATTTCTGAATTTGGCTTGCTCGGAACGGCTTCTCGTCCTGCTCGCGGAGCCAAGCTTTGAGCTCGTCCTCCGTTAGCGTTTTTATGTTCTTCGGCCATTCCATCGGAGGGTAAAGATAGCAAAAAAATATATTTTTGTTAAGGGTGAAAACTCACTAAAAAATGAGGGCCCAGCCTTATAATTTGGCTTTTATTTGCGCTTCCGGTGGCATTTCTTTTTTGCGTTTTTGATGTAGGCTGTTGCGATTTTGTTGGATTCGGATGCGTGAAGTGTGTCACTTGTGGGCTGGAAATTTTCGTTCGCCAGTAGTGGGTAAAGTTTGTCTACTTCAGCGAAAAATTCGGATAGGGGAACATTATAGGCGTTTGCAAGAGCGCAAAGAGTGAATATAGATGGTTGGCGTTTCCCGATTTCTATTTGTGAGATGAATTGCCTGGTGATGTTCGAAATGATGGAAAGCCCGTTTTGGGTGAGCCCTCGTTTGTATCGGCTGGCAAGAAAAACGAGGCGTACGGCTTCTTGCAGAGTGTAGTTGTTGTATTCCATATTCCCGTAAAGATAAAGGTGTTATTCCCCTAGTACTCTCTACCCATACACTCTCGTTACGGGGCAATTTTAGAATATCGTTTGTCGCATGCGTGCAAACAGTAGTTTGCAAAATTTGAAAAATAATCTTAACGAAAAAAATGCGGCTCCGGTTTCTCGCCCGTTTGTATAAAGATGAGATTTGTTATTTGATGGTGTTTTGTATAGAAACAAGAAAGGCGTCTCACTTGCCGTGAAACGCCTTCCTTTCTGCGGGTGCCAGGACTCGAACCTGGAGCGGTATATAGACCGGATGTGCCGAATTCATATAAAAAAGCCAGTTGTGGCACATCCTCTCGCAAATGGGCTTGCCCATTTGCTCACAGAAGCGACCGCTCGTTCGTCGTCTCGGGTGCGAAACCTCCGGTTCCTCACTCGCTCTCGCAACCGCCCCTAGTTAATACTAGGGGCTTTGTTGCTCACAAAGGCTCCAGTTTCTCGCCTGATTTCTGTCAAATAAAAAAGACGACTTGCTTGTCGCAAATCGCCTTTTTTCTGCGGGTGCCAGGACTCGAACCTGGAGCCTTTTGGTTCGTAGCCAAACGCTCTATCCAGTTGGGCTACATCCGCTTGATTGATGGCCCAAATATAGCATATTGCAGACTTTTGTCAAGGGTGGTTGAATAAAAAAATGAAATTTTTTCTATCTTTCGTGAAAAATAACAATATTATATTATGAATAAAGTCAAGTCTATACTGCTTTCGATTCTTAATGTTTTGAAAGGGTGGTTTACCGACCGTAAAGTGGTCAAATGGTTGATCATCTTTGCCGTGCCTGTGATTGCCGCCTTCATTGCGGTGATTGCCGTCTATAACCATTTCTCTCCGGAACTGCCTTCGCTTTCGCAGCTTGAACAGATCAATCCGAAGCTTGTCACGAATATCTACGACATGAACGGAAAGATTGCTCACGAATACTTTGTGGAACGCCGCGAATGGACGAGTTTCGATTCCATTCCCGAAAATGCGATCCACGCCGTGATGGCCACCGAAGACCGTGCCTTCTATAGCCACTGGGGCATGAACGTGTGGGCGATTCCCTCTGCTGTTATGGAAAGTGCCTTGTCGGGCAAGAAGCTCCGCGGCGCATCCACCTTGACCCAGCAGCTGACCAAGCTCCTGTTCCTCACGCCGGAACGTACGATTTCGCGTAAGATCAAGGAAATGATGACGGCTATCCGTATCGAACAGACGTATACGAAAGAAGAAATCCTTGAATTTTATATGAACGAAGTTTACCTCGCTGGCGGTAACTACGGCTTCCAGGCCGCGGGCAAGTTCTACTTTGGTCGTCCGCTCGATAGCCTTACGATTCCGGAACTCGCAGTGCTCGCCGGTATGTTGCAGCGTCCCGAAGCTTACCGCCCCGACCGTCATCCGAAGGCTTCCCTGGAACGCCGCAATACGGTGCTCTATGCCATGCGCGATGCGGGCTACATCAACGATGACGAATATCATGAATATATCAAGACTCCGATTGAATTGGCGAAGAAAGAAGTCTCGGATGAATCCGGCTTGTATTTCTATGAAGAAATCCGCAAGTACATGGAAAAGAAGTACGGAGAAAACTCTCTGTATGCCGACGGCGTTTCGATCAACTCGACGATTGACCCGGACATCCAGGCTTATGCCGACAGCGTTGCCCGTGTGCAGGTCGAAAAGGTTCGCCGCCGTGTGAAGTACCGCGCGACCCGCCGCCTGTACCTGAGCAAGAAGTACAACATGCCCGAAGATAGCGTGGTCGCTCATTTCGATAGCGTATACACTCTCTTTAAGAAGGAATACCTGGCCGACGACTTGAAGCGCCCTGCTGACAAGCGCCGTTTCCCGGACTCTATTCTTTACCATCATCCTGAAGTGGCTGCCATCCTGATCGAAAACGAGACGGGTGCAATCCGTGCCATGGTGGGTGGTTCCGACTTCAACCAGTCCCGCTGGAACCGTGCGGTGCAGTCCCTGCGTCAGCCGGGTTCCTCGTTCAAGCCGATTGTGTATTCAACTGCCATGGACAACGGCGCAAGCCCTTGCGATTCCGTGAACGACCAGCCGGTGAGCATTCCTGATCCCGACGACAAGGACAAGAACAAGGTCTGGCGTCCGGCGAACTTCGAACATGACTTCGAAGGTATGATGACGCTCCGTCGTGCGCTGTACCGCTCCAAGAACTTGCCGGCGATTCTTACCGGTATGAAATACGGCCTTAACAACGTGGTGAACTACGCCCGCAAGTTCGGTATCGTTCGTGCTCCGTTGATGGCTGTCCCGAGCCTTGCTTTGGGTTCCGTGGGTGCTACGCTTATGGAAATGACATCCGCTTATACGGTGTTCCCGAATGGCGGTAACCGCATAGAACCTTACATGATCGAATCGATTGTGGACCGCAACGGCGAAGTCATCGAAAAGAATTCCAAGGTCGAACACGAAGTGCTGCGTCCGGCATCGGCCTACCTGATGGTCGACATGCTGAAGGACGTGAATATTCGCGGTACGGCTGCCCGCGTATGGGCCAATGGCTTTACGCATCCGAGTGGCGGCAAGACCGGTACCACAAACGACTACACCGACTGCTGGTACATCGGCTTTACCAAGCAGTACACGATGGGTGTGTGGGTCGGCTCCGACAGTCCGGGAACTTTAGGTGCTGGCCATACGGGTACCGAAGATGCGCTCCCGGTTTGGATCGCCGTGATGAAGGAACTTCATAAGGACTTGCCGCGCAAGCCGTTCCCGGTTCCGGCCGGTGTCGTGAGCAAGGGCGTATGCAACCATACGGGTAAGCTCGCCGGTGAATTCTGCTCCGAAAAGACTTATTGCCTCTATACGGCAGGCTATGCACCGACCGAAGTCTGCGACGGAAATCATTTCGAAGTCAAGACAAAGTCTGCCGATGACGCAACGCTCTTCAGCAACAAGGGTGCAAGTGAGGCTCCCAAGCCGAGCAGCAGTGGCCCTGCCAAGAAGAATACTCGCAAAATGTTCTAGAGGTCGCGTCCTATGGACGCTTTGAGCTATGAGGTCGGTCGCTGAGGCTCCCTTTGGGGGCCTTGCTTTATATGGTTTTGTGACTAAACGAAAAGTGCCCCGGATAGGGGCACGTCCTCATTCCTCAAAGCCACGTAGTGGCGAGCTCTCTTGCTACTTAAACATCTTATTGAGCGTGGCGCGCATGTGGTTCATGTTCGCTTCGTTCAAGGTCTCGTAACGGTAGAAGGTGCCGTCTTTTTGCACCACGTAGACAACTGGGATATAACCAGTGCCGTAGGCGGGGCCGAACTTGTAGTCGCTATCCTGGAATACGGGAATCGCTACGTGGAACTGGTCGATAAACAGGCGGATGTCGTTTTTCTTGATGCCACCGCCAAGACCGATGGCAATGCCAGTAAGGCCCTTGGGTTCGTATTCCTTGACGAGATCCTGAATTTCAGAAATGTGACGCTGGCAGTGCGGGCACTTGGGACTAAAGTAGTAGATCAGGAGCGGCTTGTTGGCGAAATGGCTGAACAGAATTCCCGGATCGCTGATTCCCGACAGCGGCTTCGAAAAGTCCATTTTCATGGGCTGGCCTGTGGTGGAATCTTGCATCAGTTGAATGTCTGCCATCGGAGGTTCCGGTGCGAACTGTGCAAAAGGGGCTACTGTTGCAAGGGCGATAACACTTAAGAATTTCGAAACAAATCGCATGGTATACCTTCAAATCAAATATGTTTGGATGCGGTGACTTGCCGAACCCAACGGCATTAAAATACGAAAAATTTTCATAACAAGACAGAAAAACAACAAAAAAAATCAATTTTTCAAAAAAAAAGACCGTTTGGAGTAGTCCAACTTGGAATAATCGAATCGCGTTATAAGCTGTATGTCGTGGTGAGCATATAGTGGGGCTCGCCCTTGCGCACTCCGTTCAGCGGGATGCTCACGTCAAGCTTGTTAATGAGGCGGCTGATGGACTTGGTCTGTGCGAAACGGACGCCGAAACCGGCGAGGTAGACGAGGTCTTTGCGGTTGATTTCGTCGAGATCCCAGGCCGTTTCTCCGACACTTCCGAAAACGACGAATACCGGCCTGAGGGTTGCCAGTTCGAAGTCTGAAAAGTAGCGCTGTTCCAGGTTGCCGTAAACGCGAGCTTGTCCTGCGTAGAATCCGGTTGGGAATCCGGCGAATCCGTTGTAGGCGTCGAGAGTAACCTGTTTGCCGTAGCGAGCGTCCTTATAGAAATCGACAAGTCCCGTGAGCGCTGTCGAAAAGTAGTTGTTCGCGTGGAAGATGTATTCGCCGAAAGCCTTTCCGTAGTAGTCGTGACTTTCGCCGTGGTCCAGGTAGAAATTCATTTCGGTCTTGAGTGTCAGGTGGTGCGAGCCTCCACCGAGCATCAGGCTTGTCCAGAAGTCCAGTCGGATATCGTTGTCGCTTGCTCCGATCTGTTCGTAGTTCTTGGAAATTTGAGCCTTGAGGGAGTAGCCCTTTTCGATGTCCTCGGTCCACTTGACATTGTGCAGGTTCTTGATTTTTTCGTAGCGGATGTTCGAGAACATAAGGTAGAGGCCGATACGGGAATCCTTATGGTCGGGGAGCCAGTAGTCGTAGGCGAATGAGGAATCCATGACGTAGGTATTCAGGTCGTCGTCGGTGAAAATGTGGCGGAGAAGCGTGCCTTCGCTTGCGGATTCGTAGCGGTAATCGTAGGTGCCGCCGATATAGAACTTGCGGTAGGTGCCGCCGAAGGAGCGGCTGAGCCTGAAACTGAGCGAGTCGTCGATGAAGTCTTCGACCTGCATCAGCGAAACAGTCTTCTTGCTTGTCCAGCGGTTGTAGCGGGGGAGCGACTGGAGGTACTTATCCCTTGCGATGGAATCGATTTCGCTTTCGCTCTTGAGCTTGTTGAGGGTATCTGCCCGGGCGGCTTTCAGCTGGGCGAGGAATCCCTTGTTCTGCTCGTAGTTGTAGGATATAATTCCCGGTGCGAGCTTTCCGCTGCCGTAGTAGTAGGCGATACGTTTGTTCTTCAGGCCTTCGAGTGTGTAAGCCCATTGGTTCTGGCTGCGGCTGAGGAACGGAACGTACATTTTCCAGTAGGCGAGGTGCCCATCGGTGTTGTAGCTGTATAAAAAGTCAAGGTGGTTGTAACGGAACAAAAAGTGCGGGTCGCCGTATTCCACTTGCCACATATTGCGGAATTCGTCGTGCCCATAGTAGAAACCGAGCTTTTGGCCGAGACCGAGGAAATTGCTTTCCTGGATGCCGATACCCCAGTTCAGGTTGTCGTAGCTCCATTCGTTGCCAGCAAATCCGAAACTCACGGGTACGGCTAGCGTCCAGTTGTCGCTGGTGTTCACGGTTGCGATGTTCTTTCCGTTTTCGTTAGAAATGTTGATGCTCGCGTCCGAAAGAAAATTCTGGCTGCGCAGGAAGCGTTCTGCTTCTTGCACCTGAAGGTTAGTGACGGTTTCGCCCTCGTTGAACAGAAGGAGCTTGCGGACGGTTGATTCGCGCGTCTCGACATGGAACCAGTTCAGAAGGTCGTAGGCCCACTTGTCGTATTTGGTGTGGTACTTGGAATCGTCAAACGCGTCGCCGATGTTGTAACGGATGGAATCAATCTTGAACGCACCGGGGGTGTCCTGTGCCAGGGCGGCAAGGGGGACGAACATTAAGATGAACAAGATAATCGGCATTGCGGGGATAATATAGAAAAAAGCTCCCGCCCAAGAAAAATGTTCGGAATATGTTGCTATTTTACGAGTATGAAAAATTCTTTAGAAATTCGGAATGTCGGGATGGATATGAAGAATAGAAGGGGCTTCAAGGCGCTGAAATTATTTTGTCTGTTTGCTGTGGCGATGCTGGTCGGTTGTGCCGGTGGTCGTGACGGGGGTGACCTGGAGGGCGGTGCCGATGATTCCGGCATGAAGGACGCCCCTTGCGAAGTTTGTGGCAAGCGCGGCGATATCGAACTGAAAATCACCGACGAGAAGTCTTACCGAGAGTGGAACAAGAAGGCTTTTGCCCGCCTGGATTCGTCGGCGGTCATGGGCGTTTTTCCGGCGCTTTCGGTGAAAGCGGAGCGCCCTGCCAAATGCAAGTTCTGCCATAGTTACAGTGCCGATGCGCTTGATTTTGACTTGGCGAGGGTGGAAGATTCCCTGATGGTGAGGGCATTCCCGAAAATGCGTCGTGAACTGATGCTTCCTGGGATGCGTCTTCCGGATGCCGATTCGTCGTTTGTTGATAGTTTGTCCAAGATGCTGCTCGAATCGGTTTTCGCGGATGGAAAGAAACTGGCTGATTTTACGCCGTGGCTAGAACGCGACGGGGTAGAACAGGATATTTCCCGAGGACTTCCCGCTTCGTTCAAGAATTTGCTGAATGCGCTGGCGAGTCGCTATGAGTTGCGCTATCTTTCGATTCCCGTTGCGCTTCAGGTGCGAATGGATACGGACTTGGGAAAGAGTGGCGGCTTTACCTGGAAAATCCTATGGACGCTGTGGGATGCCCGTTACGGGGAACTCGTGTTCCTGGTGTATTCGGAATTTACCGCCGAGACGACGAGTCGCGTGGCGCCTGAAAAGGAGTGGGCGGAACCGTTTGCAGCTCGCCTGTGGAAAATGCTTTCGACAGATTTAAGCAAATTGGAAAATCATTAAAAAGAGGTAAACAATGCAGATTTTATTTTTGTTGGCCGATGGTTTCGAAGAAACCGAGTTTGTGACTCCGTTTGACTATTTGCAGCGGGCGGGTTTTGAGGTCGCTCTCGCAAGCGTTTCTGGCAGGGCCGAAGTGATTGGGTTACGTGGCCTTAAAATCCAGACCGACTTTGCTCTTTCGGGGGCCGATACCGCAAAGTTTGGCGCCGTCCTTTTGCCCGGCGGCGGCATTGGCGTCAAGAATCTGAAGGCCTCTGCCGAAGTGGAAAAGGTCATCTGCGATTTCAACGACAAGGGCAAGTGGATTTTTGCCATTTGCGCGGCTCCGCTGGTGCTTAGCAAGGCGGGAATCCTTGCCGATAAGACTGCGACCTGTTTCCCGGGCTGCGAAAGTGAACTTGTCTGTAAAAAGTTCGTCGAAGACCGCGTGGTCGTAGACGGGAACATCGTCACGAGCCGTGGGGCAGGTACTGCCGAAGAATTTGCGTTTGAATGTATCGCGCAGCTCGGTGGCCGTGAACTTTCGGAAAAAATCCGCAAGCAGGTCGTCGCGCGGTAGATTTCATTCAGCAGGTCGTTCTCGACTGACCCTATAGAGGAAAGGTGGGGATCCTTGAACTGCGTTATGGATCCCGTCGCCACGGCGTGGCTCCAGGATGACTGCTTCTAGGCTGTTAACCTACAGAATGTTCGAGCTTAAGGGTCAGTAACTGACGGGCTTCCGTAGCGAATTCGCCCGGGAGTTCTTTGAACACGTCTTTACAGAAACCGCCCACCATCGCCTGAATGGCATCTTCGCGCTTGATGCCGCGGCTTTCGAAATAGAAAAGCTGGTCTTCGCTGATGCGGCTGGTCGTCGCTTCGTGTTCCGTGGTGGAGCTTGCGTTTGCGACAGTGATGTAGGGGAACGTGTGGGCTGCACTCTTGTCGCCCACCAGCATGCTGTCGCACTGGGTGTAGTTGCGGGCGCCTGTAGCCGACTTGCGGATGCTCACTTCGCCGCGGTAGGCGTTGCTGGAATAGTCTGCGCTGATACCCTTCGAAATGATGGTGCTCTTGGTGTTCTTGCCGATGTGAATCATCTTGGTGCCGGTATCGGCCTGCATGTGCCCGTTGGTGAGGGCCACGCTGTAGAATTCTCCGACGGAGTTGTCTCCCAGCAGCACGCAGCTCGGATACTTCCATGTGATGGCGGAGCCTGTTTCGACCTGCGTCCAGCTGATGCGGCTGTTCTTGCCGGCGCACTTGCCGCGCTTGGTGACAAAGTTGTACACGCCGCCGGCGCCCGTTTCGCGGTCGCCTGCGTACCAGTTCTGCACGGTTGAATATTTAATCGAAGCGTTGTCTTTTGCCACGAGTTCCACGATGGCGCTGTGCAACTGCTTGCTGCTGAATTCCGGCGCCGTGCAACCTTCGAGGTAGCTCACGCTCGCACCTTCATCAGCGATAATCAATGTGCGTTCGAACTGGCCTGCTTCCTTGTTGTTGATGCGGAAGTAGGTGGAAAGGTCCATCGGGCACTTGACTCCAGGCGGAATGTAGACGAAGCTTCCGTCGCCAAAGACTGCGCTGTTCAAAGCCGCAAAATAGTTGTCGCCTGCGGGCACCACGCTTCCCAGGTATTCCTCGATGAGTTCGGGATATTCCTTGATGGCGTCGCTGATGCTGCAGAACAAAATGCCCATTTCCATGAGCTTGCGCTTGTGGCTGGTGTAAATGCTGACCGAGTCAAAGACCGCGTCCACGGCTACGTTCGCCAAACGCTTCTGTTCGTCGAGCGGAATGCCGAGCTTTTCGAAGGTGGCGAGCAACTCCGGGTCCACGTCCTCGATTTTCTCATGACTCTTCTTGGTCTTCGGGGCGGAGTAGTAGACGATGTCCTGCAGGTCCACCGGATTAAAGCTCAGCTCGCCCCAATTGGGCTGCTCCATGGTCTGGAGCTTTTCATAGGCTTTTAGTCGGAAATCGAGCATAAACTGCGGTTCGCCGCGGAGCTTGGAGGCTCTTCGGATGACATCTTCGTTCAGGCCTTTTTCGAAGGCCTCGTTTTCGATATCCGTGACAAATCCGTATTTATAATTTTCGCTCATTTTACACCTTTTTTGCGGGTGCAAAGATAGAAAAAGGCGAACGTCGCGACAACCGAGCTTGCCTTATATAGAGGACGGTTTGGGTAATTGCAATATAAAAGTTATATTGTAGGGTATAAATCCATTCTAGGATGGGACACCCATAATCGGATTATGGGTGTGAGGTGATTGGTCTATGATTCTTCGAAAACCCGATTTCTACGATAAATTCAAGTGTACCGCATCGCTGTGCTCCGATACATGTTGCGTCGGTTGGGAAATAGATATCGACAAGGTTTCGCTGGATGCATACCGCAAGGTAGCAGGTGTTTTTGGAGATAAGCTGCGGGCTAACATCGAGGAGGGGCATTTCAAGTTATTGCCTCATGACCGCTGCCCCTTTTTGGACAAGGAAAACCTTTGCGAAATTTATACGCATCTCGGCGAGGACGCCCTTTGCGATATCTGCACCGAGCATCCGCGATTTGTGGAAGTCTTCGGCGATATTATGGAACGCGGAATCGGTCTCTGCTGCGAAGAAGCGGCGAGGCTTCTTTTTGCGGGGGAAGGTCCGCTTCAGTTTGTGACCTGTGAATGCGACGAACCTGAAGATGAACTGGACGAAGATGATATCGAAGTCCGCGATCAGGTGCTATACATGCGTGACGATTTTTTCAATACGCTTGCCGATAGCGATATGAAGTTTGGGAACAAACTCTACAATGTTTTTGGCTACACCGGAGAGAATCCCTTTGCTCCGTTTGAAAGCGTAGAAGCTTTTGTGGATCAACTCGCAAAAACCATTAGCTATGGCCCTGCTTGGGATGCGGCGCTAGCACGAATTCAGAACCGCATCAAGGCTCCCTCAAGTCCCCAAGAACGTGCGGCGCGCATCGAAGACGAAGGCTATTTTTCTGAAAACGACAGTATCCGACTGCTGGCTTATCTGATTTACCGTCACTACGCCAAAAGCTTATATGACGGTCTCGAACAGGGAAAACTGCAGTTCGCCCTGTTCTTCTGGAACGTGGCCCGATTCTTTACAAAGGAATTGGCGGGAGATGCTCCGGGCGACATCAAGGTCAACGCCGTGAAAATTCTTTCGAAACAGCTTGAATACTGCGAAGAGAATATGGCGATGATTGAAACCGCCTTGGACGAATAAGATTCTCTTTAATTGCAGGGCTGAGTGGAAAAATTTTTCTTACTCCAATTTGGAATATCTACGCTTCGAGGCGTTCGCCAATTACAAGACTGAGGTAGGCGACCGCTGCCGAAATGGCGGCGAGGATGCTTCCCGAACCCAGGAACATTGCTCCGAACACGACGGGGGCGAGCATCAGGAGTGTAGAAAACAGGATTTTGTTGTTTGCTATGCTAAAACGATTCATAATTTACCTCTCTTTTACAGAGGTAAATATAGATTTGAAATGATGTCAAAAACTGACAAAATGTAATAATTTCTGTTATTATTCCCGCGTAGGCACGAATCTCCACGCTAGCGGAATCAGTCCACCGCCAATAGAGTTCCCGATGGTAATGACCACGAGAGATTTTAGCATCAACGCTGAAAAATCTCCGGCGAGCGAGAAGTAGAACATGTCTGCGATGCAGTGCTCGAATCCGCTCAAGATAAAGACCATGACCGGGAGAAAAACGATGACAACTTTTCCGGCCTGGTTTTCAATTCTCTTGTAACCGTCGGCGGCAATGAACATCAGCATGCCACAGAAAATGCCCAGTATGAAGAGGCTTACGATGCTGTCGCCCTCCTTGATGAGGCAGAGTGCGTTTGACTTGGCCTGCAGGGTGTCGCCATAGCGTGTGAGCGCAATCATTCTTGCAAAAAGGAACGTCCCGATAAAGTTGCCGAGCCATACGATTCCGAGGAAACCCCAGTAGCTAGGCTTGTTGTTGACGAAATAGCCGACTTTGCCCGTGAAAAGGTTAAAGCCAAAATTCAGGATGGTAAACAGCCCGAGCCCGAAAAGGAACGAACCTAGAATCTTGTTGTCGCTGGAAAGGTAGGCCGTGCCGCCAAGGCCGATGCAGAGGCCAGAGTAAATAGACAGAATAAGATTTTTAATCACGGGCGGCAAATTTAGAAAATTTATACCCGAGTCTAACTTTTAAATGAAATAATTTTTTCTTATTCTACAATCAGCGACTTGTCGTATATGTAGTCAACTTCTTCGGGCGAGATTCCACCGGGAACGAGGTCCAGCTTGGATCGGTTCACCTTCATGGCTGCGGCGAACTGGTCGCGCATTTCGCGCGAAACCTTGCATTTGCCGATGAGCTTGTCAAGCATCGCGGTGAAATCGGCGGTGCTTTCGAGGCACAGGAGTGCCAAAATGCGCTTGACATCTTCGGGAACTTTCTTTTCGCAGATTTCCACGTAGGCAGCGAGGAAGTAACCGACGGCTGGGCCGTGGGGCACGCCCTGATGCAGCGTGAGGTCGTAGCTCATGCCGTGCGGTACGGCGGTGCTCGTGTGCGCGATGGACATGCCCGCGATAGTCGAGGTGAGCATGAGTTTTTCGTAAAGACATCCATCGACGGGGGAGTCGGAGAGGAGCGCGTCCTTAAATTCGCCCCAGAGCTTGAGGCCGTATTCCGGGCACATGCGGTTGAATGCGTTGGAATAGACGTTCAGGATGCTTTCGACCATGTGGGCGAGGGCGTCGACAGCGGTGTTCACGATTAGCGCTTTCTTGGCGGAGGCGAGGTACTTGCCGTCAACAAGCGCGAGCGCCGGGAAAATCTTGTGCGGGATGCTCTTTTTCAGTTGAATCTTGTGGTTCGTGATGATGGCGACCGGAGTTGCCTCGGAACCTGTTCCGCAGGTTGTCGGTACAGCAACGACAGGTACGTGGCCGAGCGGCTTTTCGGGAGCCTTGTGCAAGTTGTCTGCGTCAACACTCGGGTTTGCAAGGAGCAAAGCGACTGCTTTTGCAGCATCGATGGCGGAACCGCCCCCGATGCCGATGATGTAATCGGCATCGAAATCGCGAGCCAGCTTTGCGGCGTTCCCCACGGTATCGGTTGACGGATTTTCTTCGACCTGGTCAAAAACTTGGTACGGCACGCGGCCCGCATCCAGAACGGCGGTGACATCGTTCAAGGAACCGTTCTTCTTGGCGGAAGTTCTGCCCGTCATGATGAATGCGCGCTTTCCAATTGCAAGCAAGTTTTGCGTGTGGTTCTTCACGCAGTTCTTTTCAACATAGATGTCCGTGGGTACATAGAAACGCATAGAATGGTCCTGAAATTATGAGAGTATGCAAAAAAATAGTAAATCGAGGTTGGAAAATTTTGCCGGCTAGAACCTGCGTACCACAAGGATTTCGAAGGCCGCTACGTATTTTTGTTCCAGGTGCTCGCCAAACGCGATGGCAGAATATCCGCTTTTAAGAACGATGTTCCATGCCCATTTTTCCCCGATGTAGCCAAAAGCGGTCTTTATGTCCGATTCGGGTAAGAGCAGGTTGCCATCGTCAGCGTGCTCGCGACCGTACGCGACGCCTACAACGCCCCAGAGGTTCCAGAAATATCCGTTGCTGAAAACGAAGGTGTAAGTGTACCCGACGTCACCCCAAATGGAGGTGATGTCGCGCTTGTCGTTTTCGTAGCCGAGAACCCCGTCGTTGTCTTCGGCAATGTTTCGCTGCAGGCGCCCGCCGATAATCAAGCTCCCGGCAGATTTCTTTTGACGGCGATCCAAAAAGTAGGCGCTCCTGGGGGCGAAATCTCCTTTCGCGGTTGCCATCCAGAGCAACGAGAAATACATGTCCGCAAACCAGAGGTCTATAAATTCCCGTTCCTTTTCGCCGTCGTGTTCGACTTCCGCGGTAAAGCCGCTGTAAAAGCGGAGCTTTGCCGCAAGCCACCAGTTTCCCGGGAAAAAGTCGAGCCCTGTCTCGAAAGCCTGGGTGTCTGATTTTTCTTTTGAAGTGGTAAAAGGGAGACTGTACTTGAAATCGGCAGACACGTCCCACGAAATTCCGAATGTGGTAAACAGACTGTCGTAACCGAAGCCGATGCCCACATCGACCGGCCGGTTCGAATTGAGCATCGAGTTGTTGTAGGCGGAATTCCAGATAGCCACGAAATTGTAATCGCACAAGAAACGCAGCGAGAACCGTTCACGGAACTTGGAAACCGAGGGCTCGTCGCTGTCTTGTGCTTCGGCAAAGGCTAACCCTGCGAATGCTAGGGAGAACAGGAATATTTTCAGGACACTCTTCATCAGGGACCTTGAAAAGATAATAACATAAAGAGCCCCTATAAAATTTTACAGGTACTTCGCTTCGGGAGTATCCTTTAGGATTTCTTTCACGGAAAGAATATAAAAATTTTCTAATCCTTTTGAGGTTGCTTGCGACAGTGGGCGCACCATGTTTTGATTTGTTGTACGCCGTCGGTAGACCAAAGCGCCCAGGCGATCAGCACCGGCTGGAAGAACAGGCGTATGAGTCGGGCTTGGTCGGTATCGAGCCCGAAAGCGCTGATGCCGTTCACGTACTGGCTGATGTTGCCTGGGAAAATGGCGACGTAGAACAGCGCGAGGAGCACCCCCACCGTTCCCTTGTACTTGTACAAGAATATCATGCCGAGGCCGAGAGCGATCTCGACAACCCCTGAGGCCAATACCACGAAATCCAGGAATCCCGGATTCTGCGGAAACCACGACGGAACCTGCGCCAGGAATTCCTGCCTGGCGATGGTCAAGTGACTGACACCTGCATAGGTCATAAAAATGCCCAGCAGAACCCTCAAAACCATTTTTACGTATTTCATACTTCTAATATAGGATAAGTAGAGCGGAAATGCAAAAAAAAAATTTTGCGAGTAAGGAATGATGAAAGGTAGTTTTAAAAAGAAATCTCAATTTCAAACAGTTGGTTCGCAAGCCCGACCGTTGGTTCAAAATCAGCAATCTTCTTGAACCCGTATTTTTCGTATAGGCCGTGGTGCTCGCTTTTGAGATAAACTTTTTTGTAGCCGAGCCTTTGGGCGTAATCAAGCGCTGCGTCAATTAAGCTTTTGGATAGCCGCTCTCCCCGGAATTTTTCGCTAACGTAAACGAGGTTAATAAAGGGGCTGCAATTGAATTTCGGAGGAATGTTCCCGTTCTCCTCGAGAACGCAAAAGCCGACAGCATCTTCACCGTGTACAGCAACGAAAACTTTTTCCCAGTCTAGGAAATCATTCTTTGACATTCGCTCGGCTAAACGACGCCCCGGCTGCCATGGGCAATCTTTCGCGAAAGCGCGGGTCTTTTCCCACCACGGATCATCTTTGCTAATCGCGATTATCATTGCTTGCCTCGTCTTTTAAAGAATCCCTATAGGACTTAACTAAACATGATAAACCTTTTTTAGAGACAATATACCACTTTTTCAAAGGGATGGTTTTACCTCTGCCCAAAAAGAGCCCCTATAAGACCAAAGCCTTCCACGACTCGTTTCACGCCAGAAGTGAAATTGGAAAAAAGAGTCGACGCCGAAGCCAATCCCGTTAATTTTTGCGAAAGATCTATTTTATTTTTAAGGCTATCTAACACTCCGCCCGTTTTTCCAAGCTCTGAGTTAAGCAGCTTGATATCGTTGGACGTCTTCACAAAGGTATTGTTAGACAATAAATTTATAGATACACTTAAACTGGCCATGCAACAAAAATAATTGCACGACCATAAAAAAAACTTATTTTGGGAACAAATTTTTTTAACTCAGCTTGCAGGAGGCGCAAACAAAACGGGCCACCTAGCATAGCGAGTTTTATGAAGGAACATTGCCCAGAAAGCCCAAGCAAAGCCAGGGCCGCAATTTACCAATGCTATCCAAGATACCCCGTAAAAGAAAGATTCCGGACGATCCCAAAACATCACCGCCAAGAAAAGGCTAAAAAATGCGCAAATGGCTATACCGACCACCCACACACTGGACGCACACTCGCCAATTTTTGTGTCGTAAAGACGCTTACCGTCAATCCAGTCATTGCTCACATAGAATGTGTAAAGATAATACGGAAGCAACGCGAACAAATAGACAATAAAATTGTCAGTCCATACAGGAGCCAAAACACCCGCCAAGAACAGAACGAACGGAATGACAGCGCAAAGCATAAAAATTTTGCGTTTCAAGACGGCCTTTCCAACAACGTCCACATTCATGTCATTTACCGTTTTCATTTTAAGCCTCCCTACATCTATAATATATACAAAAATCATGTCAAAAACAAAAAAATGCGCAGAAATCGACTTTTCATTATTCCAAGTCGTAATAAAAAAGTGGCCAACAGGTCACTTTTTCGGACTAATCCATTTTGTGAATTTGTTTTACCTCGACTCATAAAGAGCCTCTATAAGACTAAAGGAAAAGACGATGTGAATGTCTATTTTAAGTTAAAAGAAAGCGATAAATTCTACTTCTTTAAAAGGAAATAAAAAAAACCAGTTTGGAAAGGAAACTGGGAAACCCGGGGTGGGCGAGGCGAGATAAAACCCGTCAGACCCTTCATGGAATTCCCTTTCGGGCCCATGCGTCGCACCACTGTTTTTCAAGTGGCTCTCCACATCAACAATATACATTCTTTTCTTCTCCAAGTCAATAGGGCCATAAGTTTTACCTCGACTCATAAAGAGCCTCTATAAGACTGAGCTTCTTCTTCCAGTTCAGAAAGCGCCACCTTGCGGTAGTCCCCCGTCCAGTCGAGGATTCCTGCGGGAATCTCTAGGGAAGCCTGTTCGCTGATGGCAAAGCGCGGCTGGCGCACGAGCAGCAAGTACTTTTTCCCTTCGCAACGGAGCACCACCAGAACACCGACCGCATTACCGCGCACCAGGACAATCCCGTGCACCGGGCGCCCGTCGGGGAGTGTCGCCGTGGCGGCTAGCTTGAGTTTTACCTCGACTCATAAAGAGCCTCTATAAGACCTGCTTTTTGAATATACCTTATTTTATGCGGGTTCGCAAGCGGTCGGACGCTGAAAAAATCAGAAAAATTGGATAGATTCTTGACTTTTGGGCCATTTTTTCGGAGCCTTGGTGCTGCCGAAGTGGCTGTAGATTTCCAGGAATTCCCTGTCGGAGACGCTCAGCAGGCAGACCGTGGAGCGGGGCTCGATTAAATTGGCGATTCGCCGTCGGTGTGTCCTGCCGTTGTCCGCAGTGGTGCAGTAGCGGACGTACATTCCCCGTTGCACCTTGCTAAATCCCTCTTTTTCTAGTTCCTTGACGAACCTGGCCATGTTTTGGCGGCCGCTCTTGCAGTGTCTTGGAAAATCGAAAATCGTTACGATCCACATACTACCCTCGGGTAGGCGATGTTTTTAGTTTCGCCCATGAAAAATTTTGCGACGGAAGCGGTGGTGTAGGTGAGACATGTTCCCAACTGCACCATCTGTTCCCCGAAGGGAATGTCGGTGTAGAACAATTCCAGAAAGGATGCCTTGACTTCTTTGTCCAATTTTTTCTTTTTGGCCGTGTGTAATTTGTATGCAATCTGATCGATGAAGGGACGGTAGGGTTCCATGATGTCGTCTGCCAGCGGGAATGCGTCGTAATAGTTCCGGTGGAAAATTCCGAGGGAGGGCAGTAACCCGCTCGCCATCAGAGCGCGTGCCGTTGCGGCTCGCAGGAGCGTGTAGCCGTAATTCAAAAAGTCGTTGGGGCGTTCACCGAACCTGTCGCGGATGAACTCCTTGCCGAAAAGTTCCCTCCAGTAGTATTGCGCGGCAAGTCCTTCGCGGTTGCTGGAATCCCCGCTAAGGACTCCGGTGGCGTATTTCAGAAGCCTGTCGTGTTTTTTGCCAAGGGACTTTAGGTGCAGCGCCTGGTTCTTGATTTTTGCCTCCACGACATTTTTCCACATCTGTTTTTTCAGCGGTAGGGGTGCGTCCAGCTGCAGGCGGAAGTATTTCTCTTGCAGGGTGTTTGCGTCCAGGTTCATGAGCATGGATGACGGCATGTGCCTTTCGTTGCAGAATACGACGGCGACATTCTGCTCTGCCAGTTTGCCGATGAGCGGCGTGGTGAGAGATGCCGAATGGTTGTCGATGAGGATGATGGCGATATCCTCGATTGCCCTGAGCGTGACATTGTCGGGATCGTCCTTGTATGTGATTTTGAGCATAGAATTTTGGACCGAAAGCTGGACGGGGCTTTCGAATACGAGAGTCTGTTTGGGCATGTTTATCCTTTTGTTGCTGAGTGTATTTGAAATATGCTAAAATTTAAGTCTCGAACGAGAAATTTCTAAAAAATGTTGAAATTACGCGTATTCTTGGCGATTTTTACAAAAAATACCTTGCGCACTATTGAAATGAATGAGCTTTTTTGCTTGAATTTTGATTTTTTTTCAAAATTTAACCGAATGAAATATTAAAATCGTACCGATTGAAAATGTAAAATCAGACCGATTGTATTGACAAAATTAGACCGATTATGTAATGAATAGCGCAGCCTGCAAACGCCCCGATGGAGTATTCGTCGTGCCGATTACGGCATTGAAAAATTAGTAAAGGTTGTTTTCCCGCGGCTCATAAAGAGCCCCCCTTGACCGGGAATACACATTTACTTATATTACAATCGTAATTCGATAATCCTCGCGACAGTCGACATAGACCATTTGGTCCGTACGTGCATTCGCGGCGGGGCCCATCAACCTTCTTGGCGGTCCTGTTGGATAGCTGGTAGGAAAATACCCTACTCGGGTTCACTCGAAAGAGTGGCAAGTAACGCCGGGGCTGCAACCACTTAGTGCTTTAGCACTTAGTGGGCCATGGTCCCCTTTAGGGGAGAAAGCCCCCGCCAACAGAATTGCAAGATTATCCCATTCCACGCAAATCGTGGAAACTCCATTACAAAACAAAAAAGAACGGGCGTATAGTGCGTCGTTTTTACGGTGTATTCGCACCGTTGTGCAACCATTTTAAAGAGGATGTCAATGTCGAAAAAATCTATCAATATCTTGGACAAGGATTACATTCACTGGGTCAAGGAACTTTCTTCCCGTTATCGCAAGAGCCAGATCAAGGCGGCGGTGAAGGTAAATAGCGAAATGTTGCGCTACTACTGGGAATTGGGACGCGATATTGTAACCAAGCAGGCTGAAAGCAAATGGGGCAGCGGCTTCATGAAGAATCTGAGCCGAGACTTAAAGGCTCAGATTCCCAGTGCCACTTGTTTTTCTCCCACGAACATTCTGTACATGAAGAACTTTTATCTTATGTATCGCCCCTATTTGGAAAATGCACCCAAGATCGGGGAACAAAAGGAAGATTTTCCAATTACTCAACAAGTTGTTGAGCAAATTGCCCATGACATCTTTTCAATTCCATGGGGACATCACGTTGTCTTAATGGACAAGTTCAAGGAAAATCCTCAAAAGGCCCTGTTTTTTGCCCGCCAGACGGTAGAAAATGGCTGGAGCCGTTCGTCCCTTTTGAATGCGCTTTCAAGTGACCTTTACGAGCGCAAAGGAAAGGCGTTGACGAATTTTGAGCGGACTCTCCCCGCCGAAACAAGCGATTTGGCCCAGGAACTGACGAAAGATCCTTACAATTTCGCGTTTACGGGTATTACGGGTCGCTACAACGAAAAACTGCTGAAAGATAGCCTGCTGAACAACATTACCCGTTTTCTTGTGGAATTGGGCACGGGATTTGCCTATGTCGGCAGGGAATATGGTATTATGGTAGGCGAAAGGGAGAAGTTCATGGATTTGCTTTTTTACAACCTGAATCTCTCTTGCTATGTCGTTGTCGAGGTGAAAATCGGGCGTTTCGAATTTGCCGATATCGGGCAATTGGGCGGATACATGGTGGCATGCAACCACATCCTTAAAAAGGAAGGGCGCGACAACCCGACAATCGGTCTGCTGATTTGCAAGGAAAAGGACAAGGTGCAGGCACAGTACGCACTGGAATCAAGTACGCAACCTATCAGCATTTCGGAATATGAATTGGAAAAATTCTACCCTGAAAAGGTTGAAGGCACAATGCCCTCTATTGAGGAAATTGAGAAAAGATTGTGCGAAGAGTCGCTGTAAAATCTTACGGGTACTTTGCTCCGGGAATATCCTTCAAAATTTCTTTCCAGAAGTCGCGAAATTCTTTGTCGGTGACGGTGCCGCCTGCGCTGAGTAGGCGGTAGTGCTCGCCTTGCCAGACGTAATCAAAGGGGGAGGGGTCAAAGCCGTTGCGGGAGTAAAATTCGCGGCGACGATTCCTGCGTTCAAGTTCTTCGGCGTCCTTGGAATCTTCTTCGACTTCGATATCGACGACAATGCGCGTGTCGGGGTGTTGCCTGCGGATGGCCTGCAAAATTTGCGAACCGTACCCGCGGCTGCGCAGTTCTGGAACGACTGCGAAATAGACGATGTTCGTGATGCTCCCGTGCGTGATGGAGTTCGAGAACCCGCAGAACATGGGAGCCGCGGCAATTTCTTTCCCGACTTCAGCGTGATTCTCGCCTTCCTCCTTGTCGAAAAACGCCCAGAATTCCCGCCTGATTTTGTCATTGAGCAAATGCTTTATCGGGATGCGTTCGTTCGCCGGGAACGCCGATTCGTACAGCGCCTTGACCTGCGGAAACCAGGGGGCATCTCTTGTGACATCGAAATACTGGAGCATCAGCAGAAAGAATAGGATAATGCGGCTTGCGTGTCAAGTTGGGGCGCGCGCTTCGCTGTATTTTAGTGTATATTTACCAACATGAAATCGTTTGAAGATAAAGTGGTCGTGGTGACGGGCGGGGCGCACGGGATTGGCGCTACCGTCGTGAGTGAATTCGAGAAAGAGGGGGCGAAGGTCGCGTATATCGACATTCGCGAGAATCCTTGCTTTGTGGGGGACCTCTCCAAGAAGGAAGTCCTCGAAAAGTTTGCGCAGTTCGTTATCGAAAAGTACGGGCACGTGGATGTGCTGGTGAATAACGCGCTCCCGCTGATGAAGGGCATTGACGAGTGCAACTATGAGGAATTCAGCTACGCGCTGGCGGTCGGCGTGACGGCCCCGTTCTACCTCGCGAAACTTTTCGCGCCGCATTTTGGGTCGGGTGCAAGTATTATAAACATTTCTTCGAGTCGCGACCGCATGAGCCAATCGCAAACGGAGAGCTATACGGCAGCGAAGGGCGGGATTGCAGCCCTCACGCATGCGCTTGCCGTGAGTTTTGCAGGTCGCGTGCGCGTGAATTCTATTTCGCCCGGTTGGATCGATACGGATTTCAAAGTATATGAAGGTCCCGATGCCACGCAACAGCCCGCAGGCCGCGTCGGGAACCCCTTGGACATCGCGAACATGGTGCTTTATCTTGCCAGCGACAAGGCCGGCTTCATCACCGGCGAAAACATCTGCATCGACGGCGGCATGACCCGCCAGATGATTTACCACAACGACTGCGGCTGGAAATTCGAAGGATAAAATGCGGAAAATGCTGAAGAACTTGCGTTATTCGTATCAAAAATGCAGAAATTGTTGCGAAATTGATGTTGAAAATGTAGATTCATTGCGTAGTGGACAAATAAATTAGGGGATGTCTATGAAAAACATGCAAAAATACATCGCTGCGAACTTGCTGAATGCGAATGTCGCAACTTCTTTCACTCTTCTCATGTTCACGTTTTTTTTTGCTGCTTGTTCCACGCCGACGGTTTCTAGTGATGATTCTGCTGAAAGTTCTGAAAAGGTTGAACAGGAAGATAACTCGTCTTCTTCTGGCATAATCAATGGTAAAAAGCCCGATAGGTCTAGTTCGTCCGAAAATAAAATTGAGTCAAGTAGTTCTGCAAGCAGTGTAAATTGCTCTGCTCTTTTGGCTGTAGAGACGGAGTGGAGCTGGAATGTGCCGAAGGAATGCCGATTTAATCCTGATATTGACTACGGAATTATGACCGATGAGCGCGACGGCAAGGTTTATAGGACAGTGAAGATTGGTAATCAAGTATGGATGGCGGAGAACCTGAACTATGCCGATAGTGTCAAAACTCCGAGTTTATTGGAACGCAGCTGGTGCTTCGATGATGAACCCAAGAACTGCGATGTTACCGGTCGACTTTATACATGGGCTGCGGCGATTGATTCTGTGGAACTTTATAGGGACATGTCTATTGATTGTGGAAGCTACAAGGCTTGTACATTGCCCGACACAGTGTATGGAATTTGTCCAAGCGGTTGGCATTTGCCGACAGAAACAGAATGGGAGGCTCTCATCACGAACATAGGTGGCACCATCAGTCGCAATGGCCAGACGTGGAACTCGGATGTAGGACAGGTTCTCAAGTCTAAAACAGGTTGGAAAGAATGGAGCTATTCTGGTAACGGCACGGATACATATGGATTTTCCGCGCTACCTGCGGGCATTAGATCTTCTTTTGATGGCAACTTCCATAGCGATGAGGCTGACTTTTGGAGCTCTACGGAGAATGATGAGACTGTTTGGTCTGTATGGCTGTACTACGGCAATTCTGTTGCTAATCTGATCTCCATTGCTGCCAAATACAATGGCTGTTCAGTTCGTTGCGTAAAGGACTAGGTTGGCCTTTTCTGTAATAGTGACGTCTGCCTAGATTTAAAAATTATACCATTTGGTATTATTCCAAATGGTATAATTTTTGGGGGAGGGGGGTGTGTAACGGATTTGCTACCCTAAATTATAGTCGTCCGTGATATGCGGGCGGCGTTTGTGTTAAAGAGAATGAGACTGAAAATTGCTAAATAACTGCAAAAGTATTGCTTTTTGCAGTTGTTATGGCTATATTTTGATATGATAATGCAGGAGGTCTGTATGCCGATGACGGTTTTGCAAATAAGGATTGAAGATGATTTGAAAAAACAGGTTTCCGACCTGTTTGAAAGCCTTGGAATGGATATACCCACGGCTGTGCGCATCTTTTTTAAGCGTGCTCTTGTCGAAAACGGAATTCCCTTTGAGGTGAAGGGAATGCCTTCTCCTACAAAACAGGATGGCATTAATTTGTTGAATGCGTTACATGCGGCTCAGGAACAGGCATATAAAAATGGCGTTGCGAATCTAAGCGAAGAGGAAATTGAAGCCGAAATTAAGGCCGCTCGTATGGAGAGGAAGAAAAAATGATTTTTGCTGTGCTCGATACGAATGTTTTAATTTCTGCAGCTCTAGCGCATAATAAGTATTCTATTCCTTATTCTGTTTTTAGGGGTGTTGTTGAAAGGCGTTTTGTCCCTCTTGTTGATGATAATATAGTTCGCGAGTATTGGGAGGTGTTTTCTCGTCCAAAATTTTCATTTATGCAAGAAACAATAAATGATATTGTCGGAAATACTATAAAATTTGCGATAAATCAGCCGGTTCCACCATCTGGTATAGAACTCCCTGATAGCGATGATGTTGTCTTTTATGATGTGGCTAGGGCTCATCAAGATAAAGGTGCTTATCTTGTGACAGGAAACTTGAAACACTTTCCAAATTGTGGGTTTGCTGTTTCTCCCCGTGATTTTATGAATATCATTACACCGAACAAAGGAAACCACATGGTTAACGATAATTCTGCTGTTTATGACCCTACGGGGCTTTTGGCTGCTTTGCACGAAGCTCAGCGTCAGGCTCATGAAAATGGGGTGGACAATCTGACCGAAGAAGAAATCGAGGCCGAAATCAAGGCTGCTCGCGCGGAGAGAAAGAAACGGCTTGGAACGAACGGATGAACGAAATTACGGAAAAAGATGTAAAAAGGCTTTGGGTCGAAAAGGACGCTGTTTGTGTCGAACTGAAAGACGGCCGAATCGGGCGTGAACTCATCCGCGATTACGAACCGCTGCGGAAGGCTACGCGAAAGCAGTTGGAGAATTGCCGCGTAGATTGCGATGGCGTGTGGTTTGACGATCTGGACGAAGGCCTGGATCTTTCGGGATTCTTTTCGCCGAAAAAGACAAATCCCATTGGCCGCATATTTTGGCTGTTCCCCGAACTGAACGCTTCGGCGTTTGCCCGCCGATTGGGAATCCCTCAGCCCCTGTTCGCCGCATACGTAAACGGAACGAAAAAGCCCTCTTCGGCAAGAAAGAAACTCATTGACGAGGAACTCCGCCGTATCGGCAGGGAACTGCTGAAGACCGTGGCGTAGTTTTTGTCTTCTGTGAGGCCGCCTTTTTGTCGTTTTAGGCGAAATAAATTACATTTGCTTTGAATTTATTATATCGGGTTACCGGAGGATTTATGAAAAAGTTTCTTGTTGCGATGGGATTGGTGGCGTTTGCTGTTGTCGGGTGCGACGATAGTTCGTCGGCATCTGCAGGGCAAAACGATGAACCGGCTGTTGAATCGTCTTCTTCGAGTAGTGGCAAGGTCACTGATAAGGTTGGTGAGCCTGCCGAAGGGTCATCTAGCAGTGACAAAACGAGTGTGTCCAGCAGCAGTTCTGCTGATGAGCTGTCGAGCTCTAGCCTGGTCGAGATATCAAGTTGTAGCGAGGGTGAAGGGACGTCTAGTTCATCCGGACAAAAAATAGAGTCCAGTAGTAGTTCTGCAAGCGGGATAAATTGTTCGGCGCTCTTGGAGGGCGAAACGGGTTGGAGCTGGGATGTGCCGAAGGAATGCCGCTTTAACCCTGATATTGACTACGGCTCCATGACCGATAGCCGTGATGGCAAGGTCTACAAGACTGTGGAAATTGGTGATTTGGTATGGATGGCTGAAAATCTGAACTACGCCGACAGTGTAACGACCACGAGTCTCAAGGGTAAATCCTGGTGCTACAACGACGTGGCCGCCAACTGCGACGTGGCCGGTCGCCTTTATACCTGGGCGGCGGCGATTGACTCGGTGGCATTGGCGTCCGATGAAGAGAACCCTTTGGATTGCGGTGACGGCAAGACCTGCGCCATGCCAGACACTGTGTACGGGGTTTGTCCGCCGGACTGGCACTTGCCAACATATGCAGAGTGGAATGCCTTGTTCATGGCGGTGGGGGGGTATAGAACTGCGAGCTGGGCTCTCAAAACTCAGAGCGGCTGGATCAATAGAGACAGTCGCACAGAAGGTAACGGCGAGGACGAGTTCGGCTTTTCCGCGTTGCCTGCAGGCAGCTGGAGCGACGTTGGGTCTTACTACTGCGATGAGGGCCGCAACGCGCGTTTCTGGAGTGCGTCTGAGTATGGTGAAGACAACGCGTACTTTTTAGGCATGAACAACGTCTTCTCCGATGCGAGTCTGTCCCCCACCTACAAGAGCCACGGGAATTCAGTTCGCTGCGTAAAGAACTAAAAAAGCGATTATTATGATTTCGCTTGCTTTGGTGTAGTTTACTTTGTTTGAGTAGAAAAGGAGATGCCCGACTAAATCGGGCATGACAATGAGAATGGATTGCTTCGTCGTTGCACTCCTCGCAATGACGTAATTCGGGGTTTTAGGGGCGGAGCCACTAGGCGTGGGGGTGGTGTAGGACCCGTCGATAGCCTGGCCGCAAAGCGAACATTCCGGAACGGCCATGCGAGCGTGCGGAGCAGGCTGAGTCGGGGCCGAAAACAGGGGGAGGCTTCCCCCTTTTGTGTAATTCGGGACTGGATTCTTCGTTTCGTACTTCGCACTTCACTCAGAATGACGTTTTTTGCACTTTTCTTGCGCGATTCCTAATCACTAATCACTAATCACTAACCACTAAAATGCTATCTTTCCCCCCGGAAACATTCTAATTAACAGAGGTTCAAAAAATGAATTATTTCAATTCTATCCCTATGCGTCGCCAACTCGAAGAAATTGGCCACTGCCGTTTCATGGAACATTCTGAATTCAGCCGTGGTGTTGAAGCCCTCAAGGGCAAGAAGATCGTGTTCGTCGGTTGCGGTGCCCAGGGTCTCCATCAGGGTCTTGACCTGCGCGATAGCGGCCTCGACGTCTCTTACACGCTCCGCAAGGAAGCCATCGAACAGAAGCGCCAGTCCTGGAAGAACGCTACTGAAAACGGCTTCAAGGTCGGTACCTACGAAGAAATGATTCCGGATGCAGACCTCGTTTGCAACCTCACACCGGACAAGCAGCACCACAACGTGATCCCGGCTATCATGAAGCTCATGAAGAAGGGCGCAGCCCTCTCTTACAGCCACGGCTTCAACATCGTTGAAGAAGGCCAGGAAATCCGCAAGGACATCACCGTGATCATGGTCGCCCCGAAGGGCCCGGGTTCCGAAGTCCGTAGCGAATACGTTCGCGGTTTCGGTATGCCCTGCCTTATCGCTGTGCACCCGGAAAACGACCCCGAAGGTAAGGGTTGGGACTACGCCAAGGCTTACGCCGCTGGCCTCCATGCCGACCGTCCGGGCGTTCTCGAAAGCTCTTTCGTTGCCGAAGTGAAGTCCGACCTCATGGGCGAACAGACCATCCTTTGCGGTATGCTCCAGACCGGCACCATCCTCTGCTACGACAAGATGGTGAAGGAATTCGGCGTTGAACCGGCTTACGCGGTCAAGCTGCTCCAGTACGGCTGGGAAACCATTTCCGAAGCTCTGAAGCATGGCGGCATCACCAACATGATGGACCGTCTCTCCAACCCGGCCAAGATCCGCGCAACGGAACTCGCCGAAAAGATGAAGAAGATTATGAAGCCGCTCTACCAGGAACACCAGGACAACATCATCTCTGGCAAGTTCTCCAGCACCATGATGGTGGACTGGGAAGCCGGCGACAAGGATTTGCTCAAGTGGCGTGGCGAAACGGGCGAGCTCGAATTCGAAAAGGTCGAAGCTACCGACAAGGTCATCACCGAACAGGAATACTTCGACCGCGGCGTTCTCATGACCGCCATGATCAAGGCCGGTGTGGAACTCGCATTCGAAACCATGTGCTCCGTGGGCATCAAGCCGATGAGCGCCTACTACGAATCTCTCCACGAGACTCCGCTTATCGCGAACCTCATCGCTCGTAAGAAGTTGTACGAAATGAACCGCGTGATCAGCGACACCGCCGAATACGGTTGCTACCTGTTCGCCAACAAGTGCGTGCCTCTGCTCGCCGACTTCATGAAGAATGAAGTGAAGAAGGACGACATCGGCGCTATCTACGGCGAAGGCAAGACCACTGCTGTGGATAACGAAGAGCTCATCAAGGTGAACAAGAACATCCGTCAGCATCCGGTGGAAGAGGTCGGTGCTTGGCTCCGCGAACGCATGAGCGGCATGACGAAAGTTGTCTAAGCTTCGTCTAGCTTCGTTCTCGACCCTCTCGCTGTACTAGTTGTACAGCTTCGGGGTCTGCGGCCTCGCTATACTCGCTTATCCAAGCTTTCGGAAAGAAGTATAACTGGTTGTAGTGAACATTTTAATTGTGAGCAATAAAGCGCCTCGTATTAACGAGGCGTTTTTTGCGAGAGTGAGGCGATGTCGTAGGTACCTATTTGCTGTAGAGCCGAACGGTCTTGTTTGTACGCTACGCGCAACCACGCCTCGTTCTGCTCGCTTATACTTAGCGGGATGAAAATTGAAGAAGTCCGTCGGGTACGCGCCCGGCGGGCTTTTTCTGTATTCTCGCTTTGCCTGCAAACCACTGTCTACTGCCTACTTCCTACAGTCTACTCTTACTATATTATCCCACATGAATAATTCTCAATCTCGCAGCAAGCTTCGTGACGAAGTCTATACCCAGATGATGTGCGCGCAGGCGCGCCTTTCTAAAGACCAGAATACCCAGATGGGGGCGGTGCTGGTGAGTGCCGACGGTCGCGTGATCAGCACGGGCTACAATGGCGCTCCGGCTGGTTTCGACGACGAGACGGTGCCGTACACCCGCGAAAAGCAACTGCTGGCGTACGATTTGCTGGATGCCGATTCGGGCGAGGTCCTGAGCCACCACGAGTTCGAGGCCAACAAGTACCCGTTCATGGTGCATGCCGAAATCAACGCATTGCACTATGCCCGCGGCAAGGTTCCTCCCGGCTCCAAGCTCTACGTGATCGGTTTCCCTTGTGAACGCTGCTCTTTGGATATTAGCCTTTCGGGCGTTGCCGAAGTGTTCGTGACCAAGGACGATTATGACCCGAAGTCCACGCTGAACAACGGCCGCGATACGGCTTACTACATGTTTGCGCAGGCGGGAATTATCGTGACGCTGTGCGGTAAGCGCATTCGTCCGGTGGTTTCGAAGCCGTTAAATAGAGCTTAGAACTTAGATCGCTGCTCCCCATAGAGGATAACTCAACTATAGAGCTAAAGTTCTAAGTTTCGTATAGCTGCAGAACTTAGGTTATTTTTTTTCTAAGCTCTAAGTTCTGTCAACTAAGTTCTTTTATGTACTGTAGACATTTTTATTTAAAAAATGTAGACTTTTTGGCTGAATATTTATTATATTAGTAACCGGGAGCATTTTGCGCTCGGTTCTTTTTATTGGATTTTTAATATGGTGAATCTTTTTGAATACTTGAACTACCGCGAATTCTTGCGTGACGCCTATGAAGAGCGCCATAAGGGTGACTGGCGCTTCAGCCATCGCTACATTGCTGACCGCGCCGGGTTTGATGCGTCGATGTTCAACAAGATTCTGCAGGGCAAGCGCAACCTGACCAGTCGCCTGGTTTCGGTGTTTGCCGATATTTTTTGTAATGATGACCGCGAAAAGGCCTACTTTGCCGACATGGTGGCGTTCAACCAGGCGAAGAACCATTCCGAAAGCCGTCAGTACCTGGAAAAGCTGGTGGCCACCAAGGAATGCAAGGTCGAAAATGTGGCCAAGGACCAGTTCGAATACTTTGACCACTGGTACCATGCGGTCATCCGCGAATTGGTGACCTTTTACCCGTATGTGGGCGATGACGCGGCGCTTGGCCTGATGGTGCGCCCGCCGATTACGGCTTCGCAGGTTAAGTCTTCGATTGCGTTGCTGGAACGCCTCTCGATGATCAAGAAAAACGAGGCGACGGGCTTTTACGAACAGACGCAGGGCCTGATTTCGAGCGGGTCTGAATCTTTCAGTACGGCGGTCAACTCTTACATTCAGCAGAACTTGAATGTGGCGCAAGACGCCATGGACCGTTTTGAACGCGGTGAACGCAATTTGTCGACGCTGGCCTTTGCCTGCGACGAGCCGACTTACAAGGAACTGGTCGAAATGGTGCGTCGCTTTAGGCGCGAAGTCTTGGCGAAGGTGGGCCAGTGCGAAAAGCCCAATCGGGTGTTCCAGCTCGGTATGCAACTGTTCCCGCTTTCAGACCCGTATCCGCCACCGCAGCGACGCGGGCGCAAGCGCCGTATTCGCGGACTTGAAATGACCGAAGGCGAATCGCAGGTTGTCGTTGATGCGAACGAGGCGACGGAACTCAAGGATGGATTGACCGAAACCTTAAGAAATGCCGAAGGGGGTGCTGCCGATGCTTAAGAATTTGTATAAAAGTTTGCTTGCGTCGGCTTTGCTTGCAGGTTCGTTTACAGCTTGTAGCAATGACAAGAATGTTGCCGGCGGTACCGAGGCGGAATCGACGGTTGTTGCGCTGCAGATTCAGGTGTCGGGAAATGCCGCTTATTCCCGCGTGCGTGCGCTTCCGGACGATTTCCTGGCAGAAGAGGCGACCGAAGCGGAATGGATCGAAACCGATGAAAATGGCTTCGTGAAAATTCCGATGGAACCGGGCGCATACACGGTTGAAGCCCGCCATGTGGATGGATCCGATGCAACGGGCGCCGTTTACAGTGTTGCTCTTGATTCCAGTTCTTCTAATGTAATTGATACGATCAAGCTTGTTGAACTTTCGTCGATCGAGGGCTTTGTGTTGCTTGGTGAATCAACGCCGGTGATTCGTATCGCAGGCCTTGACCGTTATGTAGTTCCCGACAGTACGGGACATTTCGTAATCGACTCCTTGCCGACGGGAAGTTTTGAGGTCCTGTTCGGTGACCCGCAGACGATCAATTCGGCCAAGGTAGAATCAACTACGGGCGACACTCTGTACGTAGACTGCTCCGATTCCGTGGTTCAGGTGACCGGGTCTGTTGAATCGGTAGCCACGGAAGTCCCGAATGGCGACTGGAACGAACATGCCGCACTCCTTGCTCAAGTTGACGGTTATGCCGTGGGCGTGCTCGGTGCGGCTGGCGTGACCGATAGTTTAGGAAATATCTCTGCTGCCGAAGGCGAAATCTGTGTCGTAACAACGACTGAAGACTATGTGATTGTCGAAGATACGACCGAGGTGGATTCGGCCGGAAATGCGAAAACGTCCGCCGTGATTGCTCCGGGTTCACTTCGTGAGTGCGCCTACAAGGAAGGTCCAACATGGATTTTGTTCGAAAAGAGCGGCACCTACAATTTGGAATCTCCGCTTCGCCTCGGTTCCGATAAGACTTTTGACGGCCGTGGGCGAGATGTCCGCATTACGGGTATGGGGATTCTGACGCAGGAATCTAGCAATCTGATTTTTGAAAACCTGACATTTACCGCACCCGCTATTACGGTACAGGATACGAGTTCACGCCGAGCGCTTTCGCTCCATAATGGAACGCATCATGTCTGGGTCGACCATTGCGTGTTCGAAGAATACCCGCTGGTGGAACTCGATGTAAAACGAGGTTCCCACAACGTGACGATTTCTTGGTCGCGCTTCGAAAATGCACAGACCGGTGTCCTGTTTGGCCTGGCGGCTGACATCATTATGGATACGGCGCAGAGCTTGACCATGCATCACAATTATTTTGCGGGACTTTCTCGAGACGGAATTCTTGCTCACGGCGGAAAACTGCATGCTTACAATAATTTCTTCGACTCTGTAGAAAAGTCGGGCGTGGTCTGTTCCGATGCGGCGCGTTGCCTGATCGAAAAGAATGTGTTCAACAATGAGTTGCCCGTGACGCTTTACCGGTGGTACAACGAAGATGGCTCTCCGGTTGATTCGACGGTCGGCTTTGTGAATATGGTCGAAAACAAGTTCTCGGCAGGGGGCTCGGATTCAGATTTTGCTGACCATGCGGTTGGATTCGTTCCTGATTACAAGTATGAATCGGGGCTTGCTGATGTTTCGCTTGTACTCAGGTTGAAAAACGAGAGCGGTTCCCGCTGAAACAAGCTGTTTCTGCCCGTGCAAGGACCAGACGATCTTTCATAATTTTTTATCTTAGCCGGTATGAAAGAAAAACTGCCGGCTTTTTTGTTTATGCTTGCAATCCCCCTGTCGATTGTTCTCTACCTTAAGGTGGAATCGGCTTCGGGTTCTGAAATCGTAGCACTCCTGTCGGCGGTGGGACTTTATCTGGTGGTCTTTTTCTTGTTGGCGATGTTCTTCAATTCACGTGCGAAAGATGCCGATGGTAAGGCTGTTTCCGCTTTAGATAATTTGTTCGCGGAAAAGAAGACGAAGGCGGAGCTTGCTCGCGAGCAGATCTTACGCAAGCAGAAAGAAATCGAGGCTCAAAGAGCGGCTGAAAATAAACCGAAATTTTGACAGCCTCTTTATAGACAAAATAATTTCCTTTAGCTATATTTTGTGCGTAAGGAGATTATATGAAGAAAAATGCTTTATTATTGGCATGCTTGATAGCCTTTGCAGGCGCAGGAGAACGCTACAAAGACCGAATGTTCGATGTTTCTGTCGAAAGGGACGTCGTCTATGCCTCCGGTGTAAAACACCTCAAGAAACTGAATACGATTTCGCTTGGGCTTTTGACCTATGCTATAATGAACGATGGCATGCCGGTCTATCTCTACGAAAATGAGACTGACTTGACCAGTGTCAATTTGCATATGGATATTTACAAGCCGAAAAACGATTCCGAAAAGAAAAGGCCGGCGGTCTTGGTGATGCACGGTGGAGCCTTTGCTGCGGGGTCTAAGAACGATTACGACCAGCATTCAATTACCTATTGTGATTCCTTGGCTGCTCGTGGCTATGTTGCTGTTGCCGTGGAATACCGCCTGGGTATTACGGCGGTGGTTAAAGACAAGGCTCTGACCGTTGATAGCCTTGATTTCTCGAGAACCGTTTATCGCGGAATTCAGGATGTGCGTGCTGCGGTTCGCTATGTCAGGATGAATGCGGACAAGTTGGGCGTCGATCCGGGACGTGTTTATCTGATTGGAAACAGCGCGGGGGCAATTCTTTCGCTCGAAAACATCTATATGGACAAGGAATCCGAAATTCCTGCGGCAGCAAGGAGCGTGCCGGACTTGGGAGGGCTTGATGCTTATGGCGTGCAGGGGGCAAATGCCCAGGCTAATGCGGTGGCGGCTCTTTGGGGTGCGGTTCATGACCCGAAAATTATTGAAGATGTCAAGAAACCGGTGCTCTTGGTGCATGGAAAGGCCGACAGTACGGTTGTTTTTAAGACCGCTCGCCCCTTGAGCAACATTGCTGGCGTACTTGAAAATTTGATGCCTGCGGCGGCAGCATCGATTGGCGCTCTTGCATTCCATGTGAACACTCCGACTCTTTACGGAAGCTATGTCATAGACTCGGTGCTTACTGCAAACGGGGTGGAACACGATACCTATTTTGTGGATGGCCAGCCCCATGAATTCTATGACGATCCTGCAGAAACGAAGAATGTTCAAAACAAGGTCTTTAATTTCCTATATGCCCAGACGCAAAAGCCGGCAGGTCCCGAGCGCATTGTACTTGCCTTGGCAAGGCCGTCTCAGCTTAAGATGGGTGAAGATAATCGCAGTTTCTATTTGACAGGTGGGAACGAACGTCCGTATGCCGTTGCCGACTTGAGAGGCCGCATCGTGAAGAGCGGTATGGTGTTTGCGGGCGAATCGGTCGATTTGATGGACCTGGAACGCGGTGTATATGTGCTTCGCGTGAAGGGCGAACGCCCGTTGCGCTTCGGTTTGACCAAGTAGTTTTTTATAAACCCTGAAAATTGCTATATTTGGCGCGTACAAATCAAGGAGTAGCTAAATGCTCAAATCTACACTGCAACAGACCGATCCGGAAATCTACAACATCATCCAGGAAGAAGCCGAACGCCAGGAATATGGCATCGAACTCATCGCTTCCGAAAACTACACCTCCAAGGCCGTCATGGAAGCCATGGGCTCCGTGCTGACCAACAAGTACAGCGAAGGCTACGTGGGCAAGCGCTACTACGGTGGTAACGAAGTGATCGACAAGATGGAAGCATTGGCCATCGAACGTTGCAAGAAGCTCTTTGGTTGCGACCACGTGAACATCCAGCCGCTGTCCGGTTCTCCGGCCAACGCCGCCGTGTACTTCGCCGTCCTCAAACCGGGCGACAAGGTCCTCGGCCTTAAGCTCGACCACGGTGGACACCTTTCTCACGGCCATCCGGTGAACTTCTCCGGCATGCTCTACAACTTCGTGCAGTACGAAGTCGACAAGGAAACGGGCCGCATCGATATGGACAAGGTCCGCGAAATTGCTCTCCGCGAAAAGCCGAAGATGATTCTCGCCGGTTTCTCTGCCTACAGCCGCAACCTCGACTGGAAGCGCTTCAAGGAAATCGCCGACGAAGTGGGCGCCCTCACCATGGCTGACATTTCTCACGTCGCAGGCCTCATTGCCGGTAAGGCTATCGATTCTCCGGTGCCGTACTTCGACATCGTGACGACCACGACCCACAAGACTCTCCGTGGCCCGCGTTCCGCTATCATCATGTGCAAGGACCGCACCATCCAGAAGATGGTGAAGGGCGAACTCAAGGAAGTATCTTTGGCCAAGGAAATCGACAAGGGCGTGTTCCCGGGCATGCAGGGTGGTCCGCATGACCACATCAACGCCGGTAAGGCCGTTGCATTCCTCGAAGCTTTGCAGCCGGAATTCCAGACCTACGCGAAGAACGTCATCAAGAACGCTCAGGCCATGGCCGACGAAATGATGAAGCTCGGCTACAAGGTCATCAGCGACGGTACCGACAACCACCTCATCGTGGTGGACATGACCTCCAAGGGCGTTTCCGGTAAGGAAGCCGAAGTCGCGATGGAAAAGGTCGGCATCTCCTGCAGCCGTTCTACCATCCCGTTCGATCCGCGCAAGCCGATGGACCCGTCCGGAGTGCGTCTCGGTACTGCCGCTATCACGACCCGTGGCTTTGACGAGAGTGACACCCGCGAAGTGACCCGCATCATCGACCGCTGCATCAAGGCCAAGGACGACGATGCTGCTCTTGCCAAGATCCGTCAGGAAATTGTCGAACTCTGCAAGAAGCACCCGCTGTATAAGTAATTTTGCGGAGCAAAATTACTTGGGCTATGAGCTCGGTCGCTACGCTCCCTTTGAGGCGTGAGCGCGGACCTTCGGGCCTTTGAGTAAAATAATGGCGCCTTTGGCGCAAGATATTGAAAAAGTGGTTCGCGTTTGACGGACCGCTTTTTTGCATTTTCCTTCGACCTCAAAGGCGCTTTGGCGCCGACCTCAAAGCCTTGCATGAGCAAGGCGACCCCATGCTTCGCACCTTTTATTATCTTTACCGCATAAACAAGAGGTTTTATGCAGTCCTGGACTGAAATCAAGAAAATCGAGAACCCGACCGAAGAACAGCAGCTCGAGGCGGTGAAACTCAACTGGTATGCCATCAGCCTTATCGAGAACCCGACGGCTGCCGTGCAGAAGGCGGCGTTCGAGCAGAACGTGCAGGCGATTCTCTACATCAAGAATGGCCTTTGTGAAGATTTGAAGGCGGCGCTCAACGCCCTCGACGAACCCGCGCTCCTTGCCGCGGTGAACGGCGACCCGAACATTCTGAAGTTCGTGACGAATCCTGAACTTCTCAAGGCCGCTGTGCGTAGCGACTGGAAAATCGTGAAGAAGATTGATAACGCAAGTGACGAATTGTGGGCCGAGGCGGTTCGCGTGAATGTCGATGCGCTCAAATTTGTCCGTCATCCAGGTGAAGCCGTTCTGATGGCTGCAGTGGAACGTGACTGGACCTATTTGCAAGAAATTGAACATCCGACGGCTGCTATCGTTGTTGCCGCGGTCAAGCAGGATTACCGTGCCTTTGAGTATGTGAGTATCAAGAATCGTACCGAGGCCGTGCAACTTGCAGCCGTACGAACCGATCCGCGTTGCATCCAGTACCTGCAGCGCGCTTCTGAACGGGTGCAGATGGAAGCGGTTCGTAACAACAAGGATGTCTTTCACTTGATCAAGAATCCGGCCGAAGCGGTCAAGGAATTCTGCAAATAGGATTTGCGATGGATTCGTTGCTGCAACGCCCGTTGATTGCTCTCGATTCTGTGACGTTCCGTTATCCGAAATCGGATGCGGACGCTCTTTCCTGTGTGTCGCTTGAAATTCCGCAGGGGAGTTTCTTTGCGCTTCTCGGCCCTAACGGGGCCGGCAAGACGACTTTGCTTAGACTGCTTTGCGGACGCTTTTCGAAGTTCTCGGGCTCGCTTGATGTTTCCGCGGATGTTCGCGGGGCAAATGGTTTTCTGGATCCGCTAGCCTGTGGTATTTTGCTTGAAAATCCGGGAATTTATCCGAAGCTTTCCATATCGGAATACATAGATTACTTTGTCGGCTTTTATGCGGCGCGTATTGATTCTTGGAATGAATCTGTTTCTCGCGAACGCATTGCCGAACTGGCGCGGAAACTGGAATTGCCTTCTCTTGAAACCCGTATGTCCGCCCTTTCGCTCGGAAATCGCCAGAAGGTGCAGCTGCTGCGTGCGATGGCACCTGCGCCGCGCCTGTTGATTCTTGACGAACCGGTGGCGAATCTCGATCCCATGTCTCGCGAAACGGTGTGGTCGCTGCTTGCCGATTGGCGAAAAGAAGAAGGTGGCACGGCAATCGTCTGTTCGCATATCCTCGCCGAAATGGAAGAAGAAGCGACGGATTACGCAATTATTGATCGTGGCCAGCTGCTAAAAAGCGGACGCGTGGCCGATATTGCTGCTCAGGAAACATCCTTCAAAATAGAATCGTCTGCATCTTTAGAACAAATTCGTGCGGCGCTTGCCGCGGCAGGAATCAATGCGGATGTCATGTGCGAAAAAGCGGATCTTGCGAAATTATACCGAGATGTAGTTTCAGGAAAAAGATGAACAATGTGAAATGATTTGCTTCACCTTCCTCATTTCACACTCCACACTTCACATTTCATACATCACACTCCACACTTTTCACTGCGGCCCTGCCGCCTAGAATGTCTGCGACAGGTCGAACGCGAACCTGCCCCAGCCAAATGCTTCCGGACTCCAGTTGCTCAAATCCTTCTTGAAGGCGTAATCAAGACGGAAGGTCAGGAACTGCCAACGGTAACGTACGCCGAGTCCGAGGCTTTCGCTTTCGCGTTTGGCGTAGATGCTTTCGTTGTCGGTCACGAGAGTCCAGTCGTAGAATTGCACGATTTGCCAGCGTTGCCACGATTTCCATGGGAATGTCCAGCGGATTTCTTCGTTTAGGCGGTAATAAAGTGGCGTGAGGCCGGTGTTGATGCGTTCCTTCTGTTTGGTGCAGTCGTCATCGACGCAAACGGAGTCGGTGTAGCTGGCATAAATGCTGCGGAATCGGTAGCCACGGACGGAACGCGAACCGCCCTGGTAAAATACGCGTGCGTCGTCTTCGAGTGCCTTGGCGAAGAATTTGCCGACGCTTCCGCTTACGGCTCCGTTGAATGTCCAGAATAACGGATGGTACAGGTTTACAGTGAGTTCGCCATAAGTGTAGGGGTCGCCAACCATCGTCAGATTTTGAATGTTTCCGTTCCAGTTAGAACCCGCGCCGAATGTCGGTGCAAGTCGTATCCCTTTAACCGGATTGAAGTAGTCGTCGGTATAGTCAAAGGTGAGGGCGGTTTCTGCTTTCAATTTGAAGAGTTTGTCTTCGTTCTTGTTCACGTATCGGGTATCGAGCGTGCCACGGAAGCGGATGTGCTTGGTGATGCCGAAGGTCAAGTCTGCACGGTTGATGACTTCGTAGCGTTCTTCTAGGCTGTCGGGGTAGGCGGGCGGATTGATTTTTTCGTGGTTCAGCGTGACATGATCTTCAAAGCGGATGGCAGTCGGAATGAAACTGAACGAGGTCCCGAAAAGGAGCGGGTTTGCATAACCAACGGAAGCCTCCTGCTTGTGCTGGGCCACGATGGCGCTGGTTGAAAATTCGTGGAAGTGCCCGAAGAAATTTTTGTGCTTGGCAGATGCATGTGCTCCGAAACCATAAATTTCTTCGTAGAAGAATCCGTAACGCATTTCTCCGGGAATGCGCTCGGTGGCTTCCAGGTAAACATCCGAAAGGCCGTCTTGGCGGAGGGAATCGCGCATCTTGATTTGGGTGAATAACTGTGTCGAGTAGAGTTTCGATCTGAAGGAGTGGTATTGGTTACCGTCGATAATTTCACCCTGGGGAATTTTCCACAGCGAAGAAAGCCAGGTTGTGTCGGTCAGTCCGGCTTCCTTGATTGTGTCTTGCCTGTTGCGCTTGTCACGGGAACGGAAACTTCCGCTCACCATATTGCCCATGATGACTTTTGCTCCGGGATCTACGGTGATTTCAACGCGGATTTTCTTTTGCGCGGTATCCAGGAACTCTACGGAAGAAAGGGTGGCGTGCAAGTATCCTTCTCGGCGGTAAGCCTTCTGGATGTTCTCCATGTCTTCGCCGATATCTTCCTGATTATAGTAGTGGTCTTGCGCCGTGTTCAGTCCGCTTGTGTCTATGTCGACGGTTCTTTCTGGTGGCGCAATCAGCTTGATTCCGTCAAAACGATAACGTTCACCGTCGCGAAAGCTGATGAAATATCCGCGGACAACGCTGTCTGCCGAAATGATGTCCCTCTGGATTTCCATGGAAATGTCCAAGCTGTAGAAACCTCGCGAATAGTAGAGCGCCTTGATGTTTTCGAGCGAGAGGCGCATCATGAAATCCTGCTTGGTAGTATCCATCATGCCGAATTCTTCGGGAACATCCAGCTGTTCTTCCAGCTGAAAACTCGAGAATGCCTTGTTGCCTCGAATATTCAAGTACCAAGGGTGCTTATCTTCTTCGGCAAGACAGTATGCTGTTACGAACAAAAGAAGGAGTAAAATTATTCTCATTTGGATTCCTCCTTCGGTTTGTCCTTGTTTTGCATTGTTTCGCAGCGGCCAAGTCCGAGCAGACAGGGATTCCAGAATCGATAGGTGTAGTCAATATCGATATTTTTCTCGATACGCGATGTTTCACTGCTTTCGGTACCCGTGTTGGTCAGGTACTGTTTTGAAATCAGCATGGCGTTCAGTTCGAGCGATGGCGAAAGATGGTTCTTGTGCGAGTATTCCGCTTCCTGGAACACGGGGAGCGTGTAGTTGACCCCGAATTGCAAGGCTTGGTCGTAGGTACGGTTTTCGCTGCTCTGGTCTTGCGTGTAGCCGAAAATGAGACTGAGGTTCCTTACCCAACGGTCAAGCGATACCGGAACCTTGAAGTAGCTCGAATCCTTGTCACTCGTGGTGTTGTTTTCGAAAAGCATCACCTTCATGTCGATATCACCGATGTAGTCGCCTCCAAGGGTCTTGTTCGCAGTCGACGAGATGACCTTGCCGATTGCCTTACCTGCAAGCTTGTTCCAGTCGGTTTCTTCGCCGTTGTCTTCTGCAATACAACCTAGCAAAATGTTGTAGTAAATCGATGCCGCCGACGATTCTCCGCCGCAGTTCGACGATGGTACCGCCTGCAGGTTGGTGATCGTTCCCTGGAGATCCAGATTGATGGGACAGGTCTCCTTTTCTTTTTCGGAAGTCTCGGAGCAGTAGGGAAGTTCCTGGCTGCTGGATACGTCGATGACGCCGTTTTGCCACGGAACGTCGTTCCAGGAAATCAGAAGGTTGTTCAACTCGAATTCGTATACTTCCCTGACTCCGATAAAACCACTGTTTGTGTTGGTGATATCGCCGCGCAATAGGGGACGCACGGTATTGCCAAGTACCCAAATGTCCATGGAAAGCGGGAAGGTGGCAAACGGGGTGACCACGGCGATGGAGTCCATCTGTGAGTCGCTGACATGCAGGGACAGGTTGATAGGGCTTGCAACAGAAATCTTTTCTTCTTGTGCGCCAGTCTTTCGTAACCTGGCGACAAAATTATTGAACATGGTCAGGTACTTGTCTAGGGCCGACGGCGTGATGTCGATGTCGAAATTCCTGTAGAATACGGCCTTGTCAATCACGATATTTCCGGTAATCGTATTGTTCTTGATGAGTCCTTCGCGGCCGTGCGGAATGCTGAAGCCAATATCGCCACGCGCTTTCGCTTCGGCCTGGCCATAGACTTCGTCGTTAAACTTGTATGAAATCTGAGGAATGTTTGCCGTAATGAGCAGCTCGTCTTCGTTGTCGGTCGTGTGGCTGTGCATGTTTTCGAGCAGAAGCCAGTGACTGCCGGACTGGATGGTGAATCGGTCTGAATTGATATCGATGCCCATCAGCTTCATGCTGTCAAGGCTAAACTGCAGATTGGCCGAGATGACTTCGCCGCTGTCGTTCTGGGTGCGTGCTTCGTTGATGTCCAAGAGTCCATTTTCAAGATGTCCACGCATATAGATGGGGAACTGAACCTTGGTCCTGGGAGGTTCGTAAATGGTGGAGTCTACCCGTAGATCGGCGGTGATACCCTTGAGTCCTTTTTTGAGTTCCGCCGTCATGTCGATGTGCAGGTCGGTATTCTTGATTTCGCTGACGGTTCCCGGAATGAACCAAGAGCCGTTGGCGTCAATGGTTCCGTTGAAAATGAAGTCGTTGTCGATAAATCCCTCGGCCCAGAGGGTTCCTCCGTTATCGCTACCGTGCGAGAAACTGACATGTCGCTTTTCGTTAAAGACGTTGTTGATGATGACTTGCGTGTTGCCCGTCCAGCCGCCCCCGCCGATGTCGAGATAGGAGTTGAGTTCGACCTTGTCGTTTTCGGCAAAAATGTTCAGCTTGCGTATGTTGAAAAGTTCGGGGGGAATGCTCCTGAACTTGATGTCGTAGAAGTCCAGGTTGCCGATGAGCTTGTTGCCTTGCTTGTAGCTCAGGTCGCCGTTGAGCATGCCCGAGGTCAAGGTGCTGTCGTTCAGGGGTTCCAGTAGCAAGGGAATGCTGAACTCGTGAGAAGATATGTTGGCGTAGAGTAACTGTACCGGCAAGAATCCGGAGGTGTGGAAGTCGGGGTTGGAATCGTTCGGCAGGATGAACGCCCCTGTGGCGGTCGCCGTATTCCTGTCATGTGTCGCATCGAACTTGTCTATGAAAATCGTATCGCCATTTTGCCGGACCGCCGCTTCGGCCCCCAGTTTGAAGGCGTCGAGGCGTCCGTCAATAGATACTTCTGCACTTCCGATGTTGTGGTCAAAATCCTGACTCCACTTACCCGTGACGAGTCCATTGATTTTTTTGTCGAGATCGATATCGGAGAAGGGGATTGTTGCAAAGACGACGTGGTCCGCTTCTACATCAAGGGCGATGGTGTCTCCGATGTTCACGTAGGCGCTAGCCTTGCCGCCGTTCCGCTGCGAAACGTTCCAAGAGGTGTGCGGATGCGGATCGTCCCATTTGACATCTCCGTTGAAGTCGAAAGTTTCTTTGGGGGAATAGATGATCCCGTTCGAAAAATCGATGCCCTTGAGGTTGAGATCCAATGACACCTGTAGCGAGTCGGCAGCAATGTGGTAGGCGTTCACGATGGAATTGATTTTGGCTAGAATCTTGAGCGAGTGCCCGTCGAAAGCTCCGTATACCTTGGAACGCGCCCCTAAGGTCAGGTTTCCTTGCGTCCAGTCCAACGCCCATGGTTCGTAAGGGGAAATGTCTCCAGTGAATGTAATCATGAGGGAATCGCTAAGATCGATGGCCCCGTCTACGAGAGAACCTTGTCTAGTTTCTACGGATACATTGATTTTTTTATCGTGCAATTCCGCGGACTTGATTTCCATGTCCATCGGCATCATCTGAGGACCGAATTCGGCACTCATCTGTTTGACGCGCCCCGTCATAAAACCGTTCATATTCTTGTCAAAGGAGCCGTTCAGCTTGATGCTTCCTCCCTCGTCGTTCTTCAGGAGGATATCTATGTCCAAATTGTTCTGGTCTCCCGCAAGCTTTATAGAGACATCTTCTGGCAGCAATGGCCAGAATTCCCCGACCCTGGTCTTGATGGTTGCGTTGTAGGTGGTGCGTTTCTTTTGCAGGTCAACGGTCGCGTCTGCGGAAACTTTCAGTTTTTCAATCTTGGGAACGATGTCGGGCAATTCAACGGGAATCCAGTCCTTGGGATTGCTAATCGTCATGTTCGTGGAAGTCTTCAGCGAGGTCAGATTGTCCTTGGGTGCCTCGATATTGACGTTCAGGGAGTCCGACTTCGTTTTTACCTTGCCTTTGAGTTTCAGTTTCTGGGTTTCGAAGTTGGCATTCAGGGCGATACTTGTGGCTGAGGGCAAGAAGTCGCCTGTGGCTTCCTGGACATTGAGCTGAACGGATTTTCCGCCGTGGTTTCTTGCTGAAATGTTTTTTGCTTGCCATCCTTTGCCGTCCGATAACATGACCTGGGCATTCTGGACATCAAGCTGGACTAAAACGGGTATGTTCAGGTTGTCGGGTAATTTTGGTGGGCCGGTTTGGGCGTCGTCGGTATTCTGCATTCCGGAATCGCTGGGGAGTTGGATTACCGCGATGACGGAGTCGACTTGCAATTTGGCTCCCCTTGCGCTTCCAAGCAGGGTGATGTCCAGGTCTGGATTAGCGACCTTGATTTCGGTCCCGTCTACGGATATGCGGACGGAATCGAAATGGTGGACCAGCAGGTTTTCCATGCTATGGCCGTAGGGGGTAATTGTGACGCCTGCAAAAGTGTGCGGAGTGGACAAAATTCGCTCGAAAAGCGCACGCGCAAACCAGACGCCAAGGGCAATGGCGCCAACAACAGCCGTGGCAAAGACGGCTGTTCCTACAAATGTCGTAGGTCGTTTACTCAACTTGATTACAAGTATAGAAAATATGGAAACCGCAATCGGCTTCCATATTCAAAATGAGTGCGTAAATTGTTGATGCTCAATAAGTTACGAATTTCTAGTGTATTCCGGCGCCGTCAGCGACATCGCAGGTCACCGGCTTTCCGTTTACCTCAAGTGCGAGTGTATCGCAGAACACGGCGCCACCCTTTGCGGAAAGCGCGATCTTCTCGAAATCTTTCACCTTGAGTTCACGCGGTTCGCTCGGAGCTACACCCTTAAATAGGGCGCGGTCACCCGGCTTTGCGTCTTCTGGAACGCTCACGAGTCTGCACTTGTGCGTTTCGGGTTCGAGGTCGCCTGCGAAAAGCATACCCTGGCTCATAATGCCGCGGAGTGCGCTCGGCTTCAGGTTTGCGAACAGGAGAATCTTTCTGTTCTGGAGTTCTTCGGCCTTGTAGCTGCTCTTGAGTCCGCTGCAAATCGTGCGGGGCTCGCCTTCGCCAGCATCTACCTTGAGTACATACAAACTAGTAGCGTCCGGGTGGTCCGCCACTTCGACAATCTGCGCCACGCGGAGGTCCATCGCTGCGGGAACATCGGCAGCTGTCAGCGGCTTGTTCTGCTTGGGCTTCTGCTGGACTTCCTGCTTCTTGACTTCTTCCTCGATACGCGGGAAGAGCGGCTTGCCTTCGCCGAACACTTCGCCACCCTTGAGGATGCCCCAGGCGAGGTCGTTCACGTCGGTGAACTTGCTGCCGATCATGGCTAGGCCTTCCTGAGCCTTGGTCGGAATCACCGGCCATAGCAGGCACAGCGAGAGACGCACGGCTTCGGCAGAAATGTAGAGAACCGTTGCGAGTTCGTCCTTTGCGGCGGGATCCTTCGCGAGTTTCCACGGGGCCTTGATTTCAAGATAGCGGTTGATGCTGCGCACCAGCGACATGATTTCGTCAATCACCTGCGAAAGTTTCACCTGCGGCACCCATTCCATCACGTTGCCAATCACGCGCTTTGCGATCGAGACGACTTCATTGGCGGCATCATCCAGGTTCGATGCGGCGGGAAGCTTGCCTTCAAAGTTGGTGAGCACCAGGCGGTGTACGCGGTTCAGCACGTTGCCGAGGTCGTTGGCGAGGTCGCTGTTGATGCGTCGAACAAAGCTTTCGTGCGTGAAGTTTGCGTCTTGTCCCACGACCATTGCCGAGGCGAGGAAATAGCGGAATGCATCTACGCCGTACTTGGTCATGTAATCCATCGGATTCACCACGTTACCTGCGGACTTGCTCATCTTGTCGCCTCCGTTCACGAGCCACCAGCCGTGGGCGAGGATGTGCTGCGGAAGCGGAATGTCGAGGGCCATGAGCATGGTCGGCCAGTACACGCTGTGAGTCGTCAAAATGTCCTTGCCGATGAGGTGATATGTGGCGGGCCAAATCGGCGTGCCGTCGGCATAAGTCTTGTGGAAGGCGGTCGAGGCGCTCACGTAGTTCAAAAGGGCGTCGAACCATACGTAGGTCACGTAGTCCTGGTCAAAGGGCAGCGGAATGCCCCAGCTGAGGCGTGCCTTCGGGCGGCTAATGCACAGGTCGTTCAGCGGCTGGCGCAGGAATCCGCGGATTTCGTTCCAGCGGTAGTCCGGTACAATCCAGTCCTTGTGGCTTTCCAAAAAGTCAATCAGCTTCTGCTGGTAAGAACTCATCTTAAAGAAGTAGTTCTTTTCCTTGAGCCATTCCACCGGGCGGTGACTGATGGGGTCGCACTTGTTTTCGTCAAGTTCGTCTTCGCCAAAGAAGCGTTCTTCGCCGACAGAGTACCAGCCTTCGTATTCCTTCGAGTAGATTTCACCCTTGTCCCAGAGCTTCTGGAGGCATTCTTGCACGAAGGCCTTGTGTTCGGGCATTGTGGTGCGGATAAAGAAGTCGTTTTCGATATCCATCTTTTTCCACAGGTCTTCGAAACGGTGGTAGTATTCGTCCACGTGCTGCTGCGGCGTGACTTCGCGCTTGGCGGCGGCGCGCTGCACCTTCTGGCCATGTTCGTCGGTACCGGTTAAGAAGAAGGTCTGGTAGCCGATAATCTTGTGGAAGCGGGTCAAAATATCCGCGAGGACAGTGGTGTAGGAGTGCCCGATATGCGGGGCGTCATTCACGTAATAAATCGGGGTTGTAACGTAAAAATTCTTCATGCGCTCAAATGTAGAAAAAACACTTCGGAGGCGTCAAAAACCGCTCCAAAAGGTCTATGGTTTTCTTGAAAGGCGCAATTATATTTATTTTTGATTGGACTGGAGAGCTTATGAATTGTAGAATATTGATGCGTTTCGTGGGGGTGAGCGAGGAACTCGCGGCAATTTATGATGCCCTCATGGAACAGTACCCCGAAATGGACTTGCCCAGTGAAGATGCGGGCGAGTGGTATTCGGTGGACGATGTGATGATGGACGAGTACGAATGCCGCTTCGAGGAACTCCCCGATGGCGAACTTTTGGCGATGGACGGATCTGTCCTGATCGAAGATGAACTCCCCGAAGATTTTTTTGCGGAGCTCATGGAACGTTTCGAACATGTCTACGGGGCCTTCAAATGGTCTTCCCTCGATGTGGGAGTCGGTTGCGGCACAAGCGACGGCTGGGGCGAGTTTATCCCGGACTATGCCGATGACTATTCCGACGAAGCGAACGAAATTTCCGAAGCCGTCATCGGTTTCTAAAAAATACTCGTGTAAAAAATTCTATCTTTGGCCACCCTATGGTCGATGCAATACTGAATAGGTTCTATAGGCCGTCTCGATTCAAGAAAAACGGCGATGTGAAGGATGTGCTGGTTGTTGCGCTACCGATGCTTCTGTCAATGTCGTTCGATACATTGATGACCTTTATCGATCGCTTGTTTCTTTCGAAGCTTGGTCCTGCCGAAATGAATGCGGCCCTCGGCGCGGGGGCGGTACAGCTGGCCCTCACGATGTTCTTTACGGGGATGATCAGTTACACGACCGCCATGGTGGCGCAACGGCTGGGGGGCAAACGGCGATGGGACTGCGCCCGAGCGTTTATGCAGGCGCTCTATGTTTCGCTGATGTGCGTGCCGCTCCTGTATTTGACGATTCCCCTAGGACACGTTGTTTTTGGTATGGAACATTTGCCGGCAGACCAGCTGCAGTATCAGAAAACCTATTTCAACATCTTGATGTTTGGTGGCGTCATCAACTTGGTGCGCAATGTGGCGCCTTGTTTCTTTAGCGGTATCGGTGAAACGAAAATCGTGATGAAGGCAGCCTTCGTGGGCATGCTCGTGAATGTAGCCTGCAATTTCGTGCTGATTTACGGTATGGGGCCAATTCCTGCTCTGGGCGTGGCGGGCGCTGCTTACGGGACACTTATCGGGAATTTAGTTTCGACCGTCATCCTGTTCGCTAAATTTTTCGGCAAGAGCTGTCATCGTCGTTTCCGCACGCGCTACGCATTTGCTTTCAGCTGGCCCTTGACGCAGGAACTTTTGAAAAAGGGAATTCCGTCGGGAGTCGAAATGTTCCTGAACATGTCGGCGTTCCAGCTGCTAATCCTGATGTTCCATGCGCTCGGTCCTGAGTCGGCGACAGCATCTTCGGTGATGTTCAACTGGGACATGGTGGCCTATGTTCCCCTGATGGGGCTTGAAGTTGCTTCTACAAGCCTTGTGGGGCGTTATGTGGGCGCGAAGGACGGGGCGGCAGCCTCCCGTTCCACTTATTCGGGTCTCAAGCTCGGCTGGGGCTATTCCTTGCTGATGGGCATTTTCTTTATATTCCTGCCGGGCATACTTACGGATATTTTCAAGCCCGATGTGACCGAGGCGTCAGCCGAAGCCATTGCAATCTTCGAATCGGCGCGTCCCATGAGTATCTTTATGTTGCGGATAGCGACCCTCTACATATTCGTAGAAGTCCTGCTGGTCATTTATGCGGGAGCTCTCCGCGGGGCGGGCGATACGCTATGGGTCATGTTTGCCTGTGCCATTATGAACTGGTGCGTGGCGGGTTCGTTGTACCTGGTAGCCTATGTGTTCGGTCTGCCTGCGCATCTCGCCTGGATTGCGGTCGTTGCGGTTTACAGCACGGCTCCGGTTCTTTTCTGGCTTCGCTGGAAAAACGGCAAGTGGCGCCGCCATATCCTGGATGTCTAGCCGTTAATGACTTCGACGGTTAACTTGTTGAAACCGATTTTGCCACCATCCCTTATTTCAAGAGCTGCGCGGAAGGTGGTGTCGTTTTTCTTGAACGGCTCCAGTACGGGGGTGCACTTGTTCTTGAGCAACCCTTCGACTTCTTCATCGCTGAATTTGCGCTGGTAGAATATCTGCGGAATACCGTAGCCGCATTGCGGGTTCATGCAGACGAAGGCGGCGTGCGTTTCGTTGCCTTGCGAAGTCGTTCCGCTGCGGAACCGTAGCTGGTCTCCACAGACGGGGCAGGGGAGGTTCCGGTGCAGGAATTCGAAGATGGCGCGGCCCCTGTCGGCGCCTTCGCCCCACTTGAGGCGCGCGGTAAATACGGCGCCTTTCTTGCTCTTGAAATCCTGGATGAGAGGCGTTGCCCCGTTGGTGAAAAGTTCGCTTATTTCTGCGGCGGTCAACGTGTGTCCTGCGACTGTCTTGAACAGCGTGAAGTTGCAATCTCCCGCACCGTCATTTGTCGTTGCGGTCGTTCCCTCATTTGTTGTCCCGGTCGCATCCTCGTTGGTCGTCCCGGCCGTCCCCTCGTTTGTCATCCCGGCCGTTCCCTCATTTGTCATCCCGGCCGTAGTGCCGGGATCCTTAGTCGCAGTACAGAATATCGCGTTCTTGTTTTCTTCGAGAACGGCTCCGCAGAGCGGGCACCTGTATTCGGTTTTCTGTCCGTGGAACTTGCCGTCGCTTTCGAATTCGAATTGGATGTTGAAATCCTTGTCGACGGTGAGTTTTGCCGCGAATTCGGTTCCTTTCTTGCTCTTGAATCCGACGAGGGGGCCGACTGCTTTGTTTGTGAGCAGTTCCTTCATCTCGTGGTGGCTGAGCATGCGGCCCGCTACGGTGTGCCCGATCTTGAAGGTGCAGGCTTCGTTCTTGCAGGTATAACCCCAGGGGGCGATTTCCAGGGGCTGTCCGCACTTAGGGCAGCCAATGGCGTCGGTCACGGTTTCGCGTTCGAACTGGCAGCCGTATCGTGCGTGTAAATCGGCGAACAGCTGCTTCACGTATTCCACGATGCCGTAGCGGAATTCCACCGGCGAAAGTTTGCCTTTTTCGACTTGCGAAAGCTGGTATTCCCATTCGCCCGTCATCTCGGGCGATTTTACCTTTTCGTCCATCAGCTCAATGACTTCGCGACCGCGGGCGGTGCTCACCAGGTAGTTCTTTTGCGCCTTGATAAATCCGCGTTTCTTGAGTGTCTCGATGATGCCCGCCTGTGTTGCCGGCGTTCCGAGCCCGCGGTCCTTCATGGCTTCGGCGAGTTCTTCGTTCTCAATCTGCTTTCCCGCGGTCTTCATCGCGGCAAGGAGCGTGGCTTCGGTGTAGTACTTGGGCTTGCTCTTCTTTTTCTTTTGCAGTTCGATGCTGTCGAACGGGGTGTGGTCGCCGACATTCCATTCGGGGAAACTTTCGACCTGGTTCGTGATTTCGTCGCTGTCGCCCTTGCCTTCGGCAGCGGCGTCCTTATTGTCGGTCGGTGAGCCTGTCGAACCGTTCTTTTTCTTGCCTTTCGTCTCTTCTTTCGTCAGCGCGCGGAAACCCAAGTCTTCGTTGCGCTTGAGCTTTAATCTGAATAAATCTTTCGTCTCTCGTCTTTCGTCTCTTGTCTGTAAAATCACCTCCATTTCGTTCCAGACATACGGTTTCAGCCAAGCCTGTACAAAGCGTTCCTTCGCGAGTTCGTAGATTTTCTGTTCCATTTCAGGGAGTCCGTTTGGAACTTCTCCTGTTGGGATAATCGCGTAGTGGTCCGTGACTTTGCTCGAATTGATAAAGACGAAATTTTCTTCGGCGCTCCGCATCACGCCTTTCTGCTCGGGGCTCGCAAGCCTTTGTGCAAGTGCGTAGGCTTCCTGTTTCATATTGTCGGGCAGGTACTGCGAGTCAGTACGCGGGTAGGTCAAAAGTTTTTTTTCGTATAAATTCTGTGCGCAGTCAAGCACCTGCTGGGCGCTGTATTTGAACCGTTTGTTGCCTTCTTTCTGCAACTCCGTGAGGTCGAAAGGCTTCTGTGGAAACTGCTTCTTTTGCTGCGTATCGATTTTTGCAATCGCAATATCGGCAGGAGGACTGCACCGTGTCACCACGGCGTTCGCACCGGCCTCTTTCTCGAAAACAGCAACTTTATCTTCTGCGAGGTACTGTGCCTGGAATCCTTTCCAGGTTCCGACGACACTATAGTAATACAGTTCCTTGAACTGTTCCACGATGGCGTCGCGTTCCACGACCAGGTTCAGGGTCGGCGTCTGCACGCGTCCCACCGAAATCATTTTCCCGCGACCGGCCGTCAAGGTGTAGGCTCGCGTGGCGTTCAGCCCGACCATCCAGTCGGCTCGTTGTCTCAGACGGGCTGCGTAGCTCAGGTTCACGCGCTGCGTGGCATCTTCCAGATTTTTCCAGGCCTTGTCGAGGTCCTTTGCCACGTAGCTGTTGACCCAGAGTCGCTTGATGGTCTTCTGCTTGAAGGTGGGGGTGTAGTCGAGGATCAGGTCGAAAATCAGGTTTCCTTCGCGTCCGGCATCCGCGCCGTTCACGAGAACGTCCGCCTGCTCCATCATCTGTCGCACCACGTTGAGTTGTTTCTTGGTGCTTTCGATTTCCATTAGTCGGAATTTTTCGGGGAGCAGGGGCAGGTTCGAAAGTCGCCATCCTCCTTCAAAGCCGGGGTAGGCGTCCAGCGGGGCAAGTGTAATCAGGTGGCCCACGCACCAGGTAATGCAATGGTTCTTACCAATCAGGCAACCGTCGCCCTGGGTGAATTTTTCACCTTCCAGGCGTTCGAGCATGGGGCGATAGTGCTGGTTTGCGACGGAGGGCTTTTCGGCGACAAGCAGAATCACGGGGCGTCATCCTGTTTGGGGGCCGAAGAGTCCCCGAGGTCGATTTGTAACAGATTCCCTTCCCAGGCGGCCTTGGCGTTTCGCAACTTGGCGAGTGAGTCGTCGTCGGCTCCGCTGGTGTCGCGGAGTTCCATCAGGTCCCGGTAGCCTTGGGCGAGTTCGTGTGCCTTGGGGTAGTCCGTCTCGAGTTCGTCAAGCTCCTTAAGGATTGCCTCGTCCGAATAGAGTCTCGCGATTCCTTCCAGGGTCCTCAGGATAAAATCTTCATGGCGTCCTTCTTGACGGGCCGATTGAGCTTCTTCGAATTCCAATGGACGGATACGATCCATCCAGGCTGCTTCGGCGCCAAAAAGTTCGTTGTCCTCGGCCAGGGCGTCCTTTTTTCTAGTAAGTTCCAGTTGCTTTTGCATAAAGGGGCGGTAGGACTCGGTATCTAGGTCCGTCCCCATTTTGGTGCAAAAATTTTTCAGATTCTGTAAGTTCCCGTTGGTCGGGTTGTTCAGAAGGCATTCCTTGAGCACGGCGAGCTGGTCTTTGGGGGCTAGTCGCTTGAATCCTTCGCCCTTCATGTTGGCGTCCTTGATTTTTAACCAAAAAATGCGTAAAAGGATGGCGACGATTGCGATTGTAAATAGGGTAGAAATTGACATCTTGTCCTACTATTTAGAATATTTGGGGCGAAAAAAACAAAAATTGAGCCAAAAACGCCCGGTGTCTGTTCAAAATGGCGTAAAAGCAGTCTCCATAATTCGCCAAAGGGCCTGTTTTTCCTTTTTTTTTCATAAATGGCGTTTTAAATCGGGTAGAAAAAGGTGTATATTTAGGGGTGAATGTTTTTAACCCATCTTTAAGGTGTGGAGATATTATGAAGCTGTTTGGTAAAAAAGGTAAGAATGTTCTCGGTGCTGTAATCGGTTGTGCATCGATGCTCTATGCTGTAGACGACATTCGTCAGTTGGATATCGTGGTCCGCGATTTCCAGCCGAATCACCCGGACTTTGAAAACTTCTCGGAAGAAGCTGTCGCCCATGACAACCAGATATTCAACTATTCCGCTAACGGTGCGTTGATGAATGTCTACGGCTACGATGCCACGTGGCTCGGCAAAAGGGCTTGCCATACGACTTGTGGTAACATGGCCTCCAAAACGGGAGCCCTGATTGCCCGTGACGGCCATCCCAAGACGGTGAACCCGGTGTTGCCGCCCTATTTGCAGACTGCCTCCATGGATGAAACCTTGGAATACGGTGAATGTGAAACATCGACGGTTCCTGGAATCACGCAGCGCGGTTATAGAAACGCATTGAATACGGTGAGCGGCTTTGTCTGCCAGGGCAACAAGACTTATTGGGCGAATCCGGTGTACTACACCCCGGGGATGGTCGCTACCTACATGCAATTCGACGCTCCCAACCCAGAAACGGGTGAACGAGACATGTATGACGGTGCCCATATCGTAAAGCTGAATGAACTTTGTGACAACCAGTTCTTCGACCAGTGGTACAACGATGTGGATGGCTGGAACCTGAGAACGAACATGACCATGGATATTCCGAAGGATCCGGCCGGTTCGAACTATTATATCTATGACTACAACTACAATAACGGTGGTTACTCGCCTCTCGATTCTATTGATCCGGTAAGTAAAAAGTGGATTCAGCCCAAGGTCTGTAATCCGGATATCCAGGAAAACAAGAAGTGTGAACAGTACGGTCCGCAGAGTCTTTCCATTTTCTGTCCGCCGTACGATTACCAGTACAACAAGACCCAGACCGACTTCCAGGGAGCCAACACTTACGCCCTTTGCACGTCCTGGTTGCAGAATGGCGGTCCCCGAGCCGTTACGGGTCCTATGGCAAACGTTGTCTATGGCGACGGTGTTCGCCCCACCACGAATATCACTCCTTACGGCAGTGCCGCGTGGAATGCCACCCAAGCGCATGGCGATCTTGGCTGGAAGCACCTGCGTAATTATGCCTTTACGATGATGGGTTATGCTAAGTTCAAGTATCGTGCCGCAAACCAGGTTCCGACTCCCGAAGTCTTTGAATTCGCGGGTGACGACGATATGTGGATCTATGTGGACGGTGTGCTCGCGGTGGATTTGGGCGGTACCCACTTGTCTGCTCCGGGTAGCGTGAACATCCAAACGCTTGCCTTGAATAACCATGGTTGCCATGCGGGTGAACCGCTTTCAGGCGATTCCAACTGCGAAGGCGCCTCTGACGCAACCGGTTGGGCCGACAATACTTGGCATCACCTGCACTTCTTCTATGCGGACCGCCAGACCGATGGTTCCAACATCTATATTAGAACGTCCCTTTCTGAACTTGCTCCGTCCCGCTACGGTCAGCCGGCCGTCGGTAGCGTGGTGGTCACTGTGGATGAAAACGGTAACCAGAACGTGAGCATGCTCTTGAACACGACTCTGGATGACAATACGCTTGCCATGATGCAGACCTCTGGACAGCCGGCGATCCTTGTTATGCGCGAAGTGGAAAATGCCGACGGAACGAAGTCCAAGGTCGTTTATGGCTTCTATATTAGCTCGGTGCAGCAAGGCCAGAACAAAGGCTCCTCTGGAGTGCAGTACGACTTCTCGGGTGTCCTGATGGACCTGCAGGGTAATATCGTTGAAACGGGTATCGTGGGTAACGACAAGATTGCGTTCAACTACCCGAAAACCGAAGGCCTTGTTTCTGATGAAGATGCCGCCGCCCTGTATTCTGAAGTCTGGACCCAGTTGATGGGCTGGGCCGAAAAGATGAGCTTCTCGGTTATGTCTTCGTCTGGCAAGGGCGTGACCGGTCCTCCCAACTCTTACGAAGACTGGGCAAACACCAAGCTCGTGGCAAACACCAAGGTGGCTTCGTTTACGCTTGACTCCCTCATTGAACGTCCTGACTTTACGGGTCAGTCCAATATCCTTACTCAGGTTGCCGACAATAATTCCGGTGAACTGCCGCTGAACTACACGGCCGACCTGTTGATCGCTTCTATTCCTGCCGGTAAGGGCCGCAACGGAAACCCGCTTGACTTGACCCCCGCAGAAAAGAAGGTTTACTCTGCTGCTGCACCGGAAGCGGGCTCTACCGGTAACCAGACGACAGCTTTTGTTGGTGGTAATGCCTCTGGCGCCTCTGGAATGTGCTACGGTAACGGTGATGGCACCAATGAAAGCTGCACCAGTATTGCTTATCCGGTTTCCGGTCCGTTCCGCCTGAATGTTCGCGTCTTTGACCATCTGGGTCATTTCGTAAGCCAGTACCAGCAGATCGTGACCGAAGAAATGCTGCACAAGGCGTTGGGTACTGAATCGCACCCGAGCGGATGCACCAAGCCGCTCTATGGTGAAACGGGTGCTGCCTGGATTACCGTCAAGATGTATCCGGTCTCGCAGAATGGCCGTCTCCTTGCAACGGGTCCCTACATTTACCAGGTGACTTTCGTGCAGGAACAGACGACGCATTGCCTTGTGGTGGGTGCTACCCCGCAGGACAACACCGTGTTCTATAGCCGTTCGAGCGACACCTACCGCTTTGGTTATAAGCGCAGCAAGCACAAGTAATTTCTGGCAAATTTAAATCTGAAATCCCCGGCATGGCCGGGGATTTTTGCACTTATGTCCGTTCCTCATCCAGTAGCCGTACGCCTGTATGTCCAGCAACAGTAACCCCGTTCGTCATGCAACAGTAATCCCATACGTCATCCTGCCCCAGTATGGGGCGGGATCCAGTGGCAGCATTCCTGCTTAAGGAATGAAAGATCTTCCCTTTACTTTTGTATACAGAAAAGGGCGGATTTGTTTTGCTTTTTGGGGTGCGAAAGTCTATTTTTTTATTTGGAAATACGGCGGATTGTTTCGTCGTTAAAATAAAAAGGATGGATTATGATCGACGTGAAGGGCAAATGGACCTTGATTACCGGCGGCTGCCGTGGAGTTGGCCGTCTCACCGCTATCGAAATGGCGAAACTCGGTGCGAACATCATTTTGCAGGGGCGCGACAAGGCTCATGCCGAACCGGTGATTGCCGAACTCAAGAAGTATGGTGTTGAAGTCCGCGCCGTAGGCTGTAACCTTGAAAACGAATCCGAAATTGATGCGGCTCTTGCCGAAATTGATAGCTGGGGAGTGCAGGTGGACCTCGTGTTCAACAATGCCGGGCTCATGAGCCATTACTTTACCGACTACCTGACCAATACCATGGACGATTTCCACCACGCCATGGCGGTGAATTTCTTTGCTCCTATCAAGATCGCCTATCACTTTTTGCCGGGCATGATCAAGCGCGGTTTTGGCCGTATGCAGCTCACTACGAGTGGTATTGCGAATGAACCCGAACTGATGGGGTATGCGTGCGCCAAGGCCGCTCTCACCAAGTTCGTGAAGGATTTCGCCTGCAAGCTGAATGGTACCGACGTGATGATGAACGTGATGGATCCGGGTTGGCTCCGCACGGATCTCGGCGGCCCGAACGCACCTAACGCTCCCGAATCCGTGATTCCGGGCTCCATGGTCTCTGTGCTTCTTGACGACAAGAAGAGCGGCCGTTGGTTCAGCGCACAGGAATTTACCGGTATGTCCCTTGCCGACGCAGTTGAAAAGGGCAAGTCTGTAGAATAATTGAAAAATCGAGGTGTTTGATAAAAGGTCCGGCAAAGAATGCTGGACCTTTTTAAGTGCTCGGGACTATTGAAGGTCGCGCTGCAAAATTTCGCACTTTTCCTTTTTCCATTCCTCGAAGGTGTCGTCGGCGATGTGCTGCTTGGCCTCGCGCATCAGGTGCAGGTAAAAGTGCAGGTTGTGAATGCTTGCAAGCGTAAACCCGAGGGATTCTCCGGCGTGATGCAGGTGGCGCAGGTACGCGCGGCTAAAGTTGCGGCAGCAGTAGCAGTCGCAATTCGGGTCGACCGGCTTGTCGAATTCTTCGGCATGGCGGGCGGCCTTGTAGCGTAATACACCTTCGCTGGTAAAGAGCATTCCGTTGCGGGCGTTTCGGGTAGGCATCACGCAGTCGCACATGTCCACGCCGCGCTCGATGAGTTCGAGCAGGTTCCACGGCGTTCCGACGCCCATCACGTAGCGGGCGTGGTCCTGCGGCAGAATGTCGGTGCAGAAGTCGGCGATTTCGTACATGGTTTCGGTCGGTTCGCCGACAGAAAGGCCGCCCATGGCATAACCGTCGGGGCCAAGTTCCGCGATGCGTTCGATAGCCTGCTTGCGCAGGTCCTTGTGCATGCCGCCCTGGATGATTCCGAAGAATTGCTGGTCGTAGCCGTGAATGGGCGGGTGTTCCTTGAGCCATTGCATGGCCTCGGCCGTCCACTTGAGCGTGAACTTGAGGCTATGTTCGGCTTCCTTGGCGGTACTCGGGAACGGAGTACATTCGTCAAGCGCCATGATGATGTCCGCGCCGATTTCGCGCTGGGCGTTCATCACGCTTGCCGGACTGAAAAAGTGCTTCGAACCGTCCAGGATGCTTCTGAATTCCACACCATCGGGGGTGATTTTGCGCAAATCCTTCAGACTCCACACCTGGAATCCGCCGCTATCCGTCAAGACGGGGCCGTCCCAGCCCATAAATTTGTGGATGCCGCCCGCTTTTGCGATTCGCGGGGTGGTGGGGCGCAGGTAAAGGTGATAGGTGTTTGCAAGGATAATTTCGGCCTTGATGTCCTTAAGTTGCGCGGGCGTTACCGCTTTTACGGTCGCTTCGGTGCCCACAGGCATGAAAATCGGCGTTGTCACGTCGCCATGGTCGGTGTGGACCACGCCAAGACGCGCTTTTGACTTTTTGGAGGTCTTTAGAAGCTCAAAACGGTTCATTAAGCCCAAATATAAAAAAACATATCGCAAAATCCAATTTTTTGAATCTAATTCCGAAATCCGAACTCTGAAATCCGAATTTTCCCCGTTGTCAATTTATCCATAGCAATATTGAAATTTAACTGGTTCTTACGCAAAAAAGGGGGTAGTTTTAACTTTGGATGGGTCTACATGTTGTAGATTCCTGCATGGAGTGATATATGGATTACAAAAAGGTGTGGAAAAGGGCTACCTGTCTTTTGGCGGGCTTGGCTGTGTTTGGCTTAGCCGACAATCCGGTTTCAACATATCATTATCTGGCGGACCCTTCTGCCGCATCTGACGGCGATACGTTCTACATCCTGACCGATGTCGACGACTACAGTCCTCAGAAAGATTTTAATTACGATATTGTGGGGCTTAACGCGTTCACTTCACAGGATATGAAGAACTGGACCGATCACGGCATGATTTTCAAGTCGAAACGCGAGTTTGGAAATTACCCCGACAATACCTGGGCATCCGGCATCGCCGTCCATAAGGGCAGAATCTACATCGTTTACCCTAATGGCGCTAGCGGCGTGGGCATGATTACTGCGACAAGCATCGATGGACCCTATACCGATCCTGTCAAGGAAACCCATGGCGTGAACTACATTGCGGCTTCCTTTGGATCTAGCGTGATTGGCAGCTGCGACCAGATTGCCCACTGCTTCGATCCGGGCATCTTCATCGAAGATGACGGTACGGGCTATGTGGTTTTCGGCGGTGGCGAAAACGCTCAGCGCCCCTATGGCAACAACCTGGATATCATTAAGTTTACCGAAAACAATGGCAAGATTACGTTCGATAAGAATTCTCTGAAGCGCATCAATGCTCCGGGTTCCTTCGAAGCTCCCTATATCCATAAGAAGGGGAGCACGTATTATCTGAGCTTCAATACGCAGCCGCAGGTGATCGACTACAGCATGTCCAATAACATCATGGGCCCCTATACGTTTGTAGGAACGGTCATTCCGGCTATCTGGAAGGTGCCTGATGCCCATAACGCGGGCGGAAACAACCACCAGGGCTTTGCGGAATTCAAGGGCAAGTGGTATGCCGTGTATCACGACCGCCGCCTGGTCACTGCGGACGAACATCCGGGTTCCTGCACGCAGTCGGGCCAGTGCACCAATAGCCCGAACAAGGAAAACCACAGAAGCGTGTCCATCGACGAACTCACCTGGAACGGTGACAAGATGAATGAACTCACCTTCACGAGCGAAGGCCCCAAGCAGATCAAGAACTTCGACCCGTACAAAACCTACAAGGCACTCACGAGTTCCAAGCAGCGTAACGTGCGCAGCCGTACCGACTGGACCAAGGGCAAGCCCGTGGTGCATGTGCTGACTCCGCTTGGCACGAAGGAATCCTGGATCCGCGTTTCTGGCGTGGACTTTGGTAACGGTGCCGAGAATCTCCGCGTGAAGGCTGCGAACGTGGGCGACGGCAACAAGATTGAAATCCGCAAGGGTTCCGTGAGCGGCACGCTCGCCGGTACCTGCAGCCTCGAAAAGACGGGTAACTGGAACTCCTATGTCGATAACGATTGCGAAATGAGTGGTCTTTCTGGTGTTGTCGATGAACTCTTCTTCGTGTTCAAGGGCTCTAAGGATTCCACCATGGGTATTATCGAATGGGAATTCCAGGGCACCAAGCGCGAACCTGAACCGCAGCAGCCGTTTGGCGGCAAGGCTTGGGCTATCCCGGGCAAGATCGAGATGGAAGACTTCGATGAGCCGGGCTATGGCGCAGGCAATGATTCTTATGCCGATAACGATTCCGATGATCACGGTGCCGAAAGTAATGGCGGCAAGAGCTACCGCGAAGGCACGGGTGTAGACATCTACAAGAAGGCGACGGGCTATGTGGTTGGCTATAACCAGACTGGGGAATGGCTGGAATACACTGTGGAAGTGGCTGAATCGGGCGATTACACCATGTATGCTGCCGTAGCCTCGGCCAATGCGACCTCAGGCTTCAAGCTTTCTATCGACGGTGATGACATTACCGAAGAAATCGCCGTGCCGCAGGCAAGTTCCGGCGAAGAAAACTACGATGACTACAACAAGGTCAAGGAAAACGTGACCCTCACGGCGGGCAAGCATATCCTCCGCTTCACCGTGACCGGTGACTGGATGGATATTGACTACATTAACTTCGTGAAGGGCAAGAATGCCGAAGATTCCGACCCGATCGGAGGTCCGACTGCAATCGGGAACAAGGTTGCGTTCAAGGCGATGCACTATACGGCTTACCGTGTGTTCGACCTGCGTGGCTCTGTGATAGGAACAGTGAACCTGGATTATGCTAATGCTGCCGAAGCCCTCAATGCTGCAGGTTTTGGCAAGGGCGTTTACATGCTCAAGCAGGTGCAGGGCGGCAAGAAATTCATGGTAAATACCGCCAAGTAGAATTTAGTCATACACACCTCCAAAAACCTTCTCGGTTCATGCCGGGGAGGTCTTTTGTTTAATGTCGTTGCTAGCCTGATTTGCCAACGAGGTGATCTCTAGAAACAAAGTATTGGATTAGTTTTAAAACGAAAAAAGACTCAGTTTTCACTGAGTCTTTCTTCTGCGGTCGGACAGACTTGAACTGTCATGGGATCGCTCCCACTAGCACCTCAAGCTAGCGTGTCTACCAATTCCACCACGACCGCGTGGTCCTTAGCGGAACGACCCAAATTTAGATTAATTCATTCCGCATGTAAAGGGGTAAGGGCGAATTTTTTTGAAAAAAAGTGAAAAAAAAGAAAATGCCGCACAGGGTGCGGCATAACTTTAAAACTGATAATTCCGAAATCTGAATTCTGAAATCCGAATTACAATTCGGCGACGAGTTTGTCAAACACCTGCCCGCGGACTTTGTAGTTCTTGAACAGCCCGAAGCTTGCGCAGGCGGGGCTCATGATGACTGTGCCGCCTTTACCGATTTGCAAGCTGTCTGCAAATGCTTCTTCGAGGGTGGGGAAGATGCTTGCGGGGACCTTTAGCCCGGCCTGCTTCAGCGATTCCAACATGCGTTCAGCGGTAGCACCGATGAGCGCGATTCGCTTGAGGTTCGGGCGGTCGTTCACCAGAATCTGCGAGAGTTCGGTAAAGTCTGCGTTCTTTTCGGAACCGCCGAGAATCAGCGCGAAGGGGCGCTTCATGCTGGCGGTCGCGGCGATCGTCGCGTCGGGGCGTGTGGCGTAGCTGTCGTTAAAGAATTCGATACCTCGCTTTTCGCCCTTGAATTCCATACGGAAGGGGAGTGTTTCGTAGCTCTTCAAGGCTTCGAAAGCGTCGGCCACCTTAATGCCCAAGGCCTTGCAAGCGAGGGTCGCCGCCGCCATGTTTTCGAGTTGGTAGATGCCGCGCACTTTGCAGTCCGAAAGGTAAAGTTTCTCACCGTCGATGGCGAGGGTGGCACCGTCGATGACGGCGTCTCCGTCGCCGGCACTCGGACCGTCTTTCAAACTGACCGCGAACTTCGTTTTGGCAGGGCTTTCGCTTGCTATCTTTGCGGTCGGTTCAGCATCCTTCAGGTAAACGCAGGTGCCGGCGCGCTTCTGCCAACGCACCAGGTTCGCCTTGGCATCGCGATATTCTTCGACGCTCTGGTGCCAGTCGAGGTGCTCCGTGGAAACACGCAGCACCACTGCTACATCCGGCGACACAGACAATGTCATCAGCTGAAAGCTCGAAAGCTCCAGAATGCTCACTCGGTCTGCCGTCTCGTCCTTCAAAAGGTCAAGCGCTGGCACACCGAAGTTGCCGCCAATCTCGTTATTCACGCCGCACTTGGTCAGGATGTGGCTAATCATGCTCACGGTAGAACCCTTGCCGAGCGTGCCCGTAACGCCTACAACCTTCTTTGATTTAGTTTGTTCTAAAAATAGCTGAATCTGGCTAGTCATGAGACCGCCGTTCATCTGGAACTTGAACAGCGCGGGACTCATCGGGTAAACACCTGCGGAACGCACCACCGTTACGCAGTCCTTAAGGCCGTCCATATAGTTTTCACCGGAACTCACCTTCACATTTATACCGGCTGAAACTTCCGGTAACTTCACCGGGTTCTTGTCCATGATTACGATGTCCTTGATACCGTTACGAACAAGGTAATTGAAGGTGCTTTGGCCTTCGACGCCAAAGCCCAAAACGCCAACAGGGGCTATAAGATTAGAATCCATATTCTTCTCGGTCTTTACATTTGATTTTCTCTGTGTTTGCACGGCACAGGGAATCGATGTTGAGTAGTTTTTCTGGTTGCAGAGTCGCTTGAATCTCTCGTTGCTGAACCTTGCATTTTTCGACGGCGTCTGTGTCTGTGCAAAGGCGGCTGTCGCGCTCGCGTTCGTTTTTGAAGAACTCGTTTTCTTCTTGGCAATGTTCGTCTGTCAGCTCCCAACATCCGCATGAGCTCAGTACAAGACAAAGAATTGTGACAAAACGCTTCATATCAAGAAATCTAACATTTTTACTTAGCGAAAAAAGTCCGCCACAAGGGCGGACTTCGTAATGCGGTCGGACAGACTTGAACTGTCATGGGATCGCTCCCACTAGCACCTCAAGCTAGCGTGTCTACCAATTCCACCACGACCGCAGCGTTGCCTGCGCAGCCTAAGCCGCGCGAGACAAAACCTTACTTGGCTTCAGCCGGAGCGGCAGGAGCTTCCGAAGCAGGAGCTTCTGTAGCCGGAGCAACGTCGGCGGCCGGTGCAGCAGCGTTAGCGGGAGCTGCAAAGTCGGCCGGGAGTGCCGGAGCCGGGGCTTGCTGCTGGGCAGCGTTTTCGCGGGTTGCCTTCTGCATCGAAGATTCTTCGACAGCCTGGTCCTGCTTGGCAGTAATCAGGCCGAGGGCGAATACGACGATAAAGAAGATCACGGCCACGACGCGGGTCAACTTCTGGATGAAGGTCGCGGCACCTGCGGTAGAGAAGGCAGACTGGGAAGTCATGCCGCCGAGGCCTGCGAGACCGCCCATCTTGTCGTTCTGAACCAGAACGAGCAACATGAGGAAGAGGCACAGGAACACGTGCAGGACGATACCAATCCAAAAGAGAGTTGTCATAGTCGTTTTACCTTGAGTTTAAAGTTTTAATTAGCGAGCTTCGGCAGCGTCGATGATTTCCTTGAAGGTGTTGGCCTTGAGACCTGCACCACCAATGAGACCGCCATCGATGTCCTTCTGGGCGAGGAGGCCGGCAGCGTTGGCACCCTTCATGGAACCACCGTACTGGATGCGCATACCTTCGGCAACAGCTTCACCGTAGATTTCCTTCACAACGGAGCGAGCGTAGGCCTGGGTGTCCTGAGCCTGTTCGTCGGTAGCGGTAACGCCAGTACCGATTGCCCAAACCGGTTCGTAAGCGAGAACGCACTTGGCGGCGTCTTCGGCAGAAACGTCCTTGAAGGCGCCCTTGATCTGGAGGCCGAGGACTTCCTTCAGGATGCCGCCGTTGCGCTGGTCGAGGGTTTCGCCAATGCAGATGATCGGCTTCAGACCGGCTTCGAGAGTCTTCTTGACCTTGAGGTTGACGGTTTCTTCCGTTTCGTGGAAGTACTGGCGCTGTTCGGAGTGACCGATAATCACGTATTCGGCACCGATTTCCTTGACCATGTCGATGGAAACCTTACCCGTGTATGCGCCCTGGTCCTTCCAGTGGATGTCCTGGATGGCGAGCTTCACGTTGGTACCCTTGATGACGTCTGCAACCTTGGTGGCGGCGAGGTAAGTCGGGGCGATGACCACTTCGGTCTTCTTCACGTCCTTGACGGCTTCCACGATATCCTTAGCGAGCTGAACGGATTCGCTAACGGTCTTGTTCATCTTCCAGTTACCAGCAATGATATACTGACGCATAATTAACTCCTTGAGAGGTTTAAAATTTAACGCGCCTAAATTTAGTAAAATTCAACCGAAGGCGGTAGTCGGTCTTTCTTTTTTGCAAAAAAAGAAGATGCCCGCGTGATAGCGGGCATGAAAACTCCATTATGTCATTCCGGGTTTTGACCCGGAATCCCTACTTAATTAGTAGTTGCTGGAATGCTTGGAGGTCGGAGCCGGAGAACCACCGTAGCGGTCGCCTTCGATCTTTTCCAGGATCCATTCTTCTTCGTAGCCCTTCAGGCGAGCCTGGTCAGGGTGCTTCCAGATAAGGCGGGTAATGAGCTTACCTTCGCGGGTGTAATATTCCCAGATGCTCGTCTTGTCGTTGGTCTTTTCGTGGTCGGGAGGGCCCCACAGCAGGTTGACCATGTCGTTGGTCATGCCTTCTTCGATATAGCCCTGCTTGAACACGTCCTTAAGACGCTTGTCGATGCCCATACTTTCCTTGACGGCAAAGTATTCGCGTTCGTATTCCTTGCGACCTTCGCCACGTTCAATCAGGATGGGGGAGGAATAACGGCTGGCGCATGCCCAGAACATCAGGGCGCTCACGCCAAGCACGCATAAATGAGACAGCTTCATAGTGACTCCTATAAATTAATGCCTACAAAATAAGAATTTATGGCGCAAATGGGAAAATTATTTTAAATTTTATCCCGAAATGTCTTTTTTTAAGAAATTTTCGGCCTTTATTGTAGTTTTTTTTACTTGCAACGTCGCCTCTTTAGCTGACGGTTTCAATGAAATTGCCAATTATGGCTTCCGTTACGGCCCGAACCTTTCCTGGAGCCTGATGGGGAACACCCCGTTCGTGTGGGGCCAGTGGCTTCCGCAGGCGACGGGTATGTTGCACTATACCTGGCTCGAACCCCTGCAGGATCTAGCGTACGGGGAACGTCTCGATGTCAATCCGACCTACCTGCGTATGGATGCCGCGCTGGAGGTGTCTCCGTTTTATGGCGGTTACCTCGCTGGGCTCGGAATCCGTCCGTTCAAGACGAATCCGCAGCTGGAACTCAACGCGGTTTATGAAAGCTATGTTTATTTCCAGTCTAATCTGGAAATGGTGACTGCCGAGGTGGAAGGCGAGGGGCGCATTGCTGAAAGCTGGAACGCCGACTACATCACGGATAACCTTTACGAGGGTGACGACGATATTAACTATATGCAGCTTATTGACCTTGCCGCAAGTCTCAGCTATTCCTTTCCGAAGGGCTCCATCCTGGGGTTGAAGTTCCACTATGTCCTGTCGGACATCAGTACCGACTTCGAAGGCAAAAGCTACGACTACCGCAGGAATATTCCCGTGTTCAGCCGCGATTTTATCATCGTCCTGGACGGTTACGGGCGAATTCCCCTGAACAATAACTTCGCGGTGCTGTTCGAATCGAGTTTCTACAAGACTGGCCTTTTGCGCGAGAAGAATACGGTGCAGAAGGAGTCGCTCAGTTATGGCAAGGCGATGCTCGGCACGCATTTCTTCTGGGACGACGGCCTGCAGAACATTATCTTGGAAGTGGGTGGCTGGAGCCGCACCGAAAAGCGTTTCTATAACGGATCACTCGCGCAGCAGTTCCTGATTCAGCTTGAGTATCAGGGGTATTTTTCTTTCCCCTTTCACCGGAATTTTTCTAAAGAGGTCCGGTAGCGGCTGCTTGGTCTTGCCTTCGACTTTGTTTTTCAACGGGTCGCTTGCGAGCGCTTGCATCGGATAGGCGGAACGGATCCAAAGTTCGCCACTGTATCTTTCGCTTTCTAGCTTTACGAGGGTGGGGAGCATTTCACCCGAGTAGTTTTTCCACTGACGGATGCTGAAGGTTCGCTTTTCTTTGCGTGCGCCGTTCATGGTGACCTTGGATGGCGTGGGCAGCGAATCTGCAACCAGGTTCCACCAGGCCATTGAGAAGGCGGTCGACAGAATGTTCGGCTTTTGTTCCGTAGAATCCTTGCACAGGAACTGCCCGTTTGCGAGAAGCTCCATGTCGTCAAGTTTCAGGGGCGTTTCGCCGATGGTTTCCTTTAGATGGTGCGTTCCCAGTTGGCGCTTGACCTTGATATCTGGAAATTCCATATAGCGGTATTCGCCCGCAGTAATGAAGTTGAACTTGGGCGCGTCAGGCTGGTTTACAAAGAATGTGTCCAGTGCATCTGGATGGTGTCGCCATTCCACGTCGAGGCTTGCTCGTGACATCTTCTGGTTGATGAAAAATCCCTCGATGTTCACGACCATCGGGCTTTCCAGCAAAAAGTGCGGACACGACGACTGGGCGTGGCACAAGGCGGCTACTCCGGCAATCGCTATCATCGCATTCTTTATTTTGCTGAACATATTTATAAAATAGCAAATAAATTAGACCGGGCGCTTCGGCTCGAAGCCACCTTGATCTGTAAACGGAAAACCCCGACCTGTCCCAATGGCTAAAGGATTGGTCGGGGTTTGTTGCTCTTCAGGAAGAAAAGGTTCGTCATTCCGGAGCGAGTCGCAGTTTCCCGTAACGGAATCGCAGAATGTTCCGGTTCGTCATTCTGGAGTGAGTTCCTGTTTCCCGTAACGGAATCGCTGGATGCTCCGGTTCGTCATTCTGGAGCCGTTAGGCGACGGAATCCAGAGACGCATTCCTTGATGAATTCGAGTGACCTTTATGCTTCGTCGCTTACGGAGACTTCTTCGCCTTCGTCGGCTTCGATGGAATCACCTTCGTTCAGCTTGAACAATTCCACGTCCTTCATGCTTTCGCGGATCTTCTGCTCGATTTCGTTGCAGAGTTCCACGTTGTCCTTCAGGAACAGGCGGGTGTTTTCGCGACCCTGACCGATGCGTTCGTTGTTGTAGCTGAACCAGGAACCGCTCTTCTGGATGATGTCGAGCTCGGTGGCGAGGTCAAGGATAGAGGCTTCGCGGGAAATTCCGCAACCGTAAAGGATGTCGAATTCGCACTGGGTGAACGGAGCTGCCACCTTGTTCTTTACCACCTTGACGCGGGTGCGGTTACCGATAACTTCTTCACCGTCCTTGATAGCGGCGATACGGCGGATATCGATACGCTGCGTGGCGTAGAACTTCAGGGCGTTACCGCCGGTGGTCGTTTCGGGGTTGCCGAACATCACGCCGATCTTCATACGCAGCTGGTTGATGAACAGCATGCAGGTGTTGGACTTCGAGAGGATGCCGGTGAGCTTACGCAGGGCCTGGCTCATGAGGCGAGCCTGCAGGCCGACGTGGTTGTCGCCCATTTCGCCGTTGATTTCTGCCTGCGGCACGAGAGCTGCCACGGAGTCGATGACGATGATATCGATGGCTCCGGAACGCACGAGGGTTTCGGCGATGTCAAGGGCCTGTTCACCGGTGTCCGGCTGGGAAACGAGCAGGGATTCGATATCAACGCCGAGCTTACGGGCGTAAACGGCGTCAAAAGCGTGTTCCGCGTCGATGAAGGCTGCGACACCTCCGAGCTTCTGGGCTTCTGCAATGGCGTGCAGGGTGAGGGTCGTCTTACCGGAAGATTCCGGTCCGTAAATTTCGATGATACGGCCGCGGGGGAAACCTCCCACGCCGAGGGCCATGTCGAGCTGGATACAGCCGGTCGGGATCACGGGAATGTCTTCGACGGGCTGCTGGCCGAGAGCCATGATGGAACCTTTACCATAATTCTTTTCAATCTGGGCGATGGCGGCTTCTACTGCCTTTGCCTTGTCTGCGGAAAGGTTGCTGGTCGGGGTTGTTGTTTTCTTAGCCATATTGGACTCCATTTTGTTTTTTCGTTTTTAAATATAACATTTAGTGTTCACTTGTGCAAGTGTTTTTTTGGTTATTTAGCAAAAAAAGTAACTTGCCCAATACACTATACACGCTTTTTTCACGCACACAAGTGCGGTTTCCTGCGAAAATTTTACAAAAAGCCGTATTTTTTTTACCATTGGTCACTGCCATCCATACGGTGCCGACGGGTTTTCCGGGTTCTGCACCACCCGGACCTGCGATTCCCGAGGTGGCGATTGCCCACTGGCAACCGAATTTTTTGCGGGCACCTTCGGTCATGTTGAGCACCGTTTCGGCAGAAACGGCTCCCTTTTCCTCGAGAACGGAATGCGGGACTCCGAGTAGGGCTTCCTTGATTTCGTTCTGGTAGGCGACAATGCCTCCGGCGAACACGGCGGAACTTCCGGCAATATCGACAATGTGGCTTGCCACGAGACCGCCCGTAAGCGATTCGGCGGTGGCCATCATCTGTCCGCGCTCCAGAAGGATCTGCTGAATCTGTCGAGCGATTTCCTGCGTCTTTTCGCGGATGGTGGCGAGGTCTTCGCTGCGCTCGATTTCGTCCAGTTCGGCCATTTCGATTATTTTCGTTTCGTTTGCCATGTTCTTTCCTTTTACATTACCAAATATAGGTAAATTTAGTGTCATAAAATGACAATGAAGTCAATCTGTGAAAAAAAGTAGAAAAAAACGAACTTGGAATAACGTTATTGCGAGCGAAGCGCGGCTATCTGCAACCGTAAAAAGGTCCCTGGGCTTGCCGTAGGGGCGACTATGCCTTATCAACTATTTTCTATATTCACGCTCGATGTTTTTCCGTTCGTTTATTATGGGCGTTGTCTTGGCGGTACTGTTTGCGGTGCCGTCTTTTGCCGACGACAATCTGGCGGAAAAAGTTGCAGAACATCCTGCAGAAGTTGAACCTGCTCCAGAATCAGCTCCAGAAACGGCGGCTGTAACGGATTCCTCTGTGGTGGATTCAGTTACTCCGGCGAATCCCTTGCAAAAGGGCAAGACGGGCATTGTCGCTATTGATACGCTTACGGTGAACGAGTGGGATATTCCGACATCGCATAATTCATTGCCGCTTACGCTGCTGTTTGCCATTTTCCCCGGTGGCGGTCAGTACTATACGGAACATTATGTGCGGGGCGGCTTTATTACGGGCATCGAGTTGTTGCTTCTTTACGAGGTGACGGCGAACAAGAGTTACCAGGACCGCCGCGTGCGGGAACAGACGAAACCGTTCCAGGATTCGGTCGGGATCTATACGCAATGGTTGCTCCATTCCTCTACGCGGGACAGTCTCGAGTATTATCACGAAAAACGCGCCGAGTTCGTGGCACGCGTCCGCGAAAAAAATGACAAGAAGATGGAACAGGAAGATCTCCGCAAGGCTGAAACGGCCTGGATGTACGGATTGTATCTGTATAGTTTCTTTGATGCGTTTGGAATCTGGTATAACAACAATTACCGTAGCGTTGAACTCAAGAGCATGAAAACCGCTCTCCTCTGGTCGATTATCCCTGGTTTTGGACAGATGTACAATCGCGAATTCGGCAAAATGGGACTGTTGTATATGGCGTTCATCGGTTCTGCCACCAGCATCTGGACATCGCAGAACATGGTGGAATACTATCTGGACCGTAAGCACCTGGTCGAAAAGGAAAGTACATCGTCCGAGGAATACGAACGGGTCTGCGAACGCATCACCTACTACCGCAAGAACCGCAACCAGTACATTTGGGCGATTGCTTTAATTTATCTGTATTCCGTTGGCGATGCTGCGGTCGATGCCCTGTTGAGCGATTTTGACAACCCGATGCACCTGGCCGTTCTTCCGCGTCTCGAAGGCGGAGTGCAGGCACTGATGTCCTTTGATTTTTAACTGTCATTCCGGGCATGTCCCGGAATCGCCATTTCTGTTTAAATACTTTAGCCGATTTTCAGCGGAGCCATCTGGATGCCGTCGTGGATTTTTTCGAATGTTCCGCGGAAGTGCCCTTCGGCGTCGCGCTTGAACTCGAAACGGGTTACCATGGCGTAACTAAAGGCTCCTTCTACGAACTGTTCGTCGGGGAGCCCGCAGGCAAAGTGCTGCAATGCGGCAATCACGCCCGCGTGCGTAATCCACAGGAATTCGCCGTTGTCGTCGAGCGTGTCCAGCAGCGACTGCACGCGGCGGTCGATATCATAAAAACATTCGCCGTCCTTGAACTTGTATCCGCGCAAGTCGCTGGCCCAGGCTTTCATCTCCTCTCGGGGAACTTCCGTGAGTTTCTGGCCTTCCCAGGTTCCGAAGTTCATCTCGATGATTTCTTCGCGCTTTTCCATAGAAAGGCCCGTTGCTTTTTCTGCCTTTTCGGCGAGTCGCAGACAACGGAGGAGTGGGCTCGTGAACATTCTTGTGGGTTTTGCGCCAGCGCCCAGCAACGCTTTCAACGCCCCGTCGCTTTCTTCTTCAAAAGTGGGGGATACATCAAAGTCGAGCCTGCCGTAGCAGACGTCGTTAGGGTTGTAGGGCTTGGTGTGGCGAATGGTCCAAAGAATCATTTTTTTAGTAGACAGTAGGCAGTGGTTAGTAGACAGTAGACTGGCGCAACGTCATCCTGGAGCGTAGCGACGGAATCCATTTTTTTATAAAAAAAGCCCTGCTAAGGGCGAAAAAAAATCCTAGGCGACCTGAGCACATAAAAATTCGCAAGTCCGTTGCTGCTTTCGCCCTGGCGATTTGCCCGCAAATAGTCATTGCGCAGGGCCTAGGACTACCAAATCTAGCAAAATTCGTTGATTTTTGTCAACGATATTGCGCGTTAGTGGCTAAAATGAGTGATTTTTTGACATTTTGTTAACGAAAATACGATAAGTAGTTAAAAAATAGTAACATTTGTAAATTTTTTTGTATATATTAAGGGTGTGATGTTGGACACATTCCCTGCATCACGGGGGTAGTTGTATTTACTTGTTGATCCAATTTGGAATATGCCAGGTCGGAAAAAACAGGAGGTTTGTATGAAGCTGAATGTGAAAAATATAGGGGTGATTTTTGTAGGGCTTTTAGCCGCCAGTTGTCTATGGGCGGCAGAGTCGACCTATTCTGTAGATGTTTATCCTCTAACGTTTGGTACCCAGGACACGACGGCGCAGCTTAAGGTGTGGAACCGTCTGATGAAGTATAAGCTGTTCGCGGAGGGGCTTGCAGACGCCGATGGAATAGAGGGCGTTACCTTTGCGGGCCAAAATATCCATATTACCGATGAAGTGGGCTATGTCGGGAGCGCTACGGGCGATTTCCGTTTACAGGGAAACCTGAACCATTCTGTCGGCGGTCCGGTCCTGTTTGCTGGAAAGTTTGTCAACGGGGATGGTACGGATTCCATTCTTACTGGGCCGACGCGTTTTCTGCAAAAGTTTGAACCGACGTTCAATAGTAAGGACAAGAACTTTTTTGCGGGCTTTTATTGTTTTGATGCGGGGTATAACGACGTATATACGAATCCTGGAATTGAAGCGGGAAAGACTGTAGTTCCGAATACGGCGATTCTTAGTACCACCTCGTGTGCCGATACGTCGGTTGTTCCTGCTGTCGATACGGATGTGGATATCCCGGAACTCACCGGCGGTGTCGATGCGTATGCCTGGAAAACGGGTATTAGCGGAAACGGGACGACGGAATATATTCATGTGCCGCCTCCGGTTGATGAAAACGATTTCAGCAGCTATAGCTATTTTGTCGAGTCCATTTCGTTCAGCAATAATTCGAAGCTATATATTGTCATGCCTCCCGAGGGCCGCTTGACGAAGGTTTTCGTTAAGACCTCGATTTATGGCTTGGGAAGTACAGACAATAATGACATCGTCGTGGTTTCCGGTGCTGAGGGATCCTGGAATGGGACGGAATGGACTGAAATTGGTGAACCGCTAGAAAATAAGGACTATGCGGGAAATCTTCTCTTTTTCGTCAATGAAGATCTTAGTCTGGGGGCCGGTCAGAAAACAATGCAGGGTACCTACATTTCGACCGGTGTAATCAAGTTCGCGCAGCACACCAAGTTCGCGGGGCAGCTTCTTGCAAAAGTCATCAGGATTGATGCGGATTTTGAAGCCGGAGACTTCAAGTATGTTCCGTTCAATCCGCCCGTACTTGATCCTACGGCGCTCGCGTCAGGCCTTTTCTTGGAAAACGACAAGGACGTGAAGGTCCCGGTTCACCTGAACAAGGCTACAGAAACGGGAGTGTCCTTCAAGTACTGCTTTGAACTGAACGATTCGATTGCGGAAGCTGATTTCAACAAGATTATCGGGGACTATCCTCGCAAGGGAATGTTGCCCCCGTTCTGCGGAATCGATTCTGCTGAAGTTAAAATTGATAAGAATGGTACGGAACCGACATTGCTTACCGAGGTTTACCTGAATGTCACGGACGACAACCTTGAAGAAGGCAACGAAATGCTCCGGATGCATATCTCGGAGTTGACCGGCGCAGTGCTCCCGGGTAACAAGCGTTCGGGCTTCTTTACGTTGACCCTGGTTGACGCCCCGATTATTGACTTTGTCGACAACAAGGGTGACTATAGCGTCGAGGAAAATTCTCCTACAGAAACCGAAGTGGTGAGAATCAAGCTTCGGGGAAGTGATGCTTCCAAGATGGTGCTTTCGATGGAGGATAACGGAAGCGTAAAGTTCCCGCTCGATAGCCTGTTCAAGTATGAATTGGTCAAGGAAGGTTCTACTTACTATGCTGTCATTACCGTAAGGGATAGTGCCAAGCTGGATTATGAACAGATTGACTCTGTGTACAAGGTGACGCTTGTGCTGAAGGACAAGAATGGTGCCGAAGGCTCTCATACGGTAGAGGCTCCTTTGAACATTCACATTATTGATGTCAACGAAATGCCGATTGCCATACATCCGACTCCGGATCTGACAATTAACGAAAACATTCCTTCGGGAACGGTTGTCGATACCCTCGAATATGACGATATCGACAAGGCTCTCAAATACAGGGACGATGTGTTTGTTGCCGTCGGTGGTGATACGACTTTCTTCAGCATCGACCCCAGTGGCGTCATCAGGACCAATCAGGTTTTCGATTACGAAATGAAATTGTATGACAATCGCGATACGACCTATCAGTTGATTGTCCTTTTGAGGGACCGCAACGACGCTACGCTTTCGGTACTCGATACGGTCGTGATTCATATCAAGAATGTGAATGAAATCCCCTACATTCTGACCGATACGACAAGCGTTCCCGAAAACACGAAGCCGGGGACGGTGGTCGATACGTTGAAGGCTGTCGATGCTGACTTTGACGATGTCGATTCCTTGCTGAAGTTTACCTTGGTCGAGGATCCGAGCGGCTGCTTTGTTGTTTCTGAAAAGGGCGTCATCACGGTCAAGGAATGTAAGGATCTCGACTACGAAAAGAACAAGCAAATCTCGATCGTGGTCAAGGTGGAAGATTCGCACGGCGGTTCCAGCACCAAGACAATCCGCGTGAAGGTCCTGGATGTTCCTTCGCCTACGCTTGAAATCACCGAGGCTAGCAATAAGGATTCCATTTGGGTCAAGCCGAAAAACCCGATTTATACGAATGAGTCGGACATGAACGTTTGCTGGGAAGTGAACCGAACGAACCAGGATTGTGCCGATACCATCCTCAAGCCGGGAAAGAATGTTATCCGCAAGGAAGTCTGCGACATCGAAGGCTTTGAGGGCTGTGCCGTAGACTCGTTGATCGTGTATTACAGCAATGCGGCTCCGGTCGTGATCGTGTCTGCGAATCCGGATGACCAAAAGGCCGCCAATATCTACACGATTGTCGAAAAGATGGATTCCGCCGATGCGAATATCTACGTGAACCGAACCCAGAACGATATCTTGGTGACGGTGAAGGATTCCGCAAGCCATAAGGACACCTCGTTTACGGTCAAGCTGAATTTGGAAACGTTGTCTGTTCCCAACAAGACTTACGAAACCCTGGCGTCCGTGGTGAAGGAGTCGGTCGCCCTTGACGAAAATGCGAAGAACAAGAAGTTGACGCCCGTAAACGGTACCGAAATCAAGGTGTCGTATCCGGCAAAGGTAGCTGGCGTCGATGTGACCGTAAGTTACATGACCGACAATGACGGCGAAATCGTCAAGCAGAAGGTCGTGAACGACAAGGGCAAGGAAGAATCGATCGAGGTCATCACGGTGTCCTACGAAACGGTAATCAACGGAAAGACCGTGACGGTCTCTTATCTGGCGGATGCGGCGACCGGTGCCAAGCTGGTCAAGGAGGCCTCGGGCCGGTTGATGATGGAATCTGCGGCCGAAAGCGAAAAGGTGCAGGCCGGATCGTACTCCGTGACTTACGAATACAAGGATGCTTCGGGCAATACCGTGGTGGTGACCTACTTTGTAGACGAAAAGGGCTCTTTGGTGAAGAATTCCGAAGGGAACACCGGCTACGAGGTCTCCTACACTTATGAAAACCAGTACGGCAATTCCGCGACCCAGTCCGTGTTTATCGTGCTGGACCAGGTGGGACCCAAGGTTGAAATTATTACGCCCGTCAAGGGACAGGTCATCCGTTCTAACTTTGTAAAGGTGGTGTGGATGGTCGATGGCTTGGAACAGGATTCCCTGACGCTCCAGGGCCTAGAAAAGGGAAAGAATTCGATCAAGCGAATCTATCGCGACAAGGCGGGTAACGAAGCTGTTGACTCGGTAGTCGTCATTATGAAGGATAGCAAGGATGTCGATATCTCGGTCGAACAGCCGGTGACCGAGATTTCAAAGGATAAGATTGAAAAGTTCTATTCGGAAAATCCGCCTAAGGAAGGCCAGACCTTTGCGGTGAGCATCAGGAACCCGGGGACGGGCAAAGAAGTGGAAACCCTGATTGGCGGAGATTTCAAGACGACGGCAGGAAGCGGTAAGGAACCGTATTCGGGTGAAACGACCCATTTGGGCCCGACACTTGCCCTGGATGTGAAACTTCCCGTGGTGAGCGGCGTGGGTGGCCTTGCGACACTAGACGACCTGTTGAGTTCCGATGGATTGATCCCGATGGAAGGCGTGGATGCCGATGGCGGAACCAAGATGACCGTAGAGGAATATGTCCAGGAATACTGTGAAGACGACGTAAAGACAGATGACTTGAGCCGGGTGAATCTGTATAAGACCAAGCTGAGCGTCAAGATCTGGGTATACACGACTCTCGGGAATTTTGTGGATTACTTCAGCTTCGGACAGGATATGAACGATCCCGATTATACGAACGATGCCGGCATGCTCCAGATGTTCTTTGAACTGAAACCGGACAAGGATGGCTACGTTCGCGCCGAAAACGGCAAGATGATGGGGACAGGCGCCTACCTGTACAAGGTGGAAGCTTCGATCAAGTCGCATCTCCGTTGCACCCTCCCGTCCAAGGAATTCGATTCCAAGACGAAGACTTTCGGTGCAAACGCCAAGAAGAAGGGCGATTCCATCCGTTCTTCCGAAGACCTGCTGAAACCCTTCGGTTACAAGCGCCCCTCCGGCAAGTAGCCCAAGGTTCTGTTCAACGTTATGTGTACAAAGGTCGTCCTGTGGGACGGCTTTTATTGTTTTGAAATGTTTACAAAGGAAACCTTTGGAATAGGCGAAATTTAGTGCAATATCTCACGGAAAAACGTCTTTTCTACAAAATCTGGATAATTAGTCAATGAAAAGAACGCTTTGTAAACTTTTTGTGCAAAAGGTTGTTGTAATTAAAATAAAATTTTTCTATCTTTTACATAAGAAAAAAATATAGGGGTGTATTGTACACTCTTGAGATTAGGAGTTTATTATGTGGTTTGGAAAGAACATAATGACAAAACTCGGCCTCGTACTGGCCATGGCAGTCCCTGCTCTTGCTGCGGATGATGAAAATGAAGCGTTTCCGCTTGATCCGTTGTATTTTCCTGGTGCGAGTGATGATGCAAATGCACAGGAACTTTGGAGTGAGTTGATGAAGTACAAACTTTGGGCGACATCCGGCTTTGATGTTGGTAACCGCCTAGAGGTAAAAGAAGATAAGGGATGGGTCGGTACTTCTGATGGTGACTTTGTAATGACTGGTCCCGGCGCTCAAGTGGGTGGGCCTATTATTATTGGTGGTAACGTTGATTTGCAGAATAAAGGTGCCGGTTTTTTAACAGGACCTCTTCGTGTAGAAAAAACATTAACACTTAATACTGAAAGTGAATTTTATGGGACGGTTTGTATTCAGGGCGATACTGTCGTGCCTACGCGTGACGATTGGAATGCGGAATTTATTAATGGAGTATATCAAAATGTACATGGTGAAATGATTATTGGCCCCACAGAGGCAACGACAGGTGCTTGCGCTAACGATAAGGTTGCTTTTGTTGAAAAGAAAATGACAGTCCCTTCTTTAAAAAGTGTTACATATAACGGAAACTTGGTTGCGACAGGGAACCATCAAATTAATGTGCCTAATGAAGAGGGACCTTATGATCTTTATTATGAAAGCGTTAAAATTAGTAATGATTCCAAATTGCACATTAATATGCCTAAGGGCGGTCGTCTGACTCGAATTTTTACAAAAAGCATAACCTTTGGTAATCAGGCTGAACTTCAAGTGATGTATGATGGTACTCTTTTGTCGAATCAAGAGTACGAAGGTATGTTTATGATTTATGTGGATGGAGATATTGTTTTTGATAATACAAATGATAAAATTTTGCAGGGAACTTTTATTAGCTCGGGAACGATTACAACTAAATGTAATATGAAGTTTGCTGGTCAGATGATTGCTAATAAAATTGTTATAGGTAATGAAATTAAAGGTGATGATGCTTTTAGATATGTCCCTGTTGTTCCACCTGTAATTGATATAAAGCCGACAGCATCTGCGATGGGTGGCTTTATTGAAAACAATACGACTGTGGAAATTCCTATAACTTTGAGCACCGCAACAAAAAATGGTGTTAGCTTTAAGTATTGCTTTGAATTGTCTGAGTCTTCGGCAAAACTTGATGACTTTAACGTATATCCTGATAAAGACAAAGATGGTAACGAGTATCCGGCATTCCCTGTATGTGGATCGTGTGGATCAAATTGTGGAACTGTGGATATTCCTCGAAATGCCAAAGAACCTGACAAGAAGGTTTATCTTAATGTGAAACTTGATGATGATGGTGAGGAACCGACTGAAAAACTTGCGATGAAAATTTATGATTTGAATGGTGCTGTGTTGCCTAAAAATAGTAATGGCCTGTTTGATTTGAACATTTTGAATGTCCCGTTGTTTGATTTTGGTGATGTTGAAAAAGAATACAAGATTGCAGAAAATTCAGTTTCACCGAATGATACTGTTGCTAAAATTCCTATTGAAGGACAGAATTTTACGGATTTTGTAATTGAAATGGTTGATAAGGCTGGTTCTGATACTCATCCTGTAAAACTTAATGATTTGTTTGATATCGCTATTAATGAAACTGAAAAATTCGTTGCGATTACAGTAAAAAAACACGATGAATTGGATTATGAAAGTGATAGAATAAAGCACGAATATCAGGTTACGTTGAACCTTAAAGATAAGGGTGGTGTAGAAGGTTGCAAAACTGTTTCTGCGCAAACAACGCTTAAAATCACCGATGTCAATGAACCTCCTTACTTTGTTGAATTCGGTCCCTATAAGATTCCGGAAAATTCTGAAGTTGGTGTCGAAGTTGATCCGAATCGCGCTCATGCAGAAGATCCCGATAAGGATGTTGCTTTTAATACGTTGGTCTATTCGATTCCTGTAAATGAAGATAATGATAAAACGAACGATGTTCCTTTTAAAATCCATCCTCAAACAGGTGTGATTACGGTTGCGGATAAGTCAAAGCTTGACTATGAAACTCATTCGCTGCCTTATGTGTTTAATGTTGAAGTTTTTGATAATTTGAATAAGGTTCCTCAGGAAGTCGAAATTTATATTCTTGATGAAAACGAACCGCCTGTCATTATAGATACTACTGGTGATACTATCTCGGTTGCTGAAAATTCTCCGGTCGATTTGACGAAGATGGCATACTTTGAAGTCTCTGATCCCGACGAAGACGACAATGCCAATTTGCTGACACAGATCGTTCCCTCTATTAAGGACAATAAAAAGAAAACCGGTGTTGTCTCTGCGGAAGATCTGTTCGAAATGGTCATGGAAAAGGTTAAGGATGAATATGGCGTGGACAAGTATTGGGCCGTGCTAAAAGTTAAAGCGGATCTTGACTTCGAAGCCATTATGGCTGCCCGTGGAGATTCTGTATTTGACGTGACCTTGACCTTTACGGATCAGGCTGGTGCCGGTTTGGATACTTCGCTCGCCAAGAAAATTGCCGTAACCGACGTGAACGAAGAACCGTACTTTACTGCAGCAGGTCCGTTTGATGTCAAGGAAAATTCTCCTGTGGACACTCCTATCGGTGAAGTAAAAGCCGCCGATGATGATATTAAGGAAGAGTATAATACGCTCTATTATACGATTCCCGTGAACGAAGATAGCGATCCGGATAACGATGTTCCGTTTGCTATTGTGAACATAAAGTCTGGTTTGATAACTGTTGCTAATAAAGAAGCCTTGGATTTTGAAGATCCCAATATTCTTGAACATAAGTTTGAATTCAAGGTTCAAGTGACTGATGGGGAATTTGTGAAGGATACCCTGGTGACAATCACTTTGGTTGACGATGACGAACCGCCTATCATTATTCCTATATGCGAAGGCGATGAGTGTCCCACAATATGCCAGGGCGACAAGTGCGTCGAGTGCAAGGACGAAAGCTGTCACGAGGAATGTGTTGAAAACTGCGACAAACCTAATGATCCTGTTGATGTCTTGACTGTGTCTGTGAATGAACGTTCTCGGCAGAATTACGAGATCATGAGGTATCTGGTTCGCGATGAGGACTTTGGCGTTGGACATTCCACGGCGTTGACGGCCGAAATCAAGAATACGACCGTTAACACCGGTGCTGAAGACCTTTTCGGTGCCAAAATGGAAAAGGATGCCGACGGTAATTGGAACGTAGTTGTCTATGTAGCTGATAGCTCGAAGCTTGATTACGAGACGTTAGACTTCTATACGCACGACGTGACGATTAACGTGCGTGATCCTGAGGATGCGGAAGGCGTGCATGGCTCTCTCCTCCGTGTTATCAAGGTTGTCGATGTGAACGAACCGCCTACTGTTGCAGACACGACGTTTATTATTCCTGAAAATCTGGGTAACGATAAATTCGTGGGCGAAGTTGTTGGTAAGGATCCGGATTCCTTGAATCAACATGGTTTCGAACACTTGGAATACTTTATTGACCCGGCCAATACGGTTGCCAATGCTGCCTTCAAAATTGTGGATCCGACGAAAGGAAATATCACCGTTAAGGATTCTACGAAATTGGATTATGAAACGGTTCCGGGCCATAAGTTCGAATTTGACGTGCTCGTTAGAAACTGCGAATACGATGCAGTCAAGAAGGACTATACGGCAAATTGCTTAGAGGACGTGGTTTCCCATGTTACTGTTGAACTGACCGATGAGGGCGAACCGCCTATCATTATTCCTATATGCGAAGGCGATGAGTGTCCCACAATATGCCAGGGCGACAAGTGCGTCGAGTGCAAGGATGAAAGCTGTCACGAGGAATGTGTTGAAAACTGCGACAAACCTAATGATCCGGTCGATGTCTTGACGGTGTCTGTGAATGAAAATTCTCGGCAGAATTACGAAATCATGAGGTATCTGGTTCGCGATGAGGACTTTGGCGTTGGACATACCATGGCGTTGACGGCCGAAATCGAGAATACGACCGTTAACACCGGTGCGGAAGACCTCTTCGCTGCGAAAATGGAAAAGGATGCCGACGGTAATTGGAACGTGGTTGTCTATGTCGCTGATAGCTCGAAGCTTGATTACGAGACGTTAGACTTCTATACGCACGACGTGACGATTAACGTGCGTGATCCTAAGGATGCGGAAGGCGTGCATGGTTCTCTCCTCCGTGTCATCAAGGTTGTCAACGTGAACGAAGCTCCGACGATTACTGGCGTTGAAGATTTGAACGGCGATTATAAGGATACCAAGGATGACTTTACCTTCTACCCGAAGGAAGACCTCGTGGCAGGTGGTCCTGTGGGTTATGTCCATACGTATGATCCGGATGTGAAGAATTTGAATGAATTCGGTTATCGCGAATTCTCTCTCGATAATCCCGATAACTATCCGTTCGAAATGAAGGACTCCCTGCTGGTTCTGACGAAAAAGCTTGACTATGAGAAAGATTCCAAGGTGTACACGTTCGATGTCATTGTCAATAACTGCGAGCGAGCAAAGAATAGCGCGGGCAAGTATGAAAAGATAAATCCGCCGAAGTGTACTGAACCAGTAAAGCAGACTGTAACTGTTAAACTGCAGGATGTCCCAGAACCGCCTAAGATTATTCCCGTATGCGAAGGTGGTAATTGCGTCGAAATCTGTAAGGGAGACAAGTGCGAAGTGTGCGTGGGAGAAATTTGTGACGAACACGAAATTTGCACTGACAACTGCGATAATCCCCGTGGTGACGACCCTGCAAAGACTTTGACAGTTGCTGTGAATGAAAATTCGCAGACAGGTCGTAAAATTATCAGCTATGCAGTTCGCGACGAAGACTATGGCGTTGGCCATACCACGGCTTTGACCGCTGAAATTAGGAATACAAATGGTTCTGGTGCGGACACCCTCTTCGAAGCCAAAATGGTGAAGGATATAAATGGTAATTGGAACGTTGTGGTTGCTGTGATTGACAGTGCTAAGCTTGACTACGAAAAAGTCAATGAAACCCATAATGTGACGATTTACGTTTATGATCTCGATGATCCGGCTGGCATGTATGATTCGCTCCTCCGTGTCATCAAGGTTGTCGACGTGAACGAAGCTCCGATTGCCGAAGACGCTGACTTTAAGCCGGAAGAAAACCTGCCGGATAGCGCAATCGTGGGTGAGTTGAAGGTTGCTGAGCCGGATACCAAGCATGTTCCGGAATTTGGCCATCTGGAATATTCGATTATCGGTAAGGACGAAACCTTCGTATTTGCGATGGACTCCAATAGGGTCATTGTGAACGATCCGTCCAAGATGGATTACGAACTGCCCGTTCATTTCTACACCTTCGATGTCTTGATTACAAACTGCGAATTGAACAAGACTTCGGGTAAGTATGATGGTGCTTGCTTGCATGACACTGCTACGGTGACTGTCGATATCCAGGATGTCAACGAGAAGCCGGAAATCATCATTGACGGTCCTACTCCGGACGGTGGTGACGATTCTGAGCCGTTCTGCGTTGCCCATTGCGATACCACGGGTCGTGGTGTTTGGAAGGATTCTATCCTTACGGTAGGTGTCAAGGAAAATACCGACGATAGTTTGCTCTCTAAGACGGGTATGGTCTTGTTCCAGTACCATTACGTCGACGAAGATACGGGCCATGTTGCTGGTGCCAAGGTTACCTGGTTCGATGCTGGCTCGACAATTTCGAGTGTGTCTACGAAGGGTTCCGACCTCTTTAACATTGAGGGCAAAAACGGTGTGATTACGGTGACCGTCAAGGACCAGAAGCTGCTCGATTACGAAAAGCTCAGAAACGCAACGTCTCGTGATGATCCTGATCCGGAATACACGATGGGCATTGTCGTGACAGACCCGAAGGGATTGAAGGATACTCTCTATCGTATAATCCGCGTGGTTGACGTGAACGAAAAACCGTTCTATACAGCGGAACCCAGTGTGATTGTCGAAGGCAACCATCCTGGCGACTCTATTGGCCATGTGGAACATCCGAGCGATATCGACTCCTTGTCTAGGAATCCGGCCTTGTATGATAACCAGTTCAAGATGACTAAAGTGTCCCATGAAAACCTGTTTGACTTGAGAAAGGATACAACTGATTTGATGAGAGTTGTGCTTGCCGCACTCGATTCGATTGATTGTGAAAATGGTTATACCTGTGGTGACAGTACCATCTACTGGGTTGAATTGACCTATGGAGATACTTCGCTCAAGACGGTGTATTCCAATTTGAAAATTCCGGTTACGATTCTTGACAGGAATGAAGATCCGATTATCAAGACCGATACAATCGGTGTTGCAGAAAACTCTCCGAAGGGAACACCGGTTGATTCTATCAGATGGTTTGATTACGATGTGTTTGATAAAGAAGGTTTGCACTTTGAGATCAGTAGTGACCCGAGCGGTTGCTTCGAAATTGATCCGAAGACCGGTTTTGTGACAGTGAAGAAGGATAAATGCTCCGCTCTTGACCATGAAAAGAACCCGACCTTGGAAATCGAAGTGTCTGTAACGGACATGGTGTATGTTACTGACGCCAGCATGATTTATGGTGGCCCCAATACGGTCAAGAAGACTATTAAGGTGAATGTCCACGACGTGAACGAACCTCCTTCCATCATAGAGGAAACGTTCTCTGTGGATGAAGATGCTAAGAAGGGCTCCGTGGTGGATACGGTCAAGGCGACCGATCCTGACAAGGATCCTAAGTATAACAAGCTCATCTTCACGGCTATCGGTGGCGACACTGCTACGTTCAAGATCGATTCCATTACAGGTATCGTTACTCTGAAGGATACCTTGGATTACGAAACCAAGAACAAGTACGAACTTGTTGTTCGTGTGTACGACAGTGAATATGCCGATACGGCAATCGTGCCGATCTATGTGAATAACAAAATCGAAAAGACCGAGGTGAAGATCACCTTGTACGACGATTCGACGAAGGTTTGGCATGATCCGGATACGGTGTTCACGAATAGTCCGGGGCGCGAAATCTGCTGGGTGCAGGGACGTTCTGACCGTGACTTGAAGGATACCTGCATGGATGTCCACATTACCAAGGATTCGGTAATCGTCATTCGCTATAAGGATCCGACGACGGATTCCTACGGTGTCGATTCCGTGTTTATCTTCTATAGCAACGCGACTCCGATCGTGACCATTTCGGGTGACCAGGAGACTAACCTGGCGAACAACTTCTATACGATTGTCGAAGACACGGACAAGGGCGATACCAACCTGTACGTGAACGAGCGTAAGAAGGATGTACGCGTGACGGTGAAGGATCCTGCGAACAAGAAGGATACGTCTTTCGTGGTGAAGTTGAACCTGCAAACGGTGAATGTCCCGCAGAAGACGCTTGATGAGGTCAATACGATTGTCAACGAAAATCGCTTTGTCTTGAACGAAAACCCGAAGGGCGGCGTGACCCGCACTCCGGTAAACGGCAACGAAGTCAAATACTCCTACAGGGAAGTCTTTGGCAAGGATACCGTGACGGTTTCTTACAAGACCGATAACAATGGTAACCCGGTGCTGGTTCCTGTCTTGAATGATAAAGGCAAGGTTGATTCTATTGAAGTAATGACCGTTTCTTACAATGTCGTGATTGACGGCAAGACGGTGACGATCTCTTTCGTGGTTAATGCTGCGACGGGCGAAGTGCTGGTGAAGGATTCCAACGGAACGCTTATGGAAAGTGGCGCCTCCAAGGTCGCATCCAGCTCGTCTTCGAAGGGCAATGCAACCTCTTCTAGCTCTAGCAACAAGTCTAGCGTGACCGAAGGCATGTTCCTGATTACATACAGCGTGAAGGATCCTCTTGGAAATTCGACAACGGTTTCTTACTCTGTCGACGAAAAGGGTAAGATGGTGCAGAATGCCGATGGCGATACGGGTTACGCTGTGGCCTATACCTACACGAACAAGTATGGCAATTCCGCAACGCAGTCCCTGTTCATCGTGCTTGACCAGAAGGGTCCGACTGTTGAAATCTTGAAACCGCTCAAGGGTCAGGTGATTCGTTCCAACTATGTGGAAGTGGTCTGGACGGTCAATGGCGAAATCCAGGATACCTTGACGGTGCAGGGACTTGACAAGGGTCCGAACTATATCAAGCGCTTCTATCGCGACAAGGCCGGTAACGAGGCTGCGGATACGGTGCTTGTGATCATGAAGGACAGCAAGGATGTGGAGATTGCCGTCGTGACGCCGGTGACAGAAATGAACCCGGACGAGGTGAAGGAATACTACGAAGAAAATCCGCCTGAAGAAGGAGAAACCTTCGCGGTCAGTATCCTTAACCCGACGAGTGGCAAGGAAGTCGAAACCCTGAAGGGTGGCTCCTTCAAAACCAAGAAGGGTAGTGGTGAGGAACTCTATCCGGGCAAGGAAAAGAAGCACCTCGGTCCTACCCTTGCTCTTGATGTGAAGCTCCCGACCATCAAGGACGGCGAGGGCAACACGGGCCTGGGCGGTCTTGCGACACTTGACGACCTTGTGCTCCCGAACGGCAAGATTTCGAATATCGGTATCGGTATCGATACGTCGAAGCTGAGCGACGAACTCAAGCGCGAGTATAAGGAGTACACGGTTGAAGAATACGTGGAAAAGTTCTGCGAAGACGGAACCAGCGTGCCGAGCGACTTGAGCAAGTTCAACATGTACAAGACCAAGATGCAGGTGAATATCTGGGTTTATACCTCTCTTGGAAACTTCGTGGACTACTTCAGTTTCGGTCAGGAAATGAACGATCCTGAGTACACTAACGATGCCGGCAAGTTGAAGATGTTCTTCGAAATGAAACCGGACAAGGATGGCTTTGTCAGGGCGGATAACGGCAAACTTTATGCGACGGGCGCCTATCTGTACAAGGTGGAAGCGACAATCCGTTCGACTCTGCGTTGCACGATCCTGGACGAAGCGGTGCTGCACGACAAGCCCAATGCCAAGCGCAAGGGCGACAAGATCAAGTCTGACGACGAACTCTTGAAACCGTTCGGCTACAAGCGTCCGAAGACGAAGTAGGAATCTTTGGCCCCCGCCCCTTAGAGCGAGGGCCTTTTTACAGGAGTGGATATGTCTATAGAAGAACGTTCAACGCTGGTTTATTCGACGGCCCTGGGCGGCCGTGTCAAGCAGGAAAAGCTCAAGGCTGAACGCCCTAAGGGTGACGGCGTGGTGCGGATTCAGCTCAAGAGACTCGGCGGGGGCAAGATGGCCAGTGTCGTGGTCGGGGTTCCGCTCGATGAACCGGAATTGAAGGAACTGGGCCGTGAATTGAAGCAAAAATGCGGTGTCGGCGGGTCGGTCAAGGATTTTGCGATAGAAATCCAGGGCGATAAACGGAACGTTCTGAAAGCCGAACTAGAAAAAAGGGGCTATACGGTAAAACTGGCCGGCGGTTAGGGTTGTTTTTTATCACCCTTAAAAAAAAACTTTTACCCTTTTGGAAAAAAAAGGGTATTTTTATTATATCAAGAAGGTGTCTATGTTTTGTTCTGCTAAGTTCTTTTTTCGCGTGGCTGTTGCACTGGCTGTTTTGCCTGCACTGTCGTTTTCTGCACCGGCTGCAGGCAAGGTTCGTTCTACATCGGGAATTGTCGACCGCTGGAAGATAAAGCTGAATAATTGGGAGCAACTTTGGCCGGGTGCGAAGGTCTATCAGTCCGACCTGGTGCGTACGGGTGTAGCATCCGAAGTTGTTTTTGCATTGCCCGACGGAAGCTCTATTACGATTGCTGAAAATACGGAAATAGAATTGTCCCAACTTTTGGAACCGAATGACGAAGGCGGTTTCGAAACGAAGATCGATGTTCACAAGGGCTTTATCAATTTTGCAGTCCGCAAGCAGAAAAACAAAAAGTCGAATTTCAAGTTCAAGACGGGAACGGCAACGGCATCGATTCGCGGAACCGAAGGTTTTGTCGGTGGCGAGGGAATGTTCTTTGCGGGACTTAAGACGGGTAAGCTGGAAATTGTACCCGACGGTAGCAACAAGATGGTGGCGATCGAGGCGGGCGAGACGACCTTCGGTCGCGATTCGCTCGTGGTCCTGAAGCTGGCGTCATCGGGCGAGAAGCGCTTTGCCGAACGCCTCGAAAAAATCCTTTTGAACAAGTCCAAGTCGATGGGAGATTTGGTGCGCGAGGTGCAACAGGCTGATTCGGCATTCCAGGAACAGTTGAGGGTAGAGGCCCTGGCGCTGCCCGAAAACGGTTTTGCGGTGACGTCCGCTTCGCCGGTGAACGTCTGCGAACAGGGCCTGGTGCTGGAAGGCTCTTACAGGACATCCGATAAAAACGCTTCGCTGATTTTGCAGGTGGGGAATGGCTTTGTCTCGAACAACCTGATTCACTCCGCCGACGGCAATCCCCATCCCTTTTCGCAGCAGGTCGTGGTGAATGACGAAAACGGACTGTGGACGGTTAATAAGGCTACTCTGACGTTTACGGGGGCGGGTTTGACAACGAGTAAGTCCATTGACTTGAAGGTGAACAAGGCTTGCTCTGAAGTGAATACCAAGGCTCCGACCGTAGTGGTGGAATCCTACGATTCCTTGCGCTGTTCCGCGAATATTGCGATTAATGAAATGCAGAACGATGCGGGTATCATGGTTGTGGCAGCTGACGGATCCCCGCTGTCCGAAGATGCGGTGACCAAGAATACTCAGAAACGCGTAAAGCTAAAATCGGGAAAACACGAGTATACTGTCAATGTCGAGGACCAGGCCGGCAATAAGGTGACTGTGGCAAAGACGATGGGCTGTTATCCGGTCAAACGCTTTAACGTGGACATTCAGGGTGGCTCCAGGGAGGTGCTGAAGGTTCCACCTCCGCCCAAGGATGTGACGGACCGGATTTCGCAAAGCTTGCAGTTCAGGATACGTGTTCCGGATAACAATCCCGAAAACCTGTACAAGGTTGTCGTCAAGCAGAACGGAAAGGTTATTCGGCAGGAACTCCTGGCGCAGATCCATAGCCTGGATTACCAGATTCCACTTGAGTTGTCGAGAGGCGGTGTAAACCGTATTGAAGTGGAGGTGACCCACAAGAGCGGGTTCAAGGCGAAGGCTACGAAGGTGTACGAGGTTCGTTGATGAAATGGAAGTATTTGGCCTTGATGGCGTTTTTGATAGCGGCACTCCATGGGGGTGCTTTTGCCGTTGATACGGAGGAGGCCTCGGGGAATGTCATTGGGGGAAATCTTTCCGGCTTTTTGAAAGCGGATCGTTCGCCATACAGGGTGAATGAAACTCTCGTTGTTCCCGAAGGTCGCGTTCTTTTGATTGAGGCTGGCGTAGAACTGCATTTTGCGGAGGGGACAGGTCTTGACGTTCGAGGCGGATCGCTTGCGGTGATGGGTGAACTGGGAAATCCGGTTGTGTTTGCCGCGGCAAAGGAAGGGGGCTCCTGGAACGGAATCTCGGTGACGGGGGCGAAACGCTCCGAGGTGCAGGGTGTTGTTGTCAAGAATGCCGAGTTCGGTTTTACGGTCGAAAGCGGCGCCCTGGAACTTCGTGATGCCGAAATTAATAATGCCTCACGGGCGGCCCTTTATGTCCGCAATGCGTCGGTCGATATTCAGTGGGCGACAATCCAGAATTCAGGGAATGTCGGTGTATGGGCGACTCAGAGTGCCTCGGTGATGATTGACGGGACGAACTTTGACAATAACCATATCGCCCTTGTGGTGGGGGATGAATCCAAGGTGAGCGTGCAACGTTCCTATTTGGAATCGAACGAAACCGCCATTCTTGATATAGGGAACAATTATCTGAAATTGCGCAATACGGTCTTGGAAGGAAACCAGATTGGCTATGCTTCGCAGGACCTGCCTCCCGAAGACGTGAAGAAGTCCATGAAGAATAACCATAAGGACATGATTCACGATGTGGAATATTTGCAAAACGGCATTGGCGATGAACCGCGCAATCCCTACGCGAACGGGTTAAAAATCGGTGCGAATCTCGGGGTGGAATCGGTCGATTCTGTATGGAATGTTTCGGGAAGTGTCGGTGTCGAAGTCGGTTATCACAAGGTGCTGACCCGGAAACACTATGAGAGTGAACCTTATGTGTCCGGAACCGATACGGTTTATACGGGGGATCGTTACATCAACTATTTCCAGGTTCCGGGACTGTTTACGAACTGGAATGCGGATGTCTTGATGCAATCTCCGACTGGGCAGGTGGTTGAGGTGGTCGCCGACGTTTCTAGCGACAGCTGGGACCATTTCAAGGTGCACCGTTTCCAGGCGTCGTATACCGATGAAAACCAGCGACTGGTTTTGGGTGATGTCTATGCGCATGCGGGAGAACTTTACCTAGCCGGAGTGAACGCTTTCGGTGGCTCGTATGACTTGAAGGTTCTGCAAAATTCTGTGAAGGATCCGCTGTTCGAAGGTTCCGTCTTTGTGGGCGAGACCAAGGCGCCCAAGATTATAGGGGAACGCAACTATGACGTATACAAGGATTATGTGGAAGACGGCGAAGCGGAGCCGCAACGGATGATTGTGGGTGGAAAGGTTCGCTGGAACATGCATCGTCGATTCAATGGAACGCTTGGCTTTATCGGAAACGAGGATTACGTGAAAGATCCGTTCTTGAGGGACGGCATGTCGGAAAAAGTCAATATGGCGAGCCCGAGAATTTCGTCGAAGACTTTCTTTGCCGATGGAAACTGGCTCTTTTTCCCGGGAGATATCAAGCTGAATGGCCAGGTGGCTGTCGGTGGTGTCGATACGGTGAATGTCGAGACGATGAGGGCGATTAACCAGGTGTTTGCCGAAGCGGGGCTGGATGCCTCTAATTATGCCTTGCTGAACCGTTTGATGAAGGACCCGCGTCAGGTCAGTGCGTTGACGGCTAAGCAGCTGGAATCGATTTATGGGGACAATTCGCTGAAGACGCCTTCGGAAATGCGCGCAGAATTGCGGAGCCTGTTGGAAAAGGCGTCCAAGATTGCAAAAGAAACGGTCGTGGACCAGTCCAAGCCTTCGAACGGAGACTTTTGGGGACATGAACATTGGGCCGTGGCGGGGTCTTACCAGTGGTCCGACGACAACACTTTTATAGAAGGTTACTTACGTTACGTGGGGCGCGAATACTTTAGTGCCGGATCTCCGGACCTGTTGCAGAATACGCGTATGATTGGCGGTAACCTGAAGCGGAAAATCTACGATTTCTGGAACCTGGGTTTTGGATATACGGTGAATGTGGAAAACGCTGCCGACGATGGTTCCGGCTACAACATATTCGGCATGGCGGAAGGTTCCAAGTGGGGAATGTTCTCGGGAGCGGAAAGTGACTGGCTCGAGGAACATGAGCAGGATGAAACACGTGCTCAGTATATTCACGATGCTTACTTGAGTAACGATTTCGGCTTGACGGACAAGGTAAACCTGATGCTGAAGTATTCCATAAATTATAGGACTCGCAGTACGCCGCAGCGTTTGTATGCCAATTATTCAGCCAATTCCGGAATCTATAATGATCCTTGGTTCAGGGCGCAAAGCGGACGCCCGACTTTGAAGGTTTATACCGAAGATGACACGTTACTAATTGACTCGGCTCGCTGGGCGAAGTATTATAGCGTGGCTGACGAAGATTACCTTGCGACCCAGTTTGTGGAGCGGTTGATGAAGCATACGCTTGAACTGGGATTGACTTTTAAGCTGCCCCAGAAGAGTGTCTTGAAGGTGGGCGGTGTTGTGGAAGTTCGTTCGGACATATCCAAGTTTGAACAGGATGACCTGTTGGACCAGTTTGATTTCAAGGATGAAACTTACGGAATATTGGGATACTATTTCCACGGTGGAGATTACTTTGAACAACGTTATCCAGTTTCCTTGACCATTTCAAGTGACGGCTTCAGGAATATGTTTGCCGTGATGCCGCGATACAAGATTTATAACCGTAACGAGATGCGCGAATTTGAATGGACCCTGTCGGACAATATGGATATCGACTTGTCCAAGAATTTCCTGGAACTTTCGCTCGGTGCGGGGCTCCGTCAGAATTTCCTGAGCTATGAAATTGAGGAAGAGGATTATGACGAAATGGAACTGGATGTAGACGGTTCCGCCAAATTGCGCGTGTATCATACGCCATCGCTGTATTCGGATTGGACTGTTGGCGCAATCTTTAATTACAGACCGGATAACCGGGCCGATCAATACAAGGATTTCTACATGATTGCGGCTTTGAACTATGAATTCTAGAGGACCGTGATGTATATCGGTTGTCATTTGTCATCTTCCGCCGGTTTTTTCGCGATGGGCGAAACGGCATTGTCGATTGGTGCGAATGTTTTTCAGTTCTTTACGCGAAACCCGCGCGGCGGTGCCGCAAAGCCCTTTGACAAGGCGGATGCGGTAAAGCTTGTCGCGTTGCTGGAGGAAAACCGTTTTGGCCCGATTTTGGCACACGCTCCGTATACGCTGAATGCCTGTGCCGCCGATGATGGCCTTAGGCAATATGCCATAGACGTAATGAAGGACGACCTGTTCCGTATGGACCATTTCCCGGGAGCGATGTACAATTTTCATCCGGGAAGCCATGTGAAGCAGGGTGCCGAAGTCGGCATAGAGCTGATTGCAAAGGCGTTGAATGAAATACTGAATCCTGCACAGAAAACGACTGTGTTGCTGGAAACGATGGCTGGCAAGGGCTCTGAGGTCGGAAGAACTTTTGAGGAATTGCGCGCGATTTTAGACCGTGTGGAACTTTCTGACAAACTGGGCGTTTGCTTGGATACTTGCCACGTGTTTGACGGTGGCTATGATATCGTGAATGACTTGGATGGCGTCCTGGAAAAGTTTGACAAGGTGATTGGACTGAAGCGCCTGAAGGCGATTCACCTGAATGATTCGAAGAACCCCATGGGAAGCCATAAGGATCGTCATGAGGTCCTTGGGGGTGGTTTTATTGGACAGGAAGCCTTGTTACGAGTGGTGAAACATCCTTTATTAAAAGAGCTGCCTTTCTACCTGGAAACGCCCAATGAATTGCCTGGGTATGCGGCCGAAGTTGCGCTTGTACGGAAGGCGGTTGCGGCGGTAAACAAATAAGTGGCGAAAGAGGTAGCGGGATTCGTTTTGAAAAGCTATTCTTGCGCTATGAAAATACCTGTCCGCTATAACCATGTGGGATATGCTCCCCAATGTGCCAAGATTTTCTTTGTGAATACGAAAGAGTTGCCGTGTGACAGACTTGCTGTAGACGACTGTTTCTTTAGAATCGTGAAAGTCGGTCGCGGTGTGGATGGTGTGCAGGTGTACGAGGGACGTTTTAGGGACGGTACCTTTGAACACGAGGGACTTTGCGAGTACACAGGGGAATTGCTCTGGTCGGGTGATTTTTCGGTGGTCAGGGAGCCCGGCGACTATACGATCCAGATTTGGCAGGAAAACCGCATAGAGAAGGAGATGCTGTTGTTTGAAACTGCCCCGTTCGTAATTTCGGACGGCTGGATTTATCGTCAGTTGCTTGCGAATATCAAGTCGTTTTATTTCCAGCGGAGCGGGGTGGATCTTTTGCCCGAATATGCGGGGAAGTGGATGCGTCCGGCGGCGCATCGCGACGATGCGATTGAATTTCACCCAAGTATGCAGAGAAAGGGCGTGTGGAACGCCCATGGCGGCTGGTACGATGCGGGGGACTATGGCAAGTACATCGTGAACGGAGGGGTGTCTGTGGCGACACTTCTGCTCGCCTGCGAACTGGCGGATGAAAGCCTTTGTGGAGAACCGGTTCCGTGCCAAAATCAGCTCCGTGAGGCGATTCTTGGCGGAGGGGTGGAATCGGGGGATGGCCTCAGGCAGTATAGCCTGAAGGACGAGGTGCGGTTTGAACTGGAATTTTTCTTGCGGATGCAAGATGAGGACGGGGGCGTATTCTTTAAGGTGACGCCGGAACATTGGGACGGCTTTGTTTCGCCGAAAGATTCTGATTTGCTGCAGAAACGCATGATCCTGGGGAAGTCGACGACTTCGACGCTGAATTTTGCGGGTGTATTGGCGGCGGCGCACCGCGTGTATCGCGGAAGCGATGCAGCGTTCGCTGAACGCTGCCTGCAGTCCGCGGTTTCGGCGTACCGCTGGGCGGTCGCGCGCCCGTTCGTGGATTGGCCGCACAATACCGAAGGCAGCGGCGGGTACGGCGACGAACACGCCGAAGATGAATGTTTCTGGGCGCGCGCGATGCTGTACCGCGAACTGCAGACACGCGGCGGTGCTTTCGCTGGGATGACCGCTGCGGAACTCCGCCCGCAGATTCTAGAAGATATGGAAAATTTGCCGCCGAAGTTCGGTGCGGATTGGCGCGATACGCAGAACCTCGGCTGGATGGGGCTTGCCCTGCAGGACCAGGATGTGGAACTGCGGAATAGCGCAAGGAACGCTCTCGAAAAGACCGCTGAAGATATTGTCGAGGCGCAAAAGCACGATGCGTACGGCATTTCCCTTTCCAAGTTTATTTGGGGCAGTAACGGCGAAATTGCAAACCACGCCCTCACCCTTGCCGTCGTGAAACGCTGGAAAAAAGACGGCTGTCTTGATGACGCCTGCGGCAGCGATTGTGGCGAAAATGTTGGCGGCGGCGAGCGCGAAGCCCGTGGAAAGGGTTTGTCTCTTGATTTCTGGTGTCGCGAACTGTTGAACTTTATCTACGGTCGCAATCCTGTAGACGTAAGCTTCGTGACGGGCTCGGCCTGGAGTTCTCCGAAATTTCCGCACCATCGCCTGAGCCATTCGGACGGAGTGACAGAACCGATTCCCGGACTTTTGGTGGGGGGAATTAACTGTGACCGTCAGGATATGCACCGCGCCCCGCATTACCCGGGAGAACTCGCGGGATTCTCGTATACCGATGAGCGTTGCTCTTTTGCGAGCAACGAAACGGCTATCAACTGGAATGCCCCGCTGACAGCGGTCCTTGCCTTACTTTGTTGTTGAGTCCTTTGCCGTTGAGTCTTTCTTGACGACGGTATCCTTGGCGGTCGTGTCTGCCTTTACGGTATCCGCTGTGGTTTCCTTCAGCTTTTCCTGCACCTTGGGAAGGAGCGATTGCAAGTCGACGACGGGGTTGTTTTCGGATTCGAATTCCTTTGCGGAAATGATCGGCTTGTAGTAGAAGGAGTCTGCTGCCGTAAGGTTCCCTGCGGGCAAAAGATCGTAGTACGAAACAAACAGAGCAGCCCAGCCTCGCAGCCATTCCTTGCGGGATTCGCGGCTTGTATACCAGGAATCGGCATTGTAGATAAAGTGGTGAAGGTCTTTGGTGAAGTAGACGGGACTGTCTCCGGAAAGAGTCCTGAAAATGTTCTTGACCCGGTGGGTCGAGGCGGCGCTCGTCAAGAGAAGTACGGTGTCCGCCTTGTGTTTCTTGAGCCAGGGAATAATGGTGTATGCTTCGCCGATGGTGGATGGATCATCATGCCTTGCGATAAAGACCGCATTACTGTCGAAATCCCCTAGCTTCATGAAATCGTCTAGGTAGAATTCGGCGTTGGTCTTGTTGCGAAAAGTACGTCGGCCGAGAATCAGTACGGAGTCCGCTTTCCCGCTTGCCATCAGTTCGGCGGCATAGTCGGTGCGTTCCATATCTGCGGTCTGTCCGTCCAAAACGACAACCCAGTTTACGTGGTCGAAATCGTCGTCATCGACAAGCCAATGCCCGCTTTGCGTCATTACGATGTAGAAGGTGATGACGAAAAAAATGGCGGTAAGGACAAGCGCACTCAGAATGATCTTTTTCTTCTTGATTTGCTTCTTGGTGGGTAGCTTGGACAATTTAAACTCCTTTTCGCGATGGATCTATGTCGCTTCTTTTTTCGGTGCGGTAGAGGGCCGCGTTTTCACCGTCGGCGTAGTATTTTTTGCGTATTCCGAACAAAGTAAATCCATGTTTTTCGTAAAAGCGGCGGGCTTTGAGGTTGGTCTCGCGGACCTCCAGAAAGCAACAGTCCGTTTTTTCAAGGTCAAGTTGCGAAAGCCCTGCCTGCAAAAGTTTTCCGCCGATCCCGCTATGTTGCGCCGAGTTGCGGACTGCGATGGAGAGCAATTCCGAATCGGCTCCCAGTAGATGGAAAACCGCATACCCGATGATATCGCCATCGTTTTCGTAGACGACGGCGTAAGTGTAGGGAGCCTTGATTTCAATCTCGTATTGACGCTCGTTCCAGTCTTGGAATGCGAGCTCGCCCTGAATTCGCAGGACGGCAGGAATGTCGGCGGAATTCATAAGGCGAATCGGCATGGCGTTTTCCTATGTGGCAGTAAGGCAGATGTCAGTGCAACTTTTCGAAATACGAAGGCAGGATGTAGTTTGCTTCGAGCATCAGGCTGGGGGAGACCGTATTGAAAAGGCGGCTCCATTTGCTGAGCGGCTGACCCTTATCCAGAATAGTCCTTGCGCCGGTTGAATTGAATGCGGCTTGCAGGGACTCGTCGGCGAGGGCAGCCTCGTCTACGACGACTGCTTTTACGGGGTGAGCCTTGAGGGCTTCGATGACCTGGGCCGTTTCGATAAAGCTTTCTTTTTCGTCGAGGCGCAGGTACCAGTAGTCCTTGCGTGCGCGGATGACGACTGCCGCACTTTCGGACGCGTCGGCAAAGCAGGCTAGGGCCGCCAGGGTAGAAACTCCGTAGAGCTTGCGCTTGCCACTAAAACTGAGCCCTTCGCAAAAGGCGACTCCCGTGCGTAGGCCGCTGAAAGAGCCGGGACCGAGCGTAACCATGACGCGTGTGACCTGGTCGAGGGTGGCGCCTGCTTTTTCGAGGAGGGCGTCGAGCATGGCCGAGGCGGTTTCGCCACGGGCCGATTCATCGATGGATTCGATGTAGCGGTTTGCTCCCGATTCGAGGAGCGCCATCGAGATTCCCTTGCGCGAAGTATCTACAAATAAGTCGAACATAGTTAGAGCTTAGAGTTTAGAACTTAGAGTTTAGAGCTTAGAAGAGTTTTTCTTATCTAAGTTCTACCAACTTTATCTTTTGATGTAGAGGCTCTTGTCGATAATCAGGTCGATCAGCTGGCTGTAGGTAATGCCTACGCTGGCAGCTTCGGCCGGAAGAATCGAAGTCGGAGTCATGCCCGGGAGCGTATTCGTTTCGATGGCAAACAGTTGCTTGTCTTTGGTGATACGCACGTCGGTACGGCTGTAGCCTGAACCGCCAATAGCATAGTGAGCGTTTTTCACGAGTTCCTGGATGCGTGCCGTAAGATCGGGCTCGAATTCGGCCGGAGTGACTTCCTTGCATTCGCCGTTGTACTTGGCTTCAAAGTCAAAGTATTCGCGGGTGGTCATGCGCATTTCGGTCGGCGGCAGGGGCTTTTCGCCTTCGATGTAGCCGCAGCTTGCTTCTTCGCCGGCAATGAACTTTTCGCAGAGCAAGCGGTTGGAATCCTTGAACAGGTCCTGGGCAATTTTGCCTGCTTCGTCAAGGTCCTTGGCGATACCGATGCCGATGGAGGAACCTCCCAGCGGATCCTTGATTACCAGCGGGAATCCGAGTTCGTCGGAAACGGACACGAGCGTGTCGCCGGTAAAGTCGTGCTTCCAGATGACGCGATACGGCGGAGTCGGGATGCCGTTTGCCCTGTAGATTTCCTTGGTCTTCACCTTGTCCATGGCAAGGGCCGAGGCAAGGAGACCGCAACCGGTGTACGGAATACCCCAGTTTTCGAGCATAGCTTGAATGTGGCCGTCTTCGCCCCATTTACCGTGCAAGGCGAGGAAGGCGATGTCGGCGTCGGGGAGTTCAGAAAGGGCCGGAGATTTTTTGCAGTTTGCGGCGGTGCCTTCGAGTCCGCGGAAATAATTGACCGAGAAATTGTCCTTCTGGTAGGGGGAAAGTTCGCGGGAAGACCAGTGCCAGGTACCGTCTTTGTCGATAAGGACGGGGTGGATATTGTAACGGTCCGGGTTCATGGCGCGGACAACGCCGGTGCCACTGACAACGGAAACATCATGTTCGGTGGACGGACCACCCATCAAGACCAAAACGCGCATACGAGCCATTATAAACCTCTTTAGAAATAAACTTTATAAATAATGTAGTAAATTAGGATTTTTGGGGAATAAAAAAACTAACGGCATCCCCCCCAAAGGGATGCCGTAGTTGGTGTTTGGGATGTTTGGTTTCGTATCTATAAGATAGATTTGTGGAGGGGCAAAAGGTAGGGGGAGGATTGATAAAGTGTTGTTGCGTTTTACAACACCCTTGCAATTTTATGTAGGAGGCGTCTTGATGCCGCTCGAATGGTCTGATCCGTCTCAAAACGAGCTGGAAAACCGTTTTTTTTTGAAAAAAAAGCATTTTTTTATTAAACACGGGGTGTAAATTTTGCCTTTTTTGGGGTGCTTCTGGGCATTTGGGGCGTTGGCACGGCCTTTGCATATAATAGGGCGGTAAAAAAGAGAGGTTTTATGTCCGATTTTAATAACGATGCAGAAAAGGTGTTGGCGAAGGCGCAGAGCCTGCGCGACCGTTGCTCGCATTCCTACCTGGGTGCGGCACACTTGGCCGTGGGCCTGGTAGAAGGCCCCGATGCCACCTTGAAGAAACTCTACAAGTCCAAAGGCGCGAAAACGAATGAACTCCGCGGCAAGCTGGAGCCGTTCGTGCAGAAAATTCCGCGTATGGAAGGCGTGAACCCCGACGTGGAACCCGATAACGACTTGAACCGTATTTTGCGTGCCTCGGTGCAGGCGGCGCGTCAGGTGAACCGCATGGTGACCCCGGGCGACATGCTCGTGGCCTTGATGAAGTTCTCAGGCGATCGTGGCCTTGCGAAGGTGTTCGAAGATGCGTTGGGAAGCGTCGAGGTCGTGGAAACTTGGCTTTCGGACCCGTTTGCGGGAGCCGCCAATGCCGAGGAACAGTCTCCGCTGAAACTGTACGGCCGCGAACTCGTGGAAATGGCTGCCGACGGAAAGCTTTCTCCGGTAATTGGCCGTGAAGAGGAAATCCGCCGCGTCATCTTGATTTTGAGCCGTAAGACGAAAAACAACCCCTGCCTGGTCGGTGAACCCGGCGTGGGTAAGACCGCCATTGTGGAAGGCCTTGCCGAGCGAATCTATCGCGGCGATGTGCCTGACGCTCTGAAGGGCAAGAAGTTGTTCGCACTGGATTTGTCTGCCTTGATGGCGGGCGCAAAATATCGTGGCGATTTTGAGGAACGTTTGAAAGCCGTGCTGGACGCCCTTGAAGAAGACGGCAATACCTTGCTGTTCATTGATGAAATTCACACCATCGTGGGTGCGGGCAAGACGGAAGGCTCCATGGACTTGGGCAACATGCTCAAGCCGAAACTGGCCCGTGGCGAACTGCACTGCATCGGTGCCACCACCACTCAGGAATACCGCAAGTACATCGAGAAGGATTCCGCCTTGGAACGCCGTTTCCAGCCCGTGCAGGTTGACGAACCGAGCGAAGAGGAATCGATTTCTATTCTCCGTGGCATCAAGGACGGATTCGATGCGCACCACGGCGTGCGTCTGCATGACAATGCGCTTGTGGCGGCGGTGAAGCTTTCGAACCGCTACATCAGCGACCGTTTCTTGCCGGACAAGGCCATTGACCTGATTGACGAGGCCGCAAGCCTTGTGAAGACACAGATGGATACCGTGCCTGAAGCCTTGGACACCTTGCAGCGTAAGGAACTCCAGATGAAAATCGAGGAGCAGGCCTTGGCGAAGGAAACCGACGACACCAGCGTAAAGCGCCTGAAAGAGTTGCGCGAAGAGCTGGCGACGACGGATGCTGCTGTAAAGCTGATGCAGGATCGTTGGCAGGAGAGGCGCGCGAAGAATGCCGAGTTGCAGGGCCTTAAGAAATCCTTGCAGCAGGCGAAGGACGAGATGGAGCAGGCCGAAGCCCGCTACGACTTGAACCGCGCCGCCGAACTCAAGTACAACAAGATTGTGAACCTCGAAAAGGAAATTGCCGCGAAGACGGAAGAAATCAAGAAGTCCGCAAGCGACGGCGACCTGAGCGAAGAGGTGACGGAAGAGACCATCGCCCTTGTGGTGAGCCGCTGGACGGGAATTCCGGTGACGAAACTTTGCGAAGGCGAAAAGGCCAAGTTGTTGCATTTGGACGAACGCCTGCATGCCCGCGTGATAGGCCAGGACGAGGCCGTGGAAGCGGTTTCGGAAGCAATACTCCGTAACCGTAGCGGTCTTAGCCGCGAGAATGCGCCGATCGGTAGCTTCTTGTTCTTGGGCCCCACGGGTGTGGGCAAGACGGAACTTGCGAAGGCGCTTGCCGTGGAACTGTTCGACGACGAGAACGCGCTGGTGCGTATCGATATGAGCGAATACATGGAAAAGCATAGCGTGAGCCGCTTGATCGGTGCGCCTCCGGGATACGTGGGCTACGAAGAAGGCGGCCAGCTGACCGAAGCCGTGCGTACACATCCGTACTGCGTGATTCTGCTGGACGAAATCGAGAAGGCTCACCCCGACGTGTTCAACACGCTGTTGCAGGTGCTTGACGACGGTCGTTTGACCGATGGCAAGGGCCGTACGGTGAACTTCAAGAACACCTTGATTCTCATGACGTCGAACCTGGGTGCCGCTCACTTCCAGAACCGCGCGGGTGATGCAAAGCCCGTGACCCTGAAGGAAATCGAGCCGGAACTGCGTAGCTTCTTCAGGCCGGAATTCCTGAACCGTCTGGATGAAGTGCTGGTATTCCAGAGCTTGACAAAGTCGCAAATCAGGGACATCGTAAGGCTCAAATTCAAGGGACTCGCCGAACGCGCCGCCCGTCAGGATTTACAGCTCACCCTGACCGACGCCGCCCTGGACGCCATTGCCGACGGTGCTTACCAGCCGGAATTCGGCGCACGGCCGATCCAGCGTTACCTGGAAAGGAACGTGGAACGCCCGCTGAGCCATGCAATTCTCGCCGGTACCGTGAGTGCCGCAAAGCCCGTAGTCATCGACTACGACGGAGCCGCGTTTACGGTAAAGTAATTTCTCCAATCATCCCTCCTCCTAACCAAAAGACCCGCCCCAGTGAAAACTGGAGCGGGCTCTTTGGGTTATATATAAACAACGATCAAAGAGAATTCCAACAGACTGCAGGTTCGTTGCCGCAGCTTGGCTTTTTTAAAGCAAGGATGGATTGCCGCGTTGCTACGGATTCATGATTTTCGCGACTTCGTCGTGAATCAGTCCGTTCGAAGCCATACTCGTATAGCCTTCGTAAATCGGGGCAACCGGCTTGCCGCTTGCATCGAAGAGTTCCGTTTTGCCATCGATGGTGCTGAACTTGCCGCCCGCCTCCTTGAACAGCAGCGGATACGGGGCGATGTCCCACAGCGAAACCACGGGGTCAATCATCAGTTCGGCGCGTCCGGCGGCTACCAGGTAGTAACCGTAACAGTCGCCCCAGCCGCGGTGCAGCTTGGCCGCCCGACGTACAGCGGCGTATTTTTCGCCATAACCAGTTGATTCCATGGTATTCACGGTACCCGAAAGCACAAGCGAATCGGAAAGCGAAGCAACTTTAGAGCAGCGGATTTCACGGCCGTCTAAGAAGGCTCCGCCATCTTTTACCGCCCAGACCGCCGTGTTCATCGCAGGAATGCGAATGAGGCTTGCAATCGGCGTGCCCTTGTGATACAGCGCAATCAATGTTCCAAACAACGGCACGCCATGAATAAACGCCTTGGTGCCGTCGATGGGGTCAATGACCCACTGGTATTCGGCATCGGGATTCTCGATCCCGAATTCTTCGCCAATGACGCCGAAACCCGGAGTTTCTTTTTCCCAGAACTTGCGGGCTATTTCTTCGGTGCTCTTGTCGGCGATGGTTACAGGCGTGTTATCCTTTTTCCATTCCACGCCGACACTTGCCTGAAAATACTTCATGATATTTTCTTGGGCAAGGTCTGCGGCCTTGAGCGCAATTTTCAGAAGTTCTTGATTTTCTGCGGTCGCTGCCATAACACCTCCGGCGATTAGACTTGTGCCTTCCACTTTTTGACGAGGCTAACCAGGAGTTCGTTTTCTTCGCGCTTGCCGAGGGTCACGCGGATGTGTTCGGGCAAGCCAAAGCTGGTAAGACCGCGAACGATCATGCCATTCTGTTCAAGGAACAGAACCAAGTCCTTTGCCTTGGGACCGATGTGCACGCAAATAAAGTTGCCTTGGGTCGGCAGCACCTTGAATCCGAGCGATTCAAATTCCGGTGTCAAGTACTTGATGCCTGCGGCGTTGAGTTCGAGAGTCTTCTGGACATGTTCCTTGTCGGAAAGGGCGGCAATCGCTGCCACTTGGGCGGCCTGGTTTATGTCGAACGGCGGCTTGATTTTCCACATGGACTTGATGACTTCGGCGTTTGCCATGGCGTAGCCGATGCGGAGACCAGCGAGACCGTAAATCTTGCTGAAGGTTCGGTTGATGAACAGGTTCTTGTACTTGTCCAGCATATCGATGAGCACCGGATAATCTTCGGCGGTCGCAAATTCGGAATAAGCCTGGTCGAGGAATACAAGCACTTTGCTCGGAACTTTGTCCAGGAATTCAAGCAGTTCTTGTTTGTTGTAGTAAACGCCAGTCGGGTTATTCGGGCTGCAGATAAAGACCACGCGAGTCTTGTCATTGATTGCCTTCAAAAGCTCCGAGAGCGGAGTCTTCTGGTCGCCTATGCCGACACCGATAAAGTCGGCGCCGTTCGAAAGCGTCGTAAACTTGTAGACCGAGAAGGTCGGCGTAATGCCCACACAGTTGTCACCCTGACGAATGAACGCCTTACCCACCATGTCGATGATTTCGTCGGAACCGTTACCGATGACAATCTGGTTCGTGTTCACACCGTAAAAATCAGCGATAGCGTTAATCAGCTTGGGAGCATCACCGCGCGGGTACAAGTGCAATGCGCCAGCGATTTCGTGGAAAGCTTCGATCGCCTTCGGAGAAGCACCGAGCGGGTTTTCGTTCGAGGCGAGTTTGACAACTTCGGAGAGCCCGTACTTTGCACGGATTTCTTCCATGGATTTGCCGGGAACGTAGTCAGAAAGTTTAGAAAGCTCTGGACGCGGATCTATCATGATATCCTCTTTTTTTTGCGACTAAAATTTAGCTAAATTGAGGCGCATGAAACATTTCCATTTCATTATTTTGACGTTAATCTGTATTTGCTTTCAGAATGTGCTTGCTCTGGATCGTATGTGGAATATGCGTTTTACGTTTGGTCCTGAGGCAAGGCCAGTACCGAAATTTGGAGCCGGCGTAGGGATGCGTTCTGATTTTGGCAGTAATGTCCTTTTCCCGATCAACATTATGGGCTCGTTGAACAAGGAGTGGGAATTGGGCGCCAAGGTGGATATGTATACCTACAACCAACTGGATAATGTGGAAGCGTCGGTGGACTTTGGTGGACGCTACCGTATGGGGGCGGCCCGCTATATTGAATTGGATGGTTACTTCGGACTGAACCGAAACAATGGTGGCGCTTTGGTCTTGACTTACGGAAAGGAACATTACATCGCCAAGAACTTCTCGAATTCCTATGAAGCCCGTGCCGGTTTTCTGGAAGGAGTCACGGGGGAAGATGGGTATGTGAAGTTTGGTCTGGGTACAATTCCGACGCTTCATTTTGGAAGAAGTTTTCTTTGCATGATCGAAATTACGTCCAGCGGCAGTATCGGACATTTGAAGGACGATTTCATGGTGGATATTATCCCCAAGATGGAAATCGCCTTCGGAGCGACTAGAGTCCGTGTCGAATTTGATATCGGCGTGATGCAGGACGATAACAATGACCAGAAGAGTATCGCCTTGTACGTGATGACGGCTTTATAAATGTGTGATGTGTAGAATGACATCGTTCATTCAAACTACTTAATCATTGTTTCAACAATCATTGTATCGGCGCGGAATATGATGTCAATTGTTCCGCGTTCGGCCGTATTCAAATACGGAATTTTCAGAGAATCAAGTCTTTGCAGGACCTGCTTGCTCGGATGGCGGAAACGGTTCTTTCGTCCGCTAGAAATGGTGGCCAGTTTCGGTTGAATCTGCTTCAAAAAGGATCGGCTGCTTGAGGTCTTTGAACCATGGTGTCCCAATTTCAGGATGTCACTGTTGAGGTAGGCTCCGGTTTTGAGAATTTCCTTTTCTCCTTGAACGGTCAGGTCTCCGGTCAGTATTGCCGAGTGCTTGAGACCTGCTATCCTGAAGGTGATGCTTTGAGTATTGGCGTCTATGCAGTGCCTGGTTTCGGGATGAAGGACTTTGATCTCGAAGAGGTTTTCCCTGTATCTAAATCCGCGTGCAATGTCGCGTATGCGTATGTTGCGCCGGTAGGCTTCGGAGATGACTTGTTGCCATTCTTCTTTGGGCTCGATTCTTGCGCAGTCGGTAATCCAAAGTTCCTTGACGGGAAAAGTCTTGATGATTGAAAGGGCTCCGCCAAAATGGTCCTGATCAGGGTGCGTGATGATGAGTGCGTCCAGGTGCGATACCCCGATATGGTGCAAGTAGGGGACGATGATGTCCTTCCCTGAATCTTGTCGCTTGATGTCGCCGGCGTCTACAAGGAGGTGATTTCCGGAGGGGGTGGTAATCAGGTGAGAATCGCCTTGGCCTACATCGATGGTGGTGAGTTTCCAAGTCGGTGAATTGGCCGAATGAAAACTGCTGTAGCTGAAAATAGTTGCAAATAGCAAAAGGCTTGTTAGCGAAATTCGTCTGGCGATGCGATTCTTGAAGAAGAGAGGAAATAGGACAAGCAGAAATCCTGCTAAAAGGAGGATGGATGGGCCGAAGGGGCCGACGGTGACGGAGGCCTGAGCGGAATCCGAAAGTAGCCGGGTCAGGAGAGAGGCGAGCCTTAAAAAGAAACGTGCCGCATAACAGAAGTGTTCACGCAACAGGTCTATTGGCGACAGGAGTGCGAAAAGTCCCGCCTGCATTCCCATCGAAATGGCCGGTACTACGACGATGTTGCCGAGCCAGGCGACGGGGGAGAGCGTCTTGAAATGGTGTATCAGAAACGGGGCGGTCGAAAAGGTTGCACATAAAGTAACGTATGTAGGATCCAGGATGAAGGTTTGGAATCGCATCCACCATTTGTTCTTGATAAGTGCTTCGGGGAGTTTCTTGAGCGGATTTAGCGGGCCTCCGATAAGGATGCCCATGGTGGCGGCGACAGAAAGCTGAAATCCCGGATTCCAGATGACGGAGGGCTCCGGTAAAATGATGAAAAGCAGGGCGACTCCGAGGCTGTTCAGCGTGTTGGCGGGGCGTTGAAATAAGGCCCCTAGCTGCGGCACGGCGAACATCAGGACGGCCCGCCTTACGGCGGGCGAGCCGCCGGTCACGGGAACATATAACAGCAGCAGGAGAACGGCGGCTACCCGCACCAGCCGGTGCGGGAGTCCTGTCGCCTTAAGGAATATCATCAGCATTCCGGCGAGCAGCACCACGTGAAATCCGCTGATGGCAAGTACGTGAACCAGTCCCGATCGTTGAAAGTCGCTCCTTAATGCATCGGGAATTCCTGACCGGTCTCCCGCGAGAAGCCCGAGAAGAAGCCCTGTTTCGGCGGAATCCAGGTACTCGTGGAATCTGCGCCCTATCCAGTTGCGGAAGGCAAAAAAGCTGCGCTCGGGAATCCAGTGGCTGCCATGTACAGTCCAGTGAAGCATTTTGCCGTAGGCGGCAAGACCCTGTGAATTCAGCCAATTCCTGGTGTCGAATGCACCCGGAACGCTTGGAGGCATGACGGGGTACCATGAGGCTTCGTAACAGATGGAATCACCCGGTAGCGGGTACTGCGGCAATTCCCTTTTTTCGGTTAGCCTTATACGATACTCTGTTTTTTCCGACGGAATGGTGGTGGAATAGTCCGTACGGATGACGATCGCCTTTCCGCTTGTTTTTTGCTGGATTGTTTCGACCGTTCCGCAGGCTTTGGTGGCGGGAGGTGTCGTCGATGCGATGTATGGACTGTTTCCTGAAATTAAGCTGTGGCTTACGATAGCCGTTGTGATTGAAAAAAGGACGACCCATTGGAGCGACCTTGGAAAGAAATGCGTTGCGATAACCAAAGGAAGCAGCAATGCGGGGGCGAATGCTGGGGCGTCTAGGCTGGCGAATACGGCGATGATCATGATGGCACTTAATAGGGCGGGTTTCCCGGCAAGAGGGAATAGCATCTGCACAAAATCGGCAGAGAGGGCGTGTTTTTTATTCCATTTGGAACGCATGAAGGTGTATTTCCTTGTAAAAAGTTGTATCTTCTCTATACACGTATCTTTTGACGTCTCACGGTGCCTTTTTATGCAAATTTTTTGTAAAAAATTTTTTGTTTCGCTTGGCTTCAGTATCGCTCTTTGCGTAAGTGTTCTTTTGACGGCCTGTTTTTGGGAGGATGAATCTTCTGAAAAAGTGGTTCTGTATCCCGACAACACGATATCCTTTTCGATATTTCCGAATGACCAGGCTCCCAATGATTCTATAGCTGCAAACCTTGCGCACGGAATCAGCCTAGAAGTTCATCCATCGGCGGAATACCAGCTGTCTTTCGATGAAGATCCTTCTTTTGAACCTCCCGTTCTCCAGCTGTTCCGGGTCAATAAGAATAATCGCTACCGTCAAGTCAGGTCGTTGAAGGCGGAACGCGCAGGGGGTCGTCTGGTTTATCGCTTTGTTTGCGAAGAGTCTTCTGCTACGGAATGGGTTACGACCTTGGAACAGTCAGGAACATTCTATAAGGGGAAGGTTTCTAATGTCCGGTTTGAAGGCGATGGAGCCTATTCCTCTGTTTTGTCTCTGAACCTGATTGCGGTCGGTAATGTAGAAGAGGATCTGGGTGATATAAGCTTGCGGGAATTTGGGGACGAGTTGCTGGCTGCTTTCCGTCATTATTATACTTCGATAACGATAGATACCTTATATGTGAACCGTGCGCATGAACATCCGACTTTAGGGGGAAACTATCCGGCAAATCTGCCTTGGGTGGCTGAGTATGGATCTGCCGGCATGATGCTTTCGGAACTGGGGGCTTGGCCCGGGGCTGAAAAGGCTTTGGACATCGTTTTGGTTCACGCGATTAACAGTGAAGGAATTCTCGGTACATCCTCGCTTTATGGCGGTGGTCTGGGTGGCGGTGTTGCCAGTACGATCTTGTTAGGAACAAGTGTAGTCGCTCCGTATAATACCGAAAAACGCGAATCTGTTGAATCGATTATCGAGACTGCCGTGCATGAGACGGGCCACTATTTTGGACTACGCCATACGACTTCGACGAAGGCTGATATGCAGCACTTGGTGGATGGAATTGATTATGGCGATTATTCCAATATCGAAGATGGCTTGGATGATACTCCGTTTTGTTCGGAACTGTTCAAGAGCGGTTTGCTCAAGGCGTCCGAATCGGTCAACAGCGATGTTGTTTTTTATCCGCCTCATAAGAAATACAGCCTTTATCAAAGGTCTCTAATTGATGTGACTGCTGAATGTCCCGATGCGGAAAATGTGATGTTCCCGACGACAGTCAAGAATCGTTCGCTAAAATTTAGTGATCAGCAACTCCAGCTGATTCGCAAGAGCTTAATGATTTTCCCGCATTGATGGTGCGGTCTAGAGATAAGGTACGATGAAAGCTTCTCAATTTTCTGAAAACGCACAGCTTTTGGCATTTGTCTTGCAGCCCGGTGAACAGTGGCTGCCCGAAGTGATTGACGCATTGGAACGTACCTGGGGCAAAATTCGCCACAAGGGCAAACTTTTTGCTTTTGACCAGACGCCCTATTACACGCCCGAAATGGGCGAAGGCCTTTACCGCGGCGTGGTTTCTTTTGAAAAGGAAATTCCGCCCGAAACGATTGCCGTGGAAAAGGAGCGCAGCAATGCGCTGGAGCTGACGATGGCGCAGGCGAGCAATCCCGATGCGCGCCGCGTGAACATCGATATCGGCTACATGGACTTGGACAAGGTGGTGCTCCCGAGCTATAAGCGAGGGCCGTTCAAACTTTACGCCGGCAAGGGCGTGTGGCTTGACATGCTGTTGACTTATGCAAAGGGGCAATTCCATCCGACGGCGTGGGCATTCGAAGATTTCAAGCGAAACCCCTACCAGCACGACCTGCAGCTCATTCGGGAGCGTTACAAGAAGGCCGGGAAAGGCAGACTGTAGTTAGTTGATGTCATCCTGGAGGGCGTGTAACGACCGACGGGAACAGAGATGAATAAAGAATGAAAAATATTGTCTATATAGTCCTTTTGATTATTGTACTCCTTATTGGTGTCCGCTGGTTTATGCAGCAGTCGGCGGCCAAGGAGGCTTTCGAGAAGCACGAAGCATTGATCAAGGAAACCAACGAATGCCTTGAAATGGCCGAATGGAACTGCGCCGAAAAAAACGTGCGCATGCTCCTCAAGGAAACTCCCGACGACCAGAATTTGCAGCTCCATTTGGCAGGAATCCTTTACGAACAGGAGCGCTACGAAGACTGCATTGCCTATGTGCAGTCGCGCAAGTTTAATCACGCCGACTTGGATTATTTGAAGCAGAAAAGCGAAGCTCTAATCCGCGAAATGGACGAACTCAAGATTGAACGTTCCATGCATTTCCGCGTGGAATTCGAAGGCCGCCCCGCCCGCAAGGATATCATGGAAGCGCTCGCCGTGCTGGAAGTCGCCTACGATTCGCTCTGTCACCTGTTCGATTTTCATCCCGAAAACAAGATGCATCTGGTGCTTTACGAATCATCGCAGTACCAAGGCGTGGGGCCTCGCCCCGAATGGGTTGGCGCCGTTTTTGACGGCAAATTGCGAATTCCCGTAAACGTGATGGCCTACCGCGAAATATACCGTCCGATGTTTTTTCACGAACTTACACACGCCTTCATCCGCGCCATGACGCGCTATCATGTTCCGCTTTGGGTCAACGAAGGAATCGCCCAAGTGATTGACGCCTCGCGCACAGGCATGCAACGGCCCGAGGGCGGCGCCCCCAGCATCGAAGCACTCACGACACCGTTCGTGAACGAAAACAACACCGGCACAGCCGTTAAACTTTACTGGTATTCGCAGGCCATGGTGGAACGCCTTTTGGCCCGCAATGCAAGCCTTGTGCACTTTAGGGATTTTATCCAGAACATGCGCACTTTGGGCGACGACGAAGCCCTAAAAAAATATTACGGCGTCACCACGCAACAGCTGCTCGACGAAGTGAGGTAGCAGAGGATTTCTATGGCGAAGAAAAAACACATCGTGATTCTTGCGACAGGCGGCACAATCGCAGGCGTCGGTGAACCCGGTAAAAATACGGGCTACGTGTCCGGGCAGATTTCTGCCGAAGACTTGGTGGCGTCCGTGCCGGAGCTTTCGGAGTACGCCGAGATTACGGCCGAACAGATTTGCAACGTGAATTCCGACGACATGACGGACAAGCTGTGGATTGCGCTTTCGAACCGCATTGCCGACTTGCAAGCGGACGAAACGGTGGACGGCATCGTGGTCACTCACGGCACCGACACTATGGATGAAACGGCCTACTTCGTAAGCCTTACGGTCAAGTGCGAGAAGGCTGTGATTTTCACAGGTTCCATGAAGCCCGCTACCGCTAAGGACCCCGACGGCCCCGCAAACTTGTTCGGCGCCGTGCGTGCGGCAGCCGGCTTCGCGGTCGACGACGATCCGCCGGCGAATTTGGTGTGGGTGTATTTTGCGGGCGAACTTTTCGACGCCCGGAGCGTTCAAAAATGCTCCGCCTCGGCGATTAACGCGATGGGCCTAAGCGCTCCCGGCGAGGGCTCCAACTGGAACGCCTTAAAGGAACAGAACTTCTTCGACGTTTCTAAGCTCGAAAGCCTGCCGCGAGTAAACGTAGTCTACTTTACCGTAGATGCCAACCCGAAAATTCTGGAATACGCCGCTTGCGTCTCCGACGGTCTCGTGATTGCGGGCGCCGGCTCTGGCGAATTCAGCATCGCTTGGGCCCGCGCCCTCGAAAACATCGACATTCCGGTCGTCATCGCAAGCCGCACTCACCACGGGCTCGTGACTTTGAACGAATCGCTTGCGCCTGGCCGCATCTGTGCCGGACGACTGCCGCCTCAAAAGGCCGCAGTCCTCCTGAAACTTGTGCTCACACAAACTAGCCGCACCGACGACATCAAGCGTGTTTTTGCGCTGTAGAGTGGACTGGATTTTGTAGATTGTTGAAAGCCTTGAAAATGCCCGCGGATGCGGGCTTTTTTAGATGCATTTGGCAGGGGGTTTTCTAAATTATTCATTATGAAAATCGTATTTATGGGAACGCCGGATTTCGCGGCTCATTTTTTGGAACATCTTATCGCTTCTGATAATGAAGTTTTGGCTGTTGTCACTCAACCGGATCGTCCTGCGGGCCGCGGGCGCGTCCTTACGCCTCCGCCGGTGAAGGAAGCTGCTCTGAAGCATAATTTGCCGGTGCTGCAGCCGACGGACTTGAAGTCGCCTGAGTTCGAAGCGGATCTCCGTAAGTACGATGCAGACCTTTTTGTGGTGGTCGCCTATTCGATTCTGCCGAAGAATATCCTCGCGGTTGCGAAATTCGGCGCGGTAAACGTTCACGGAAGCCTTTTGCCGAAGTACCGCGGTGCGGCTCCGGTGCAGCGTGCGATTGCAGACGGTCTCTCCGAAACGGGCGTGACGGTTTTTCGTCTCGACGAAAAGATGGATCATGGCCCGATTTTTGCGCAGCGCACGGTTACGATCGGTCATCAGGATACGACAGCATCGTTGCTGGACAAGATGGTTGCTCCCGGTTGTGATGCGCTGGACGATGCGATTCGCCAGTTGAAGGATGGCTGCGAGAAGGACTTGACCCAGGATCATGCGCAGGCTTCGGGAGCTCCCAAGCTGAAAAAGGAAGAAGGCCTGATTGATTTTAAGTTGCCGGCGAAGGTGATTCACGACCGGATTCGAGCTTTCAATCCGTGGCCGGGCGGATACGGAAAACTCGGTGGCCGCATGGTGTACCTGCGTAAGACGGACACGCCGGAAGTAGGGCCGAAGCTTGCCCCGGGCGCGGTTGAATTCAAGGATAATCGCTTTTATGTCGGAACGGGCGAGGGTGTCCTCGAAGTCGTCGAGATTCAGGCCGAAGGCAAGAAGCCGATGCCTGTCGCCGACTTTATGCGCGGAATCCAGAAACACGAAGGACTTTGCTTTTGCTAGATGAATCCTTGAAAGAACGCATGGACGCTTACCGCGTCCTTTTGCTTTGGCAGAAGGATGGTTCCTTTATCAAGGAAAGCGGACTTTCGCCATTTGCGATGGAACTTGCCTTGGGCGTGTGCCGCCGGCATTTGTATCTGCAATATTTTTTGAAGTCGCTCATGAAAAAGGCGCCTTCGCTTGAAGTCTGCACGGTGATTGAACTGGGACTTTTTCAGATGTTTTTCACCGAAGTGCCGGACCATGCCGCTGTCGCGACGACGGTCGAGTTGATTAAGGCGGCGAACCTTGGCGAAGGTTCCGCGCGGCTCGTGAATGCCGTGCTGCATGCCGCGCGCAGGTCCGGCTTGCCGCAGCTCCCGCCGCAGCGAGTGCGTCGCGTTTCTATCGAGAATTCGGTGCCGGAATGGCTGGTACGCCGCTGGTTCGATATTTACGGAGGCGACCGCGCCGAAGCGATAGCGAAGGCGACGCTTGAACGCCCCGTGGAATGGATCCGCGTGAACTTGCAGAAAACTTCGGCTCCGGTGGTGGCGCAGAAGCTTGGCTTGACTGGCGCAAGCATTCTCTACGATCGCTACATTCAAGTGCCCGCCGATGCAAAACTCAAGCCGATTCTGGAATCGGAATCTTTTGAGAAAGGTGAATTCAGCTTGCAGAACCCTGCCGCATATCGGGTTATCCAGTTGCTTGACTTGAAACCTGGTCTTAAGGTTTGGGATGCCTGTGCCGCTCCTGGCGGCAAGTCTGCGCTGATGGCCGAGATGGATTCTTCGCTAGATATTCTCGCGAGTGATGTCTCCGAGACTCGCGTGCCCAAGATGCACGACCTTGTAAATCGCCTGGGACTTACGAATGTCCGTGTGGAATGCCGCGACGTACTGAATTCAAAATCCAAAAATTCGAATTCTGAATTTGACAGAATCCTTCTTGATGTTCCTTGCAGCAATATGGGCGTTATCGCGCGTCGTCCGGAATCGGTTTACCGCATTACGCCGGAATCGGTCAAGGAACTGGTCGAATTGCAATTTAATCTGCTGGAAAGCGTTTCACGCTCGCTAGCTCCCGAAGGCGTTCTTGTCTATGCGACTTGTAGTCCCGATCCCGATGAGACAACGAAGGTCATTGGCCGATTCTTGAAGGCCCATCCTGATTTTGAAAAAGCGGGTGCTGCGGTGCTGCCCGGCACTGAGGATTCCCGTTTCGATGGATTCTTTGCGCAGGCATTGCGGAGAAAATAGATGATTTTGAATAAATTAAATATCGCACTGGCGGTTGCATTCTTTGCAGTGCTGTCGTGGGCTGAACCGAATGCGTCCGTAGAAGATGTTGCGTTTTCGCATGCCTCCATCGGCATTGAGGGTGGCGAAATTTATCCGTTCGGAGAGCTGGAAGACGCCGTAGAAAGTTCGCTTTACGGTGGCATGAATTTTCGTTACTCCTACTGGGAAAATGTGGAAGGCGTCGTGATGTTCCATTATGCCTATTTTAAGCCGATTCCGGAAGCGGTGCCTTACGACGGTGTGCACCAGGCATCGGGAAAGCTGGGAATGGATGTTCAGTTGCCATGGATTCGTTTTGCAAAACTTGGAGCGGGATTTGCCTGCAACTGGACGCGTGCCGACTTGGAAGATGAAGACAAAAATGAAATTTATGGGCAACCGGGTGGCACTCTAGGAGACAACGAAACGGAGTTCGGCTGGTACGCAAGAATGAATTTGAATGTGCTTCATTACGAAAAATACAAGGTCGGTCTCAACGTGATGTGGGAAGAACTTTGGACTCTGCCGGAACGTTCGGATATGTTGTATGTAGGCCTCTATGTAGAAAGGAGTCTTTGGTGATGAAGAAATTTGTACAGATTCCTTTTTTTGCATTGACTGTTTTGTTTGGAATGGCCGTTGCTCCGTTTGCCCAGATCCCCGCAGAAATGGAAGGAATGGAATACGAGACTCGTGCCGATGGAACGTTCTTGATTGGTGGCCCGACTTATGCGTTTGATCGGATTCTTGGTGCCGGGGGAGTCCATTCCGAAAGTGAACTTTGGACTCCCGCCAAGTTGCGTGACCGTCTGCTTTTTAACCGTTGGTCGGGTACGCCTTCGTGGACTCCGTTCGAACCTTCGGTCTGGATGAAGACCGGAAATGAACTCGGCGACTTGATTTATCAAGATTTTGTGACCGAAAAGGACAGGCCTGCCAACAGGACTCCGATTTTGGAAGGCGGTTTCCGTACCCCCGATTACAAGGGGCTTTGGGCGACTGCCCGCTTGTTCCAGGACGATCATTTTTGCAGCGGCGCTTATGGCTACCGCTATAAGGCCGTCGATGGAGATTATTCGCATTTTGGTGCCAACTGGCCGTTCTTCAGTTCGGCTTACGCTGGAATCGGTTACACGAATTCGCTCGTGAATGCCTCTGTGCTGGCGGGCGAGGAATATCTGTGGTTCTATACGGCGACTTCGCTTTGGATCCCGGTACATTACAAGCCGCGTGTCGAGGGGCGTGTCGATGTGAAAGATTTGTCCTTGACTGTAGCCTACGAAGACGGTGAATACCAGAATATGTACAAGAAGGAAACGGGAACGCGCAAGGAGGTAAACGGTTCCGTTTACTACAAGTGCGGTAAGGCTTGTCAAAAGGGTATTTTGCAGGTCTCGGCGGGCCTCGCTTTCCGTGCGGTCGATGATTCGGGCAGTGTGTATACGGAACTTGAAGAAGACCGTGTCGCTTGGCCGTTTATGGAACTGCGTGTACAGCCGATTCAATGGATGAGTGCCGACGTGACGTTTGGTATAAATGAACGTGACTGGTTGGTGCAAGACAGCTTGCAGTTCATGCCGATAACTCCCGATGATTTGGGCGTGACGATCGGTGTCAAGAATATTTCGGGTACGCGAATGAATCCGTTGGCGGACACGAAGGAATTTTACGGAGATCGAGTGGTCGACTTGACTGCGGATGGCCAGATGAACATGATTCAGGGATACCTTACCTTTGTCGATACGATGGGTTATGTCGCTATGGGTGGCCGCGGCTCTTATTGGGCCGAATATGGCGCCGAGACATTCGAGGTTGAGGAATACCTTTCGGAAAAGGGCGACGAGAAGATTCACGCCAGTATCCAGACTCGCTATGGAAACGTCGGACGAATTCATGATTGGATCAAGGGCGTGACGGGTGAATTCTGGCTGAATGCCTGGTATCGCGATATGTTCAAGTTTACGGCGATGGCGGGCTTCGAACACATCGATGGCCCTGTCGAAAATGTGGAAGTGACTCCTGCGGAATTCTACACGGGCTTTACGGGAGACTGGCTCCTGAATGGAACCTTCAAGATTTCGCATTCGTTGCGTTACCGGAGCGACGCCCAGTGGAATTTGCGCTCGAGTGATCCGATGGTGGTCAAGGGCGACTGGACCTGGGATGCTTCATTCTCGCAGATGTTCCCGAAGTATGGCTTGACCTTGACGGGAACGCTGTTGCATGTGCTGGCCGACAAAGTGATGGAAACGGTGAATGGCGGCTATGACCGCATCCGCTTTATCTGCACGGCGAAAAAGACCTTCTAGTAAACGTATTTGCTCCTTGTGAATTCTTCTCCGCGATGTCATTGCGAGCCTCCTGCAAGGAGGCGTGGCAATCTCGTGTTAAAGTAGCGCTAGAGCCTTTAGGCAGAAGCTGTTCGCAAAAAATTCTTGGGCTTCTTCTCGCTTGACCCACTGAATTTCATGCGCCGTTTTTGCAGAATTATTGCGAACGGGAGCCTTGCTTCTGAGCTGGATATGCAAAACGTCGCATTCCATTTTATGCACCGTGATGTTGTGCTTGAAGTTCCCGATGCATTGAACGCTTGTCACTAGGTCTGCGTTAAAGTAGGTTTCTGCCTGGGCGGGAATACCTGCGGTTGCGTTTCGCGGCGATTCAAAATGCGGCAGCGTGAACTGGTTCTTGAAGAATTTTTGTCCACCGTGGATTGCCAGAATCTTGTGGTCGCTGCTTTCGATGACGAGGACGGTTCCGTGCCAGTCCTTTTGAATGTGCTTTTTGCTGGGCGGAAATTCGGCGGTGCGATTTTCAAGAGCCGCTCGGCAGACCTTTTGAAATGGGCAGCTTGCGCAATCGGGATTCTTGATTTTGCAGACTGTGCGGCCGAGTTCCATCAAAGCTTCGTTGTGCATGTAAGCCTTGGGCGAGTCGGCGATTTCGCGTGCGTAATCCCAGTAGGTTTTTAGGGCGTCCTTGGATTCCGTCGGCAAAAAAGCGAGCGCGTAAAGCCGCGAAAAAATGCGTACCAAGTTTCCGTCGAGAATCGCTTCTTGCTGGTGGTAGGCGAGGCTTAAAATCGCCCCTGCCGTGTATGCCCCGATACCGGGCAACGCTTCCAGTTCCTTGCGGGTCGTAGGCATGGTCGCCTTATTGTCATCCTGGAGCCGTAGGCGACGGGATCCATCCATTTTTTGCTGATTGATTATCTTGGCCGTTTTCAGTATATTCCTTGCGCGGCTATAGTAGCCTAGCCCTTGCCAGTAGCGGAATACTTCACTTTCTTCGGCGGCGGCAAGCGTTTCTATGTCGGGAAACCGCTCCATCCATCTTACGAAATAGTCGCGGACGGTAGAAACCTGCGTCTGCTGCAGCATAGTCTCGCTAATCCATACCGCATACGGATCGCGCGGCGCATCCAAATCGCTCAAGCGCCACGGCAAATCAGCGGCGTTCTTGCGGAACCAATTGCGGAGTTCTTTTAAGGATTGCTTCGTCGTGATACTCCTCGCAATGACGTTCTGAATTCTGAAATCCGAATTCAGAATTCAGGATTAAATCCCGTACGCTTCTTTTTTCAGTTTCCTAAAGTATTCGAACTGGGCCTTGGTGGAAGATTCCATAGTGTACTTGAGGCTGCGTTCGTGGGCTGTCTCGCGCATCTTGGCGTAGGTGTCGGGTTCTTCAAGGTACAGCTTGCGGCATTCTTCCAGGGCGTTCAGCCAGGCGTCTTCGTCAATCGGCAAGATTCGGCCGGCGGCTTCGTCCATCACGATGTCGTGCGGTCCGCCGTAATCGCTGACGATAGCGGGCGTGCCGGTGGACATGGCTTCTACGACCACGTTCCCGAAGGTATCCGTTGTGCTTGGGAACAGGAAAAAGTCGGAATCGGCGTAAAGGCCTGCGAGTGTTTCGCCGCCCTGTTCGCCTGCAAAATGCACGCTGCTGTCGCCTTCGAAAAATTTCTTGATTTCTTCGAGGTACCAGCCGTAACCCACATACATAAGTTCTACGTCATCGTGCTTGGCTGCAAACTTTTTCCAGACGCCGTTCAAGAATTCCAGGTTCTTTTCCTTGGAAATGCGCCCGATGAACGAAAAACGAACCTTGCGCGCGCTGCTATCGCTGTACTTTTCCCAGGTACCCTTGCCGCGTAGGTTCTGCGAGAATTTTTCGAGCGGGAGTCCGCGGGGCAAAATTTGCACCTGGTTTTCGGGCACTTTTAGCTGCGAAGTCAGAATGTTCGCATAGTCCTTGCAGGGGCTGACCACGGGGCGTGTCATGCGGTAGAAAATCTTCATGAGCCAAAGCACAAAGTGGAACATCCACTTGGCTTTCACGAGCGTCTTGGTGTAAGTCGGAACGTCGGTGCGGTAGTGGCTGAATACCTTGATGCCTGCGACTTTCGCGCAGAAGCAGACAAGCCATGCGCCAGGACTCGGCGTCTCGAATTCAATCAAGTCGACGGGATAGCGCTTGAGCAGGCGAAGCACCGGACCCACGCGGGGTATTGCCAATTCACTGTTGGCGTAACCCAGCTGTTCCATGCTGAACATACGCGGAAGCAAAAGGCAGTAGCCGTTTTCCACGACGCCGCAGGGGCGCGTGTTGAAGGCGTTTCCGGCGAGGAAAGCATTCATACCGTGAGCCCGCATGTAGGGAATCACGTTTCTTAAGTTGTTTGCAATTCCGTTGGTTTCGTCCAGGTTGTCGGAATAAAAAAGAATGCGCACATCATCGGCAGGGTGTTGCTTGCGTTCTTTTTTCAAATAGAATCGCAACTTCAAGAGTTTCGGTAAATTAAGAAACAGCGACCCGAATACGATCGGCGGAATCATGCCGGTGCGCAAATTTCCGGGGGGCTGGTGCTTGAAACCGAACATCTTTCGGAAGGTGCTCGTGACGGTGCGTCCAAAGATAGCCGGACGCGTATCTAAAACGTCGGTGGCTTTAAGCTTTGTTGAATTTGACGCAGTCGGCATACTTCACTCCTTTGCCACCGAACAGGTCCAAGGCCGATCCGATGGTGAGATCAATCGTTCCGTTAGAAATTTGTTTGCAATGCTTGAGGTCTTCAAGCGACTTGGCGCCTCCCGCATACGTGCAAGGAATCGGGCTGTGCTCGGCGAGGAACATAATCAGTTCATCGTCCATGCCCTGCTGCTTTCCTTCGACATCGGCAGCGTGAATCAGGAATTCGTCGCAGTAACGCGAAAGGTCTTCGAGCGTTTCCTTGTTGATTTCGATGTCTATCAAAGTCTGCCAGCGGTTCGTGGCGATTTTCCAGCGGGGGCGTGCTTCGTCCGGATCGTCGATTTCGTCGTCGGGGACAAATTGCTTTTTCTTCGCGGAACTCACGCGCTTGCAGCTCAAGTCAAGCACCAGGTGCTCCTTGCCGACCGTCTTGGAAAGCAATTCCAGTCGCTCACGGTCGAGCTTGCCTTCAGGGAAAATCCAGCTTGTCACGATTACATGAGATGCGCCTGCATCCAGATATTCTTTCGCGTTCTCGGCAGTGATGCCGCCGCCGACTTGCAGTCCGCCGGGATAGGCGGCGAGCGCTTTTTTCGCGGCTTCGGTGTTGCCCTTGCCGAGCATAATCACGTGGCCGCCCCTGATTCCGTCTTTCTTGTAGAGCTCCGCAAACCAAGCGGGGGAACGGTCCGTTTCGAAATTCGTCTTGAGGCCAGCTCCGCTGTCATTCAGCGAACTGCCTACAATCTGCTTTACACGTCCGTCGTGCAGGTCGATGCAGGGGCGAAACTTTGTCATTAGTCTTTAACTCCGGTAATGCACCAGTCCAGTTTTTTTCCGTGGCTTGCGTCGCTACGACCCCTGTAAAAGAGGACTTCGCCGCCGGCTGCAATCTGGAAGGCCTTCTTGGCGAACCAGCCGTCTACCTTGTCCAATAGGCTAGCTTTCTGGAGCGTCTTTGCCACGCTGAACTTGAGTGCAGGAATAGAGGCGTCTTGCCATTCGAAGGTCAAGTCGCCTTTTGCAAATTTCTTGCCGTTGTAGTTGTCGCTACCTTCCTTGATGGCCTTGGGGGTTGCGACTTTCATTCCGGATTCGTCCTTGTATAGCGCGTATCCGAACGGTTCGCCACTTTTGGAAATTGAGACTCGTCCTGCAAATAGCGGGCTGCGGGCGCTGGTGCTGAAGTTGACCGAACGTGCGGCCATATCGGTGGCCTGCTCGGTTTGCCAGGTCTGATCCATGTAGGCGTAGCCCTTTACGGCGATGGTGTCTTCGTTGTAGGCAATTTTGCCTTTTACGCGTCCGTAAGGAATGTGCACGTATTGTCCGAATGTTTCCTTGCCGATTTTCCACACGCCGTTACCGGGAACTTTCCCGACTTCGGCAGATTCGAAAGTCACGTCGACCAGGAATTTGCCTCCCTTGTCGGCAGAAAAGAACACGCGGTGATCTTTGCCCGGCTTGTGCTCCATCGCATATTCGCCGTTGATGTCGATGCTTGCCGTGGCCTTGTTTGCCTTCAGGCGTTCCGGCGGATACTGGCGGCCAACCGTGTACGTTTTGCTCTTGAAGTTCCAAAAGCTCATGTCGCAGGTGACCTTTTTACCGGCGCCAGGAATATGGAGCGTAGAATAGTTGATAAAGGCGCGAGTGCCGTTGTCGAAAACGAACTGGTAACTCCAGGTCTCGTTGAATTCCTTGACGCTGCTCTGGTGCGGCATAAAGTCGTCGACAGAAACGTTACGCACGGAACCCTGCGGCGCCACCACATCGCCTGCAAAAGCAAACGATGTACAGAGTGTTGCCATAATCGCTATCAGTATAGATTGCTTTGTCATGTTCGTTCCTCGCAATGACAATTCATTTTTTCATATTCTATTCCGAACTCTGAATTCCGAAATCCGAATTAGAGTCTCAAATCCTGTCCCATGCCGAGCTTGAGTTCTGTGCGGCGGCGTAATACCATTTCGTTGAACAAGTCGGTCAGGCTGTCTTCGATGCTGATCATCGGTTTCCACCCCATGCTCATGGCCTTTTCTGGGTTTCCGATCAGGAGCGGAATGTCGTTGCTGCGTTCGTAACCGGGGTCAAAACGAAAGTCGACGCTCACGCCGGCAATGTCGACGAGCATTTCGGTAAGCTCGCGGAACGTGTAGGATTTTCCGCAGCAAAGGTTGTAGGCTTCACCCGGTTCGGACTGATTCAAAAGCTGGATCATGCCGCGTGCCACATCGCGCACGTCAATCACGTCGCGGCTAATGTCGAGACTGCCCGAATAGACTGTGGGTTCCGCACCGTAATACTTGATTTTGACAAGCTGGTAGGTGATGGAAGGAATTACGAAACGGCGGCTGTGGTGCGGACCCGTAAAGTGGAAGGGGCGCGCGAAAACCACGTGCAATCCGTAAGCGTTCTTGAACTGGTTGCCCAGAAGTTCCATGCAAGCTTTCGATGTTGCATAGGGCGTGAGCGGATTCGGGGCGTCCGTTTCTTTATGCAAATAGGTGAGCTGGTGGTCGGTGCGACCGTAAATTTCGCTAGAACTTAAAAGCATCACCTTTGCCTTGGGGCAATTCTGGCGCACGGCTTCGAGCAAGTTCTGTGTGCCGAGCAGGTTGATGTTCAGCGTTTCGTAAGGTTTCTTGTAGCTGAGTCCCACCGACGACTGGCTCGCCAGGTGGTAAATGTGCGTGGGCTGCACGAACTGAATCACGTCTTGCATGTGTTTGAAGTTCAGCAAGTCACCATTCAGGTATTCGACGCCTTCGACTTTCTGCCAGGGCTGCGGCTGTTCGTCGCTAAAGCTGTACAGATCGTGGGTGGTTCCCACAAGGCTCGACAGAATGTGGTACCCGAGGGCACCCGTTCCTCCTGTTACAAGAATACTCATATATTCGTCCTTAGTCCATAGTTGTTGGCAATTAGAAATAAAGAATCAGAATTGCAAAATCATTCTGAAATCCGAATTCCTAATTCCGAATTCATTTAATCGCTCCCCAGCTTTGAGTAATGATGTCTTTGTCGATGTTCACGACCTTTTCCACGGCTCCAATCTTCGTGGGAAGGATGTAAACACGTTTGCCCTTTTCTGCCTTCTTGTCAACAGCCATGGCGTCCCATGCGGCTTCTACGTCGATATCGTATTTCTTCGGGAATCCGAGGTCGTCCAAGAGTTTGTTCTGACGAGCTTCTTCTTCGGCGCTGATTTTGCCGAGGAGAACTGCCGCGCGGGCGGCCACGCGCATGCCAAGCGACACGGCGATGCCGTGGGTGAACATGCTGTAGTGCGTCAAGTTTTCGATAGCATGCCCGAAGGTATGCCCGTAATTCAAAATAGCACGGAGTCCCGCTTCCTTTTCGTCGATGCCGACGACTTCGGCCTTGATGGCGCAGCTGCGGTAAATCAGGTGCTTCAAAACGTCGAGGTCGTGAGCCTTGATTTTTTCGACATTCTGTTCCATATAGCGGAAGAATTCTTCGTCGTAAATCACGCCGTACTTCACGATTTCGGCAAGGCCTGCCAGGTATTCCGTTTCGGGCAAGGTGCTGAGTACCGCGAGGTCGCAGACCACAGCCTTGGGCTGGTAGAATGCACCAATCATGTTCTTGCCTTCGGGGTGGTTCACGGCAACCTTTCCGCCCACGGAACTGTCCACCATGCTAAGGAGCGTTGTCGGGAACTGGATAAACGGAATGCCGCGCTGGTAGGTGGCTGCACCGAAACCTGCCATATCGCCGACCACGCCGCCGCTAAACTGCAACAGGCAACTCTTGCGGGTGTAGCCGCGGTGGAGCATAAAGCTGAACAGCTGGTTCAGGTTGTGAAGCGTCTTGTTCTTTTCGCCGGCCTGGAACTTGAAAATCGGGCAACGCCCGGCCTGGCCTCTCAGTTCGCCAATCATCTGGCTTTGTACTTTGGCAATGTTCGTGTCGGTGCAAACCAGAAATTCGTGGCTCGGCGTGAGCTTGAGGCTTTCAAGCAAAACGCCCGCTTCGGGAATAATGTTCTTGCCGATAAAAATGGGGTAGCGTCCGCCGCTGCTCGGACAAACGTCCAGTGCATGGCTGTTCCAGAAATTCAGGATGTACAGGATGCGTTCGATCACGTGGTCTTCGGTGTATTCGTCGGAACTTTCCACGCTGAAATCGGCGTGGGCATAATTCTTTTCGCGTTCCTTGAGCATCACCTTGATTTTTTCGAGACGTTCTTCGTCGCTAAGGTTTGCAAGCAACGGGCGCGTGTTCTTGCGGCCAATGCGTTCCGAAAGCACTTCGGGCTTTGCCCACAGACGAATGATGGTGCCGTTTTCGCGGATGACCTTGAGGTTTTCCGGCTGCGTGAGTGCGCCACCGCCTAAAGAAATGATGTGCGGGGTTTCTTTCTTTGCAAATTCGGCAACTACGTCGCGTTCCATTTCGCGGAACTTGGCTTCGCCGTCCTGTTCAAAGATTTCGCTGATGGTTTTACCCGCGCGTTCGACGATAACGGCGTCGGTATCCACGTAGGGGCGGTTTAACCGTTCTGCCAGGGCGCGTCCGGTGCGGGTTTTTCCACTTGCCATGAATCCGGTGAAAAAGATGTGCTTGTTCATGTTAACCCTGCATTCCTTTGCGCATAATCTGTGCGAGTTCGTCGTTCGTCTTGTTTTTAGTTTCTTCGGGGAACCACTTTCTAAAGCTTTCGATGCCCTGGTGCACCAGCATTCCTTCGCCGGTCACGACTTTGCAGCCTTTTGCCAGGGCCGTTTTTAACAGCTTGGTCATGGGCGGCGTGTACACGATATCCATCACGGCCTGGCCTTGGTGCAAGGATTCTTCGGTCAGGGGAGACTGGTCTTCGTTTGGAGTCATACCCACGGAGGTTGCATTGATGATGATTTCGATATCCTTGGATACGGTCGGAAATTCATCGAACGTGGCGACTTGGACCTGGGGAGCCTTGCCGTTAAAGAACTGGTTCAGGCTGTCGGCGAGTGCGGCCCCTTTTTCGCGGTTGCGGCACACGATGGTGAGCTGGTTCTGCATTTCGGCGAGCGTGTAGGCGATTGCCTTGGCTGCTCCTCCGTTCCCGAGCAGGGCGACCTTCTTGTTCGAAGGTTCTACACCCGATTCCTGCAGATTGCGGATGCATCCGTAGGGGTCAGTTGTCGTGCCGCATAAGGAGCCTCCGACAACGCCGTCTTTCCAGTACAGCGTATTGACGCTGCCGGTAAACTTCGAAATGTCCGAAAGTTCGTCCACAAGGTCCATCACGGGGGTCTTGTAGGGAATCGTGACATTTGCCCCGCGGAACTTCATGGCTCTAAAACCCTTGATGGCATCGGCCAGGTTTTCGGGCTCCGGGGCGTAGGGTAAATAGGCCGCATTGATGCCTAATGCTTCAAAAAGGGCATTGTGCATCAAAGGCGACTTGCTATGACCAACAGGATGACCGAAAATGCAAAGCGTCTCGGTCTTTCCATTCAATTTTAACTGGCTCAAAAAAACCTCTTTTTTTACAATATAAAGATATAAAAATACACGAAAATGAAAGATTGTGATGTCACGGAGGGTGGTATATGGTCTTTATTTTCTCATTTTTTCAAATACTTGCGTGTATAGTAGTAGGGACTATTAAAAAAAAGGAACTATTGACTATGAAAACTGCAAATAATCGAGGCGTTGACCCCATTCTCGAACTTCTCGGCCTTGCACACCTGTATCGTGGCAGGCGTCCGCTTGTTTGGATTCCGGATCTGTACCCAAAGCCGGTATCTACACCTCTAAAAACCGATGAACAGCGCGAAACGAAGTCGAATTCTTTACGTGAAAAGGTTTCTGCGTATGGGGTGGGATCAAGGGATCCCGGTAAAACGGGGGATTCGGCTAGCAGTTCCGCCGAAGTCGATCTCTCGGAATATTTCGTTGACACCAGGGAGGATGGCCCCTACGCGAGCCTCTTGACTGATGAAACCTTCAAAAAGGCGTTTTCCCCCGATACGGAGCAGGGCAAGTGCAACCTTCTCAACTTGCTGAACGATATGCTCGAAGGGCAGATTCCGCACCGCATTATTGACGTGTATTCGCAGCAGCTTGAGCAGAACGAATCCGGCAGCAAGGAGTCCAGGACTTCCATTTTTGACCTGCATTGTCGCGACGAGGTGGGGGATTTTATCGAAATCGAGGTGCAGATCCGTAAAAAGACGAACTTCTTGAAGCGCCTTGCTTTCTATTCGGGGCAGATGATTGTAAAGCAGGGGATTCCTGGTGACGAGTGGAATTACGATGTCAAGCCGACTTACGTCATTGCGATTACGAAGCACAGGGTGTTCGATGATGACCGCGCTATCCACCGTGCGGGTATCGTGGATTATGCGACTAACAAGCCGATTGTCGATAGTGTCAACTTTACGGTGGTTGAGTTGCCGAAGGTCGGGCGGATAATCCGCGAGAACGATGCCGAGGCTGCAAAATGGATGTTTGCTCTCAAGTACCTGAACCGTATCAAGCGCCTACCTCCCGCCTTGAACGAGGGAAAGTTCAAAGGGTTGCTTCTTTCTGCAAAAGTAGCTAGATTCAATAAGGAAGAACTAGAAAGGTACAGGTATACTATGAAAATGGAATGGGACGATTATGCGGAATGGACTGCCCTTGTCGAGGACCACCCAGAGTACTTGAAAGAGGCTGAGCAAAAGGCCGTTGACGCTCGTGATAGTGAAATAGCGCAAATGCTTGATGACGGAATGACTCTGGAAAAGTTGCGGGAGTACTTGCGTAAATAGGGATCGATTCGTTTTATGGGAATGGTGATTATGTTTTGCTAAAAAATCATTCCTTTTCCCCGATGATGGTGGCGCGGGCATTTCCGGCGAAGGGTGTTCGGTAAGGTCAAATGATGACGGCTCGTTTGCTTTGACTTGTCCCGATGGTACGAACATCGATTTTTATGCGCCTTTCAAGATGAGTGTGCGTGAAGGTAGTGAGAATGTTTTATTTAAAAGCATAAAATATTATTGTCATTCCGATTTTTTTACTAAATTTGGCGCCTATGAATCCGAATGGCGCCATTATTGTTCAGAGTAATATGGAAATTATGGTGGAAGTTGATGCTCCCACCTACGAAGCTGCCCGCGACGCGATTGCCCCTTTCACCGAACTGGTCAAGAGCCCCGAGCATTTGCATACCTACAAGATTAGTCCCCTCAGCCTGTGGAACGCCGCTTCGACGGGCCTTCGTGCACCGGAAGTTCTGGAACGTCTCGAAAGCCAGAGCCGCTTCCCGATTCCTGAAACCGTCGTTACGGAAGTTCAGGACTACATGGACCGTTACGGTCTGTTGCGTCTTAAGAAAGAAGGCGACAAGCTGATTGTCGAATCCGATGACAAGTACATGTTCACCGAAATCTGCCACCTCAAGGAGGTGGAACCGTTCATTCTTCAGTTTATCGACGACTTGCACGCCGAAGTGGACCCGGAACGCCGCGGCCACTTGAAGATGGCCCTCACGAATGCGGGTTTCCCGGTGGAAGACTTGGCTGGTTATACCGTGGGCGATCCGCTCCCGATTCACTTGCGCGAAACGACGGTGGGCGGAAAGCCGTTTGCTCTCCGCGACTACCAGAAAGAAGCTGCCCAGGTGTTCTATGCGAGCGGTTCCGAAAAGGGCGGTTCGGGCGTGATTGTGCTGCCTTGCGGTTCGGGTAAGACGGTGATTGGCCTTGCCACGATGGCTTTGGTACAAACTAAGACCTTGGTTTTGACGCCGAACATTTCGGCTAGCCGTCAGTGGATTCGTGAAATTTGCGACAAGACGGACTTGACGCTCGACCAGGTAAAGGAATACTCCGGCGAAGTCAAGGAAATCGGCCCCGTGACGGTGGCGACCTACCAGATTTTGACGCAGCGCAAGCGTGCCAAGAAGGCCGACGAAAAAGCCGATGCCGATATCGGCGATTTGACCGAAGAAGAAGTCAAGAAGGAACTCGCGAACTTCCCGCTGTTCAGTCAGGAAAAGTGGGGCCTGATGATTTACGACGAAGTGCACTTGCTGCCGGCTCCGGTGTTCCGCCTGAGTACCGAAATGCAAGCCACTCGCCGCCTGGGCCTTACGGCAACGCTCGTGCGCGAAGACCACAAGGAAACCGAAGTGTTCAGCTTGATTGGCCCCAAGAAGTACGACATCCCGTGGCGTATTCTGGAAGCCCAGGGCTGGATTGCGACTGCCGACTGTAACGAAATCCGCATCCCGATGGAAGCGGAACTCAAGATGAAGTATGCGCTTGCGCCTGTCCGCGAAAAGATTACGCTGGCATCTACGAACCCCGAAAAGACGGACATCGTGGAACGCCTGCTCAAGTACTTCGACAAGCCCGATGACCGCGTGCTGATTATCGGCCAGTACATCGACCAGCTCGAAGCCCTTTCCGAAGATTTGCAGATTCCGCTGATTACGGGTAAGACGCCGAACAAGGACCGCGAAAAGCTTTATGCCGCCTTCCGTAACGGAACGCAGAAGAACTTGATGGTCTCGAAGGTGGGTAACTTCGCCATCGACTTGCCGGATGCCAACGTGCTCATCCAGATTTCGGGTACTTTCGGTAGCCGACAGGAAGAAGCCCAGCGTCTCGGTCGCGTGCTCCGCCCCAAGAGCGACGGCGGTGCAGCGCATTTCTACAGCATCGTGACGCAGGATTCCAAGGAACAGGAATTCGCCATGAACCGCCAGCTGTTCCTTACGGAACAAGGCTATGCTTATAAGATTATCAAAAGAGGAGACTGGGACATTCTCGCTAGAACTCCCGAAGAGTTAGCTGCTAGAAAATAAATAAAAGAAAAATCCCGCTCATCGAGCGGGATTTTTTTCGAGCCACCCAGCAGATTTGAACTGCCGACCTGCTGATTACGAATCAGCTGCTCTACCAGCTGAGCTAGAGTGGCGTGGTAGGCCAAAATTAGTAAATCGGGGTTGTTTTGTCAAGGTCTGCTGACAACACAATAAAATTTTTCTATGATTGGAACACAAAAATTTAACATGGACGTTAAAAATGGCTAACGAATCGAATACCAACAATTCTGAAATTAAGGAATTTTTTGTCGCTCACGGCTCCAAGGTCGTTGCCGCCCTCGTGGTGGTGATGGTTATCGTGGTGGGTGTGGTGCAGTTCCGCGACTACCGCAAGGCTTCTGCCGCTGAACAGGCTGAACTCCTCGGTCCTGGCATGACTTATCTGTATGCAAGCGAAAAGGACAGTGCCTTGGTGGAATTCGAATCCAAGATCAATTCTGGCAAGCTTTCCGGCGTGGCTCTGGCCAAGGCCGCTCTCTATGCAGGCAACATCAAGTACCAGTCCGGTGACTTTGACGCCGCCGCAGTGTTCTTCCAGAAGAGCCTCGACAATGCCGGCTCCGTGGCCTTGGTCCGTTCGGCCGCCATGCACGGTCTTGCCTCCGTGAAGATTGAAAAGGGCGACTATTCCGCCGCTGCCGGTCTGTTGGAAAAGTACATCTCCGAATTTGCAAAGCGCACGGGTGACCAGGAAGACCGCTTCCAGAAGGACGAACCGGTGGACGAAGTTCCGATGGTGGCCGACGCCATGTGGAAACTCACTCTCGTTTACGAACAGCTCGGTGCTGCCGACAAGGCCAAGCAGACTGCTGAACGCATTCTCACGGTCTACGGTGACAACCAGGCGTACGCCGACAAGGCAAAGAAGTTCCTCGCTAAGTAATTTGGAATGCGCCCTTGTGGCGCATCAGTTTTGCTGAGTATTAAGAAAGGCGGCTTTTAAGCCGCCTCTCTTGTTTTCTATCGCTGTCAAAAATTGTCGTGTCTTACCACCAAAGCTTTATTCTTAAGTAATCAATTGCTTCGTGCGAAATAATCCACCAGAGCGTCTTTTTCTCAGATAAAATCTTTGCGATGCCGGTCATGCCCGGGCGGAACCACGAGGGAGTCTGGCGCACGAATTCGCCGCGTACGGCAAAGGTGTTCTCTTGCTCCTTGACCTCGGCTGTGGGGCTTATACGCTCGGTTCTAAAGCGGTAAACGTAGTCGGGGCGGCTCTTGATAGCCAAAAGGCCTTCGCCGCCTAAAGTCACGTTCTTGAGTTCGCCTTCGGGCACGTTGATTTCGACATAAATGTTTTCGATAGAGGCAATCTGGAACAGTTCGCTGCCTTGGTTGACTGGGGCGCCGATTCGCTTTTGCAAATCGCCTTCGATAATGACGGCGCTATCGACGTTGACAGTCACGTTTGACATGGAAAGCTTGTAACGCACGGTTTTGAGCTTTGCCTGCGTCTGCGAGAGCTTTGCCTGGTAGATACGCATGTCGGCCAGTTCGCGGGCGGCCTGTGCTTTTTGTATTTCGCGGCGGCTATCCTGTTCCTGTGCCATCAAGTCGGCTTCTTCGAGCTTGAGTTCTGTCTGGTTCAAACGCAACAGCGTCTGGCCCCTGTAAATCACGTCGCCCGGCTTTACGAACACGCTGTCGATATAGCCGTCGTAGGGCGCGGTGGCGTAAATAATCTTGTCCGTCTTGAGGATGGCGGGGGCGCTCACTCGGTAGGGGAGCGGATAAAGCGTTGCAAACAGCACAAGCCCAATACCCAGAATGCCGAAAAATTTGGCCCAGGTATGTTCAAAGCCCAAAAGTTTGGCGAGCGCCTTGCGCATTTTGCGGGCAGCCCTTGCTCCAAACCAGTTGCTCTTTTGATAAAGCTCTAAAAGCCTTGCGCTGCACAAAGACGAGGCCAGGTAAATCTGTTCGGTTTCAAGGTCGGTAAAGGGCTTCCCCTGGCGTTCGCAGGTAATGACGCCGATAACTTCTTCGCCGTCTTTGGGCGAGGTGCGAATAGGAACCGAGAGCAGATTTTCGCAGTGGTGTTCCTTGCTGTATCTTTCGTGTGCAAGAACGGTCAGGTTGTCTTTGACCGGCGGGTACAAAATGGCGGCGTCTTGTTCGTAGGCCTCTTCCATAAGGCCTTCAAGGTCCTTGACCACCTGCATCTTCTTTTCAAAATGGTCGGTGTGGCTGATTGTCTTGAGCCGAATGTAGTCATGCTTTAGCCAGCCAAGGCTTACGCGTTCGGCGTGGTGCTTGTCGGCAATTTGCCCCACCAAGGCGAGTGCTGCGGTCTTGAATTTTTCGCAGCCCATGACGCTCTGTGCAATTTCGATTACCTGGGTCAGTTGGAGAATCTTGGAATTGGTTCCTTGCAAGGCACCCTGCAAGGCTTTGATAATCTGGTTTGTTTCTAGCTGTTGCGCGGGCTTAGTCATGTAACAAATCCTCGCGGAGAGAAAGTTTCCCCTGGCTCCACTTTTCAAGTCCTGTCTGCATTAGTAGCTTGCCTCTGGCGCGGGCGAGCCGTACATCGATAATGCGGAGCATTTTCATGTTTTCCAGGTGCTTTTGCCTTGCTTCGCGCAGGTCTTCTTCCATTTCGAAAATCTGGTGGTAGTTGCTCTTGCCCAGAGCCAATTTCTTGAATTCTTCTTCCAGTTCCTTTTTGTGGTAGGCTACGGCCACTTCGCCGTATTGCCACTGGTGCCGAATTTCTTGAGAGCGGGTCTGCAGAATGCGGTATTCTTCAAACAGCCTGTTCTGAATCAGACTAAGCTTGATTCTTGCCGAATGCACATTGGCGCGTTCCGAGGCAATCTGGTGGCGCTCATGAATGTTTGCAAACAAGGGAATGTCGATCTCGATTCCGCCCGAAATCACGGTTTGGCGCCTTTCGGGGTCCTTGAAGTTCGAAACGGCGAGCTTGGCGTTAGCGTTCCTGCTACGAATGCCGTAGCTTCCGATAAGGTCCAGCGTGGGCATGGCATTGGTCTTGCGGGCGTCCAGTTCTTCTTCGCGTAAGTTGAGTTCTGTGCTTTGGGCCAGGTAACTCGGGTGTATCAGGCTAATAGAATCTAGGAACGAGGCGGAATCCAGCGTAATGTTGGTGTCCAGCGTGGTGTCTGGTCTAATGGAAACCGGGCGCAGGTCGTGCAACACTTCGGGCGATGCAATCATTAGCAAAAGTTCGAGTCTTGCGTTGCGCAATTGGTCTAGCGCTTCGATACGGGCATTTTCGCGGTCCGAAAATTCAGCGACCGTCTTCTGGTAATCAAGCATCGAAACAAGGCCTAATTCCATGCGCTTTTTCGCATCTCCAGATATTTCGCTTGCCACGCGGGCCGATTCTGTTGCAAACTGCAGGCTCTGTTGGGCAAAATGGTAATTCCAGTAGGCGTTGCAGAATTTTTCGAGAATGTCGCTCAAGGTTTCGCGGTACTTTTGGTAGGCGAGTTCCTTTTGTAGCTTGGCTTCGCGAATGTTCTTGGTCGGGGCGAAGAACATCATGCCGTCTTTGAGCAGGTGTTGCCTGAGTTCTGCGCCAAAATAAAGTTCCGAAGTGTTGTCGCTGTGGGTGTATGTGGCCTGGTTAAAGCCAACATCGTATTCGGTGCCTGTAGGTAGTTTGCCCCGCACGCCAAGTTTGTATTCGTCTTTAGTCTCGGTAAACAGGGCGCTTGGACGGTCACCGCGTTCCTTGTTTAGTCGACCAATCAAATGCGGTTCAAAGTCGCCGTATGCACCGGTTGCAAGTTCCGCATTCGAACGCCACAAAAACTTGGCTTCTTGAATGTCGGCGTTATTCTTGACAACCGTTTCAATCGCTTTTTTAAAATCAATAAATAGCGAATCTTCGGCGAGCACAGGCTCTGCAACGGGCTCTTGCGCAAAGGCAATACCTGCTGTACAAAATAGGGCTGTCGCAAAAGAACGCAAAATCATTTGAGGTAAAGTCTTCCTGTAACGCCCGGTTCCACGGAACGGTCGGAATTATCGAAAATGACCTTGACGGTTCTGAGTAAACTCGATTTGTCTACCACGGGCGATACGAATTCAATGGTGCCGTTGCGGGTGCGGTTCTTGCTTGCACCATCGAGAGAAAGTTTTACCTTTTGGCCGACTTTAAGGCCATGTGCCTTGTTGGCTATAATGTAGGCGGTCATGCGGCAGGTGCGTACGTCTGCAATTTCTACAATCGGTTCCAGGGCTTCGACGCTTTCGCTGTTGTTCTTTTTGATGCTTACGATTTCGCCGTCAAAGGGGGCTGTCAGGTACATTTTCTGGAGCTGGGCCTTTGCCATGCGGTATTCCAAGGTGTCCTTGGCCTTGGTGACCTTGGCGGCATTCCAATCGGCTCTAGAAATGTCGAAGTTCATCTGCTTTTCCCAAACATCTTCTTGACTTACCGAGTTGCTTGTTTCGTACAGTTTCTTGATGACGTAGTAGTCGTTCAGGTAAGTGTCCATTTTTGCCTTAGACGATGCAATGCTCGAATAATCGTCGGCAATAATCTTTGTCATGTGTACGCGAATTTCTTCTTCGGTCTTGATCAGGTTCATCAAGGTGTCGCCCTTGTGGACGAACGCGCCTTCTTTAACCCAAATGCTATCGATTTTCCCGGGAACGGTAAAGCCGATTTTAGCTTGGTTAATGGGTTCGGTGACGCCGTCAAAGGTTGCGCATGCAAAGCTAGCAAGCGCAAGGATTGTTGCGGTAAAGCACTTGCTCATGTTGGACTTACTCATGTTGCGCTACTCGAAGCGGGTGCGGTGCTGCTAGAAGATGCTGCCGTTGCGTTGCTAGAAGACGATTCTGCCGGAGCGCTGCTTGAAGATTCTTGACCTTCGCCCGGTAATTCAAGGGCCGAACTGCTTGATAAATCAATGAATGGTTCGCTGCTAGAAGATGTTGCGTTATTCACAGAATTGGCGCTGCTTGAAGAGCTTGATTCCGAAGAACTGCTAGACTGTGGTGGTACGACAAGTTCTGTTCTCAAAGAGAAATTTTCGGCGTACATACCGTTCTTTGCGTAGATTGTAATATTGAATCCGACGCTGTCACCTTGCTGTCGATCTTGCAGAATTTTTTCGTTCATTTGTACGAACACGGTGTCTTTCTTGACCCATGCCTTGGAATTGGCGTAAAACCCGTTGCCGTACAAAGTCCTCTCGACATCGCTGCAGTAATTCCATTGAATGCGGTCGGTGTTTTTGTCAAGTTCTTCGGAAAATTTGACCCACATGGTGTCTTCTGTACCGAATGATGCCTTGAATTTGTTGTTGCTTGGCCAGACGTTGCTAGTAATTGCATAAAGTCCGCGGTCTGTTGTAAAGGCGGAATCTCCGCTAAGAACCATTTGGATGCGGTTGCCGGAATTTTTTTCGTAGGCGACAATGCTTACGACGATTTTCTTTTCTGATGGGAATGCTTGATCGTGTTCCAGGAACAGCGTGTCGTCTTTAACAATTGGCTTAACATACAGCTTACTTGTGTCTGCCGATACGTTTACAGTCAGGTTGCTGGAATGGATTTTTTGGGCGAATACGTAGTAGGGCTTTACAAGGGTGGATACGTTGCCGTAGCCAATCATGTTGTTGTCCATCACGTTCGAGGCAATAATCTTTTGTTGCTGTGGAATTAGGGTGTCTTGAACAAGGTAAGCACGCCCGATATCACGGGTGCCGCCTGCGGTAAGCTTGGGAAGGGCAACACCGTAGAGTTGGTAACGTATGTTCTTGTAGGTGTAATCAGTTACGTTCAGCACAAGGCCCGTGTCGGCGGGCAACTTCTTAAAGGTGAATTTGCCCAATGAGTCGGTTTTTGTTGCAAAGGTTTTCGGAAAAATATTGATGTAGCTCGAATCAATGTGCGAAAGGCTTAGTGTAAGACCTGAAACAGGAATCTTTTTGCCGGAACCCGGATCGTTAATGTAGAGCTCGCCTGTGACGGTGGCGTTGAGAGGGCTCAAACGTACGACAGCCGAGGCGCTTGCGACCACGCCTTCCATACGGCTAGATTCGTTGGTGCTGGAAACGTCAAAAACTTTTGGCGTATAATATAGTGTGTCCTTTTTGTTGATGCTAATGTAATTGAAAGTGAATGTCCTGGAACCGTACGGCAGGTTGTTTATATAAAAGTTTCCGTTTTCATCGGTTTCGGTGGTGTCTATGTCACCATCGTTATCGAGATAAGAAATCTGTGCGCCTTCCAAAGCAAGCCCGGTCGATGCATCGATAACCATACCCGAGAAAGTCCATTTGGAGTATTCTGAACTTTCGGAATCTGTTACGGAACAGGCTGAAAAGTAAGAGGCTGTCAAGAGAGCGGCAACAGCAATAAACCAATCCTTTTTTATCATTGGACCTCCGGTAACTCAACATTCCCAAAAACGTGGCGAATTTTAGAATTGTTTATATAAAATGTCAAGATGCAAAATTGAATACCTTGTATGTTTAATTTTACACGTTGTATAAGTTTTTTGTAACAATTTAAGCGGTTTGCTTTTGTTAAATTTGACCCTGCGTTTTTGGGAGTGCACTTTTTACACAATTGGAGGCTTTCTGTATGGCAGAAAATACGAACGAAAAAAATGAATCTGTTGCCCAGCCCGAAGTTATCTGGAATGATTCTAACATGAAAAGTCTTTATGTGAACGCCACCAACGTGGTGGGCGGCCGCGAAGAAATCATGATGCTTTTGGGCCTGAATCAGGCTTGGAACATGAACCAGGGCAAGGTGAAGGTTGACATCGCCGAACGCGTGGTCATGACCCCGTACACCGCAAAGCGCCTTGCCGTTATGCTCGCCGCCACTCTCAAGGCTTACGAAGCAAAGTTCGGCCAGATCGACATTGGTCTTCAAAAGAAAGACTAAAAACACATTTACAAACGTCATTGCGAGCCCTGTAAGGGCGAAGCAATCCATACTTCTTGCCATGGCTCTTGTCTTCTATAGGGGGGAGGGTTTAAAGAGTTGGACAAGGTTGCATATTGGTTTTATCCAATAGAAAATTCCTATGCTGAGTACGCTTCTGCTGATGATGGGTATACAAGTTATTCGGATAAAGTTATGCATACGAATGTATCGCATAAAGAGAATGGTCTTTCAGTCCGCTGTGTAATGGTTGAATAACCATCACTTTCAAACTGTAAAATTTTAAACAAAAAATCAAAAACTAGGCATTCCGTACGGAATGCCATTGAGGGTTATTATGTCCAGGCATAGCGTGCTAAGTGAGTGTCGCGGCAGACCGCTTGCGGGCAGACATGACCGAGTGACGCCGCGGACGGGCTGTTTTTGTAAAAAGAAATAAATTTTTCGGGAAATCGGCATTGAGAGTCTGAAAAATACGTGTATAGTATAGATAGGGGCAGTTCTCTATTCGCGAAAACCGACGCGTTTCGGTAGCAAGATGAAAAAATGAGTGCAAAACGCATTCCTTTTGAACAGCTCCCCATTACGAACAGGTTCATGTTTGCAATGGTGTTTGGCCACAAGGAAATTGCAAAGCCGTTCCTTGAGGCTGTGCTTGGCATTAGGATTCACGAGCTCAAGGATCCCGAGCCCGAAAAGACTATTGACGTAAGCCCGTTCTACAAGGGTATCCGCTACGATGTCTTTGTAAAGGAAACAGGCCCAGACGGAGAAGTCCTCCGCAGTTTCGACATTGAGATGCAGATGGAAGATAACGTGGACATCCCCAAGCGGACCCGTTACTATCAGGCTATGTGCGACAGCGAGGCGCTGAACAAGGGCGAGGTTTACTATAAGCTGAATGATCTTTACATTATGTTTCTGTGTCCCGAGGACATTTTCGGGCAGGGAAAAGCCGTCTATAGGTTCAAGAATCTCGAAGTCGACAACCCGAAAATTGAATTGGGGGACCTCTGCTACAAAAATTTTTATATATTCAATAAGTACCGCGACGTCGCCGAGAAATCTATCAGGGAGTATCTGGAGTACTTCGCGACAAGGAATCCGAGTTCTCCAGAAACCAAGAAGATTGACAGGATGGTGAAGTGGTACCAGACGGACAACGAAACGAGGAAACGCTATATGACTTGGCAACAGGAAATCGACATCGCTGTAGACCATGAACGCCAGCGTGCAAATGATGCGGAAAAGCGCTTTTATGAGGCGAAGGACCGTGCAAACAAAGCTGAAGCTCGTGCCGATGAAGCAGAAGCTCGTGCTAATGAAGCGAAGGGCCGTGCTGACGAGGCAGAAGCCCGTGCTGACGAAGTTGAGCGCCTTGCGAATGCGGAAAAGGCTCGTGCTGACAAGTACGAGAAAATGCTTCGCGAACTCGGCAAGTTGTAATACCCTGTAATACGTAATTTTTGCAAAACGTACAAACTTGTAAATTTCTTACAAGATTTTACAGTTTTAATTCTGTAAGTAGTTTGTAATAAATTTTATCGTAAAAACACATATAAAGTATTTTTTTTGCGACTAAAAGTTCCCACTTTGGGGAACTTTTTACTATTTTTAGATTGGGTTAGGAGGTTTTGGTGGGATTTTACAACTGGAGGTCTTCTGTGAAGATTTTTACATTGCGTCATTCTTGGCCTGTCATTCTCGAAGCGAAGCGTAGGGAATCCATACTTCTTGCCATGGCTCTTGTCTTTGCTGTATTTACTGCGTGCGACAGCGGTTCCAGCAGTACTGACCCTGACCCGATTGCGGAAGTTTCGAGCAGTAGCGATGATATCCGCCAGTGCGAGGAACAGAGCGATGACTGCGACGATACCAGCTCTAGTAGCGGTGAAGTCTCTAAGAATTCTTCGAGTTCGCAAAAGATCGCCGATAAGGACAAGTCTTCTTCCTCGATTGAAGAGAAATCCTCTAGTTCTGTAAGTGGCAAGAATAGTAGTTCGTCTGTAGCAGAGTCGAGTAGTAGTGATTCTGTTAAAACTTGTACGCCTGATCAAGAAGGTTTGGAACAATGGTATTTTTTTACTAAGGAAACTTATGTTTGTCAGAATGGTGTATGGGTTCTCCAATCATCAAGTAGCGTTGTTGAAGAGTCCTCTAGTAGCAAATATTATGACATGAGCAGACAGTTTAATGCCAAACTCAGCTATGGTGAATTTACTGATCCGCGCGATAATCATGTATACAAAACGATTCGTCTGTATGACGATGTTACTGATACACTCACGTTTTTTGCGGAAAATCTGAATTTTGGTAAGATGATTTCTGGTGGAAATCAACAAGGTGATTCGACCAAATATTGTTATGATGACGATCCTTGGTATTGTGAAAATGGATGGGGTGGGCTTTATACCTGGGCTACCGCTATGGCTTTCCCCGCTGTTTGTGATTCTTCTCAAATGGGAAGTGATAAATGCCCGAATACGACGGATGAGTCTAGGAATACTCTTGTACCAAATAATTCGGAGTATGTTGTCCACCGGGGAATTTGCCCGGAAGGCTGGCATATTATGAATCGTGGTGAATGGGTGGCTGCTATTAATGGGCATGGGGCGATGAATGGTAGTCAATATCTTAGTTCGGAGGTTTGGAATGGAATCATGAAAAATCCGAGAGGTTTTTCTCTTTTGCCGGCAGGTTTGTATGATGAATACGGCGAATTTTCTCAAATTATGAAACAAGCTTTTCATTGGGTTCCTGGTGAGTCGTTCGATGAAAAAGCGAACTTGTATAAAGGCTTATTTGTTCGTGCAACAGATTTGGATTTGCAGCGAGATTCTAAAAATAGATTTATTAAAACAGCTGCGTTCTCTATTCGTTGCGTAAAGGATTATTGATCCTTTAGTATTATCCGTTAATTTTAAACAAAAACTGGGCTGTGTTTAAATAGCCCATTGGGAGTTATTATGTCCAAGAAGAACGTCAAAAAAAACAAGAAAAATTCTACCCGCAAGAACTACAAAATCGAAGCTCTTGAGCCTCGTTTGATGATGGATGCGTCCGCGGATAATTGGTTGGCCGAAAATGCCCTAACTCAATCAACGCAGATGAATTCTTTTGTTGATAATATTTGTGCTAGTTCTGCGGCTGGAGAAAATGATGTTTTCGAAGGTATAAAGAAAATTGATGGAGATAAGATTGAATCTGTAAAAATTAAGGATTTGATTGGTGCCCAAAGTATGGCATCTAGTTTGAAGTTTGGAAATGATTTTAAAAATATACATAATTATATTGAAAAATGTGTTGAAGAATGTCGTAAAGATGCGTGTGCTACAGAATGCTTAGCTTATCAAAATGCGGAAATCGTTTATGAAACTCTCTTGAAGTCTTCGAAATCAACGCCAGAAGAAATTAAGGCTGCCAAAGGTGCTAAGGATGCTTCCTGGCAAATTTATCAGAATAAACTAAAAACAGCTGTGGTTACGACGGATGATTTGTATACAAAACTGACTGATGCAAGAACCAAACCGGTAAACATTTCGTTTGCCAAGGATGGTAATGGAGCTATTGTTGTTGAATTTTCTGGAAACAGGACCTCTGTTGAACAAAGTCTGAATAGTCAGATAGTTCCTGAAGTAAGTGAAGAAACCCTTTTGGATGTAAAGTTTGAAGATAGTTATGTTTAGGAAAATCGTTATAAGTGGTCGTTTAAAATTGATGGTGATGTAAAAAATGGTATTGAACAACAATTTGCCGCTGCAACAGCGTTACATTTTAAGCAGGACCAAGGTGCTGGTAAAATTGATGCGAAATTAGGAACATTGGGCTTGTTGTCTAAAGTGGATACAGATGAAACTTTACCTGATTTTTCTGTTGTAGGCTCGTTTGTTGGTGGACAAAATATAACACCGAAATACGAGAAGGCTTATAATGTTGATTTGAATTTCGCTTTAGATAATGCGAATGGCTTGCTGGATAATAATCTGACTCTCAATAGCCCGTCGGACTTGTGCTTGAACGGCGTAGGAATTTCGTCGTTATCCAATGCTTCATGGGGCGTGAACGATACTTTGTTGTCGCAGATTAAGCATGTTCAAATGGGTGATGTGCTTAATACATTAAATGATATGTTACACGATTTGTCGATGGCGGCTTTAAAAAATGATGATCTTTTAAAAAATGATGTTCTTGACGGAATGCTAGATCAAAAGTCAACATCCTTGATTAATTTTTCAACGATGTTTGATCCAATAATCAAGTATCCTCCGAAATCGATGCAGGAATTGATGAATCGTTTGCAAGAATTGTCAAATATTTGGAATACGGGGTGTGGTGTTCCTTTGACTCCAATTCATGCAACGATATCAGAAAGTAATGGAGATTATACTTTAAATATTCCTTTTTTAATTTTTTCGGGCAATACATCTAAGGTTAGTTTGTCGAACTATTTCTTGAAACAAATTGTTAACGGAAAGAATAGCACGTATTTGGATAAAATTGGCTTGTCTGTGGTTGACAAAAATGCTCTTGATTATGAGAATTCGTCGCTGCTGTGCTTTAATATGGATATTGCTTTAACGAATCAAGGCCGTTTGATAATTGAAAAAGACTCAACATTAAAGAATATCTTAAATTACGATTCAAGTAAATCTGAAACCCTTTCTCAATTGGGAAAATCATATGCCGTTGTTGCAACTAGAGCTATTGCTGAAGAAATTGATGTAGAAATTTCTGAAGATATCGAAATATTGTTGAGTGATGGCAAAAAAAGTCAAAATGTATCTATTAAGAAAGGCGTTGTTGATAACAGTTCGATTTCACAAGACATTCTTACGGGTTTGTCGTTAAAAGATTCTGCAGCTTCGGTATACCATAATAGTGGTTGCTGTTTATTTGAAATTTCGCCAACTATTAGTGTTGATATAAATGTTGTTAGTGGAAAATCGCAGGAAATAGGAGTCCTTGGGAAACGATCTTTTGAAAAGTCGTATTTGTTTAACTTGATTGCCGGCAGTTCGTTAACTATTGATGGGAATACTTATACAGTAGAAAAATATAAAGAAAGAGATTTTGTTTCCTTAATTGGAGGAACTCTTAGTAACAAGAGTGGATTTAAAGTCTCGTTTGTAGAACCGGATGGGCTCGCTCCTATTTTGTTAATTCAGAATGAGTTAGATGATTTTTCTACTTTTGGAGGTGGTAAACTTTGTAGAACATTGATTTTGTATAGGAATGAACAAAATCATGTTGTTGAAAAAAATGAGTTGGCGAATCCTTTTACATTGACTTTTGAAATGTCAAGTTCTGTAGTGGATGCTTATTCGACTACCTCAACAAAGGTAAAAACATTTGTACTTAATTTTGAACCAGAAGATTTTGCCGCCTGCAATACAGGAGATGATGTAGCAAGAGTTGTAAATGAAAAGTTGTCTAGATATGTTTTAGTTGCTTCTAGTGGGAAACAGGCCGTTGTTGCTGAAATTGTTCATGAGGAGAACTTGAGTACAAAGACAACTTTGCAAAAAATAGTTTTTAGGTGCAGTGGGCCGTCTTTTAAGGTGACTGCTTCTGAAGATACTCTTGGTTTTGCAAAAAATACTGCGGTTAATTCGTCGTCTGATTCTATACGTTTGGATATCGATGGATCTATATATGATGTTAGTTTGTATGATTCTCTAAATGATGCGCTAGATGATGGGGCTGGTAATGACTTGACTATAGAGAATTTGGTTAAGATTATTCAGAAAAAAATTAAACAGAAGTATTCGAAGGATGTGGATATTGATTCCACAGGAACATCGTTTAAAAAGCTAAAAAAGATTGAAGGCTTGAATGGGTTTACGCTAGTTGATGCTTTAGGCTTGAATGATGGCGTTGATTCTTCTACGTCTGAAACGGAAAGACAAAAAATTGTAAAGCCTTTGGTTGCGATCTCAAATGTTACATTGCTGATGTCTGATACGATTAAGCCAAGTGCTTTGAGTGCTCATGCGAATATGGGTATGCTTGGCATAGATTTTACAGGAAAAGTCCATTTTGAGGCTGGTTATAAAAAAACGGCGTCTAGTTGGAATGATTTTTTGACAAGTAAACAGAAGATTTGGTCATATAACTCCTTATCAAATAATGATTTGAACGCAAATTTGTCTTCTGGGATGACGGGGACGGTTGTATCGGCAAATCTGTTCTCTTTTGATAATATCTCGAATGAATGGTTGTTCAGCCCTAATATTATTGATGGCTCGGTAAAGAATTATTATTCATCGTTCTCCAACTTGCAAATGTCTGATGTCGTTTTGTCGGTGTCGGATAAGTTGACTGATTTTCTTACCAATAAAATTGTTGATAATGAATTCTTGAAAAAGAATATCCCGCTGTTAGGTAAATCTGCGACGGACGTTTTGGGAATTTATGCAAAGGTTTCGGAACTGATTAGTGAATTGCAACGTAATACTCCGGCCACGTTGCAAGAATTGAGTGCTCGCTTAGAAAAGTCGCTTGGTGCAAAACTAGCGTTCTCCATAGAACGAACGGGTATTAAAGTCTCTTTTGATTGGACGAAAGATGTTGGTGGTAATAAAGTTGCCATAGGCAGCTTGGCTTTGGGATCCGATAAGGTTTATGTGGGTGGTAATGCAGAAGCGTATTTAAACGGTAATGTTCATGTCATATTGGATATGATTGTTAAACCGTCAAGAAATGCTGGTGGATCTCTTCTTGATGTTGAAATCAAGGATACCTCTTCGGTTGATTTTAAAGTTTACATGAAGGGAAACCCGCTTAAGTTTGATTTGTCTGTGTCAGGTGGTGGATTAAGTGCGTCGCTGCTGAAGGTCGTGAGTACAAATGATAATCCGAGCTATTTGAATATGATGGCTCACATGAATCTCAAATTTAATTTGAAAGACGATAAATTTGTCTTAGATAATACGACTGATTTTAGAATTGGTGGCGAGTTACATGTTGAATGTGCTGGGTTGAATGTTGGCTCGGTGAAACTTGGCGTGTATGGCGATGATTCGTCGACTATTGAATGTTGGGATGGAAATGAAAGTAATCAATCTGGGACTTTTGATATTGCGCGTCTGACGGATATCAATGTTGTATGTGATAAACTTGGTTTAAAAAGCGATTCAGCTAAAGAAAAAAAAGGAAATCTTGTTTTAAATCTTAATACAGCGAATATTGATTTTGAAAAATTCTCGTTTTTCCAAAAATTGAGGCTTGTCGCAGATGGCTTGAGTTCGGTATTGCGTAAGGCTCAACTTGGTGTAAGTAAGACGTTTGTTTCTGAATCTATTCGTAAAATTCCGATGGTCGGAGATGCCATTGTTGCTGGTGCAGATTGCTTGTCAGAATTGGATTCGAAATTTATTGAACCGTTCCGAAAGTATGTTTATGGAGATCATGAATTAGATGCGGGTGTAGTTGCTGAATACCTATACGATATGTTGTCTAATGCAAATCTGTTGAAGAATTTAGATAAATGTAGTGAATCCAGTAAGATTGCTTGGGCCGGCTCTGTATTTGATAAATATTTCACGCGAGATGAAAATAATGGTGTCGTTCAGTACAATTATGATGCTCAAAAAGGATGTGCTGAATGGCATGTTTGTATTGGAGGCGAATATACATTAAATGCAAATGGTGATTTTGATATAGGTTTTTCTGGGTTGGGCTTAAGAGGTGAAGGTGGTGTAGAAACAAAATTTGAATGGAAATGGAATATTGGCTTTGGTATATCGAAAACTGAAGGTGCTTATATTCTTCTTTCAAATGGAACCGATGTCGATGACTCGTCAAAAAAGATAAAAGCGGATGGATTTAAGGTAAAGGCTAACCAAGATTCCGATTCTGATGATAAGACGAGTAATGATGTTGATCGTTACGAGATGACAGGTGATGATATTGAGCTTACGCTGACAATTACACCGACTGCTATAGCTAATGCCTCGCTTGGTTTTTTGAACGCTGATGTTAAAGTGTTGTCAAACGCACAAACCTTGCGTTTGGGTGTTGATTTGAATGATGGTAAGAATGGTTCTGATAGCTTAGTGGACGATAAACGTACCGATAAAGGTAAGGATTCTAAAATAAAGATTTCTGATTTAGGCAAGGCGCTTTCTGTTGAGGCGAACCTAACGGGAAATGTTGACTTTGAGGCGAAATTAACTTTAGGCTTGGATTTGAGTTCAACGGGAGTTTCAATTGGATTCCCGGAACTTGGGGCTAATTTCGAAATGAAATGGTCTGCAGAATATGGCAATATTGCTGGTAAATTAAATTCGCTTGGTTTTAACAGTATTTACTTAGATGCAGGCAGCTTTGCTGATAGAGTCCTCGGTCCGATGTTAGAAAAAATTAAGAAGGTTGTGGAACCCTTGCAACCGCTTATTGATTTCTTACAAATGGAAATTCCTGTTATCAATAAATTGCCTGTTGGTGCAAAGCATATAAAAATGTTAGACATAGTAAAGTCATTTGCAAAGGGTAAAGTTGATTTGGGCTTCTTAGATGATGTTGTTCAAATTGGCAATTTGATATCAAGTTACAAGAATTTGAATTTGAAGAAACTTGACCTTGGTAGTTTGGAATTGGTCGGTGCTTCTGTTGACTTTACGAAGGAATTAAATGGCCTCATTGATTTTAATGTTGGAAGTATTTCTTTAAAACCTGGTTCAGACCCAACAGCCAATGCGGCGGATGAAGCTCACAATGTGAGTGAAACGGAAAAATTATTCGGGAAAAATAATGGTACATATGGCTGGGCGTTCCCAATTATTCAGAGTCCAGCAGAACAAGTTATTAAGTTGCTGCTTGGTCAACATGCAGACCTTGTGACATATAGAATGCAACCGCTTGTCTTTGAAACGCAATGGGGCAAGAATTTCCCAATTGTCGGACCGCTCTGTGCCGATATTGGCTTTAATTTCGGTGCTGATATCCAGCTTGCCTTTGGTTGCGATACCTTAGGATTCGGAAAATGGAAAGATAGTCACTTCAAGGATTTCTGGGCCTTGATGGATGGCTTCTATATAAATGATTATGATGAAAACGGCGTTGATATTGCTGAAGTTATATTCCATTCGGGAATTACGGCTGGCGCAAGTGTTGGTGGTATTGCAGGGATCAATGTCGGTGTTGATTTGGATCTGAATTTGAATTTTGATGATCCCAATAATGATGGCAAGATTCGTTTGCAGGAATTGGCTCGCAATCTTTCACTGAACCCGTTGACAATTTTTGATGCCTCTGTAACGATGGAAATTGAGGCTTTTGCATACATCAATTATTTTATTGGAAGTGAAAAGTTTAATTTGTGGAAGAGTGGCGCCATAGAATTGTTCAATACCGATCGAGGAGATGCTGATGAACCGGTATTGACAACGGAACAAAATGGCGATGTATATATCAATATTGGCGATTATGCTGCTAAAAGAAATAAAGGTGATTTAAGTGATAATGCTGATTCAGTAACGATAAAAGTTAAATCAGCAACGTCATTTGATGTTACCTATAATGGCAAAACTCAATCTGTTACAATTGGGGAAAACCGTAGTCTTTATATTTATGCCGGTGAACATAATGATGTTATAAAATTTGAAACGGAAAATAGTGCCGTTGCTAAGTTTAATATCATTATCGATGGTGGAACAGGCAATGATGAAATCGATTTAAGTAAGGTTACTTTAAATGATTCTTGTATTGCTGTTGTAATTGGTGGTTTAGGTGCTGATATTATTTATGGTGCAAGTGGACGTAATTTCTTGTTTGGAGAAACGGTGCTTCCGTTGCAATATAAAAAGGATGATCAGGAGAAAATAGGAGATGTTCTTTGCGCTGAGTCTTACCCTGACGATGGCTCTGCAGAAATCAACAAGATTGTTGCAAATGGAACCAAGAAAAATGTGATTTTCGGTGGTGCTGGCGGCGATATAATTGTTGGTGGTTTGGGGGCAGACGTTATCTTTGGCGATGGTGGCCGGTATATCAATGGCATTGCGGATAGATATGATATATTTGAAAATGGCGGCGATGATATAATATATGGTCGTTCGGGTGAAGATTATATCATGGGTGGTGCTGGAGATGATACCATTTGTGGTGGCAACGATAGAGATTTCATTTTTGGAGGTCTCGGCAAAGACTTAATCTCTGGTGGTGCCGGTGATGACGAAATTGATGCAGGTGAAGGCGTTGATGTCGTCTTTGGCGACGCGCTTCCGCAGGGCATCAATGACCTTATCAAAAAGACCTTCCGGACAGGATACATTCCAGAAACATTGAGGACGGGTTTGTCGTTTAATAGTGTTTCTATAGCGCCCCAAAATATAAGTTCTTTCTCTTATACAGAAGCTGCTGTTTCGCAGTTTGGTAACGATGTGATTTATGGCGGCGACGGCTCAGATGTTATCTTTGGTGATAATGGACAAAATAATGGTGATAATGGTGGAAATGATAGAATTTACGGTGGCTCAGGAAATGATTTGATTGATGGTGATGCCGGAAACGACTATGTTGATGGTGGCATTGGCGAAGATGTGATTTATGGTGGCCAAGGCGACGATACTCTTGATGGCGGTGCCGATAACGACATTGTTTTCGGCGATGATGGCTTCAATGGAAAAAATGGTAAAGAAACTTCGGATCTTTTCGTAGGTAAGCCCTCCGATGATAATCAGAACAAAACATTTGGACAAAGTATAAGCAAATTTGCTAGAGAGTTCGATTATACCGCGTTTACAAAAGCTGTGGACAAGGGTGGAAACGATATCATTATGGCAGGAAACGGCAGTGATATTGTTGACGGACAGAGTGGTGAAGACACATACAAAGTCAAGATGATGGATAATGGAAACTTGGCTTACACCAATGTGATGGATTCTGGCGAAAATGATAAACAAGATTCCATGATTATTGATGGTACAGTCAATGCGGATGATTTCTTGATTCGTGCATCAACGGAAAATCTTGGCTTTGTTGCGAAATTACCATCGCAAAAGGATGCTCAAATTCAACGAGTCAATTTCTGGAAAAAAGACGATGCTTATTATGGAATTGAAAATATTTCGTTGAATGCTGGTGCTGGTAACGATAATATTGCTATTGATGGAACGTTGTCTACGATTTCTATTGATGCTGGTGCAGGCAATGATTACATTACAGTTGGTCAAATGTTCAATTCCGTCCGTGAAAGTGGCGATGTGAATAGTAATGTATTGCCGAAGGATTCTTTTGAAACCACGAAAAACGCTAAGGGATATTTAAGCAATGGTGTTGAACATTCCACGTCGATTGTTGGTGGTGAGGGTAATGATACCTTCAACCTGCTCCATAATACGGCCGCCATTTCGCTTGCTGGTGGTGCTGGTAAAGATACGTTCAATGTGGCGTTGTTCCAAGAAGTACATGATGATGGAACCAAATCAATTATTGAAAATGGTCCAGTTACTTTGATCGGTGGAGCAGACACTGATAAGATGAGCATTATCGGCAGTGATGGTGATGATACATTTGTGCTTTCTCAGGGGAAAGTTCTCGGTAATGGAATAGACATCTTGTCCGTAAGCATTGAGAATAAGAATGTTTATGGTGGCGATGGTGATGATTCTTTCTATGTGCTTGATTCTGTAGAAAATGAAGTGACCAAGCTGTACGGCAATAAGGGGAATGATAGTTTCTACAATGGTGGTGCTGGAACGGCAGAAGTTCCTGATATTACTGCAAACAGTAAAAATTCTGATCCGAATGCAATTGGTGTTGATTTTTACAGTGCCGATGGAAAAAATAAACTAGAACTTGCCAAGAGTACTCTTGATGAAGATGGTGTAAGTAAGACTGTTTATAAAATTAAACTGGATAAGGCACCAAAGGCTGGTGAAATTGTTTCTGTAACGATTTTTGCTCCTGGTGAGACCTCTGAAGCCTTAGAACGTGGTGATCGTGGAATTTGGCTTGCTTATAACAATGCAGATGGTGTGGAATGCTATTGCAAGTCTATAACTTATAAATTTGCGGCTAGTGCTGATAACTCTAATAATGTGCTAGCATGGAATTCCCTTGCCGATGTAAAATTGGTTGCTTTTGGCGACAGTGTTCGTGAAGGTGATGACTACTTCTCGCTGTTGCATAATGTGACGATTGAATCAACTGCAACAGATGCCACAGGGGATAATACGCTTTCTAATTTGAAAGATTGTAAAAATGCATTGATCTTCTTTAATGAGTTGGATAATTCAAATGGCTTTACGAACCAGTTCTCTGTAACAGATGAATATTTGTTGACGAGTACTGATGTTGCTCAAAAGTCGTTGACTTGTTACTTGAAGGCTTTGCCTGAAGAAAAAGATATTGTGGCATGGCTCGTGCATGATGGATCTCCGGTGACAATTCCTGTAAGTGATTTGACGAGAAATCAATCTAATAATGCATTGACTGTTAATTGCGAAACCATGCCGATTAATGGTGTTGATGAAAGTGGGAATCCTGTGGTATCTACAGCCTGCTGGCCAGTTGGAACGAAATTCTATTTCAATTACAAATCAGATGCGGTTTATGTTGAAGAATCGAGTGTTGTTCAAATGGCGAATAGTACAGATGGCATGACGGCTCATCTGATATATGTTCCGTTTGATAAATCCATAGGACAATATGATGATGAAAATGCGTGCGTGATTGTTCCAAAAACGCAACGCAATAATGCTGGTAACTATAGCTATTATTATGAAACCGCTGGTACTCAAATAATTATCTGTAGTGTGAGTACGGGTAAACCGATACAGATAAATGGTAATTTGTACTTGGCATGGACAGAACACGAAAATTCCACATCTGTTACAATTAAAGATGAATTAGATTCTTATAAGGAATCCTCAACTCAAAATATTAAGGATCGTCTCACAGATGATACCATTGCTGATATCAAGGGCCCCATGTATGAAGATGGTGCTGGAAAGGAAGCTTCCCTCGGCGATCATGACCTTCTGATGATTCATTATGGTGAAATACCTGATTATACAGAAGGTAGTGACGATGAACAGAATGGTATTAGTGATGTTGATAAGGCCGCACGCAAAGCTGCTGAAGAAGAGGCTGCCAAGTTCGATGAAGGCAACAGCAAGGACCGAATCTTTGTAAACAACCGTAATAATACTAAGGCCGGTGTGCAAAATGACCTTAACGCCTTGAACGATGTGGCCACATTTGACAATATCCTTATCGCCAAGGATGTTGATTCTGCATCGGTTTTGCAAAAGACAGAAGATGTCGTAAAACAGGCCGATACGGAATGGCGTGATTCCGATAAGCATTCCCTGCGCTTGGACCATAAGGATGCCGGGGCTTCGGTCACGAACCAGTTTAATTTGGGCAATATGGAGTATGCCGAAATCAATCTGGGCCAAGGCGTAGACCGAGTTGATGTACACAAGACTGTCTATCGTGAAGATGGCTTCCAGACCTTTACGGTGGTGAATAGCGGTAAGGGCGGCGATACCGTCAATGTGCACAGCTATGCCGAAGAAAAGTCCGATAAGATTGCGACATTGAAAAATCTGTCTGCGACGAACTATAATGGCTCTATAAAGAACGTTGTTGCGTACAATGTGTCTGGCTTAACTTTCTGTGAAGGCAAGTCTGCTGCTACATTGACTAGTGTTAAGAATGCCAATGCTACGGCTGAAAAGAATGGCCTAATTGATAGAAATAGGGTCTTCTTGAACGTCGAATTTTCTGATGGTACGCTTCAACGTCGTGAAATTGTGTTGGATGCATACGATATTACGAAGATGCTTTTGCTCAAGCGTGCGCTAACGCCTGTGGCACTGGGAGTTTCAATCGTTTCGATGTATCTGGCGAATGGTTATACGGGCGATGGCTTGCTGGTTGTAAACGCACAGAGCGGTAATGATACCATTAATGCTATGGGTGACAATGATGCTGATGGCAAGTCCAAGGTGACTCGCGAAGGCATGGTTGTAATTGGCGGAACAGGTAACGATACACTCAAGGTCAATACGAACGTAATCGCCTTTGGTGACCGTGGTCAGGTGATTTACGAGAATGAAAAGGGTGAGGTGGTTACCCGCCTGGGTTCGCTGGATGTGGATTCGTCTATTACCAAAGATGATGTCTTGGACCAGTACGATTACACGACTCCTTCGGCAAAGACCCAGAAAGTCAACGGAAAGGATGTTCCCGTTACCAACTATTATCAGACCGACGGTGTGGTGCGTGACCCCAAGTATATCCATTCTGTAAGTGAAAAGGTTGGCGGAACCGATACGATTATCGCCAATGGCGATAGAAATGTGGTTCTTGGCGGTGCCGGTGCCGATACTATTTCCCTGAATGGTTCTGATAACGTTGCTGTTGGTGATAATGGCGAAGTCAAGTTTGCTAATAGTGTTGTGGTCAAGAACGCTTCTGGCGATGTGGTTAATCATGTTTATGGTGATTCTACCAAGACTTACCTGAACTATGTGCAGTCTACGTTTGATGCAGATGGCGATACGGACACGATTACAACCAAGGATGGAAAGAATGTTGTAATTGGCGGTACCGCTTCCGACAGGATTGCTACTGGCAATGGTAACGATATTATTGTCGGTGATGGTGGCGAAGCTTATGTGGACCGCAATCGTGAAGCCCTCTTGGTGAGCAACCAGGGCCGTAATCTTGATGGTAATAGCGCGGGTTCCGATGTCATTAAGACAAGCGGCGGCGACAACGTTATCTTGGGCGGTTTGAATTCCCAGTCTAGAGACTTCGATTTCGTTAAGAATGAGCAGTCTGGAGAATGGGAAACGACCTCTGTTGACGAAAATAATGAAGACCTGATTGTGGCTGGCTCCGGCAAGGATGTTGTGTTCGGCGATAATGCCTATGCGTCCTTCCGTGGAAATTACAAGATGGTCGAAGAAAAGTTGAATACCAAACTTCCGACTTTCCAGACGGGTAATTCCAGTGAAGAAAAGAATATCTCTGATACTTCTATTCTGAGCTTCAACTTTACGGGTGATTCCGACAAGAAAATTACCCCGGAAATGGAAGCTGGTGTAGAATCCGCTAAGAACTGGAATAATATTTCGGGTCTTTTGTCCGGGACTTACGGTAATAATGACAATGAAATTGTCCGCTTTGATGACGGTACCCGTGCAAGCGCTATTAGCGTAAGCTACGGCGGTCATGAAAATCATCGTAACACGTCTACGGATTCCCGTATTAACCTGCAAGGTTACAACCATTGGCTCAATGGTGACGACGGAAATACGATCTTGATGAATTCGGGCCTTATGTCTACTGCGCCGAACCAGCAGTGCGGCAGCCTCTTGGAAGTGTCTGTCGATGGTCTTGCTCAGTATTACGAAAGCTACGATGTCATTGTTTATCTCGATATTCCGGATTCCCATTCTTCTGCAAACGAAAGTGTTCGTAAGATTACTTTGTCTACGGAAGATGGTAAGTTTACGAAGTCGTACTATATTGATGATAGGGCTGGAAAGACATTTAGTGGCTCTCTTGTCAAAGGTAACAACGAGACTGTTCAAGGCGCCATTAACGCTGTGAAATCTGATGATAAAAATGTTGTTCAGAACTATGTTGTCTTTAAGGTAGGCAAACAGTTTGCTGCAGATCGCATTATCATAACGGTTGAAGATGGTCTGCATCCTTACAGCTATAACGGCAAGGATCTGCCGGGAATTGCGGGTCTTCAGATTAGGGGCGATTTGCATAAGCAAGATGTAGCTGTTTCGACCGATATTGACTATGGTGGAAACGACGTGGTTGATACGAATGGCGGTGACGATATTGTTGTCGGCGGTACCGGTAAAGATGTCATTGTAACCTATGGTGACGAACGTTATAGCATTGACGATAATGATGTCGTTTATGGCGATAATGCTAAGTTGCTGTTTGCTGATCGTGATAACAACCCGGATACGGCAACGACGCTTACCAAGGCTGAATCCATTGTTGCAAGCAATCTTGCTGCAACATACGATGATGCAATCCGTACTGGTGATGGCAACGACGTTGTGGTGGGCGGTATCGGTAACGATGTTATCTTCTCCGGTGATGTCAAGGTTGATGATGGTACCGAAGAAACCGCAGGCCGCTTTGAGGCCGTGAAGGACAATGACGCAAACAAGAATACGGATAAGGTCAAGCTTGACAATCTGGATATCTTGAGCTTCAACTTTACCGCCAATAATAGCGGTGACGATGCACGCGTAGCTCATGGCGTTGCGGCTGGTGTTGTTGTCGATGACGATTGGCACGACTTCTATCGCAATGATCGTGGTGTCTTGATGTGCGACGACACTAAGGCCGGCTGGACTCAGAACTTGTATGAGGAAGAAGTTAACGCAATTGCCAATAACCATGCGTTCAATACGTTTGCTACGGTTGATGGTGTGAATGTCGACCTGTACGGTCGCAGTGAGCAGAATAACAATCCTCTGGGACTTTCTGCCTATACACAGAAAAATGTTGCCGAACTGGATGGCGATACTGCTAATTCTAAGATCTTCAATTTTTCCTTGGCGCTGCACTCTCAAGAAGAGATTGTTCTTAAACTGTCTGGTTTGAATAATTATCTTGCCCGTAAGGAAAGTGGCGAAACTAAGGGTGATCAAAAGACTTATGATGTCTATGTTTACCTGGGCGGCGATAATGACAATTCAGATACCTACAACTTCGTTTATGACGTATTCTCCGATTCGTATGGCGACTATGCGGGTGAACATCGTTATGTGAACGATTGGGTCGGTCACTTCTTTGATGGTGATTACCGTGAAGCCACTTGCACTGATGCAGATAAGGCTCGCGTGGTTGCTGAAAACGGCGTTACTCCCCGTGTCGAAATGATTGGCAACTATGTTGTATTCCGTGGTGTTACCGGCGATAAATTTACGGTGCATATCAAGAATTATCATATTCCTGGTTCTGATCAGTGGCCGAAGAACCTGCCCGTGATTACTGCTGTGCAGATTGTGACGGGTAAGGGGCGCTTTGAACTGAATGAAGATGGTAATCCGAAGACCAATAATGATGGCGAAAAGGTGAGAGCGAATGTTGCGATTGGCGGTGATCACGATAAGGATCTTGTCTATGGTGATGACGCTTATCTCGAATTCGATTTCGATATTCCGTATGGCGTCGGTGAACATATCAACGACTTCCAGAACCGTGTCGTTTCAGCCAACTCTATGGCAATTAAACATGACGATGCTGTTAAGGTTGATACGCGTGATATCATTTACACCGGAAAGGACCGCGATGTGGTTGTGGGTGGTGAAGATGCCGATACAATCAAGACGGGTGCTGCCGATGACGTTGTTGTCGGTGACAATGCCAACTTGATGATGGAACACAATAACCCGATTGGCGTGTTTACTCCGAGTAACGAAATCACGTTGGACGACCATACAATCGATACTTCTACTAAGGAAGATTACCTTGGTCATGACAATGTTACAGTTGAAACCATTCAGCGCAAGTATGATCCTAACTGGGGCAACCAGAACAATGGCTACTGGGGCTGGGGTCAGTATGGTTGGGGCTGGTATAGCAACAACAATAGTGCCCGCGGTTCTATTGAAGGAATCAAGGAACCTGTTGATACCGAAAATACGGGCCGCATGGACAATATCGTTGATAACGAAGGTAGTAACCTGCTGATTGAAGGCCAAACCAGTTCCGACGTTCTGTATGATCCGAGTGCATTTGAAAATCAAGATGATAATGGCGACAATCATGGCGATGATAATCAGCCGGTGAATGACAACGAACAGCCTGTTGATGACTCTCAGCCTGAAGAAGAATTGACTCAGGATGACGGCGTTATTAGACAGATTGTTCTCGATAAGAAGGATCAGGGCCGCGACATTTCTATCGAGGCTGGCGAAACTATCATGTTGGTCTTGACGGATTGGTTGGAAGGTAATCCTTGGTATCAACCGAATGTCCTTCTTCAAGTGGATCTGTTGAATGGCGATAATTTGAATCATTCACTTTTGGTAAGCTGGAATGATCATGCAGAACTTGTGACGTTCACTGAGAACTGCAAAAATATTGACATCCCTGATTCTGCAAATGTCGATGGTGAACACAAGATTGTTCTGTTGGTTTCATCCGAAGAAGATCTTAATTTCAAAGCGACTGTGACAAATTCCTAGTATAGTCCATGATTCTCGATCAACAGCGCAAGATTTTCCACGAATCCTGGTACCGCCTTTCGGAGAGCAAGATTGCCCTCCGGGCGAGTGTCCGGGTGCACCGCCAGGTTTACCGGGGGGTGGTGTGGTATGTTCTTTATGAACCGTTTACAAATAAGTTTTACCGCTTGCCGCAGGGGGCGTACGAATTTGTTTCGCGCCTGAGCATAAACAAGACGGTAGGCGAGGTGTGGAACGGTATGCTGAACTCCGCCACGGGCGAAATCCCGGGGCAGGGTGAGGTCATAGAGATGCTTGCGCAGTTGTACCAGTCGAACATGCTCATGTACGACGGAATCGAAGATGGTGCAAAGCTGTTCGAACGAAACCAAAAGCAGAACCGCAAAAAGGTGAAGGCGTCGCTTTTGAACATCTTCTTTTTGAAGGTGCCCTTGGTCGACCCCGATGCCCTTTTGAACAAGTTGCGCTGGCTGATTGCTTGCCTTATCAGCAAGCCGTTTGCCTTGGTGTGGCTTTTGACGGTGATTGTGGCTGCCAAGTACGGTGTCGAAAATTTTGACACCCTAAAAGACAGCGCGCAGGGCTTTTTGTCTCCGTCGAACATAGGCTGGGTTTACGTGTGTACGGTATTCGTCAAGCTTTTGCACGAATTCGGGCACGCGAGTGTTGTCAAGCGATACGGCGGCGAGGTGCATACGCTGGGCGTCATGTTCATGCTGCTTGTTCCGCTCCCGTATGTAGATGCCACGGCAAGCTGGTCGTTCCGAAAAAAATCGAGACGAATGCTGGTGGGTGCCGCGGGCATGCTCACGGAATTCTTTATTGCATCGATTGCCTTGATTTTATGGGCGAATCTGGGTGGCGGCATTTTAAAGAACCTGGCGTACAACGTCATTATCATGGCGTCTGTGTCGACGGTGCTCTTTAACATTAACCCCCTGATGCGCTTTGACGGTTATTACATGCTCACGGACTTGCTGGATATGCCCAATTTGCAGCAACGCTCCGTTCAGCATTTAAAGTATTTGTTGGAACGCTATATATTCTTTAAGCGCGATGCCGAGCCTGTCGCCGAAACTTGGAGCGAAAGGGTCGTCTATTTCTTTTACGGCATTTGCAGTTCCGTGTACAGGGTGTTCTTGTTTACGGGGTTCATTGTGGCGATTTCGCAGCACTACCTGTTGCTTTCGTTCTTTATGGGTATTCTGCTGTGCTTGACCATGGTGATTATGCCGGTGGGGCGCTTTCTCAAGTATATCTTTGCAAGCCCGGGACTTGCCTTGGTGCGTTCGCGGGCGGTGATTTTAACGGTCCTGTTCTTTGGCGGCGTGTTTGCGTTCTTGTTTAACTTTCCTGTGCCCGATACGTTCAAGGCACCGGGCGTTATGGAGGCTCGCACATACGAAAATGCGGTTGTGGGCGAGGGCGGAATTGTGAAACGTGTTTACCATTATGCCGACGGTCTTGTGCATAAGGGCGATACGCTCATGCTGCTTAAGAATCAGGAACTGGAATATCAGCTCGAAGAAAAGCGGGCCCAGCTGCGCGAGGCGACGCAGTCTTACTACCAGGCGCTGGAAAAAGCTCCCGAAAACATGTTGCCGATTGAAAAGCGAATGGGGGCACTCAAGCAAGAGTTGGAAAAACTCGAAGAAGATCGCAGCAAGCTGGCTGTAATTGCCCCTGTTGGTGGAATTTGGGACCTTAAGGATTTAGATGATTACAAGGATCGATTTGTACGCCAGGGTGATTCAATCGGGCTTTTGCTCGATACAAGTGCGTTTGATTTCTTGGCGGTGGTTAGCCAAGAAGAGGTCTCCAGGCTTTTTGCGGGTAAGCCGCGGTCGGTGTCGGTGCGCTTGAATGGCGATGCTTTCACCGAAATTCCGGTGGAAAAAGTCATGGCGATTCCTGCTGCAAGTGATCACTTGCCCTCGGCGGCACTCGGCTGGCTTGCCGGCGGCGAAATCGAGACCCGCATGAACAAAGCGCAAAATGGCGAACAGACGGTAGAACCGGTCTATATCGTGCGTGCGCAGTTGAATGATAGTTTACTTGCCATGCTCAAGCGCCACGGGCGCACGGGTAAAATCCGGTTTGACTTGGGTGAATCGCCACTTGCCATGCAAGGGATTCGCAAAGTGCGTCAGGCTTTGCAAAAGTACTACAGGATGTAATGGTAACGTCATTGCGAGGAACTTTGTGACGAAGCAATCTATTGATGATTAGGTGTATTTAATTTATGAACCTGACGGACAACTATCGCCTGACGACTTGTAAGCAAGTGAAAAAGATTCCTACGGGGCTCGATGCGTTACTTTACCGTATGGTTGGCCGCTTCAAGGGTCGCCATGGTGTTTTGATTCGCTTGTTGAAAGATGCAATCAAAATCGATAAGGAAAGTCTTAAGTACAGCAAGTTTGGTGATTCGCTGCTTCAAAGCCGCATGAATACGGTTCGTCAGCAGTTAAGATGCCGCTTTGAAAAAGAAACCTTGCTGACCGCTTTTGCGCTGGTTCAGGAATCGGTCAAACGTACACTTGGCTACAGACCGTACGTTGAACAACTTGCCGGTGCGCTCGCCTTGTATCGGGGCTATATTGCCGAAATGTCGACGGGCGAGGGCAAAACGGTTACTGCTGCCATGTGCGCTACGGTGCGCGGCTGGAGCGAACGCCCTTGCCATGTGATTACGGCAAACGATTACTTGGCCGCACGCGATGCCGAAATCATGCAACCGCTTTATTCTTTTTGCGGCGTGACGGTGGGCGCTGTTACGGGAAGTATGAAGCCTAAAGAACGCCGGGCAGGTTATGAGGCTGACGTCACGTATTCTACGGCGAAAGAGGTGCTGGCGGACTTTTTGCGCGACCGCATTGCCATGGGTCGCTACCAGAGTTTTGCAAAGCGCCTTGCGAACGGGACTGTCCTGAATTTTGAACAGATGGCGCAGAACCTGGTGCAGCGCGGGCTTTGTACGGCGATTGTCGACGAGGCCGACAACGTACTGATTGACGAGGCCGTGACTCCGCTCATTATTTCGAGTGAAAAAGAAAATGCTGACTTTAATGAGTCTTGCAAAATGGCGTATGCGATTTCGACCAAGTTGCGCCGCGATGTAGACTACGCGGTGGACTACAGGAATCGAACGGTCCGTTTTATTGTAGATTTTGACGAACGTCTCGAAGACATGCAGGAATCGACTGCGTTTTCGCGTGCGGGGTTCCTTAAAGATTTGGTGCGCCAGGCCCTTGTGGCTCGCGAACTTTTTGAACAGGGCCGCCATTACGTTGTCGAAGAGGGCAAGGTGGTGATTGTCGATGAATCGACGGGCCGTAAAATGCCCATGCGCTCATGGAACGGCGGGCTCCACCAGATGATTGAAATCAAGGAAAACCTGGAACTTTCGGGCCTTAAAGAAACGCAAGCCCGCATGAGTTTTCAGCGCTTCTTTAGGTTGTACAGGAATTTCTCGGGCATGACAGGTACGGGCAAGGAGGCCGCCGCTGAATTCTGGACGATTTACGGGGCCGCGGTGGTGAGCATTCCGAATCACCGCAAAAGCAAACGCAAAATTTCGCACCTTAAAACGTTTACCTCTAAAGAATCCAAGCGCCGCGCCATTGTGAAAGAGGTTGTCCGCATGCATGCAAAAGGGCGGCCGATTCTGATTGGCACCAAGGATATCGACGAAAGCGAAATCCTGGGCAAGAGCATCGAAAACGAAGGCCTGCACTGTCGAATCATCAATGCCGTGCGCAGTGAAGAAGAGGCGGCCATCATTGCCGATGCAGGCAAGTTCGGGGCCATTACGGTGGCAACTAATATGGCGGGGCGCGGTACCGATATCAAGATTCCGGATAGCGTCAAAAAGCTGGGTGGCCTGCATGTGATTGCAACGGAATGCAATCCGTCTTCTAGAATTGACCGCCAGCTTTTTGGACGTTCGGCGCGCCAGGGCGACCCGGGCAGCGTGAGCCATTATGCTTCTTTTGAAGACGATGTTTTGCGTCGCAATTTGCCGAATACCATGGTGACGCTTTTTAAGCACATGGGCCCGCTGTCGGCGCTTTCGGTAAAGTGGGCGCAGCAGCGTGCGGGGCGCAAGGCTTACAAAAGCCGCCTTTCGGTGCAGCGCACCGATACCTGGCTCGAAGATTCATTGGGCTTTAGCGACGGCGGCGTTTAAGCCAACGCAATTTTCCACGCGATTACGTATAGCGCGTAGTAAATGAGCAGGCCGATTCCGTCGGCGGTAGCAAGCGGCGTTCCCCAGCGGAGCGCCTTTTTGCTGGGAATGAATCCGCAGAAAAGTCCGGCAACGAATCCGTAGGCGTGGCCGAGAATGTCGGCGTTCTCGCCAAGTCCAAGGAACACGGCGAGCGATGCCGCGCCGCAGAGCGGCGCGAACCTGCGAAGCAGGCCGTGCGTTTCCTTGGGCATGAGCCTAAATTCAATGACGCTGAGGCAACCGATGGCGGCGAACACGAATGTCGAAAACCCGAGCGAACGGAAACTCGTCTGTACGGTCAAGGAAACGCACAGGTTCGCGATTGCTGACGCAATCGCGATAAACGGCGCGAGCCGCAAGAGCGGAATGCGGAAGGTAATCATGTTCATCACGATATAGCCGCAAATTAAATTCGAGGCCAGGTGCCTTACGTCGCCGTGCAATGTTTGCGCGGTCAGCGAGCGCCACCATTCGCCCTTAAGGACCTTGGCTGCATCCGAAATGCCGGGCGTATGCAGGTTCATGGCGTCTGTAAAATCAATCAGCGTGACAATCAAGAGCGCAAGCAAAACCCAGAGCGGCTGCAGGCTAAAACTCAAGGGAATCGGTGGGTTTTCTTCTTTGGGCGGATTCTCTTTACGGTACAGTTCCAACTGCTCGCGTGCTCGCGCCTCATGCTCGGGCAAAACCAAAATCAGGAACGGGCCTTCGATACTGCGCAAGAGTCGGTGTGAAATTCCCTGCGAAAGCAGCACCAGGCTGTCGTCGCGAATCTGGCGGAACGTGCCTTCGGATACGCACACGATTTCAGGATATTCGGGTTCCTGCGGCTCGGGCGATTCTTGCGCGGCATTCAGCGAAGCCGTATTCGCTTCGGACGAAAATTTCGGCGCTTCGGGTGTCGCCGTTATGGATTGTATATGCAATCCTTCTTTCGGAATGTCCGATGGGGAACGCATGTAGCGCGGTCGCAATGGCGACATGAATCGTGGCATGTGTACCTCCTCGGATGGGTTACCCTTAAGATATAAAATTCGCAACTACGCGAGTACCGCCGCCGAGGTCATCGCGAATTTGCCGGTTGCCGTTTCGCATTCGGCGCGCAAATAGGCAAAGTTGTCTGCGTTTACGGTGATGTCTGTTTTTGCCGGGGCGGCGACAAGGCTTTCTATGCAGACGGTTTCGTTCTTGGCGAGCTTGCCGCCTGCAGAACGCTTGCGCCCGTAGATGCGAATGTAGCGGAAGGCACCGCCAAAATCTTGCGTATTGCAGGCATGGAATGTCACCGTCTTTTCGCCGCGTTCCCACCAGAGAGCAGGGCCATCGGTAATGTAGCAGTTGTCGCCCGCGAATGCTTCGTGGATTGCCTCGCTTGAAACTTTAGTTCCGAATTCCGAATTCCGAATTCCGAATTTAATTACCGTTCTCACTTTCCCGAAAACATGTTCGCGGGAGTGCCTCAATGAAATCAGCGGCATGCTGACTGATGTCGTGTCGTTTAAATCTCCGTGAGCGTCGTTGCCACCAATCGGGAGCAAGAAATTCCCCTTGCCGAGTTCCTCGATCCACCATTCTCTTCCTAGCTTGAATCCCTCGTCGCGAATTCCGTTCCAGAACTGGATTCCGCGGATCTTGTGGGTTGCGTCCAGATTCAAATCTTTGTGGCTCCAGTAGCCGCGACGGAAGATGAATTTCTCGAGGTAGCCCATGGGCTGCATCGGGTGTGCGGCAAAGCAATGTGCCGCGGTCATTTCCAAAAGCTTTGGAATCTTGAAAGTGGGCTTGTTGTCGAGCCAGTTGCGTCCGCAGTCGCCAAGGCCGGGCAAATAACCTTCGGGGCCGAGAACGGTCATGTGCACGTTTTCGCCTTTGGAATTGCCTGCCGAAACTTCTTCGCCTGCAATCATGAGCGGCATGTCGTCGGCTTCGTTCAGTTTGCGGACTTCTTCGCGCAAAGCGTCGAAGCGGGTGAGGGGCGTGTCCGCTTCTTTAGTGTAGTCTTCGGTCGTGAAAGCGAAATCGTAGGCGTGGTCGGTGCAACTCACAAAATCGAGCCCGACGGCTTGGGCCGTCTGTTGCAATACTGCAGGCGAGGCTCCGTGTTCCACATGGTCTGCCGAGTAGTGCGTGTGGCAATGCATTTCGCCTGCCACAAATCCAGGTGCCTTGGGCGGTTCTTCTGCAAGAACTTGAATCTTGAGGGGCTTTGGCTTTAATCCGGGAAGGTTCCAGCGTCTAAAGCATCTTTCCTTGTCTGCGGTAGGCTCGCCGTTTTCGCTGATTCTTTTTGCGTAAATCGTGCAGTCGATTTCATAAATACCCGCAGGAAGCTTGCCCAACCTGACGGGGTAAAATCCAAATTGCTCCATGGCGCGGATATGTAAATCGACGCTCTTGTTAGTGCTGAAATTTTCGGAGCCTGTAATTGAAATTTCAATTTTTTCAATAAGCGTCGGGAACCGATGCGCGTCGCGGACCACCAACCATAAAATAGGCTCGACTCCAGGAACAAACTGGAAGGGCGCATCCGCAAGAATTTCGGGCCACGGCTTGTACAGTAGCGACCACGGGAGCTTGAACTTGAAATGCGTCTCGGCGTAATGCAACTTTTCGCCAGGAAGAAAACTCATTATTCCTCCGGGACTTTTTCTTTTGCAGTCCGTTCCGGTACGCTTGCCGTGGGAGTTGCCGTGGATGTTGCCGGGGATGTTGCTGGGGGAGTTGCCGTAGATGTTGCCGTGGGAGTTGCAGCGTTTGTTGAGTCGTCGTCCGCGTCGTCATCTTCTTCGACAGGCTCGGGTTCGTTCCAAAGTCCAAAACCGACGCGCACTTGCATCGTGAGTCCACCGATATTCCATTTGGCTTTCTTTTCGGGACCGTCAGGAGCGATGTCCGAATACTTCTTGTCCGATTCCACCTTGATGCTGCTGTAGCCTATGTCGCCGTAAATGTTGAAGTTTTTCCAGTTGGCAATAAGGTAGCCGACGCTGATGCCGAAACCCGCTCCCACAGCGGACGATTTTGCTTCCAGCTGTCCCCAGGTGCTGTAAATTTCGGTGCCAGGCAGCACCCAGTACCAGCGCACGGCGATACTGAAGAGGCTTTCTCCCGAAAGGGTCATCAGGTTGCGCGGAATGCCGAGGCGGTATTCAAGGAACAGCGGCATCCCCTGGATGGTATAGCTGTAGTTATGCGTCCTGTTCTTGCGGTCGGTGAGCACCACCTCTTCGTTGTCGTAGATAAAGCTCAGACCGAGACTTACGAAATTGTCGGGGAAAATTTGGTATTGCAGTCCGGCCGAAATCGGGAAACAGAAGTTCACCTTCTGGAAATCCTGCTTGGCGACGCTGAGCGATTCACTTTCGGTGAGGGCGTCTTCCCTAAAACTGTAGTAGAGGGTGTCGATGGCGTTCTGGAAGTATTCTCGCTCCGGAAAATCCAAAAAAGAAACGGCGGGCTGCAAAAAAATCGAAAGTCTGGAACGGTCGCGTGTCGAGGTTTCTTCGGCGGCCATCGCAGATGCGGCAAGGAGCACCACAAGGAAAATGTGTAGCAGCTGTTTCGTTTTTGGTTTCCTATTAATGTCTATCACAATACGTCATTCTCGACCCTGGAGTGCGTAGCACGATAGGGGAGGGAATCCAGTACTGGTTCCCGTCCCCCCTTCGGGGGTCCAGGATGACATTTTAAGGGTTAGTTCTGCATCTGTCGGTCTTCTTTCCAGAACCTCTTCTTCTGAGAATCCTTCTTCATGCGTTTGGCGAAGGCGAGTTCGGACTTGTCGATAGCCTTTTCGCTTTTCTCGATTTTCTTCAGGATATCCTTGTCGTCGGGGGAGGCCTCGTTTCTTGCGATGTTCAGGTACAGCTTGGCGGTTTCGAACTGGTCAAGTTCGTTGTAGGCTTCCGTAATCATGAACAGGGCCTCGGTATGGCGCTTGCTGTTCGGATAGGTTTCCAGGAATTCCTTCAGATAGATGACGGCTGCCTGGTACTTGTCCATGCGCATGTAGAGTCTGGCCGTCTGGAATTCCTTTTCGGCAAGGCGTTCCACCAGCAGGTTGTAGTAGTAGTTCACCGAGTCGCGCAGCGGAGATTCGGGGTAGTTCGACAGGTAACGTTCGAAGTCCCTCATGGCGATCGTCGTGTTGGCTTCGTCGCGGCTCACGCGGAATTCCATGTTGAACGAAGAAATGGCCTTGCGGAATTCGGCGGTCTCGATAAACGGGGAACCGGGGAAGTTCAGGATAAAGCTGCCGTACTCGCCGCGGGCCTCGATCCAGTCTTCCATGTTGAAATAGCTTTCCGCCATCAGGAACTGTGCCTGTTCCATGTAGCCGGTCCCGGCGCAGGTGGCGAGAATTTCTTCGAGCTTGTCGGTTGCACGCCCGTACTTCTCTTTCTTGAAGAGTTCCTCGGCGTTCTCGTAGCGGATTCTGCACCATTCGGTATGTTTCATCTTGGTCTGCCCGCTAGACGAACAACCTATAAAAGCGATTGCAAAGGCCAAAAGATAAAGGAATAGGGGAATCTTTTTGAACAGGTTCATTTTTTTTCTTTGGTTTTAATTCTAATTTTACTCCCGTAAAGTAGAAAATTTTGCAAGTCCAGAAGTAATGATTCTAGTCCGCTATGTGTTGAAAGAGCTTATAGCCCCGTTTTTGGCGGCTCTTTTTGGCATCACCTTCTTGTTCGTGGTGGACTTTCTCGTAAAAATCCTGGACAATGTGCTGTCCAAGGGACTCCCGGCAGAAACGGTGCTCGAAATATTCGCCCTGAACCTCGCGTGGATGCTCTCGCTCTCGATTCCGATGGCTGTTTTGGTGGCAAGCCTCATGGCGTTTGGCCGGCTTTCGGGTGACCAGGAAATTACGGCCTGCAAGGCGGCGGGCGTGTCGCCGCTTTCGCTGATGCGTCCGGTTCTTCTCGTTTCGTTGCTGATTTCTTTGTTGATGGTGATTTTCAACAACTGGGTGCTTCCCGAGGCGAACCACCGTTCCGTGGAACTCATGAATGCCGTGTCGCGCAAGAAACCGCACGTGTTCATCGATGCGGGCCGCCTTATTACGCAGTTTCCTGATGTGCAGCTGTGGGTAAACCGCATCGACCCCGTTTCCGGAACTTTGTACGGAATCCAGATTTTCGAGATGGAGAAGCGCGGCGCTCCCCGTATCGTGTATGCGGATAGCGCCTCCATGGAATATGCGGATAACGGTGCGACCTTGATGCTTAGGCTCCGCAGCGGCGAGACGCACATGACGGATGCCGACAATCCCGAGAACTATTTCCGCATTCGATTCTTCTCGCAGGATCTCGCGATGAAGAATGTCGATGACCGCCTGGAACGCCGTAGCCGCAGTTACCGCAGCGACCGCGAAATGCCGATCGAGATGATGACCGAAGTCGTGGAAGATGCGCGGAAAAAATATGTGGAATACCGCGATGCGGCCCTCGAAAAGCGTCTGGGCTCGTTGGTGGCGTTGCGGAACGATGTCGAAGGCGATTCGATTGTTCCTGAATCGGTCGAGAGCGGCGTGACACTCGATTCTATCCAGCGTAGGCGGTCGTTGCAGCGTCTGCGCGTCCAGGAAATTGCGACCTTCCGCACGACGGAGCGCCTGTATGGTCGCATGGAAGCCGAACTCAAGCGCGAGGCGCAGTATACGGTAGAAATCCAGAAAAAGTACAGCACGAGTTTTGCCTGCTTCATCTTTATTCTGATCGGGGCCCCCCTTGGTATCATGGCCCGCAAGGGCGGTATCGGAACGGGTATCCTCTATAGCCTTGCGTTCTTTGTGATTTACTGGATTTGCCTGATTGGTGGCGAAAATATGGCCGACAGGCTCCTGGTGAGCCCCTATCTTGCCATGTGGGCGTCCAATATCATTATCGGTGCGTTCGGCATCTTCATTACGATTGCGATGGTGCGAGACCGTTTCTCGGGCGATTCCAAGTTCTTCAGGGCGGTGCGTGCCGTGGGGCGCTTCTTCAAGAATATCTTCGGCTTTTTGGGGAGGAAATTCGGATGAAGTTTACCCGCTACATGATGTGGAATTTCCTCAAGATGTTCCTGCTGGTGTTGCTGGGCGCAATCCTCATGTTTGCGGTCATCGACTTTGTGGGTAACATCAAGACGTGGCTTGCCCGCGACACCAAGGATGCCATCGATTACTACGTGAGCTATATCCCTTACATGGTGTACCTGATTACGCCGGTCGCCTTGTTCATTGCGGTACTCGCATCTATCGGTAACATGGCGCGTCACCTGGAAACGAGTGCCATGCAGAGTTCGGGGCAGAGCCCTCTCAAGACCCTTTTCCCGATATTTGTTTTTGGAGTCCTTGTTTCGATAGGTTCGTACGAGATGAGCGAACTTTGGCTGCCCGATGCGAACCATAAGCGACTCGAGACCATGGAAACGAATGCGCAGAAAAAGAAGAATCCGCGCATCAAGGAAAAACGTGACTTTACCTTTATCGACAGTGAGCGGGCGAGCTGGTTCTTTAGGCATTACTCCGGCGTCAATCGACTAGGCCGCGACGTGGTGCTCCTGCTGCGCGAAGATGGCCGTCTCCGGGAACGCTACGACGCAAGGATTGTCCGCTGGGAAGAAATTCCGCCGAAGGATTCCCTGGATTCCATCGCCCGGCTCGAAAGTATCGAACCGCCTCCGGGATGCTGGCTGTTCGAACGGGGAAACCGCCGTGAATTCAACAAGGACGGTTCCGTCAAGGTTTACCCGATCAAGCGCGAAAAAATTTGCGACAAGGTCAACACGCATCCGAACGACCTTATCAACGAACGCCAGACCGCCGACGAGATGGATTCCAAGATGGTGATGGCGCGAATCAGCGTGCTGAAACGTTCCGGCGAAGATACCCATGCCATGGAAACGGCTTTGCAGTTCAAGCGTTCGGCCCATTGGATGAACTTAATCGTTCTGCTCATTGGAGCAGCTCTTTGCCATCGCTATAGCCGTTCCGGGGGGCTTTCCCAGAAGTTCGGGGTTGGCCTCTTGATTGTTTTTAGCTATTATATCTTTGAACGAATCGGTTTGAAAATGGGAGAAAACGGTGCGTTGACGCCTTTCTGGGCGGCGTGGATTAGCCACTTCGTTTATGGAGGCGTTGCCGTGGTCATGTTGTACCGTTCGTTCCGTCTTTAGAAGGTGAAATATGTCGGTTTCTGAAATATTGTTTATTGTGGCAGGTCTTTTGGTTGGCCTTTCGTTTCTGAACGGGATGTTCCTTTTCCTGATCCCCTTTGCCGTGGTGGCTTTTGTCCTTGCCTGGATGAACCGTCCGCGCCTGGCCGGCCCGGGGGCATCTACGGCGACACTTCCGGTGATTACGCTCAAGAACCGTGCAACGGGGACGACTCCCGTGGTGGCTCCCGATTTGCGTTCCGAATTCCGCAACGGCAACGGTATGGCGAATGAACCCGAGGCGGCACTCAAGGTGAGCCAGGTCTGGGCGCGTGCCAATGCCGACATCAACAGGGCCATGATGGATCTTCTCCTTGCCCTTAAGGGTATTGTCCCGAATGTCAATTCCGCCCTGGTCTTTTCGCAGCGCAATGCCAAGGAATGGGGCGTCCGCAATTACGTGAACGACAAGGAAGTTTCCGTCAATCCTTCTACGGTAATCACTGAAACTTCCGGACTTTTAAGTCAGCTTTTCCGTTCCGGGGTTGACCGTCTCCTGGAAGGCGACTTGCCTGGTTGCAAGAGTCTGCAATATTATGTAGACAACACCCCGATTAAGTCGGTGGTGGCCGTGCCCCTGATCGACCATGGAAGCGGAGTCCGTGTTGGCGCCCTGATTTTGGATTCTGTTTGCCCGAACGCCTTCAACAATGCGACAGCCCGAGCGCTGACTTATGTGGCCGGGGCGATTTCGATGCTCGACTACAAGGGTTTTTATTCGGCACAGAAGCATATTGCCCTGCAGCAGTATAGCGGCCTTTACAACTACTTGCGCAAGTTCTTCAAGACGATGTCGGTGAACGACATTTACAAGGAAATCATCAACTACGTCAGGGCCAATATGGCCTACGATCGCCTGACGATCATGGCGATGGACAAGGATAAGGATTCTGGTCGTGTCATCCATTGCGACGGCGTGGATGCGGACCAGTTCGTCAACAAGCGCTTCACCCTTTCGGACAAGGGCATCTTTGTCCTTTCGATCATGCGCAACCGTCCTATGGAACGTTCCTTCTTGCCCGGCTTCAAGGATTACCTGCCTCGCCTGAACGATTCCGAAAAGAGGAACCTGAACCTCCGCCAGATTTTCGTGATGCCTATTGCGGCTGAACACGATGCCGCCACGGCCGATATCGCCATTTGTCTCGAAAGCAGCAGCTCGCTTCCCTATAACGATCACGAGAAGGAATTGCTCAAGGCGTTCGCAAGTGTCGCCGGTTTTGCCTACGACCGTGCCTGCAAATTCGAAATGGGCCGTGAACAGGCGATGCGCGACGGCCATACGGGGCTTATCAATAAGAAGACTCTGTTCGAAAAGCTCCGTGCCGAAAAGAGCCGCGCCGATCGCGGCAAGTACAGTATCGGTGTCCTGATGATGGATATCGACCATTTCAAGAGTGTGAATGATACCTACGGGCATCCGATTGGCGACGTGGTCATCAAGGGAATCGCCGATACGATCAGCAAGGAAATCCGTAGCGATATCGACATCGTGGCGCGTTTCGGCGGCGAAGAATTTGTTGTTGGGCTTATCGAGACCGATGCGAACGGCATGGTCGAAACGGCTGAACGTATTCGCAAGGCTGTCCAGAAGCTCTCCTTCGACATTCACCAGGCGGAACCCCTGCGTGTGACGGTCAGTATCGGTGCGTTCCTCCTGCAGCCCAATTTCAACGGGGACCTCCAGAAGGCCGTAAACAACGCCGACCAGGCACTCTACCGCGCCAAGGAAGGCGGCCGTAACCAGGTGGTTCAGTTCCAGACGGCGGAACCCGAACCTGCAACTGTTTAACTTAGAACTTTGGTTCGGCAGGCTCACCAACCTTGTAGGGTCCCTGAGCTTGTCGAAGGGCCAACTATCGACTTCCTGCTATGTTTACTGTTCTTGATTGGATTGTTCTTGCGGCGTACTTGCTGCTGTCTGTATTTATCGGTCTCTGGGTGTCCCGTGGCAACAAGAACCTGAAGGAATACATGTTGGGCGGCGGCTCCATCCCGTGGGTGGCCGTGGGCATCAGCCTGATCGCGACATCGGTGAGTGCGACTACGTTCCTCGGGGCGCCTGCCGATGTGTATGGCGACAACATGACGTTCCTGATGTTCCAGATCGGTGCGCTCATCAGTATCGTGGTCGTCGGCTTCGTCTTTATCCCTAGGTTCCGCAGTTCGGGAATCAATAGCGCCTATGAACTTTTCGAGGTGCGCTTTTCCAAGCCGGTCCGTCGGCTTGCGGCTATTTTCTATTGCCTGCACCTGTTGCTCCGCACGGGAATCCTGCTGTTCGCACCGTCGCTGGTGCTTGCGCAGATTCTGCATATCGACCTTAAGCTGGCGATTGTCGTGTCTGCAGCCGTGGCCATTTTCTATACGTGGTTCGGAGGCATCAAGGCGGTCATCTGGACCGACGTGATGCAGTTCTGCGTTTTCTTTGGTGGCGGCGTGCTGGTGCTCCTGGTAATTGCGAACTCCGTCGGTGGCTTCGGTGAAATGGCGGCTCTCGCTTCCGAGGCGGGCAAGACCAAGTGGTGGGACGCCTCGATGGATATTTCGAATGCCCGTACGCTTGTTTCGGCGGGCTTTGCATACGCCATTCTTGAAATTGCAATCCGCGGCTGTGACCAGCAGTTCGTGCAGCGTTACCTGAGCTGCAAGGATGTCAAGGCGGCAAACCGTTCGAGTATCCTTTCGATGGTGCTGGGCTGTGCGGTCTCGATCCTTTTCTACTGGGTAGGTGCTGCGCTCTACGTTTACTACCAGAAAGCTCATGCTGCTCCGCTTCCAGAAGGTCTGGGACAGAACGACGTTTTTCCATACTTTATCGTCCATGGACTTCCCGCGGGAATCACGGGGCTCATTGTGGCGGCGATCTGTGCGGCGGCCATGAGCAGTCTCTCGAGTGCCATCAATTCGCTCGGCAATACGTCTGAACGAGATTTCCTGGGCTGGGACGAAAACGAAGGAATTGGCGGCCTCAAGCGTGCCAAGATCTGGACGGTCGTGTGGGGCGTTTTAGGAATTTTCTTTGCCCTGTTTGCGGCGACGCAGCAGGGGAGCCTGCTCAAGAACGCCCTGTTCTTTACGGGACTTTTCACGGGACCGCTCTTGGGAATGTTCCTGCTGGCTTTCTTTGCCGACAGGTTGTTTGGAACGGGTGCGAAAAGGCTTCGCGGCTGGGTCGTAATCGTGGCCGTGCTCTGTGGCATGGCAAGCCTTGTCCTGGTGCAGGGAATTCCGGCCTTTGGCGTTTCCGCGGTGCTTGGAGGAATCTTCAGTTGGCCGTGGATGCCCTTTATCAGCATGACGACGACGGTGGCCGTGGCGCTCCTAGTCAATGCCTTTGTTAATTTATTTAAAAAGTAGGAGAAAAAATGTCTAACAAGCTTTTTGTTTTGGTCATAGTCCTTTTGGTTTTTGTCGCCTTCATCGTCGTGTCGGTGGATAAGGACGAAACTCCCGGCGAAAAATTGTCGCAGATGCTGCCTCTTGGCGACAAGACAACGCCTACGGTAGAAGTTTCCGCTTCGGAAAGCCGCAAGTACGAGGCCAACGAATTCGTTACGGTTGCCTGCCTTGAATTGCACGGCAAGGACAAGGAACTTCTTTTCAAGCAGTTGACGAGCCGTCGTGCTTCTATCTTTGAGCAAATGAAGAACATCGACGTGACGGAAAGTGATATTGAACAGAACAGTGTCGAAATGCGCAAGGAATGGTCCTACGACAAGGGAACGCGCAGTCTTACAGGTTACGTGGTCAGCCAGTTCTTTGCGATCAAGTCTTCGAACAGGGCTACGGCTGCGGCGGTGATTGCGGCCCTTTCTGCCGAACTGGATGTGGAAATCAGCCATACGTCGGCAACGCTCAAGAATGAGGCCGAACTCAAGAAGGGGATTATTAAGGCGGCTGGGGAAAAGGCTCTCGAAACGGCGTCCAGCTACGCGGAAAGCGTGGGCGGCAAACTGGGCAAGGTTATCTCGGTGACGGGAAATGGGGAGGGACTCTCTTTTAGAAATCATGTCCTTGGCGCAAGAAAGGCCGCTTTCTATGACGGGGCGACGGCGGATAATCTTTCCGCCGTGGCGGATTCGGTAGAAATTTCGGCGTCTATTCACCTGGTGGCGGAACTGCTCCAATAGCGGCTAGTCAAGACGGCTGTTTTTGTCAAGGTGTAGTTTACAAAAAACTTTTATTTTTCCGTTGATAAAGCTAACTTCTTATAAATAAAGGGGTTAGCTTTTTGCTTTTGTTAGTTTGTTTGTACCCGCGTCGAAACCCCTTAAAAGGTTGTGGATAAAACGTCTTGTTTGAAAATTAAAATTTACACAAAAAGCGAATTTTTTCTGAAAAAAGTCTTCCAACGGCGCCTACATTTATTATATTGTTTTCCATATCTTGTGCTTTTGACTTGAAGGAGAGCACAAGATATAGTAAAAATAGAAAATGAAAGAAAAATGTATGTTCGATACGGAATTTGCCCGTAGGGGGCCGATTCCGCCGGATACAAGGATTGGTAGATGATTGTTTCTGTAAGGAAGCGTGACGGCCGTGAGATGCCGTTCAACATTGAAAAAATCGCCGATGCCATTGTCAAGGCTTTCCGCGCCTCGGGTGAACTTGATGAGCAAATCAAGGCGTCCCAAAGTCAGTTGAATTTGTTGGGTAGCGATGACGTGCTTACGAGCACGGCGCTCAAGGTGTCTGCCGATGTGGTGGGCAGACTCGAAGCCGAGGGCAAGACCGTTCCCGAAATTGAAGAAATCCAGGATGCTGTAGAAAAGTCTCTTACCGAAGGTGGCTACGCCGATACCGCCAAGAGCTACATCTTGTACCGTGCCGAACGTACTCGCGTGCGCGAAGTGAATACTCGCCTCATGCATACGCTCCGCGACATCACTTTCAGTTCTGCCAAGGAATCCGACCTCAAGCGTGAAAACGCGAACATCGATGGCGACACCGCTATGGGCACCATGCTCAAGTACGGTTCCGAATCGGCCAAGCACTTCTACACGATGATGATGCTCAAGCCCGAGCACAGCCGCGCCCACATGGAAGGCGATATCCATATCCACGATTTGGATTTCTATTCCCTTACCATGACTTGCTGCCAGATCGACCTCAAGAAACTCTTCAAGAACGGTTTCAATACCGGTCACGGTCATCTGCGCGAACCGAAAGATATTCGTAGCTATGCCGCCTTGGCCGCTATCGCGATCCAGTCTAACCAGAACGACCAGCACGGTGGCCAGTCCATTCCGAACTTTGACTATGCCATGGCCGACGGCGTGCGTATTACGTACCGCAAGAGCTATTTGGCCAATATGGTCAAGGCCCTCATGCTCTTGACTTCCAAGACCGAAGAAGAAGTCCAGCCGGTCGTCAAGAAGCTCCATACCGAAATGGCGGAAATGGGAATGGTGGCGACGCTCGTGCCGAACGAAAAGTTCCAGGATACCGAAGCTCGCGAACTTTCCAAGACTTATGGCGAAGAAGTGGTGATCAACGCCCAGAAGTTTGCCGAAAAGATGGCTTACGAAGAAACCGACAAGGCGACCTTCCAGGCCATGGAAGCCTTCGTCCATAACTTGAACTCCATGCATAGCCGCGCTGGTGCCCAGACTCCGTTCAGCAGCATCAACTACGGTATGTGCACGGAGCCCGAAGCCCGTATGGTCATGAAGAACTTGCTTCTCACGACCGAAGAAGGCCTCGGCGGTGGCGAAACGGCAATCTTCCCGATTCAGATTTTCCGCGTCAAGGAAGGCATCAACCTGAACCCGGAAGATCCGAACTACGATTTGTTCAAGCTGTCTTGCCGCGTGAGCGCCAAGCGCCTGTTCCCGAACTTCAGTTTCCAGGATGCCCCGTACAACCTGCAGTACTACAAGCCGGGCCACCCTGAAACCGAAATTGCCTATATGGGCTGCCGTACCCGCGTGATCGGTAACCACTACGACCCGAGCCGCGAAATCAGCTTCGGCCGTGGCAACTTGAGTTTCACGTCGATCAACCTTCCGCGTATCGCCATCAAGATGAAGTCCGTGGACCTGTTCTTCAAGGAACTCGACCGCATGCTGCAACTGGTGAGCGACCAGCTCATGGAACGCTTTGCCGTCCAGAGCCGCCGCAAGGTCAAGAACTTCCCGTTCCTCATGGGACAGGGCGTGTGGATCGATTCCGACAAGCTCGGCTGGGAAGATACCGTGGGTGAAGTCATCAAGCACGGTACGCTTTCGATCGGCTTTATCGGACTTGCCGAAACTCTGGTGATGCTGACGGGCAAGCACCACGGCGAATCCGAGGAATCCCAGAAGCTCGGCCTCAAGATTATCGGCCACATGCGCGAATTCTGCGACAAGGAATCCGAACGTCTCGGCCTCAACTTCAGCTTGCTCGCTACGCCTGCCGAAGGCCTTTCCGGTCGTTTCGTGCGTATGGACAAGAAGAAGTTCGGTATTATCCCGGGCGTGACTGACCGCGACTACTACACAAACTCTTTCCATATTCCGGTGTACTACAAGATTTCCGCTTTCAAGAAGATTTCGCTGGAAGCCCCGTACCATGCGCTCACCAACGCAGGCCACATTAGCTATGTGGAACTCGATGGCGACCCGACGCAGAACCTGGAAGCCTTCGAAAAGATCGTGCATCACATGGCGAAGTCCGGTATCGGTTATGGATCCATCAACCACCCGGTCGACCGCGACCCGGTGTGCGGATTCGTGGGTGTCATCGGTGACTGCTGCCCGCGTTGCGGCCGTACCGAAGGTCATGCGATTGCCCCCGAAAAGATCGAGGAACTTCGTAAGCTGTACCCCGGCATGCCCGTATTCAAAGGAATCAGGTAGTAAGAATTTAGAACTTAGAATTTAGAACTTAGAACTTAGAACTTAGAACTTAGAACTTAGAACTTAGAACTTAGAACTTAGAACTTAGAACATTCTCTTTTCTCTAAGCTCTATCAACTAAGTTCTACCAACTATTTATCTAGCAAGGAGAAACAACAATGTCCGAAAAAGAACTGAACAAGTATGGTGAAGGTGTTGGATTCGAACGTATCCGCCGCATCACGGGTTACCTCGTCGGTACCGTCGATCGCTTCAACAACGCCAAGCGTGCCGAAGTGAACGATCGCGTGAAGCACGGCATTTAGTATGGACGAATACCCTCGCTTGCGGATTGCCGGAATCGAACCCGAATCGTTCGTGGACGGTCCCGGAATCCGCATGACAATCTTTACTCAAGGTTGTCACCATAATTGCCCCGGATGCCAGAACCCGCAGACCCACGATTTTAACGGGGGTCATTATATTGAAATTGAAGAAATCCTCGATATGATCGAGGAAAACCCGTTGCTTGACGGCATCACGTTTAGTGGCGGTGATCCGATGGACCAGGCGGCTGCCCTGATCCCTTTGGCGCGTAAAATCAAGGAACGGGGCATGAACCTGGTGATTTTCACCGGCTACACCTACGAACGCCTGATGGAACTGACGCACGAGCGTCCCGAAATGTTCGAACTCCTGACGTTTGCGGACATTTTGATTGACGGCCCGTTCATCTTGGCGAAGCGTTCCTTGGAACTCAAGTTCAGGGGGTCGTCGAACCAGCGCATTATCGATGTGCAGAAGAGCCTTGTAGAGGGCCATGTGGTGCTTCACCAGATTCAACTGGACGAAATGAAGGCGCACCCCGACCTTTTGGGCTAAATTTTTATTTATTTTTAGAACATGTTTAAACGAATTCTGATTTCGTCTTTTTTGGCGTTGGCGGGGGCTGCTTTTGCCCAGACGTCTTCGACCGAGCTTGTTTCTTCATCGGCCGAGGTTGTTTCGTCTTCGGCGGAGGTGGTCGCCTCATCGTCGTCTGCGACGGTGGTTGCCGACTCTTCTGCAGCGGAGGCCCCGAAGGGGCGTGAAGTTCCCGTCCGTTACTGGATTAACGGCGACTCCGTGGAACTGGAGGCTATCTTTGTCAAGATCGAGAACGATACGGTCTACCTGAAGAAGCCGACCGAGGCCGAACAGAAGCACATCGACCAGATTGCCGACGAAGAGGCCCTTGCCCTGCAAGAAAGCAACGGACAGCAGGTTGCGGATTCCCTTGAAGACGAAAATGACGATGTGGACCTGAAGAAGGATTCCTCCGACATTATCATGACCGATGCGGTCAAGGACTCCCTCGCGGCCCGTGCGGATACCTCCACGGCGGCCGAGGCCGCTCCTGTAGATGACGGTGCCGAAGATGACTTGGAAACCGCACTGGCCAAGGAAGACACGCGTCTTAAAAACGAGGAAATCGAAAGGTACGAAAAGGAACTTCGTGAACGCGAAATCCAGGACAGTATCGCAGCGGCGAAGAAGAATCCCTATATCAAGATTTTCAGGTTCGAACTCAAGCGTCTTTACAACATGGAAGACGAAGTGATGATCGACCTTTCGCTTTCGAATTATATCGTGCCCGAAATCAAGGAAGAAATCGAGAAGGATCTTTATCCTCCTGGAAAGGCCAACTTGCTGGTGGTCTCGGAACCGGAAGCCTGTTCGCTGTTCGTGAACGGAATTCCCCTGAAGATTGTCGCTCCCGATACCATCAAGAACATCAAGCCGGGCAAGTATACGATCTCGGTGATGAAGGTCCTGAAGGACGTGGAATGGTGGGGCTCTGCCGTGGTGCGCATCGACGCCGATAGCCTGAACAAGGTGACGATTCCGGTGGTGCGTCCGTCTACCAGGCTGACACTCAATACGAACCCCGAAGCGGTAGAAGTGTATGTGGGGGAGGAACCTTCCGTGAACCGAATGCCCGATTATATGACCGATATCGTGGTGGATAACGTCAAGCCGCGGGTCGGGGCTACGGTGTTCTTCAGGAAGGTCGGCTACCGTGATACTTCCGTGACGATGGAAATCAAGCCCTACATGCCGAACCTGGTCTATGTGGACATGACTCCTGTGCTTGACGACTTGGAATTCATCGAGGAACAGAAGGTCTTTGACAAGGAACGTAGCCAGAGGCGTATCGGTCGTGGACTCCTGTGGAGCTCGATTGTGCCGATTCTTGCGGGCGGTGTTCTATGGTACTTGGCGGAACGCGACTGGAGCGATGCTGCGGACAAGAAGCATGCCTACGAGAAACTCTCTGCCTTCGATAGCGACGATACCCGCAAGATGGTGAAGGACAACCATGAATTGAATGACCGGGGCGATACCAAGTGTGGCGTGGCGATTGGTCTCGGTGCTCTTGGACTGGGTCTCCTGACAGCAGGCATCATCCTTGCTTTCTAGCTTGCAATGCTAGGAAATTAATTTGTTATGAAAATTCTTTTGCGGGTGCTGTGTCTGATTCTCCTGTTTGGCCTGGCGCCCGTTTTTGCGCATCCGCACGTTTTTGCCGATTCGAAGATTAAGGTCATTTTCAACGATAAGGGCTTTGCGGGGATTCATAACCGCTGGGTCTTTGATGAAATCTATAGCACCGCCATGATGTCCTCAGGTGATGTAGACGGCGACGGTGAAATTTCGAATGCCGAAGGTGAATGGTTCCGTAGGGCGATTTTGGACCCCTTGCAGGACAAGAACTACTACAACTACGTTCTGCAGGGAACGTCTTTTGTGAAGGCCCGCAAGCTGAAAAATTTCAGGGCGAGTTTCCAAGGGGGGCGCCTGGTGCTCGATTTCGAGACGGAATTCGAAATGCCTGTGACGGCGGATTATACGATGTTCGTCGTTGTGGTTTCCGATCCGACGAACTATATCCAGATGACGACGGATATGGAAAACGCAGACGTAGATGCTCCCGATGCAATCGATGTGGAATTCTTCGATGACGGCCTGGAAGGACTGACTATGTTCAGGGCTTTTGTGTACGCTCCTCAGGGACTTTTCCTGAGATTCAAGAAAAAATAGCTCTCGCAAATTTGCTATTTTTGCTCCCGAAAATGGCGGCCCCGTGCCGCAGCAAAAGTGGAGAATCTTATGCCTGCAATTCACCTTACTGCAGAAAATTTCGACCAGGCCATTTCTTCGGGTCAGCTGGTCTTTGTGGACTTTTGGGCAACCTGGTGCCGCCCGTGCATGATGATGGGCCCGATTATCGACGAACTTGCCGATGAATACAATGGTCGTGCCGTCATTGCGAAAATTAACGTGGACGATGCCGGCGTGGGCGATATCTGTGGCCGTTTCGGCATCACGAACATTCCCAACATGAAGCTGTTCAAGAACGGTATCGAAGTGGGCAACGTGGTAGGTGCCGTTCCCAAGGCGACCGTGAAGGCTGTCATCGATCGCTACCTGTAATACCCATGCTTACAAAACGTCTTATAGTCTGCCTCGACGTCCGTGACCGCAAGGTAACGAAGGGCGTCAAGTTCAAGGGCAATATCGACATCGGCGACCCTGTGGAAATGGGCGCTCGCTATAGCGACGACGGTGTTGACGAGCTCGTTTTCTACGATATTACGGCCAGTGCCGAAAATCGTCCCTGCGATATGGAAATGATCCGTCAGATTGCGCGCCGCGTGTTTATTCCTTTTGCGGTGGGTGGCGGAATCCGTAACCTCGACGATATGCACGAGGCTCTCCTGGCGGGTGCCGAAAAGGTAAGTGTGAATAGCCTCGCCGTGCTGCATCCCGAAATTATTGCCGAGGGCGCCAAGGCCTTCGGTCGTCAGTGCATTGTGCTTGGCATGGATGCGAAGTTCGTGGGAGTTTCCGAGAAATTTCCCAGCGGTTACGAAGTGTATATCCGCGGCGGTCGTCAGGCGATGGGCCTCGATGCGGTGCAGTGGGCGAAACGCGCCGAGGAACTCGGTGTCGGTGAAATCTGCCTGAACTCGATCGATGCCGACGGCGTCAAGGGTGGCTATGAATTGAATATTACCGACCAGGTGTCGCGTGCGGTGCAGGTGCCGGTAATCGCGAGTGGCGGTGCGGGGACGCCGGACCATATCGTTGACCTTTTTGCTAAGACATCTGCGGATGCGGCCCTGGTGGCGTCGATGGTACATTTCGGCGATTACACGGTACCCGGAATCAAGGATGCCATGCGTCGTGCGGGAGTTCCCGTTCGCGAAAAGTAATCTAGTGAAGCCGAGGGGCGTTTCGGATGTCGCTCGGCGGGAGTGTCTGAATGAATCCTTCTGTCGCGGTAAAAATTTTCGAGGCGGGTAAGAGCGCCGGTGCGGATTTTGTCGAAATTTTTGAAGAAGAAACGCGTAGCTCGACTTTGGGATTGAAGTCCAGCCATATCGAATCGGCGACTGCCGGAACCGAGTACGGTATCGGCATCCGTCTTTTGTATGGAACGGAAGTGCTTTACGGTTTTACGAGCGATGATTCCGAAGAAGCCCTGCTGAAATTGGTTCAGACGCTTGCCTTTGGCCGTATCGCGGGAAAACCGTCGATGCCGTTCGAGTTCGCTCCGCAGAAACGCGTTGCCGATTACAATGTTGCCGCCTTCAAGGATCCGCGGGTACTGGGACAGGCGGTCAAGCAGGATTTTCTGTTCCGAGCAGACAAGGCTGCCCGCGCCATTTCGGATAAAGTAGTCCAGGTCGGCGCTTCCGTCACGGATTCGTGTACGTCGATTATGCTGTTGAATAGCGAAGGTCTGAATTTGGTTTTCGACCGTGCCCGCCTTCGCGTGAACGTGACGGTGACTGCAAGTGACGGAACCGAAAGGCTTACGACGCACGAGGCTCCGGGAGCCCTGGGCGGTTACGAGCTGCTGGGAAATTATTCTCCCGAGGCGTTGGCAACGGAAAGTGCCGAACGTGTGCTCCGGATGCTTTCGGCCGGCTACATTCAGGGCGGACAGATGCCCGTGGTGATGGGTAATGGCTTTGGCGGTGTCATTTTCCACGAGGCGTGCGGACATCCGCTCGAGACGGAATCGGTCCGTCGCGGCGCAAGCCCCTTCTGCGGAAAAATCGGCGAGGCAATCGGGCAACCGTGCCTCACGGCAATCGATGACGGTACCCTGGACGGCGTATGGGGAAGCCTCAAGTGCGATGACGAAGGAACTCCCACGCAACGTACGGTGCTGATCGAGAACGGCATCCTGAAAACTTACATGAGTGACCGCGTAGGCGCTGCCGAGGTGGGTATTGCCCGTACGGGTTCCGCCCGTCGCGAAAGCTACAAGTATGCGCCCGTCAGCCGCATGCGCAACACTTTTATTGCACCGGGTAAAGATTCGTTCGATTCGATGATCGCGAGTGTCGACAACGGCCTGTACGCCGCCCGCATGGCGGGCGGTTCGGTGAACCCGGCGACGGGCGAGTTCAACTTTGCCGTCGACGAAGGTTATGTTATCCGTAACGGAAAAATCTGCGAACCGGTTCGCGGCGCAACTCTTATCGGAAAGGGCCACGAGATTATGCCTCGCATCAGCATGGTCGGTTCCGACTGGGAAGTGGCGGCCGGTGTCTGCGGCGCTTCTTCGGGACATGTCCCCGTGACAGTCGGCCAACCTACCATCAAGGTGGACCAGATTCTCGTCGGTGGCCGATAATCGTAGAATAAAAAATGCCCGACTTAGTCGGGCACTTTTAATACACAGCGAAAGTTTAAATCGTTTCGACGCTCTTGACGTCGGCGCTGTAGTCGACGCCTTCGACATCGAATCCGTTCGTTGCCAAGAAGTCGTGGCGGTATCCTTCGAGGTCGCCCACCTGGGCGAAGTTTTCTTGGGTAATGGTCGCCATACGCTTGTTCACTTCTTCCTGTACCTTCGGGTCCAGTTCCCAGTCGTCAATGCGGATCAGGTGATTTTCGTCGGTCGGTACGGCCTTGCCCGTGTACAGGCGTTCGCTCATTAGGCGCTCCATCTGCTCGATGCAACCTTCATGTGAGCCCTGTTCCTTCATCACCTTGAAGAGTACCGAGAGGTACAGCGGGATAATGGGAATCACGGCACTGGAACGCGTCACCAGTCCCTTGTTCACGGAAACATAGGCTTCACCCTTCAGGTCTTTTTGCAGCGAGGAATTCAGTTCGCGGGCGGTCGCTTCGAGATGCTTCTTGGCTCCGCCAATCGTTCCGTCGCGGTAGATGGCGTGGGAAAGCTTCGGGCCGATGTAGGAGTAGGCTACGGTCTTTACGCCTTCGGCAAGCACGCCTGCGGCCTTCAGCTGGTTTACCCAGAGAGCCCAGTCTTCGCCGCCCATCACTTTCACGGTATTTGCGGCTTCTTCTTCGGTGGCGGGTTCTGCGCTGATGGTGCTGATTTTGCCCGTCATGCAGTCGATGGTGGCTCCCGAGAAGGTTTCCCCGATCGGTTTCAGCACGCTGCGGTAAAGGGTGCCGTTGTCCGGATCTACGCGCACGCTCGAGGCCACGCTGTATACCAGCAGGTCAACCTTGCGGCCCATTTTGTTCAAGGTGTCGATGACGTTCTGGCGCATTTCGTGCGAAAAGGCGTCTCCGTTGAAGGTGACGGATTCAAGGCCTGCTTCTTTTGCAAATTTGTCGAAGGCCATATTGTTGTACCAGCCCGGTGTTCCCGTTTTCTGGCGAGGTTCGTCAGTGCCTTCTTTTTCGAAAGATACGCCGATGGTGGCGGCGCCGTATCCGAAGGCGGCGGTAATGCGGCTGGCAAGCCCGTAGCCGGTGGAGCAACCCAAAACGAGGACCGTTTTCGGAGTGTCCTTGGGTTCGCCGCGCTCGGCCATTTTCTTCTGCACGTAAGCGATCTGGCGCTTTACATCCATAGCGCAGCCCTGCGGGTGGGCGTTGACGCACATATTGCTACGGATCATCGGTTCAATAACCATAAATTCCTTCTTCCTTTATCTTTTCTTTACAAACCGCGCCAAACTTAGAAAATAAGGGGGGTGTTTTGTACCCTTTTGGAGCCTTTTTGTCAAAATCCGTAAGAAAAAAGTAATTTTATAAGATTTTTAACAATTCGGGACGGATATAAAGTTAATTCGTCGTCATCTCTGTTGGGCGGATTCTGTAAAACCGAATTTCTGGCGAGCCCAAGCTTCCATATAGGGCAGAATTTCCTTGTAAGGTACCACAATCATCACGCTACCGTGGGAATGCCAGCCGATTTCGAAAGAGTAGCCATCAAAACCGATACCGTCCTTCAAAAAAGAAGGTTCTAGCTTGAAATCCATGCCGATGGCATTGGGACGTGCATCGTATTTTTCCGCATATTTGCGAAGAAGCGATACAATCTTTTCCTTTTCTTCTGGATTGAATATTGTGGAATCAACCTGCGACCCGTCTTTCTTCGAGAAGGTCCGATGATACTCGTAATTGTATCCTCCGGCAGCACCGGCATTGTACCCGGCGTTCGAAATATAATAAGTCGTCCACAGCTGTGAATTGAACGCGATATCTATACTGTCCTGTCGTTCGTAATGGAGGGTGGCGGCGACTTCCGTATGGGTGCTGTCATAGTACCAGTCATTGGGATAATTCCTGAGTTCGGACTCAATGAGCCTCTTGTATTCTTCCACCTGACGGTAAAGGGCTCTTTTATGAATTTTTTCTAAATGTCTGGCATCAAGGACCGTGTCGGCATCGGTCAAGTCCTCTCCCAACAATCCCTTGATGATTTTCCAGTGGACCCATTTAGGATAAACCTGGAACCTCGGCAACTCCCAGTGCAAGGATACCATGTAAAACCTGCTGCTGTCGCGTTCCGTTCCATAATTGGAGAATTCCATACAGCCTTTCTCTTTTGTGGGGTCGCATTCAATCAATTCGTCGTCATGTAAGGCGATCTCCGCCTTGACCCGCTCCAGATCGCTTTTTCCAATCAGGCTGTATTCAAATTTCATGTCGTCAAGCATGGAATAGACTTTATCCACCTTCTCTTCCAGAACGGACATGTCCTTGCAATCTAAAGCCTGCGATGCAACTGCCGTCTCCTTTTTGGGGGCTGTGGCAGCAAGTGAGCAAACAACTACCGCGACAACTACCGCGGCAAGGTATGCCGCCGACAAAATCGAACTCACGATTTTCTTTGCCCTGGAGCCTGTCGGGCTCGGCCTGTTCATAATAGCGAGCACGAACGCCACCACGGCAAGCGGAAGCAAGAACAGGGACATTCCTCCCCGCGATACAAGGCCAACGAAAAAACCGGCCAAGATAAAAAGTATTTCAAAAATTGCCATATTTTACTCCATAGTAGTGAAGAGAATTGCACCGAAAAAACTAGATGCACCTATTTATATCATCCACAAGAGCAAATTGACACAAGCCGTCAATCATAGCCTTCTTCCCAATCAATGGATTGGGCACGCAATTCTCCTTCCCATAATAAGTATTCTATAGTTATAGCATACATCTTCCGACCAATTTTTTTTCTATAGTGGCAAATACCCCCATCTTGCATACAATCTTCACTCCCAAGACGTGCGTCCAAACACACATCAAAACAAGTTCCTTTATTTGACATACCCAATTTTTTTTCAATGTCACTTTGCTTCATAAGGCAATCTGGCACACACTCTTCGAACGCTTCTGTTTGATTCTTTAAATTTTCCAAATCTTTCAGCGTAAAACTGTCTGCTACAACATCAGGACCATCTGCTACAACATGAGCGTTGCCTGCCGCAACATGAACGACAAGTTCTATAATTAGGGTTATCAACAAAACCACGAAGATGCCGATGGCCACATAAATCCCTTTTTGTTTTTCAGTCATCACTTTTGTCCTTGTCAAAGCCGTTAATTTTTTCTCGCCTTTTGGATTTTCAAATAGGCTTCTTTAATTTTTTTTAGTCTCTCCTTTGCAGCATCAACAATCCATTCAGGAGAATCTTTAGGTAATTTATCCGGGTGGCTCTCTTTCATTTTCGTGAAATATGCACAATCCACTTCATCATCCGAAGCGTCTTGCTCACATCCTAAAATTTCAAACGCCCACTTTAAATCATCGTCAAATTGGAAATTTTTCTCATATTCATCATAATTTCCCGGTTTCTTTTCCGAGTCATCAGAACGAGAGCTTTCGGAATTTACCCGCTCAAATGCTTTGGGGTCAGGGCCATATTTGTTTTCTCTTGACTCAGAATCCGCGAAACAAAGTTTGAAACCAATATAAAAATTTACGAAGGGAACCAGCAAAAGCCACCAATACCAGCCACTTAAACCTATATCATGAGCTCTACGCACTGTAATTGCGATTCCTGGGCAACATATAGCTAGCCCGTAAACATTCGCAAGATATGAAGATATTCCATGGTAAATGAGTAGCATGTCGACTGCTAATAGAATGATTAGAAATAAAGTAGCAAATAAGCTATACATCCAATATTCTTTTCTAGTCGCCCTCCCGTTTCCATTTGCATAATTTGCTAAAGCTTTTAAAAAATAGTCCATAAGATTTTTCCTTTAATTTGTCAATTATCACCTAAATCCAAATCGGCGAACGGGTCTCTCACTCCTGTATCCAAATCGGCGGACCGTTTTTTTGAAAGGCACACTGTATCTTCATCTGTAAATAAATGCTCTAAATCTAAATTGTCCAAGCTGAAGGCTGATGTTACTGTATTTTCAAAGATACGCTCCAGATTTTGTCGTGCAGGCTCAAAACCCTGTGCTGCCGCCTTTTGGTACCATTCAATGGCCTTGTCAGGATCCTGTTTCATATGTTCATAGGCTCTGCCCAATTCATTCTGAGCCTCAGCGAAGCCTTGCTTGGCAGATTTTTCCGTCCATTCAAAAGCCTTTTCTAAATTCTGCTCCACACCCTCACCCCTTAAATACAAACAAGCAAGATAGAACTGGGCCGGTGCATCACCAATATTGGCTGCACTTGAATAATAATGGAACGCCTTGTTGAAATCTTTTCGTATTCCATATTCTTCAACCCCACTATAATACATGGTTCCCAAACGAACCATTGCGTCTACGTCACCTTGATCCGCAGCCTTTCTGTACCAATGTTCCGCTTGTACATAATCCCGAGTTACTCCCAAGCCTTTTGCATACATAGACCCAAGTGCGCTTTGAGCTTCCGCATCATCAGCTCCTGCTGCTCGGGTCAAATAACGAAGAGCATCGTCATAATTCTGCCGAACCCCATCTCCTTCCAGATACATAAGCCCTAACCGTCCCTCAATATTAGCATACCAAGTTTCCCATCCTCGAGGAACGGGACTAATATCAAGCGCCCTTTTCCATAATTTTGCAGCTTCCGAACGATCCTTTGGCACAACATTTCCGTCATAATACATAAATCCCAAAGAAATTAAACCACAGCCATTGAATTGATTTGCAGCCATCCTGTACCAGTGTTCCGCTTTTTCAAGATCCTGGGAAACTCCCAAGCCTTCTGCGTACATATCCCCAAGTAAGCATTGAGCATCTGCAAGCCCCTTTTCGGCGATGGGCACAAAGGCATCATAGGCTTCGCCATATTCCTTCTTTTCCAGCAAGCATAAGCCTTTATTGAATTCAGCAGCCCGGTTTCCCAGCGCAGAGGCAATGCTGCTAACGAGGGAACTGTTGTGCGAATAATTGCATTCATAGTCAAGGCCGACTATTTTATCGGATGTTCTCAAGACAACTGCGGCGGTAACCACTGCGATAAAAAATAGAACCGCCGCCCCCCCCAAGATCAGAGGCACTATAAATCTGTTCCTATTGTTCATTTGTCAAACTCCTTATTGAAATAAAAGGCACCACATCGCGCCAACCACAAGGCCTTAGGGGCAACCGCCGGCATCTACGGAACCAGCCTGATTGGGCAATTGTCAACACCATCGCGGACAGCGTCATATTTATCATTCACTCCATTTTGGCTTACCCAAGGGCAGCATATTCCGTCCCCATCGGGGTCCGGATCTTTGGCGGATGAGTCTTCAGCTTTTTCGTCAGACACATTTGTTTGGAGTTCATTGGGGGCCAAATTTTTAGCAGATGTGTCTTCAGCCTTTTTACCGCACGACATACCAAGAACCGCCCAAACGACCAGTCCCGTCAAGAATAATATCTTTTTTCATCTTTACCTCACAAAAAAATTGGTTTCATTTATTACTTTTCCTCCCAGTAGTTTTCCCAAACTTCTTCAAGCAGCTTCTTGAGCTCTGCTTCACGCTGCCGTTCCTCCTCACTAAGATTACTATCGTTGTATGGCTGATCTATGGTCAACACAATCCGCACAAAAGGATTTTCTGTGTACAGCCATCTCAGCGGGAATTTCATAACATATCCTTCGTGTGTTTTTGCAACCTTTAATCGCCTTGTTTCCCCTGTTGCTCGTTGCAAAGTAGCGTTTCTCACTACTGGAGGTGTTCCTACTTTTGGTATAACTAAACTGTATGTATATTCATCTGATGTCAAGGCTAGTTTAACATCTTCGTCGTATTCCGTACCGAAGTCCAAAGGAATGATCATCTGGTCTCCGTATACTTTGGGAAGAAGTTTTCTTGCTTTGTATGGGCTTGTGTTTGTGATTTTAAAAACACTCCTCATTACATATTCTTTTTTGGTGGAATAATGCTCGAATATAACGGGTTCTCCCATACTTGAACGCAATGTTTTTTCGGCATCGCTCATAAAATCGCCACCATCGTCATGGTTTTTGGCATCCACAATTATTTTTGATATATACCAGTCAAAACCCACATAGTATTCACCATCATTTACTGAAACATAGTGAACTACTCTTATACATGAGCACAAAAGCAGAGATATCATTACAAGGGCTAGATACGTACAGATTTTCTTCATATGGCAGATTCAATGATTATCATTTACCAGAATTTGACTTTTTTCCCGTTTACGAAAAATCCGTTTCCATTCTTTTGTCCGCCATCATCGTACTTCTTGCCTCCGGCATTCCTTTCTGACTGAGTGCAATCGTCATGACACCCGATGGCACCGGGCGGACAGCAGCGTCCTGCCGGCCGGTTCGCCTTTTGTCGCGCAAAACTGTCATCTTGCTGCCTCGGGCAGCCTCGTTCGCCGCCAAATTCCGTGGGGCATTCGTCAAGATAGTCCTGGTTGCAACCGGAGCCCATGGCTCTCCAAAATCCCTTTTCTCCAACCCACTTGTCACAGAATCCATCGTGGTCCGGGTCATATTCGCCATAAGTGCTCCTAACATATTCCCTAAGATTTCGGTCAGCACATCCCATGGTGTTTCCCCTAGTGTCAGGACACGCATCGACATAGCCATTCGAGCAAACCTTTTCCTTCGCTTCGGCAATAGCGGCTTTTGTCTCGGCTTTAGAGAGGAACGGATTAAAATACATGTAATTCTTGAAAGAGACATTTTCTTTTATTCCAGAGGCTGCAGCATACTCGGCACACCCACCCCATTTATCAAACTCCTCCGAACAGAACCCGTCCGCATCGCAGTCAAATAACTGCCGTATTTGCAGTTCTATTGTCTCCTTGGCGTCCTTTTTCATCATTGCGCGGACTTCTTCCGTGCAGCCGTCGGGACTGGTCCCTGAAAGACCTGGACAGAGGTCAAGGCCTTCAAAAAGCTCTGAATGTTTCTGATATATTTCATCATCGTCACAGAAGCCGTCCCGATCGGTATCGTTATCCATTTTGATTTTCTGTTCCAATGTGCAGCCGTCGTACTTGCCGGGTGTTTTGGGGCAAAGATCGTCACCATCGCAAAGATTCCTCATGGTGGGTTGCATCTCGTAATCCCCTGTGCAGAATCCATCACCATCGGGATCGTATTGTTTCAGAAATGCTGCCTTTTTCTGGTTGTATTCCTTTTCTTTTTGGGCTTCTCTTCGCTCCTTTTCTTTTTCCCATTCTTCATGTTCTTTTTTATTCTTTTCACGCAATTTTTGCCATTCTTTGTCTAAAAAATCACGACAGTCTTCATCCCCGGAGCATACTTGTATACCCGAGGATTCAACTTTTGTCATTGAGCAGTTGCTTCCCATGCAACTATAATATTTTGTATACAATCCTTTTTCTATCTTTTCACAGAAGCCGTTACTCTTGCACTTTTTTACATATCCCGAATTTTTTTCATAAACAAGATGTCCATAGTCGTCATATCGTTTCTCCCATCCAGGTCCGGCTTGGAATATAAGTCGATCATTTTTGTATGTCTTTTTGATATTATCAAGAATCCCTCCTGTTCTCCTATATGAAATATATTCTTCATAACGGTACGGGCCTGAGGCGGTAATGGTTTTCACGACTTTTGGTTGTCCGTCTGGAAATCTTTCTATGACCTCTGCATTTGCTATTGTTGATAAGACCAAGACAAGAATGGCCAGCAACAGAAACAAATGGGTTGCCTTTATTCGGTACACAATGATGTCTAGTGGCATATTTCCATTCCCCATTTGTTCTTTTTGCAGTTTCTCGTTGTTCTGTCATTGTCCATTTGAGAATCACTGCCCGTGCACAGTTTTCCCCACCAACCTTCTTTACAATTCTTGTTTTTTTGTTTTTCGTTTTGCTCTTTCCTAGCTGCCCTTTCTTTTTCCCTTTTTTCTCGTTCTGCTTTTCTTTTTTCAGCCTGCTCTTGGTCTAATTTTGCTAGATACTCGCGACAATCATCATTCCCAGAGCAAACTATACGTCCTTCGAATTCTATGCTCTTTATCAAACAGTTGTTTCCATTACAACTAAGGGTGGATGTATAACCACCCCGTTCTTTAATTACTTCACAGTTGCCGTTGCTCTTGCACTTTTTTTTATATCCAGAACTTTTTTCATAGACAAGGTTCCCATTGTCGTCATATCGCTTCTCCCATCCAGGTCCGGTTTTGGATATGATTTTTCCCCGCTCATTGTACTGTGTGGTGACCATATCCTCTTCTATGTTAACAAATGAGCTACCAAAATCCGGCCAATATTTACAATCGCCCCCGGCTTCGGAAATAAAAAAAAGTCGTTCATTTTTGTATGTCTTCTTGACTATATGACAAGGCTGTCCTGTTTTTTCCATATATTGGGTATGGTTTTCATAACGATACTGACCTGAGGCAGTAACGGTTTCCACGATTTTTGGCTTCCCGTCTGGAAATCTTTCGATAACTTCTGCATTTGTTACCGTAGATAAGACCAAGACATGAATGGCCAGCAACAGAAACAAATGGGCAGCCTTTTTATGGGAAATAGTCTTCATCTGCATAATTTCTCGCTTTGTCTATAAATTTCTTGAAATCCACCATAAAAAATGAGCACACGTCAAAAGGGCGATTACCATGATGGAAATCGCCAACAGCGAAGTTGCTTTGTAAACTAAATTTTACGCGGGGGGGGTAACAGATTTGAATGAGTCTTTTTTTAGGCCCAATTCACGCAATTTGACGCAACCCTTCACAATCATACGTTGCAAATATATATTTTTTTTTGCAACGCATACAACAGATCATCCTTTTTTTTTGAATTTAACCGTTTATTGCTAGCCCCCAAAAGAAAGTCCCATCAAAAATGGTTCTAATGTCGTAAATTAGTAACCACACTTAACAAAATCAAGCAAAAATCGTTAAGTCTAGTTGACAATTCTGCACCCCGAAATTATATTTCAGGGTGATCACAAATGGTTTCTGGAAGGTGTTCTCCATAATATAGTCGTGATTTGCGCCTGTTTGGACAGGAACATCGTAATTGATGTTGTCTATGGTATGGTTGTCCGATGGAGATGTCTCTTCTGCCACAGGTCTATGGGACCAACAGCTGTTAGGAGACTCGGGCCGATACGGATCGAAGATGAGCTTGTAACCAACGATAAGCATAATGATAATCATGATTATGCCGAGGAAGATTTTGATTAGGTTGCCAAGACACCCCATGGTGACGCCTCCGTTGTTGGTTTATTTTCCATATTGTTCGTCATAGAGGCGTTGCAAAGCCTCCTTGTATTGAGCATCTCGTTCGGCCTCGATTTTCTGTTTCTGGATTTCTTGCGAGTGGTCCACATAGGGGTTCTTGTTGTGCCTGTTAGTTGCGAGGAAAAGCAGGACGACTGCGAGAACGATGATGATGAGCAAGACCACCTGCGCGAAAAAATTCGTTATGCGTTCTAATATGTTGCTGATGAAATCAAACATAGGTTACCCGTTGGCTGTATTTCCTATATAATTATCGTGGGTAATCCTGCCAATGTAAAGCAAATCAGTGAAAAATTGTAAAAAAGCGAAAAGCCTTGTGCTTTCCGTTCAAGACTTTGAGTGCTAAGAAGGAATGCCCTGCAAAAATCGGGTGCTGAACCTAATGTAAAAAGTGCTTTTTTGTGCATTATTTAAAGAATGTCATAAATTGTCGGTGGTAATTTGTTATATTGGTGCACATGGTAGCACTAAATAAAACGAAAGCGAAAAAAGAAATTGAGTTCCTCTGTACCGAATGTGGCAACACCACACCCAAGTGGGCGGGCAAGTGTCCATTCTGCGGGGCGTGGAGTAGCCTCAAGGAGCATGTCGTAGAAAACATCCTCGATGGGGGGCGAGCCTCCCGTGGTCTCGGCGGTCCAGTCCATAAGGTGGTTCCACTGAAGGAGGTCGCTACAGAAGAGACGAGGCGGCTGAGCACCGCCAATACCGAATTTGACAGGGTGCTAGGGGGCGGGCTTGCACCAGGTTCCCTGGTGCTCATCGGTGGCGATCCTGGAATCGGAAAGTCTACTCTGGTGCTGTCCACGCTCGCCACTATGACAGCCGCCGGAGTAAGGAGCCTCTATGTGAGCGGCGAAGAAAGTGCGGTGCAGGTCAAGCTGCGCAGCGAGCGCCTGAACGTGGCGGGTTCCGACATGCTTCTGCTTTGCGAGACTAGCCTTGAAAAAATTTTGCAGCAGGCGGCAGAGATCAAGCCGCAGGTGCTCGTCATCGATTCAATCCAGACGGTCTATAAGGAAAATTTATCGGGGACTCCGGGCTGCGCCACGCAGCTTCGCGAATGCACGCTCGACCTGATGGTGTTCGCGAAGAATACGGGCTGCATCACAATTCTTATCGGGCATGTCACCAAGGACGGTCAGATCGCGGGGCCTCGCATCTTGGAGCACATGGTCGATACGGTCGTGTATTTCGAGGGCGACCGCAACCATCAGTACCGCCTGATCCGCACCATCAAGAACCGTTTCGGTGCGACGGATGAAATCGGCGTATTCGAGATGACTTCGCACGGACTTTCTCCGGTAGAAAATCCGAGCCGGGTCTTTCTGCAAGAGAATGTTCCTCCGACGCCCGGAAGCGTGGTCTGCTGCACGATGGAAGGGACGCGGGCGATGCTTTTCGAGACGCAGGCGCTCGTAAGCCAGACCACCTTTGCGGTACCGCAGCGGGTGGCCGCAGGGATTGACCCGAAGCGGCTCACCATCATCCTGGCGCTGCTTGAAAAGTTCGGCGGGGTAATCGTTGGGGCCTCCGACGTATTTGTCTCGATTGCCGGCGGGCTGAAGGTCTCCGACACTTCGTCGGATCTCGCCCTCGCGCTCGCTGTCGCGAGCAACCACCTCGCGATTCCGCTCGGCAGGCAGTCCATCGTCATCGGCGAACTCGGACTGTCGGGCGAGGTCCGCTCCGTGAGCCTTTTGGAACAAAGGCTCAAGGAAGCCCGCCGCCTGGGCATGACCGAAGCGGTAGTCCCGGCGGGTGGCCGCCTGCCGGAGAATACCTCGGGCATGAAGGTTGTCCAGGTGCATACCCTCTCCGAAGCTGTGAACTGGCTGATGGATAAGAAGTAAGTGTGAGCAACAAACGCCTCGTATTAACGAGGCGTGGTTGCGAGAGCGAACGCTTCGGGGTCGAACTTTGATGATTAGGCGTGAGCGGTCTTTTGTGAGCAACAAAGCCCCTGTTATTAAACAGGGGCGGTTGACGCCTTTGGCGTCCGCGGCTTCACTCGGTCATAAAATGATGCAAGCATCATTTTGCGACACTCGTTTTGCACTCTTTTGCGAGAGAACTGGCTTCAGAGTAAGGATTCTGTTGAGTTTAGCCAGTTCGGTCGTGTAACTAAAAAAGCCTCGGTTCATCACCGAGGCTCTTCAATTCCGTTTTTGGTTAACGACTATTCGTCGTCATTGTCCATGGACTTTCTTTTCTTGCGCTTCTTCTTCGGCTGGTCTTCTTCGCCGTCACCGGACTTCTTCTTGCCTTCGACCTTGATGTCGGCGGCCTTTTCACCGCGCTTGGTGAAGCCGTACTGACGCGGGTCAAAGCCTGACGGGAACTGGGTCTTGTTGTCGTAGATTACCTTCTTGGCGGTGAACTTTTCGATCTTGGCGCCTTCGAGGTTTGCACCGGAGAAGTCCACGTCTTCCATCTTGGTATCGGCGTCAATCTTGATGCCCTGCATGTTGGCGTTGGTGAAGTTCACCTTTTCGAGCTTGGCACCGGCAAAGCTTACACCGGCGAGCTGGGCGAGAATGAAGTCGGAACGTTCAATGGTGGAGTTCGCGAAGTTGGCCTTGGTGAGGTCAGCTTTGTCGAAGATGTTCTTGCGGACGTAGGCGCCGTCGAACACGGCCTTCAGGAGTTCTGCGTTCTGGAAGGAGTTCTTGCTCACTTCGGTGTCGTAGAAGGATGCCTTGGAGAGCTTGGTCTTCACGAAGGAGCTCTTGGAAACGGAGCCCTTGTCGAACACCACGCCCGTGAGGTCCTGGTTGTCGAAGTTCATGTTCTTCAGGGTGGACTGGGCGAACTTGGCCTTCTGGAGCTGGGTCTTGGAAAGGTCCACGTCATTGAAGGTGGTCAGGGAAAGGTCTGCTTCCCTGAGGTTCACGTTCTTGAATTCGGCACCGCTGAAGTTGGCCTGGGAAAGACCTGCCTTGGCGAAGTTCACTTCGATGAGGTCCACGCCCTTGAAGTTGGCGGCGATCAGGTTACAGGCGGTGAAGTCCGTCTTCACGAGGGTCGTCTTGCGGAGGTCGCTGTTTGCCATCAGGGAACGCGAGAAGTTCGCGTTGGTGAGGTTTGCCTTGTTGAAGTCGGCGGCAGTCAGGTCCACGTCCATCACGGATGCCTGGGTGAGGTCAGCCTTGCTGAAGTCGGTCTGGTCGGACACCTTCATGGCGTCGAGGCGGGCGTTCTTCAGGTTTGCCTTGGGGAACTGGCTATCGAGGAGCGTTGCACGGTAAAGGTTCGCTTCCTGCATGTTGGCGCCTTCGAAGGAGGAGCCACGGATGTCGGCACCGCTAATGGTTGCCTTGACGAGGCTTGCATTTTCAAAGCTTGCGTTGCTGATCACCGCATTCTGGAAGGAAACTTCGTTGAGGTTTGCACCCGTGAAATCCGGGTTTTCACCAGTTGCACGGCGGAAGTCGGTCGTATGGGCGACAGCCTTCGCATTCTTGAAGTTGAAATTGTCGATACGCTTGTTACTGAAGGACACGTTCAGGTCCTTGCCGGCCCAGTTGTCCTGAGCAAAAACGTTGAGGGCTAGTGCGCTGACTAGGCACAAACCAAACTTTGATACTCTCTTCATATTCATATACATTCCCTTTTAAGGATAAAACCAAATAACGGATAGCCCTAAAATAACTAAAAAAATTGGCAAATAACAATAAAAAAGAAAAAAACTTTATAAATAAATGCTAATTTGTTCCCCGAAATGGCAAATTTTGCATCAAATCGGTATGATGTGGTGGTTTGCGGGGCCGGTCCAGCCGGTCTCATGGCTGCCTGCACCCTCGGTCGACTGACTGGCGGTGCTAGACGTATTTTACTTTTGGACAAGAAAGAACCGTGGAAGGAGCCGATTTTTTGCGCCGAGGCCGTCTCTAATGACAGGCTGAACGCCTTGTGGCCGGTGGATCCCTCTTTTGTCCGCGGAACACTTTCCGGCATTTACTTTACTTCCCCCAAGCGTTACCGTGCTGAATTCTACAGCAAGGACTGTGGCCTGATCCTGGATCGCAGGCTTTTCCACCATAATCTGGCGGATGGATGTAGCGCGGCGGGCGTAGAATGCCGCTACGACGCCTTGATCAAGAAACTTGAAAAGACCGCCGAAGGCTGGAATGTTTCGGTGTCCGTGGCTGGTGGCGAGGTCGAGACGCTTTCGGCCGCTGCCGTGGTTGACGCTTCGGGCCCGAGCTGCAAACTGACCCGCGGCATCGAGTGCCTGCAGGGAATTGAGTCGGGGGATGCCGACTTGGAACCGGCAATTTTTGCGGTAGCCGAAGGTATAGAGCATAGCAAGGAACATATCGAGCTTTTCTTCGGCTCCGAATTCGAATCGGGCTATGGCTGGATTTTCCCGCGCGACGGCAAGGAAGTGAATATCGGCTTTGTGCTAGGCAAGGATGTCAAGCATAAGGTTCCTCTGCGCCAGAAGTTGCTGGACTTTATCGCCCGCGACTATCCCGAGGCAAAGGTCAAGGCCGTGTACGGCGGCGCAATCGCCTGTACCGGGACCGAAATTCGCCCCTTCGCGAAGTGCGGCCTCTTTAAGGCGGGCGATGCGGCAAGCTGCGTGAATCCCATCAGTCGTTCGGGAATCGTGGAATCGCTCCTGTGCGGAAAGGTGGTCGCGGAGTCCGTGAAGGAATGGCTTGACGATTCCGGTGCAAACCGTGAGGCGATCGAGGCCAAGACGCTTGACCGCTGGATGGCCGTTCTGGGCAAGAAACACCTGCAGGTGGCGCGCGCCAAGGCGGGCTTCAACAAAATTAGCGATGCCCAGTTTGACCGTGCCGCCAAGAAGCTATCGAAGCTTCCGCGCGAAAAGCAGACGTTGTTCAGAATTTTCTTTAATGTGCTGTGGGCCGCACCTTCGCTCATCTGGAAGATGCGTTCCTTCTTGCGTTGATGGTGATTTTATGAGTGATGTGATGGATTCTCGTTTGAACGAAGTGCGTGAGACGTTTGCAAACTTTGCAGACGAAGACGGCAAGTGGAAGTACCTGCTTGACTTGGCCCGAGCCCACAAGGGGATGGACGCCGCGCTCAAGGACGAAAAATTCATTATCCAGGGGTGCGCCTCGACCATGTATCTGGTGCCTAAGTTCGACGGCGAAAAGATTCACTTCGAAATGGATGTCGAAGGCGGTACCACGAATCCGCTCATTAGCCGCGGCCTCGGCGCGCTTGCGCTCAAGGTCTATAACGACATGGCTCCGGCGGACATTCTCGCGGTCGATCCGAAGTTCTTCCAGGATATCGGCCTGAATGTAGGCCTTTCGCCGACGCGTTCGAACGGTTTTGCGAGCCTGGTCAAGCAAATTTATTTGTATGCACGGGTCTTTGCGGCCCTTGCCAAAAAGTAAGTGTAAAAAAGTAGGTAGAAAATGTTCAGTTTCTTGAATGGAAAGAGTCCCTTTGACGAAGCCGAAGAACGCCTGGAAGCAGGCGACACCGTCAACGGAAAACCGAGACTTCCCAGCGGCCCGATCATGGGCTGGCAGGATGGCGTGTTCCTCCTGGTCATTGTCGGCCTGATTGTGGGCGGTTATCAGTATTACCAGCATGTGAAACGCAGCTGCGCCGAAACGTTCGCCCAGTGCGATTCTCTGTATGTCGCCGCGACCGCAGATGCGACGAAGTTTGCCGAAGTGGAAGCCTGCTACGAGTCCACCTGGGACCTGGCTTTCGTTAGCGATACTCTGGAAGTGCTCCGCCAGAACCGCCTCGGCGAAATCGAGGATATGCGCAACGTTCAGAAGGACTTGCTCGCAAATGCAAATGATGCTCTCGACAAGGGCGATACCGCTGCTGCCGCCAAGATCGTGACGGAATACAAGGGTGCTATGCTCCTGTATACCGGCGACAAGAGCGAATGGGACGAAATCGTGAAAATCTCGGAAATCCAGGCCGCGAAGGATGCCGCTAAGGCCTCTGCGGTCGCTGCTGAACCGGCTAATTCCGCTGCCGACTCTAGCGCGGCAAAGTAGTTCTCAGAAACTTTAAAACGCAAATTTTATTGCAAATGAAGACGCAAAGCCGTTCCCTAAAGGAACGGCTTTTGTGTATAGCTCCGTTTTTGGGACGAAGACGTGCTTGTGCCTAGATTTTGTTCCGTTTTGGGGCTGTTTTTGAGTGTTTTTTGGCGAAGTGTACCTATAAAAGTGTTGCTTAGGACAATTTATAGGTAGGAAACGGCTTGCAAATTGCGCCTGTTTTGAATATATACCTATAAACAGGGGTTATTTGTTTGTTTTATAGGTGCTTAATTGTTTAATTTGTATGCAAGTACAGCGAAAGTTGAAAAAATATACCTATAAAGAGTCCGTTTTCGATTTGTTTATAGGTACGATTGCAAAGAGCGCTTTTTTTGTTACCTATAAACAAGGTGCTTTATGCCGGCTTATAGGTACACGCCGGCCTTGCTGCAGATACTTGCAGCCCCAATGGCATGGAATTTTAAAGTGTAGTGACTTCGATTTCCCTCTCGGTTTCCGAGAGGATTTTTATTTCAACCTTATGCGTGAGGCCGGGGTCGTTGTCTTCGAGGCGTTCGGGCCATTCGATCAGGCTGATCCCCTTTTCGAGGTAGTCGGGGTCGAGGCCGACCTCGTTCAGGTCGGCGCCGCCGTCTAGGCGGTAAAGGTCGAAGTGAAAAATCGGCGGGTTGTTCGGGTATTCGTGCAGGATGGTATAGGTGGGGGAGCAGACGGATCCCGTGAAACCGAGACCTTTGCAGACCCCGCGACTGATGACCGTCTTGCCTGCGCCCAGGTTCCCGTAAAGAGCCACCTTGTCGCCCGGCTTCAGGCTACGCCCGAATTCAACCGCCCAGTTATAAGTTTCTTTTTCCGACTTAAAAATCATAATGCAATTAAAAATTCATTGATCATTATTCTCGAAATCTGAATTTTCTTAGTTCTAAGCTCTAAGATTTGAATTCCGAATTCTGAAATCCGAATTAATTACAGCTTCTCCTTGAACTGCTCGTAGGTGAACTTGTGGAGCAAATGGAATTTGCCCTGTTCGTCGAACTTGCCGATGCTCGGGTGGCGTACACCGTTAAAGAATGTGGTCTTGACCATTGTATAATGGATCATGTCTTTGAAGATAATCTTGTCGCCTACCTTGAGTGGCTCGTCGAAGGAAAAGTCTCCGAGCTGGTCGCCTGCGAGGCAAGAATTGCCTGCGAGTTTGTATGTAAATTTCTTTTCTCCAGGCATTCCCGCGCCAATCACTTCTGGGCGGTATGGCATTTCCAAGCAGTCCGGCATGTGCGCGCTGATCGACACGTTCAGGATGGCAATGTCCATTTCGTTGTGAACAATGTCTCCGACTGAGGAAACCAGTTCGCCTGTCTGCCAGCCGACAGCTTCGCCCGGTTCCATGATGACGGTCAGGTGCGGGTAGCGGCTATGGAATTCTGTTAGGATGCGCACGAGCTCTTCGCGATGGTAATCCTTGCGGGTGATGTGGTGACCGCCGCCGAAGTTCACCCATTTCATTTGGGGCAGGTACTTGCCGAAATGTTGTTCGAAAGCTTTGAGCACGCCCTCCAGTGCGTCGGCGTCCTGTTCGCAGAGGGCGTGGAAGTGCAGCCCTTCGATGCCGTCCAAGAGTTCCGGTTTGAACTCTGCTTCGGTGACTCCGAGTCTCGAAAACTTGCCGCACGGGTTGTACAGGTCGGTTTCTACGGTCGAGAACTGCGGGTTCACGCGGATTCCTGCGCTTACTCCTGCGGCGAGAGTCTTGTCTTTGAATCGCTGCCACTGGCTAAAGCTGTTGAAGGTGATATGTCCCGCGCAAGACAGGATCTGGTCGATTTCGTCGTCTTCGTAGACGGGGGCGAATACGTGGACTTCCTTGCCCATTTCTTCCTTGGCGAGCCTCGCCTCGTTCAGGCTGGAGGCTGTTGCGCCAGCAAGGTATTCGCGGATGAGCGGGAAGGATCGCCAAAAGCTGTAACCTTTTAACGCACAAATTATTTTTACATTCCCTCGCTTTTGGATATCGTCCAAAATTTCCATATTACGGCGGAGTCTTGCCTCGTCCAGGACAAAACAGGGGGAGGGAACTTGGGTATAATCGAGCTTTTTTTCGAACATAGCCCAAAGATAGCCTTTTTTTATCCTTTTTCCTACTTTTTTTAATATGCTTTAACTACATTTAAGTCGATGAGAGATTTCATGTACAAGCATATCCTTATTTCGTTTTTGTCCCTGGCGTTCGTAGGAATGCCTTTCGCTCAGACTGCAGCATCTGCTGCTAAGCCTGCTCCCGCTGCTCAGACCGCGCCTGCCGCTCCGGCCAAGACCGTAGCCCCGACGCAACCGTCTGCTACTGCAGCGACTGTCTCTTCTTCGACGTCCCAGGCTCCAGCCAATGCCGCCGCGCGGCCCGCAAACCTTGCGAAGGTGGAATCTCAGGTGGTTGCCGCTCCCCGCGGTGCGACTGCAACGCTCGACGAAATGATCCAGGCGAAGCTCGATTCCATGAACAGGGTTGCCGCTCCGACGGGCCCCCGCAATAGCGACAGTGTCGCCAAGGTTCAGGCCGATAGCGTCCGCAAGCAGATCCAGAGCGGCAAGTACGTCCAGCGTGTGCGTTACGACAAGAGCAACTTCGACCACTGGAATATCGATACGGTCCTCCAGAAGAGGATGAAGGAACAGGTCTTCGGCGTGTGGCGCACTCCGATTATCGCCCACGGCCACGCCTTCCGCGATGCAGAACTTCGTTTCGGCGCAAACGACACCCTCGTGGGTATTACCCGCACCTATTCCGATTCAGGCCGCTACCAGATGACCGGTGAATACACCTTCAAGGCCCGTTACCGTTTCGATAGCGATCAGACTCTCGTGAGCCGCGAAGTGTTCAAGGACCGTCAGGTGGTTCGCTGGGACTATATCACGTTCGAAATCAGCAAGGACTCCCTGCTCTACAACTTGAACAAGCTGGAATTCCGCGACTTGAACGATAACTGGCTCAACGCCCTGCAGGGCTTTGACAATATTCCTGCCGAAATCTACCTGCGCGACCCGAAGGGCTCCGCCGAAATGAAGCAGGAAGCTGAAAAGAACAAGAAGAAATAAGGCGCTCGTGATCGGGGGACGAAATACGTTTCGAATCCTCACGGGATTTGCCTTGTTGCTTCTGCTTTCGGCAACACTCTCTTATTTGACATTGTTTTCAGGGACGGTCGGACTGTCGTGGTCCGACGTTTTTTATGGGGACGGTTCTGTCCTGAACCGTATCTTTTGGGATTTGCGCGTGCCCCGACTGGTGGCGGCGGTCCTAGCCGGTATTTCGCTTGCGGTGTCGGGACTTTCGTTGCAGACCTTATTCAGGAACCCGCTTGCGGGGCCGTTCGTGCTAGGCATCAGTAGCGGCGCAAGTCTGGGGGTCGCCCTTTCGCTGTTGGCCGGATTTAGCTTCGGACATTTCGGGGTGCTTACTTCGGCGGCGGCGGGTGCTTTTGCGGTGACGTTCCTGGTGATGCTGGTGTCGAACCGCTTCCGGAGCTCGACTGTGCTTTTGATCGTGGGACTTCTGGTCGGTTATTTTATTGACGCCCTGGTGAATCTGCTGATTGTCGGGAGCGATGCGGAAGCGCTCAAGGTATTTGTGTCTTGGGGCATGGGTAGTTTTTGCCGGTTGACCTTTGACGGCATCTGGATTTTTGCGATAGCGGTCACCGTAGGGTGCGTGCTGATTGGTGTCTCGATCCGCTACTTGAACGCGATCCGTATGGGTGAAGATTTTGCGAAGGGCTTGGGCGTGAATGTGCGTCTTTACAAGAACCTGGTCTTGTTCGGGGCCTCGCTCCTGGCAGCTTCGTCGACCGCTTTTTGTGGACCGGTTGCCTTTGTGGGAATTGCCGTTCCGCACTTGGCGTTTATGTTGTTCAAAACGGGAAACCACCGCTTGCTTTTGCCGGGTTCTGCCTTGTGCGGCGCTGTTCTTTGCCTTGCGGCTGGGCTCTTCACGATGGTTCCCTTGAATGCCATATTGAGCTTGGTCGGTGTACCTGTGGTGCTGCTGGTCATTACTCGCGGTAGAGGGGCGCGCGGATGAGCCTGCTTGCTTGTGAAAATCTGGTGTTCGGCTATGCCTCCCGATCTGAAAAGAAATCTGGGCTTGTCGACGCATTTGACTTCAACTTGGAAGCCGGTGAGGTGGTTGCCCTGATGGGGGCGAACGGATCGGGCAAAAGTACGTTCCTCAAGACGTTATCCGGGTTTATTCCGCCCCTTGCCGGTAAGGTAAGCCTGTGCGAGAAAACTCAATGGACGTCCCGCGAGCGGGCGCGATTAGTGGCGCTTGTCCGTATGGGACGCATGAACGGTGCTTTTTTTGACCGCATGACGGTGCGGGAGTTTGTTGGGCTTGGCCGCACGCCCTATGCGGGAGTCTTTGATGGGCATAGTGCCGAAGACGAACGCGTCGTTGACGAGTCCCTGGAACTACTGGACCTGAAGGATTTTGCAAACCGCTGGATGTCCGAGTTGAGCGACGGCGAATGTAGTCGCGTTTACCTGGCGATGGCGGTGGCGCAGCAGGTAAAGGTGCTGTTGCTCGATGAACCGAATGCGTTTTTGGATATTCCCCGAAGTCGAAAACTTTTTGTAATGCTGCGGACCTTGGCTAGGGAGCGCGGCATGGGAATTCTTGTGTCAACCCATTCCGTGGAGTATGCCGAACGGTATTGCGACCGGATTATGGTCATTGAAAATGGCCTCGCGCGTTGCGAGGCGGCCGGTGAGGCCCGCGTGAAGGGACTTCTGGACTGGACGGAAAAGTTTTGATTCTCCGATTCCAGGCGACTTAGTATCTGGTAATTTCTTTAATGTCCACGCCTAGGTGATTAAGGCGGTTATAGAGGGCGGTGCGGAAGAGTCCCAGCTTTTGTGCTGCCTCGCGGACAGATCCGTTACATTCGCGGATTTTCTGGATGAGAAATTTCCGTTCCTGCTCCAGTTGCATTTGGCGGAAATTTTCGTAATCGGAAAGCTCCTTGCCCGTCGAGGATTGCTCGGTGGCAGCGGATGTGGCTTGCTTGCTGGATGCTTTTGCCGTGGAATCGCCAATCTGGATGTCTTCGGGGCGGAGAGTGCCTGCGCTGGTGAAGCAGAGTGCGCGCTGGATGACATTTTCCAGTTCGCGGATATTTCCCGGCCAGTCGTATTCCTGTAGCTTGATTAGGGCTTCGGATGAAAGCGAATAATTTTCGCCTGCCGTCTGGTAAGTACGGATAAAGTAATTGGCCAGGTCTTCAATGTCTTCTTTGCGTTCGCGGAGCGGCGAAATCTGCACGGGAATCACGTTGAGGCGGTAGTACAGGTCTTCGCGGAAACGTTTTTCGGCAATTTCCTGTTGCAGGTCCCTGTTGGTTGCCGCGATGATGCGGACGTCAATATGCTTTGTCTTGTTCGCACCGAGGGGACGGATTTCCTTGCTCTGCAAAACGCGCAAGAGTTTGACCTGGGCGTGTAGCGGCATATCCCCGATTTCGTCGAGGAAGATGGCGCCGCCGTCGGCAGCCTCGAATAGGCCGATGCGCTCGTTTTGCGCTCCGGTAAAGGCTCCGCGGGTATGCCCGAAGAGCTCGCTTTCGAAAAGGTTATCCGGAATGGCGCTGCAGTTGACCGTGACGAATTTGTCGTAGACGCAGGCGACCGCCTGCGCAATCAGTTCCTTGCCGACACCCGTTTCACCTTGGATAAGTACGGGACCCGTATGTACGATTGCCCGCTCGACAGTCTTGCGGAGATTCTGCATGGCGGGACTTTTTCCGACTAGGTGACTCATGCGTTCGCGGAAAATCTTTCGGGCGTTATGAATTTCCTTGAGCTTCGCGATTCGCGACATCAGGTGGAGCTTCAGGGATTCCACCGAAAGGACGCTGTCGTAAAGCTTGTTTGAAATTTCGCTGAACCGTTCAGGGTTCTCGGCATAAACGAGAATCAGCGTGTCCGGAGACTTTTCGCGGAAGGTGGTCAGGGTTTCCAGGTTGGATTCTGGAAAGGAATCCAGATCCCAGATGATTAGAGCGACTTGCGGAATGGCGTTCGCTGCGGGAGCATCGTGGAAAAAGTCCAACTGATAGTCTACCGAAGAAAAGACGTCCTGGATGAACGAGGACGTTGCATTTTCTTTTGCGTATAGACTGATGGTCGCCATATATTCAATTCAGAATTCGGAATTATGAATTCGGAGTTGAATCAAATTCTGAATTCCGAAATCCGAATTCTGAACTATTTTCCCAGTTCCTTGCTGCGGTCGGTTCCTGCGACAACAGCCTTGATGAGCGTGCTGCGGAAGGCTCCTTCTTCGAGGGCATTGATGCCTGCAATGGTGGTACCTGCGGGGGAGCAGACCATGGCGCAGAGGTCGCTGGGGCTCTTGCCGGACTGCTTCACGAGTTCAACGCTACCTTCGATGGTGCCAAGCGCAAGCTTGAGTGCCACATCGCGGGTGAGGCCAGCCTTCACGCCACCGCGGGTGAGGCCTTCGATGAATTCGAAAACGTAAGCGGGTGCACTGCCCGAAAGACCGGTGACGGCATCCATCAGGGATTCTGCAACGCGGCAGGTCACGCCGATGTTGCCGAAAATCTTTTCGGCGATGGCGAGCGTTTCTTCGGTCACGCCGTCGGTAGCGAGGCCCACGGAACCCTTGCCGACGGTAAGCGGCAAGTTCGGCATCACGCGGAGAATCTGATTCTTTTCGCCGAGGACTTCGATGAGGGCCTTGCGGGTGACGCCGGCCATGATGCTCACGAAGGTCTTCGACGCTTTTTCGGCTGCTGCAGCGGCCTTCCATTCGGCGGAAACCAGCTTGAAAATCTGCGGCTTCACACAAAGGAAGGTGACATCGGCCTTGTTGATGCCTTCGGCAAAACTTGCCACACGCACGCAACCGAGGGCGGTGACTTCGGCGGCTGCCTTATCGGAGGGGTCAAAGAAGAAAATGGTAGAAGGATTGGTGCCGGCCTTCAAAAGTCCGCGGAGAATTGCTCCGCCCATGTTGCCGGTGCCTGCGAAAAAGATTTTTTCTGACATAGAATGTTCCTTTTGTTAACGGAGGCTGTCCTTGGCCTTCTTTAAAAATTCGAGCAATTCGGCATTGGTCTTGTTTTGCTTCATCATCTTGATGAGTTTGTCCATAATGCCGTTTTCAGTATCGTTCTGGGCGCCCTGACGGAATTTCCAAATAATATCCTGCTCGTAAAGGGAGAGCAAACGGTCTTCTTTACGGGTGCCGGACTTGAAAATATCAATGGCGGGCCAGGTGCGCTTTTCGGCCAGGCGGCGGTCAAGCACCAGTTCCATGTTACCCGTGCCCTTGAATTCTTCGAAAATCACTTCGTCCATGCGGCTGCCCGTTTCAATCAGGGCGGTGCCGATAATGGTGAGGGAACCGTTCTTCTGGATGATTTCGCGGACCGGTTCGCCAGTAATGGTGTGAACGACCTGTCCGTTAGAATCCTTTTGGAAGTCTCCGAGTTTGTCGGCAATCTTACGGGCTGCACCGAAGAATTTTTTCGGGAACTGCATGGCGTTCGCGTCCACACCGCCCGAAAGGATCTTGCCGGAGTGCGGAATCACCACGTTGTTTGCGCGGGCAAAACGGGTAATGGAATCGAGCAAGACAACCACGTCCTTCTGCTGCTCCACGAGGCGCTTGGCTTTTTCGAGCACCATGGTGGCTACGCGGGCGTGATGGTCAGGCGGTTCATCGAAGGTGGATGCCACCACTTCGGCGCGCAGGTTCGGGTTTGCTTCGACCAGTTTGCCGATGATTTCACGCATTTCGGTCACTTCTTCAGGACGTTCGTCAATCAGAAGTACGATGATGATGATTTCGGGGTGGTTCTTGGCAATCGCGCGAGTCATGTTCTGCAACAGGATCGTCTTACCGGTACGCGGAGGTGCGAGAATAATACTGCGCTGACCCTTACCGATGGGGGAGAACAAGTCCATGACGCGGGTGCTTAATTCTTCGGGATCCCATTCCAGCTGAATCTTTTCGTTCGGGTGAATCGGGGTTAAGTATTCAAAAGCAACGCGACGCTTGATTTTTTCGGGATCTTCAAAATTTACTTTGTCTACACGGCGGAGTGCGTAGTACTTGTCGTTCTGGTCGCGCGGCGGACGGGCGAGACCGGCAACGGTATCGCCGATTTTGAGTCCGAGCTTGCGGATCAGGTTCTGGCTTACGTAAACGTCGTCCGGTCCCTGCTGGTAGTTGAATTCGGTGTTGCGCAGGAATCCGTGGCCTTGCGGGGTGACTTCCAGGAGGCCTTCGGCGTAAACGATGTTGTTCTCGTTTTCGAGGCTCTGCAACAAGAGACCCAGGGACTGCTTGCGGTAACGCCTAAAGTCAAGATTTTCCTTTTGCGCGGCGAGTTCCTGCAAGTCGCTCATGGTCATCTTGCGGTACTTGCTCCAGCATTCACGAGCCTTGTTCCAGGCTTCGGAGTCCGGTTCGGGGAGCGGAGTCGTGTCTTCTTCTTCGGGCTGGAATCTCTGATTCTGTCGGTTGTTCTTGTCGAAACGGCGGTTGTTCTTGTTGTTGAACTTGTTGAACTGGCGGTTCTGCTGGTTCTGGAACTTCTGCTGGCCGTTCCCCTGGTCGCCCTGGCTTGCATCGGCCGCGATGCCCTGATTTTCGGTGGCTCCGTTGTTCTGGTCTTCGCCCTGGTTTTCGGCGGGCATGCTGGCTTGATTTTCGACGGGCGCGTTCTGGATGTTTGCTTCGGAGGGAGCGGTTTCGTTGGTGTTTTTAATTTCTGTCGTGACGGGTTCTACAGGGGCGTTGTCCGTAATAATCATTTCTTCGCCTGTAGCGACTGCTTCTTGCTCAGGAATCTTCTTGATTTTCTTCGGTTTCTTTTCGTCGTTGCCTTCTGCCTTGGCGGTCTTGGTCGAGGGCCTGCCGCGCTTGGGCTTTGCGACTTCGGCGGGAGCTAGTTCGATGTTACCCTGCACTTCTGCCGGAACATCGATGCCGGTGGATTCTTGATCTGCAAGATGAGTTTCTTTAAGATTCTTTTTTGTTGGAGCCACGATAGTGTCCTATAGGTTTAATACAATAATGAATGATTTTGTATGGATAATATTTATAATGAAATTGTGCCCAAAGTCGAGTTGCTAGAAATGACTAATAGGGGCTAGTGTTGTTCTACTTTGCGTAGCAGGATACAAGATAATTAAAAAAAAGTATTTTGTCATAAGAAACCTCATTTTTTTCATAAAAATTTTTTTCATGAGATTTTTGGGGGCTCTTTTCGTGTTTTTAACAGTTGAAAAGCTCTTTTTTGACAGAAAAGTGAAAATTTGAATATCTATATTTGCGACGTGGATTCCTTAGAAAGAGTTTTCATAGCCCTGGGCAGCAATCTCCCTGACCGATACAAGCATCTTGGCGAAGGCCGCGAAATGCTTCGCCGGATTTCGGCGGGTGGCTGGATGGAAAGCCCGATTTACGAAACACCTCCGGTAGGACCGGCAGGCCAGGGACCCTATTTTAACCAGGTCGTCAGTTTCTGGTATTCGGGAAATTCCACCAAGTTGCTCCATTACCTGAAAGGTTCAGAATTTATTTTGGGGCGCAAGCCGCGTGGCCATTGGAATTCTCGTGAAATTGATCTGGACTTGCTTTATTTTGGTAAGGAAGTTCGGCAAGGGCGTCCAAATCTGCCCCACCCCCAGATAGTGAGCCGTCAGTTCGTGCTTGTTCCGTTGAACGACATTGCTCCCGACTGGGAAGATCCGCAAACGGGACTTAAGGTCAAGGATCTGCTATCTGGCCTGTTGCAAAAAGAAGAAAAGATTCCGTTCCGCGTCGTAACCTCGGAGGAACCCTGATATGCTGAGAGAAAAGGGCGTTCATTTTTTGGCCATCGAAGGCGCTATCGGCGTGGGGAAGACTTCCCTTGCCAAGATTATTGCCGAGCGCTGGAATGCGATGTTCATCGAGGAAAATTTCGAGGAAAACCCGTTCCTTGAAAAGTTCTACCAGAACAAGCAGGCCTACGCTTTCCAGACGCAGCTCTTTTTCTTGCTCGACCGCCTCAAGCAGTTGCAGCACTCCGCCTTGCAGAGCGACCTTTTCCATGACCTCTTGGTGAGTGATTTTACTTACGACAAGGACCAGATTTTTGCGGCCCAGAATTTGTCCGAAAGTGAATACGCCATGTACGACCAGGTGGCGAAGGCCTTGAACCACGATATTCCGAGACCGGATCTGGTAGTTTACTTGCAGGCGTCTGTCCCGACGTTGCTGAAGCGAATTCACGGACGTGGACGAACCATGGAAAAGACTATTGAAGGGTCTTACCTGAGTGGCCTTATGGATCGTTTTGACCGCCATTTTTGGAATTATCCTTATGCGCCGGTGTTGATCATCAATACCGACAATATTGATTTTGTACACAACGAAAACCACCTGCAACTGGTGCTGGATGCGATTGCGTCCTGTCCCAAGCAGACGACCTACTTTGTTCCAGAAGGTAAATAATGCAAATCGTAACGACTGTTGATTCCCTGCGTCAAATCCTCAAACCGCTTTCTAAGGAAGGCAAGGTTATCGGGCTTGTTCCCACGATGGGTGCCCTGCACGATGGCCATGGGGCCCTTATCAAGGAATCCGTCAAGGACTGCGATATCACGGTGGTGAGCGTGTTCTTGAATCCGATCCAGTTCGGCAAGAACGAGGATTTGGACAAGTACCCGAAGCGCCTGGAAGCGGATGCCAAGTTCGCCGGTTCTCTCGGAGCCGACTATGTGTTCGCCCCGAGCGTGCAGGAGATGTATCCTGATGGTGACCCGCTGACGCTTGTTCGCGATGAGACCTTGGAGAGCCTGTATTGTGGCGCATACCGTCCGGGCCATTTCCGCGGCGTGCTCACGGTGGTGTCCAAGCTGTTCCTGATTTCGGGCTGTAACCACGCCTACTTTGGCGAAAAGGATTATCAGCAGGTATTCCTGATTGAACGTATGGTGAAGGACCTGAATTTTGACTTGCAGATTCACCGCGTGAAGTTGGTGCGCGAAGATTCCGGTCTTGCCCTTTCTAGCCGCAACGAATACTTGAGCGAAGACGAACGTAACCGCGCCCTGGGCATTTATGGTGGCTTGAAGCAGGCGAAGGCCGCCTACGAGGCGGGCGAACGCAGCGTTTCCAAGATTCGTGATATCGTGCTGAAGTCTATCCTTGCCGCTCGCGGCATCGTGCAGTTCGTGGAAGTCGTCAACCAGAAGGACTTGCAGAAGTTCTCCGGGATGCTCGCTCCCGAAGACAAGGTAGTTATCTTGGTGGCCGCCTTCTTCGGAAAGACTCGCCTGATCGACAATATCGAGTTGAACTAGAACTTAGTCCGCTACGCTCTTAGAACATAGATCTAAGAGCTAAGTTCTAAGCACTATCAACTATTTCTCTGTAGCGGTGAATACACCGTCCCATACCTCGCCTTCTGCAACAGGCGGGGTTATTTTGTATGCCTCGCAGCGCTTGATATAGATGTGCGACGGGGTTGTCTTGCTGCCCGGATCGCGGTCGGGGTGGTGCGGCTCGATTTCGAGGCATTGCTTGAAAAGTTCGATGGCATCATCCCATTGCATGTTCAGGTAACAGGCGCGGGCCTTTTCCCAAATGCCGACCAGTTCGGTCAGGCTGGCTTCGTTTTCGCAACCGGTCTTGTTCAGAAGTTCAAATGTCTTTACCGGCTGGCTCTTGCCTATCACGCGGATGGTATCGAGAGAACGGTAGATGAACCGTCCCGGTTCCAGGTGCTTTTGCGTATCTTCGCTAATCTGGATGTAGGCGCCGTACTGCTTTGCCGCACTTTCGAGACGTGCGGCGAGGTTCACTGCATCGCCCATCATGGTGTAGTTCTTGCGCATGGTGGAGCCCATGTTTCCGGTCACGATGTCGCCCGAGTTGATACCGATGCGCATGTGCATATCGTGAACGACTTTCGGCCATTTGTTGCCTTCGCTAGCCCATTTTTTTCGGAGGTCCAGCAGCTTGTTCTGCATGTCCACGGCGGAGTCGCAGGCGCTCTGGGCGTGGTTAGGTAATGGCATCGGTGCACCGAAGAACGCGATGATGGCGTCACCTTCGTACTTGTCGAGCGTTCCCTTGTTTGCAAGCAGGGTGTCGGTCATGGCGGTTAAATATTCGTTCAACAGTTCAACCAACTTACTCGGGTCGCCGATTTTTTCGGAGAAAGTCGAGAAACTGGCGATGTCGGTAAAGTAGGCGGTAATGTTCGATTTTTCGCCACCCAGGGTGGGCATAATTTCGTTATCCACCATGGCGTCGATCAGTTCAGGAGAAATGTATTGCTTGAAGGCGTTGTTGATGAAGCTCTTTTCTTTGTTTTCGAAATAGAACTGTACCACCAGAGCTGTGATGTTGGTCAGCAGCATGGCGAGAACCTGCTTGGATACGCCGATATAGAGGCCGTTCTGGAAATATTTGTAGGCGACCATCACGTAGGCAGCCATCAGGATGACCGATATGGCGACCGAAAAGTAGCTTCGGAAATAGAGCCCGAGGAAAAGGCTAATCAGGGCGAGCAGGATGACGATAATCCGCTGGTAGTTTTCAGCCAAAGTGACGATGTAGTCGTCTTCAAGGATGTTCTTGATGATGGTGGCGTGGATCAGCACGGCAGGGTAGTTTTCTTCGCTGGGAACGGGCACAAAGTCGAAGAGGGCCGCCGCGGCGGAACCGAGAATAAAGATTTTTCCTTGCTCGGTCCTGGATTCGCCCGAGGCGACGTCTTTGTAGGATAGGTGCTGGAAAGTGCGGCGGGAATCGGCGACATTGTATCGGCCCTTGAAATTAACCTGATAGCGTCCGAATTGATCAATCGGAATTCTTTTGGCGGGGCCGAAACGGAGTTCTTCGCCGGGCTTGAGGTTCGTGATTTTTTCTTCGTCTGTAGCCTGAATGTCGCGGATGACGGCGTCGGAGAGGATGACCTGGTTTGATTTCCAGCGCCTTAACTGCTTGTCATAGTTGATGTCCATGTCGAGTGACAGGTAGACGGACTTGCCGTTAGGAATTCTTTTGATGGAATCGGCAAAAAGCTGGAGCGTGCTGACGGTGTAGCGGCTGATGTTGATGAGGTCGTAGTCTTCTTCTTCTTCCTCGTCCTCTTCACCTTCGTCGTCACTTACGCTATCCGGGTCGCGGATTGAAATGACGAAATAATCCTTGTCGTCTTCGTCCTCGTCGAATTCCAGTTTGGCGAGCTTGTTGAGAATGACGGGCTTATCCTCTTCGACGGAATCCAGGGTGGCTTCCGTAATGTTCATAATCAGTCTGGACTGCTCGATGTCGAGGGGACGCGGATTGTTGCCGATTTTCAGGGTGATCTGTCCCAGGGAATCTTTTTGAACGATAATGCGGAATGAAACGTCGATGAATGTCTTGCTTGCTGTTTTTTCAATTTTCTTTTCGGAAAGTTTTTTCTTGAGTGCAGTGAACATGGGGTAGCTAAAATTCGGGTAAGTCGTGTGGAAGGTTCCCGCGGAGTCCCTGTAGATACCGAAAGGCTTGCCGACATCTATATATTGCCCCATCTTGATTTTAACGTTCTCGGGTTTCTGGTGGAATAGGTGCAAGATGGTCATCAGGGACATGGTCGTATAGATGTGACTGGAATCGATATGCCCGACTTCAAGCAGGGTTGTGTCCTTGGTAGGGGGGATGTCTGTATTCGGGAAACGGTAGAACATGGACACCTTGCGCACGATACCGTCGTTGTCCGGGTAGGCGTTCACGGAACCGAGACCGGCACCTGCCTGGGCGAGTTCCGGGAAGATGTTATCGAGAAGGTCCTTGGGCTCGATATTTTCGGGCTTGTCGACTTGGCTGCTATTGAAGGTGGATCCGAGGCCGATTTCCTGGGCGCGCATTTCGCCGCTCAGCTTGCGCCATTGCGATTCGTGCTTGTATCCCTTCGCGTCGCCGAACACATCGCAGACGATGGTGTGGCCGCTTTCCTTGATAGCGGAGACGAGCATGGAGTCGTAGTTGTAGTTGGCGAGAATTTCGGGGTAGGTGGAATCCCACGGGGTGTCCGGGGCGATATTTCCGAGAACCTGCAGCACCTGGTCCGCTTTTTTCTTGCCGAAGTCGGCGGTCTTGAAAACGATATCAAAACTGATTGCAGCCGCGTTGCTCTTGCTCAGGTTCTTGATGACGTTGGCGTGGACGTCGCGGTCCCATTCGTTAAAGGGGCCTAGAGTTTCTAGGGAGGGCTCGTCGATGTCAACAATGAAAATGTTGGGGTCGTTCTTGTTCGATGCGTTTTTTTCGACAATGGTAATCTTTTCGTTCAGGGCCACATCGCTGTCGTCAACATAGGTGGCACCCTTGAAAAACAAGTCGTAAAAGAGGTTCTCAAGGGCTTCGCTACTGTTTCTGGAGTTCCCGACGATATCGTTTTGAGTACTTCCGAAAATAAGGATGGCAACGACTATGATAGTCGAAGCGGTAAAACCGGCAATGACCTTCTTTAGCTTCTTGGAAATCTTCGCTTGCATAAGAAAAAGATAATAATATGTTGTTATACAAAATTTTGAGGCAAAACGATAAATAAATAGATAGGGACAATGGAAAAATAAGGCATAGTGGCATAACTCGTTGACAGTCAATGTGTTACGGTATATTTTGCGATGCCGGTGAGCCAAATATTTTTAGAAGAACTATATTTAAAAGGTAATTGCGGAGGCATTTTGGCTACACAAAAGAAATCGACGTCGAAAAAAGCGGGAAAGTCTTCTAAATCGAAAAAGGTTTTAACTCCGAATTCGGATACTCAGGGCTTTGGTTCCATTATCGGGGGCTGGGCGCTTGTCGCGTTTGGCTTGTTTTTGGCATTGGGGTGTTTCTGTTCCGTGTATAGTGGTGAATCAGGAGGTTTTCTGGGGCCATATCTCGGAAAAATGTTTCCCAATGGGCTTGCTTATATGCTTGGCCGTGTAGCGTCCGTCGTTGCGGCGGGTGCCATGGTGCTTTGGGGCTTGTCCCTTATTTCGTCTAGTCGACGCTTTACATTCATCCGCTATGCCGTTGGCCTCTCGCTGTTGACGGTCAATTTCTCGTTTCTTTTTGCCATCCGCAACTATGGCCAGGTGAAGGTGCCCAGGGCCGAACTGATGCAGAACGGGGGCGTGGTGGGGCAGTTCCTGAACCAGTTCGTGGCGGCTCCCGTGTTCGGAAAGGAATCGTTCCTGATGCCGCTAGGCATTTCTCTCTTTTTGGTGGTGCTGGTGTTGGTGCTTGCTTTTGGATTGCGTCCGAGGCATTTTAAGTTTATCGTGCAGGCAACGGCTTGGCTGAAGTCGGTGTTCAAGAAAAGGGAGCCTATCGAGGGTGAAATTGTAGAACCTGTCGAAAGTACGCGTTCCGGTCGATATGCCCAGGTGCGGACGAATATGGACTTGCCGGGAGCAGGGCTCCCCCGAGGCGTTTACATGGACGACAATACGGTGAATATCAAACCGGATGGTTTCAATATTCGTCGAAAGAACAAAGTGTCTCCGTTTAGTGGACGCAACAGCTGGATGGATGACGAATTCAGCTTGAACGGCTCGATGAATGAAATTCCCAATGTTCCGGATGAAGTGCTGCAGACCATGACGCCGCACCAGGTGAAAGAGGTGGTTCAGCCGCAGCCAGAACCTACGAACAACGTGGCGGGCGAGTACAACTTGGACGAAGACCCTGAAATCCGCAGGCTCGAAGATTATCTGCGCCAGAACGGCGGCAAGATGAACGCTCTTGAAATCGTGGAAGTCAAGGAAAAAATTGCGGCCCTCAAGCGCGCCCGTGACTTGATTGCTTGGGAAAAGGATCACCTCGGCCGTATGCAGGTAAAGGGCGATGTGCGTCGCGATGGTTCTCCGGTGACGGGTTCTATGGCGACGCGCACGGTGGCTGCAGGTGCGATGCCGACCGGAACGATGCCTGCTGCAAAGGGTGTAACGCAAAGATCCATGACACAGGTCCCGGCAGATGACCGCACGGTGATGGCGGGCGAGCCGACTCGCGGAAATGTGAATGCCGAGGATTTGCTGGGTGGCGACGGCGCCAAAACAATCGGTGCGGCAGCCTCTGATGACGAAACGTTTGTGCCCGAAGTTTACGGTGCCGATGACGTGGGCGAGGTCCCTGAAATGTTGGACGATCAGTTCCCTGAGCTTGCCGAAGGGGGTGATGGATCGATTGGGAATGTGCCGAGCGGTACATCAACAGCGGGAATGAAGGCCTCTCCGATTCCGCAGCGTGACCCGACCACGGTTTACGACGAATACAAGGTGCCTGCCATTAGTGACATTTTGGAAGAACATGAGCCGCAGACCGCCGATTATAGTGAAGAGGAATTGAATGCTATCGGCAAGATGCTTGAAGAAAAACTCGAAAACTTCAAGGTGAAGGGCCGCGTGATCGGTTGCGAAACGGGCCCGATGATTACTCGTTTCGAGGTGGAACCGGGCCCGGGCATGAAGGTGAGCCGGTTCTCTGCCTTGCAAGAAGACTTGGCGCTTCCACTCAAGGTTTCTTCGGTGCGTATTCTAGCCCCGATTCCGGGGAAGGCCGCCGTCGGTATCGAAATCCCGAACCGCAAATTCCAGACGGTGTACAGCCTCGATGTATTCCAGAGCGAAAAGTTCAAGCCCTCGCCCGAAAAGATTCTGGTGGCGCTCGGTAAGGACATTACCGGCGAAGCGTTCACGATGGACTTGGCCAAGGCCCCGCACTTGCTGATTGCAGGTCAGACGGGTTCCGGTAAGTCTGTGTGCATTAACGCCCTCATGGCCTCGATGCTTTTCAGTAAGACTCCTGACGAACTTCGCATGATTCTGGTGGACCCGAAGGCGGTGGAACTCAAGATGTACGAAAACATCCCGCACCTCTTGGCGCCTGTCATTACCAAGCCCGAAATTGCAATTCAGGCGTTGCAGTGGCTGTGCTATGAAATGGACCGCCGTACTGAAGTTTTGGCATCGGCGAAGGTGCGTAACATTGGCGGCTTTAACGCGAAGTTCGAAGCGGGCGAGTTGCCTGATGAAGTGCCCGAAGAAGACCGTAGTCACCGCATGGCGTTCATCGTGGTAATTATCGATGAAATGGCGGACCTCATGATGGTTGCCGGCAAGGAAATCGAAAAGAACGTGGCGCGCCTTGCCGCAAAGGCTCGTGCCGTGGGCATTCACCTGGTGCTTGCCACGCAGCGCCCTTCCGTCAAGGTGATTACGGGTATTATCAAGGCGAACTTGCCGACTCGTATCAGCTTCAAAGTGGCATCGCAGATTGACGCCCGCACGGTCATGGACCATGCCGGCGCCGAAAAGTTGCTTGGCCGCGGCGACATGCTTTACAAGGCTGTGAACGATCCGGAACCGGTTCGTGTTCACGGTGCATTCTTGAGTGACGAAGAAGCCGAAAAGCTTGCCGATGCCTGCTCCGACCAGAACGTATTCTACCCGCAGGTAGAATCGTTCGACGTCTCTGACGGCGAAGGCGACGAAGACGGCGAGGGCGGAGGCAAGGACTTGGGCAAACTCGACAAACTGCTCTATGAAGTAGCCGTTTGGGCGGTGGAATGCCGTGGGCTTTCGACCTCGGCGGTGCAACGCCACTTTAGCGTGGGATTCAGCCGAGCCGGTAAAATTGTGGACCAACTTTACAGCCTCGGCGTGTGTGGCCCTGCTAAGGGTAACTCGAAACCCCGCGCCATGCTGCTCGGAATCGAAGAAATCCAGAACATGGAACGCTCCGGAAAATTCGGGTAAGTTTGCGGCTTTGTCTACCTGAGAGAAATTGACAACATGGTAATGTCGTCGAATTGTTCGGCATCACCCACAAAAGCTTGCAGGTCTTCCTTGATCTGAGTCAAGAATGCTTTGCCGCCACGGACATCGGCCGAATTGAGTTTTTTCAGCAGTCTCTCTTCGCCGTAAAGTTCTCCTGAGTCGTTGTGTGCTTCGGTTAATCCGTCGGTATAGATTAAAAGGCTGTCGCCATCCTGTAATTGAATCTCGGATTCCTTGTACTGAGTGTCGTCCATGCCTGCAAGGAATAACCCATGCTTGTTCTTCAAAAATTCAAATTTTTTGCCCTTTCTTGCAAAACAGGGGGCGTTGTGGCCAGCATTGGTGAATTTTAAAATGCGTGTCTTGGTGTCTAGAATGCCAATCCATGCTGTGGCAAACATTTCTTCGGGGTTGTTTTCACACAGGATCCGGTTGACATCGGTAAAAATCTGCGCAGTCGATAGCTTCATCGAAGCATGGTCTTTGATCATCGTCTTCACGGTCATCGAGAAGAGGGCCGCGGGAACACCTTTGCCCGAAATATCGGCGATGACAAATGCAATATGCGTGCCGTCGATTTCAAAGAAATCGTAAAAGTCTCCGCCAACCTCCTTGGCGGTATCTATGGCCGCGTAGATGTTTACGTCGGGATGGTTGACAAAAGCTTTCTCTACGGAAGGAAGAGAACCTGTTTGAATGTTTGCTGCGAGGTTCAGGTCGGTTTCGACGGCCACTATTTTCTCACGATTCTTGACGAACCTATTTGTGTTCACGTTTGTTGTAAAGAAGGCGAGTGCGATGGCGGATGAAAGACCGGTTTCTAGATAATTTTCATCAAGTTCCAAGACGAATAGCTGAATAAACTCAATTCCTGCAATCAATAAGGAGGTTATCAAAATACACCGGCCGTAGAATTTCTTTTCTGCATTTGATTTTCTGCGTCGGATTAAGTAATAGAAGGACTGCAACAATGGTGAACCCGCGTACACGAAAGCAATCGGTACCAAGCAATAATCAAAGATTATGCCATATTGAATGTCCCCATGTTCGTCGATGGAGTATACTAGGCCGGTCCAAGGTGTCGTTAGACATAAAATAACGGTAAGAACGGTGGGTGCGACAAATAGTGCGTAGTGCAATTTTTTTGAACTCATCTTGATTTCAAATTGGTTCAACGAAAATCGCGTAAACATCGATGTTCCGAGCATCATTGCAATTGCAAAAACATAGGCACAAGCGTAGTTAAGAATCTTGTATGTAAGATTTCCATCTACAAAATGCCAGATTCCGTCAAAAGCGGATAAGACCGTTGCCGATACAAGCATGATGGAAAGTTTGTCCTTGAAACTCATCTTGTACAGCACGATGTTGTTGTACAACATGAATGCGGTTAGCAAGGTCGTGAAAACGGATATTTCGACAAATAGGGTTTCTGCAATTTCTTCATAGGTCATATTTAGGCCTCGAATTTTACCTTGAATGTGTTGCGGTTGTAACTCATGGTTGTGAGGTACATTTTGTTATTTTTCATTTTTTCCATATACCCCGAAACCATGAACTCGGTTATGGAACCAGCGATTACATCGTCGCTTGATAAGTCGAATAAAATGCCATCGTCCTTGGTGATAATCTGTATTCCATCTTCGCGAATAAAGACGGAACATTCCGCATAGGTAGTCGTGTTCCCGTTTTTCTCGTAAACAAGCATAAAAAGTTCTTCAATGAGCAATTTGACTTTGGCTATGATTTTTTTGTTGATACCGTTTTCCAGAAGGTATCGCTCTATCTGCTTTTGAACATCAATAATCAATTCCGGTTCCAGCTTGAGTTCGTAAAAACGGTAGTTTAGCCGTTTTTCTTTATCAGCAAGTAGTAAGGGGTAATTTTCTTTGCCGTATTTGATGCGGATAAATAGTGTCGAGACGATGTAGGCGAAAATACTCGAAAGGGCTATCCCGACAAAGAAACCGTAAATTCCAAACTTTTCGCCGAGAATGAATAGGAAGGGGGCGGCGACAATCACGTCGCGTAATCCGCAGAGAAAAGCTCCGAGAAAAATCTTGTCGATGAGCAGATAATACGAAGAGAGCAAGTAGAGAAGACTGGTTCCGGTGAGCCCAAGAGCAATAATGCGTGCCCCGTTGATGGCCTCCTCGGCGATTTCTGGATTCTCGATGCCATAAATTTTTACGATGAGCGGAGCCGCTGCCGCTATGATGACGGTCATTAAAACCCCTTCGACAACAGCCGCTTTCTGCGCGAGCCTGTAGCAATTTTTAATGCCGCGGTAGGATTCTTCGCCTAGATAGATGTTGATGAGGGGTGTAATGGCTTCGCCGATGCCGTCAAAAATAATCTGAAACTCTTTTGCAAAGAATATAACGGAGGCGATAATCAGCATTTCAGAACCGAATGCGAATGTGATGTATTTTTCGACAATCACTGCAAAGCAGGCGAAAAATAGATAGGTACTCGCATCAATCGTACTGTATTTCGCTATGTGAAAAATTTTTGCAATTGAAAAGTGAAATCCGATTTTTAGCGAGTTTCCTTTTTTGAATAAGTGGAGACTAGTCACTAAAAGTGCAAGTGCGGTACCGATAAACGAACCCAGGGCGATACCTTCGATACCTATGGATTTTGCCAAGACTGTGGAAAGGGCAATGTTGACAACTAGCTGTATGATGCCTGCGATTGTGCTAATCGTGTCGTCTCCATCTGAAAATACGGCTTCGCACATCAGTAGGAATAAAGGCAAAATCAGAATGGTTAGCTTGTACCAAAAGAAATACTGCTTGGCCTGTTCAAAAACAGCGGGGGTCGCTTCGAAAAAATGGAGATAGGTATCGCCCAACAGCGTAAAGGCTAAGAACAAGAGTACGCCTATGCTAACAGCAGCGGTCAATCCGACCCTGAAATACTGGGTTGCTTTCGCTTGATCAAATTCTCCCATGGCGCGGTTGTACAAGATAGGAACGCCAATCGAAAGGATTCCGCCAAAAAAGGCGGCTAGGGAATATGCGGGGGTTACAAGGCTGATGCCGGCGACGCTCGTTTCTCCTAAGACAAGGCCTGAAATCACGGAATCCGACAGCAACAGGATTGGAACGACAATCATGTAGACTGTTCCCGAAACCAGTAGCGAAAGAAACTTTTTAGACAGAAATGTCTTGCTCATTCATTTAAATATAATAATAGGTTGAAAAAATGGTAATTTGATTAGGTACTCATCAAAAGGGTCAAATTCTTTTTTAACAGTTCCGCATACTGTAACGCCTGTTTTGGAGTGTATAGATTTTCCGCATACTCGATAAACAGGGATAGTCCCGAAGGACTTTCGCGAACCTCTATTTCGAAAGGCATTGCTGCATTGCGGTTCAATCCCACTTCTTCGATTTGAACCTCCGACGGAATTAGGCTCAACAAGGCGTCTTCATGGCCATGTTTTTGGTAGATGATTTCCAAGGTGTATGTGTCCAGTTCGTCATTGTAGAAAATATCACCTAGGCATTCCGAATAGAAAATACCCTTTAGGATTTGTTCTGAAATCTCGGAAAGAATTTTTGAGGGAGAATCCGTTTTTTTAAGATCGATAAAGATGGGTAGATTTTCTTCGAAGCTGCCAATGGTTTCGAGGTACTTGCCTTCTTTTCGGTTGTCGTAAGTCCAGGTGTAGCAGATTTTCTTTTTTCTTGTCATCTCGGAGAGGGCTAGTATTGCCGCCGCAATAGAAAGTTCATTCCTGGATGTAGAACGTCTTTTTTCGGCTTGGTTCATTTGATCGAGGGAGATTCCTAAATCGTAATCCAAATAAGCGCTTCTCCCGAAAGATTTTGTATGGTCATATTCAAGTACGCTGCACCACTTGGAATCGCCCTTTAGGGATTCGTAATATCTTTTTGCCTCAGCATATTTTGTGGACTTCTTGGTGTTTTCTAGGTCTTGTAAGTACGAATAATAAAAGTCATCTCCTGATTTTTCTTGGTAATACTCGTTGAAGGTCTGTACGGCGAATATAAAACACGAGTAATAGTCTCCTAGAGAATGATGGACTTCCACAAAGAGGTACTTGTTTTTCTCTGTTACAATGACTTTGGTTCTATACAGATGTTCTCCGAATAAATTGAATGGACGCTCCGGCTTTTCTTTAAACTTGTTGAATTCTTTTTCGGAGGTGTGCCATAATTCTGTTTTTTTTATCAATTCAGGACGGTATGAGACGGAGTATTTTCCCGATTCATCTTTCGAAAAAACAGACATCATCATCGGATGCTTTTGAACCATCGTATCAACGGCTTCGCATATTTTTTTCTCGTCGTATTGATTTCCAAGTGTGACAACGTAAGAGAAGTTGTAAACGTAATTACTGCCGGATTTTTGTTCTTCTTCAGAGAGGAAAAATTCTTGCTCTGCCTTTATGTTGAATGTTTTTTTTCGGCATTGCTCTTCATATTTTTCGTTGTTGTCTAAGTTCTTGTTTAATTGTATTTTTTTTGCAATCCGTTCGATTGTCTTTCCGTAGTAAATGTCTGAAACGGTCAGCGTTAAATGATACTTTTCAATTTCGATGATTAGCTCAACGGCTGATATAGAGGATCCGCCTAGCTCAAAGAAATTATCCTCTTTAGTGGGGCCTTTTTTTAGATCAAGAACTTTTTTGACCGCTGAACATAGGATGTTCTCGATGCTAATTTCTGAAGAAATTTCGTTTAGATGCTTAAATGAAATTTCCATCATTTTTAGGCTTTGCTTATCGATTTTCCCGTGTTTATTTAAGGGCATCTTGTCAAGCATGACATAAACCGAGGGAATCATGTAAGGCGGAAGAAATTTTGATAGCTCACCCTTGATAGCCTTTGTAGATATGTCAGTGTTTGCAACAATGAATGCGACAAGGAAATTCTCTTTTTCGCTGGTCTTTAAAATAACGGAAGCTTGTTTAATGGCTTCGATTTTTAAGATGGATTGTTCTATTTCCTGGAGCTCAATTCGCTGTCCGTTTAACTTTACCATATCGTCGGTTCGACCGCAGATCACGATTTCTCCGCTATCGGTCCTATAGGCAAGATCTCCAGATTTGTATGTCCTTTCGCCTCTGTATTCTATAAAGCTCTTTGCCGTATCATCGGGGCGATTCAAGTATCCGCAAGAAAGCGTCTTGCCCTGTATTAAAAGTTCTCCTTTCTGGTTTGGTCCAAGTTCGTTTCCTTCTTCATCTACGATGAAGACTTTTGTCTGGTATGGAATTCCATTTGTGAAGGAACTTGTTGTATTTTGCAATACCTTGCACACGGCCATGGAGCAAGTTTCTGTCGTACCGTACCCATTGATGATTTTTACGGTAGGGAGTTTGCTGAAGATTTTCGTGGCATGCTCCGGAGAGAGCGGCTCTCCGCCCATGTAAAGGCCTATAATGCTTTCAAAATTTTCTTTGTCTGCCGCAGAAAGTAGAATTTCTATGAATGAAGGTATTCCAATTACGGAATCCAGTTGATACTTCTTGATCTGTTCCGAAAATTTTGTTAAATCTTTAAGCTCGTTTTCTTTGTTAAGATAAAATAGAGCACCTGCATAAATGCAATAAAAGAATCCTGTATAAAAAAGGATGAACGTGAATGGGGATATGTCGGCCAATCGATGAATTTGATATTGGGCAATGGCGATCCATTGTTCTGGAAAGAATTCTTCGTAAATGGCCCTGTGGTTAAGCGTGACCCCTTTGGGATTTCCTGTAGAACCTGAGGTGTAAATGCACATTGCCATGTCATCGGGGCTTACATGAACAACTTGTTTTTTTAAATGTTCTTTTTTCGCTTTGGCAAGGAGTTCTTCTGGTGTGAAAATCTTGCAAGAGCATTTGCCTATTTCTAGAAGTTCCGCCTTGATTTTTTCGGTTGTAATGATGGCTTTCGATTTGGAATCGCTAATGCTGTATGCAATTCTTTCTAGAGGCGTGTCAGGCGTAAGCGGGATAAAGGCCGCACCCGTTTTTAAAACGCCCATGATGGCGATATGAACAGAGAAGGATCTGTCCAATACAAGAGTGATGAAATCCCCTTGTCTGATTTCTGGGACCAGGGCGAAAAGCGATGCCGCCAAATAATCTGATTCCTGGTCAAGTTCCTTGTACGAAAGTTCCTTGTCTGCGCAGATAACGGCAATGGCGTCGGGCGTTTTTTGTGCGTGTTCGGTAAGTTTGTCTTGTACAGAGATAAATTTTTCTTTAGCCATTATGCATTCTCGATGAATTTGCCCATGTCGTCAAGAACTGAAATAAGTCCTTTTTCCAAATCCGTCTTGTTCAGGAGCAGGTTGATTCTAAAACAGAACTGTTTGCTTATGTCAAAACCGTGCATAATCCCCGGGAAAATCAAATATCCCTTTTCCTTGATTATTTTTTTTATGGCGAAAATAAAATTTTCGGTTCCTATACACCCGTCAAGAAAGATCATGGCGTAATGACCGGATATATCAGGTGACACATGAGCGAAATGGTAATTTGCTAGAATCTGATGAACTCGTTTGTAATTATCGCTCCAAAATTGATTGTAAAAACGAAGGCATTCGTCGTAATTTTGGGAGATGAAGTGGCGTGCTCCCAATTCACTTAGATAATTTAGGGAGCCTCCGTAACAATCTTTGAGCCTATCAATTTCGTCAGTGAACTTTTTATGTGTGACAATGACAGAAAATTTAATCCCCTGAATTCCTAGAGCCTTATGTGGGCTATAGATATAAATTAATTTTTTTTGAATTCCTAGTGTTCTTGAAAGTTCCTTCCCGTTTACGCATAAGGCCTCGTCTAATATAACCCATTTTCCTGCATCTAGAAGTTCTTGAATGCCGTTTATGACATTTTGATTGAAATAAACGCTTGTCGAGTTGATGGGGGAGGTGAACCAGAATGCTTCGCAGTCCGAATTTATAAGGGGGCCGATATCAAAATTTTGATTGAAGTCGGGAATGAATTCGTTAAAAACGTGGTAGGCGACTCTTAAATCGTCTAGGCAGGTCTGTGCCGTAAAGTATGCTGGCGCAATGATTCCTGTTTTTAAATTTCTTTGTGAAAGGAATACTGCGATTGTTACAATCGAATGGGTGCTTTGCGAAAAGGCAAAACTTTGGGATTCATAGAAATCTTCGCTAGAAAAGCCTAATTTGTTTGCGATGCTTTTCTTGATGGATTCAGGAAGATAATATCGATAGTCAAAAATATCCTGTCCGGATTCGTATTTGAGGATATCTTTGAGTTTTGCCTTGTATTCGAAGCCGGAATTCCAGTAAGATAGATTTACAGACTGCGTTTCTTTTGACAGGGCTTTTGATGCCTTGTCAAGTTCCATTTCTATTTCGTAGTTGGTCATTTAAATTAAACCGAATACGGCGTCGAGTCCAGTTGCGTCTAGGACTTCCTTGAAGTTTTCGCCGATATTGATGAGCTGCATGTTTCCCTGTTTCTTTTTTAAGGTCTTGAATGTTGAAAGTAAGACTCGGATTCCTGCCGAGGATACATAATCGCATTCTTTAAAATCCATAATTAGCGAATTTATCCGTTCGATGTGCGCTGCAATTTCGGCTGCAAGTTTGGGCGAGGTGAGTGTGTTCAGCTCGCCAGAAAGAGCGATTGTCATTTCTGTATCATTCAAAGCAGTTCTAAGTTCCATTCTAGGCTCCGTATTGCATTTTTATATTTAGTAAAAAGACTGAAGGAAAATTAAAACAGGTGCTTCCACTGGAAACCTAATGTGTAGAAAATCCATTCCCTACCGCTGTAGGTCATTTGGGGCTCGTATTCTACGTCTTTGTATTTTTCGTGGAAACTGCGGCGCGACTGGAAATCAAAAAGCACAAAAAGCTTGTCTTTCTTGCTAAAAGTGATTTCGGCCATGGGCCAAATGTCGATGGTCATAAAGTCTCCCTTGTAGCGAGACGAATAGTCGCCGAAATCGCTGGACTTATAATGGCCCGAAAGCGTGGTACCGACGCCGATCATCGAAAGTTTCAAAGGCATTTGGTAGCCTACAAAATATTCCTGCTCGTACACCCAGCCGCTCGCCAAGCCTTCGGAGGCCTGCCATAGCCAAACATCGCTGTCGGTGCCAGTCAATTTCTGGTAGCCGGCTTTGTAGGTTGCCGTAGCGACAACGTGGTGCCAGTCGCCTTCCCAGAGGGCGGCGAGGTCGAACATAAAGCAGCCGCTGACCCAGCCGTACAAGTACCAGTGCGCAAAGGGAGTCATGTCCTTGTATTCAGGCTCTGCTGCATTGTATGCAGCCATGCCTTGGAATAAATCGAACGCGTTCCAGCCGGTTCCTGCCGTGCCGCCGATCGCTAGTTCCAAAAAGGCAATGGGCGATACGGTAATCGATGCGACGGGTGCGACCGTAATGGGTGAAATTTCTAGACCCATATTGAAGGTTACATGGTTGTCGGCGGTGAATTCGTCGTCGCCACGCAAGAAGGGGAGCGTATAGGCCGCGTCAAATTCAGCAACGGCCTCGATTCCGTCGTAAGGACCGCTGATTCCTGAGACATGGCTTGAACCGCGGTGGTGTTCCACCTCGGGGTAGTAGGCGGCAGATACCGTAGACGAAATTTCCCAGGGGGATTTTTCTTGTGCAGTATCGGCCGCTTCTTCTGTAAAAAGGAGACTGCAACTAAATAGTGTCGCAATATGTAAAGCTAGTTTATTCATACTAATTCTCCTTTTTTTACCTCGTTCTTAGAAACTCATTTTCCCTTTAAACGTGACGCTACTATAATCGCGGTAGCCGCCGTACATTCCGTATTTATACCCTCTAAAGTACAGGTCCCCGATCAGACTCAGCGTGATGGCGTCGGTCAGCTTGTAGTCGATTTCAAGTTCGCTTGCGCTGGAGAAATACCGCAGGTCTAGTGCCCCCGATGCCATGAGTGTCAGTGTCTCATTCAAGACGGACTTTTCGATACTTAATGTTGCCTGATGTTCGTAATCTCTTCTGTCAAGGTTGTCGTTGTAATTGAAAATTTTATCCATCACGTACTGTGCGGTAATGGTCCAGCCACCGCTCGGTGTCCAGTCAAGGCCCGCGAGGCCTACTGCTTGATTCTTTCGCTCGCTTGTAGGAATCTTGTTTTCGTTAACGAATTTTTCTAATTGGTAATAGGCGGTTGTTTGGATATGCCGTTTTGGGAAAAAAGCGCCTTCGAATCGGAATACAAGGTCTCCGTAAGGAATTGCGGCGTCGGCACCGACCATGTACATCCTCTTGTATTCACCGGAAACAAGAAGGGTGTCTAAATCGTTTTCCTCATAGAATTCGTTTATGTAGGGAGAATACCTAATCAACGGAAGGTCATCCCACCCGTAAAATCCATATAGAGACAGGTCCGCGAACGACGTGTAGGCGCTTGCCCGCAAGGCTAGTTCGCTCTTAGAAAGTTTCTTTTCTGGAAGTTCGAAGTCGTTGTACTTTTCTGGAACACCAACTCTCGATCCATCAAATTTTCTTGGGAAAACTTGACTGTTGAGCGGGTTTCCACTCGCGAGTGGGAGAATACTTGGCGTGAAAAATGGAATCCAGTACGCATCGATTTGAGTCTTTTCGGTCAAGAGTGAAAGACGTACGGCGTCGATTCCGAGTTTAGACTCGTTGTAGTCGCTTGCGACAAAGCTTGATTCGTCTCTCGGGTTGAGTACATCGGTAATCTGGATGTCGTCAGCCTTTCCCCACGATACAATTTGGCGACCGATTCGGAGGGCAAGCATTTCGCCTTTCCAGTCGATGTAGGCTTCGCGGAGCTTTAGGGCGTAGGTGCCGTCGTCAGCAACGAATGCAGAAGAGCCGTTTGTCGATTGACTTCCCAAGGCGTCGTGGACAATCTGGCCGTTCACGTAAACCATTGCTTCGTCCAGGTACGATTTGATTGAGCCGTCAAAGATCGTCTGGCCGAGTAGAAAATCACCCTTGTTGTGGTGCGTGTTCGGGAGTCCAACTCCCGCCTGTGCGGTGAGGCTACCCAAGAAGACTGTTTCTTGGCTACAAACGGTTGCGGCAAGAGCTAAGCCGAGGGCGGTGAATCGTTTCATACATTCTCCTTTTCTTTGCCGAAGGGGTTGGCCACATGCAAGAGCGCCGGTGTAATGGTGTAGTCGGCAAGCAATGCACTCGAAAGGCCTATGATGATTAGAATACCTAGCACCATCAAGAAACGCATCGGGCTGAACAGGTAGACACTGAACATGGTGCATAGGATAATTGTCGTCAGGAACATGGTCGAACCAATTTCGCGGAAGGTCGCTTCCATCGCCTTGACGCAGGAACCGCTTTGTTCGTAGCGCATTTTAAGGTGCGTCGTAAGGTGGATGGTGTCGTCGACGGCGATGCCTAAAACTAGCGGCATTACCGTGATGGTGCTGAAATCAAGCGCAAAGTTGAAGTAGCCCATGACACCGCCTACCAAAATAACTGGAGCCACGTTCGGAATCATGCCGATGAGCCCAAGCTTTAGGCTAGAGAATGCGAGAATCAGCATGATGGCGATAATCAGAAGCGAAAATCCGAAAGATTTCAGGCCTCCAAAAATAATACGGTTGCTCATTTCGGAATACCGGATCATGTCACCTAGAAGGGTGCATTTAGCGCCCGGGAACAGTTCAGCAAGTTTTGCCTTCAACGACTCCATATTAGCGAGCGCTTCTTCTGTGGCGAATTGTGTCATGTCCACATTGACAACGGTCGTCTTGAAGTCTTCGTCCATCGCGTCGCTGAAATCCTCACGCATTTCGATAGATGAAAGTTCCATCAGCTGAGCAAGCACATATTCGTCTTCGGGAACGGTGTAGAAAGAATCTTTTCCTTCGTTCAGGGCGCGATTCATTTCTTTCAAGATGCTTGTCGCTGACTCCACACGAGCCTTGCCGCCCGACCACTTGGTAAGCGAAAGTGTCCCCAGGTAATCTTCTAGCTGTAATAGAGCCTTCATGTTTTCCGGTTTCTTGAAGGCACCTTCTTCGTCATAGGAAATCATAATTTCGTAACTGTACTGGTTGCCGAGCTTTGTCTTGAGCATTTCCTTTGTTTCTCGGATGTACGACATCTTGTCGCCTGTTATAGTAAGGTAGTCCAGTTGCGCTGTCATTTTAAACATCCCGGGGATAAATGCGACGATAATCAGTGCCGTAACAACGATAAAGGCCCTCTTCTTTTTATAGACGAATTTCGACCAATCAGAGAATTTTGTGTCTAACTTGGTGGCGCCTTCTTCGAGATTCGCCTTGGGGGCGCGGTCTTTACCGAAAGAAAGTAAAATCGGAATTAATGTGGTTACATAGAGATAGATGGCAAGTACGACCAGGGCCGATGTTTTGCCCATCCATTCCAGGGGTTTCATGTCGACAAACAGGAAACTCACGAAAGATGCCATGGTCGTAAGAACGGTAAACAGCACCGGCCATCCGCATTCCTCGACACACTTGATTGCCGATTCTTTGCGCTTGCCTGTGCGTCTAAAGAACAGCTTGAACATCTTGATATAATGCACCGAATAACCCACCGCAAGGGCCATGCCGAGAACGACCGGCAGTGTCACGAGGGCGGAATCGGCTTTTGCTCCAAAATAAGACATTGCGCCAAAGACCGATGCAATGGCGCTGAGGGTTGCAACGGCAGGCACAACGACGCCAAAAACGTTGCGCAGGCACAAGGCCAAAAACAAAAGCATCACGCCGATGCTACAGAGAACCCTGATGCCGTATTCGGGGACTTCGTAGCGGTCTTCGTTGGCATTGTCAAACGGCATGCCACCACCGTAAAGCTTGAAACCCTTATTTTGGAATTCGTCACTTTCGATGATTTCCATCAGCTTGTATCCGATGGCAACCGAGACTTCTTCTGGCACGCCGTTGAATTTTTCGTCGAGTTCCTTTCCTTTAAACGGGTGTAGCGATAGGGAAATCCAAGTTTCTCGGCCGTCGTCACTCACGAGGGCGTTTACGAGTGCATTCGTCTTCTCGCTTCCGCGCATCACGAGTGCGCGCGCGTGAGCCAGCTCCGCAGAATCCGAGGGAATGCCGTTCTCGTAAGGTTTCTTGATTTCGAAACCTTCTTCATTGCCAACAGGAATGTCGACATCGATAATCGAGGTGAGCCGGTCTGCAAAAGGAATTTCGTCCTTCATCCGGGTCCCGATTTTGTCGATGACCTTCAGTATGTCTTCGCTAAAGACGTCTCCGTCCCCTTGCTTTACGAGCAAAACGCCAACGCCGTTCAGGTTTCCAAAGATTTCTTCGTATTTCTTTGTGTTTAGCGTTATGTCGTCGGAATCACCGAACCAGCCGTCTTCGCCAATGTCGAGTGCAAACTGACTTAAGCCGGAACTGCAGATGACGGTAACGATGATCAGGGCAATAAGAACTTTCCAGCGATGGCGTAGCTGGGTACGTCCAATCTTGCCGAAAAATTGACTGAGCTTTTCGACGTTCATATTCAACTCACCTGATGAATCTACTTGACCAGTTCGCGTTCCAAGGCACTCACCGTAAAGTAACTTTCGTTTACCTTTTCGTCGTATTTCAGGTTGTTGATTTCGTAGACGGTCTTATGGTTGGTCTGCACATTGGTCATGGTCATTTTCAACGTGGTCCAGTAACCCTTGACCTGCTGAATGTTTTCGCAGGAGAGTGTCTTTTGTAGCCGATTCTGCTTGTCGTAGTATTCGCCCTTGCGGACCACGTAGGTCTTTTTATCAACCCAGGTGATACGGCGGCTGACTTTCGCCTTTGCGTCTTTTGCCTTGGCTTCCAGAATCCAGCAGTCAACACCGTTTACCTTCTCTTCGCCGAGAAGGGCGAAGTTGTCCTTGGAAAGGCTGCGGGTGCCCAGGTCGTCGTAAGTAAAGTCCGTTCCCTGGAAGTCGTCGTCCTTGCTGGAACCAGAAACCCGGCGCACCTTTTTCATGGCCGGCAGGTAAATCCAGCTGTCGCTATCGACGGTGGAACCGTCGGCTTTGTCGGGGTAGTCGTAGGTGAGGTAGCTGATTCCCGCCACGTCTCTGGGTGTCTTGAATACAAGGACCGTCTTGTCGGTGGAGCCATCCTTCATGGTGTAAGAGGCGATTTCTCGGTTGCGGGTCTTTCCGTTTTTGTCGATCAGGGTAACCGAAATGGTTGCGGACGATGTTTTTCCGGAAGGTAAGTCGTGGACTTTCTTGGCAATTTCGGTTGCCGACTGGGCAAAGGTAGTTGCCGCATACAATAAGCTAGTGCCGAGCACTTTTAAAAACAGATTCTTCATATTTTCTCCTTGTTACATCTTGATGATGATTGTGCCGATGAGCTTTTGGTCGGCAGGGTCGTCGGAATCCAGAATTTCGGTGAGTTTGCCGTAATACAGCCCGTTGCTGCTTTTATAGATGAGTACGGTGGCGTAAGGCTTGTCGGTATCGGGGTCGATGGCGGTCCATGGTCCTAGAATTTTGTCGACCTGGGCTTCCGCCGCCAATATGGCAAGGCAAAAGAAAATGGTGAAAACGATTTTCTTCATAATTTTCTCTTCTTTTGGTTTTTACAAGCCTTGGGCTTATTTAATAGTTAGAAACTATCATCCCCTAATATATATTGTTTTTTTTTACGGTAATGAAAAGTTTGTCCTAGGTATTCCAAATTGGAATATTTTTACTAAGTTTAACGCCATGAAAGAGTACGCTCCTGCTAAGATTAATTTATTCTTAGATGTCATCCGCAAGCGTGAAGACGGATATCATGACTTGGGCACGTTGTTCCAGACTGTTGACGCGGGCGATACCGTAAGTGCCGAACCTCGACACGATGGTCGCATTACGCTTTGCTACAATGAACCGCAAAATTATCCGCTGGAATCGGACTTGGTTTACAAAGCTGCCAAGCTCCTGCAGCAGGAGTCGGGCACGACCCTTGGAGCCGACATTTATTTGAACAAGGTAATGCCTTTAGGAGCAGGCCTTGGTGGTGGTTCTGCAGACGCTGCAGCAACGCTTCGTTTGTTGAACCAGCTGTGGAAGCTCAAATTCAAGTTTGAAAAGCTCGAAGAAATCGGTGCCCGTCTCGGGGCCGATGTGCCGTTCTTGGTGCGAGGCGGCACAGCTTTCGCCGAAGGAATTGGCGAAAAGCTCACATTTGTAAAGCCGTTGCAACTGACGGGTGAACAATATTTGCTCGTGGCGACTCCACTTGATTCCGTGCCAACTAAGGATGCCTATGCTGGTGTGCCCAAGTCCGGCCCGGACCGCTGGGAAACTTACAGGGCAAAGTGTATGCGCGCGGGCGGCAAGACCGCGTCGATCGACTTTGCGCTTGCCAATTCCTTCAACGCTTTCGAAGAGTCGGTGTTCCCCAAGCATCCGCTTGTCGAAGAGATGAAAAACGAGTTCAAGCGCCTCGGGGCGAAATCCGTCCTGATGTCGGGGTCGGGGGCGTCGGTTTTTGGCGTCTTTGATTCGCGTAAACAGGCTAAAGAGGCTGCCGAAGAGCTGAAGCCGATCTCCAGGTACCAGGTTGTAACCCGCTTTTTTGAGGGATTTTAGCTAAAACCCTTTGAAATTTTGGCGAAAATGCTATATTTGCGCCACCATTGGGGTATCGTCAAGTGGTAAGACAACGGATTTTGATTCCGTTATTCGTTGGTTCGAATCCAGCTACCCCAATGAATTTTTTTTAACCATTTACTTAATTGGAGTAAAATTATGGAACTCACAAAACTCGCAGCAACCTCGAGAGTGCTAGGCAAGAGCCGCGACTGCGCCCGTCTCCGCAAGGAAGGCAAGATCCCGGCTGTCTATTATGGTAAGGGTCAGGAGTCTGTGAATATCAGCGTTAGCGCAATCGATGTTCGCAAGGTTCTCGCCCCGGGTAAGCGTTACACGCTTCTCGACCTGGAAATTGATGGCAAGGCCGGCAACGCTGCCGTAATTTATAACTACCAGAAGAATCCGCTGACCCAGGAAATCGAACACATTGACTTCCTCAAGATTGAAGAATCTTCCAAGGTCAAGGTTCGCGTTCCGGTCAAGCTCTCCGGTCTTCCGGTTGGCGTCAAGACTCAGGGCGGTACCTTCGCTCAGCAGAACCGTTACATCCAGCTCGCTGCTGAACCGGCCAAGATTCCGGCTGTCCTCGAAATGGACATCTCCGACTTCCCGGCTCCGACGACCTTCTACGCCAAGGATTGGAAGCTCGCCGACGGTATCGAACTCGCTTGCCAGCCGCGTACCGTGATCTTCACGATCTCTGCCAAGAGCGGTAAGAAGGCTGACGACGCTGCTGCTGAAGCTGCTCCGGCTGCCGAAGCTAAGTAATTGCATCAAGCAATCGAAATTGGACCTGTCTGCTCCGTGCAGGCAGGTCATTTTTTTAGGCTCGAAGCATGAGCTATTTACTATATTACCGTTTACCTCACACCTCAAAGCGCCTTTGGCGCGACCTCATACCTGTTATGTACATCATCGTTGGTCTCGGAAATCCTGGTACTCAGTATTCAAACGCTCACCACAACGCGGGCTTTATGGCTGTAGAAAAGTTGGCCGACCCGAACAAGGACTGGAAAAGCGAACACAAGGCGCTTACCATGAAGGTGAACATCGCGGGCGAGGAATGCCTGTTGGCAAAACCGCAGACCTACATGAACCTGTCTGGCGAAGCAGTGCAGGCCCTGATGACCTGGTACAAGGTGAAGGTTGATCATCTGCTGGTTTTTAGCGACGATATTAATTTGGATGTAGGCCGTATCCGTTGCCGCAAGGACGGTAGCCATGGCGGTCAGAATGGGCTCCGCAACATCATTGAGCATGTGGGCGACAAGTTCCCGCGCATCCGCTTTGGCGTGGGCAAGTGCCCTCCGAAATTTGACCTCAGCAACTGGGTGCTCGCCAAGTTCTCGCCCGAAGACCGCCCCATATTCGAAGAGGCCATTGCAAAAGTGCCCGCGCTTGTGGAATGCTACTTCAAGCTCGGCATCGAAAAGTGCATGGAACGGTATAACGGCAAATAGGGCGATTTCGACGCTGCTCATCGCTAAAACGCTCTTTTTTACACATTTCTAGCGGTTTAGAGCTAGGATTTAAAACCGAAAATTACTATATTCTATGCGCAAAAGAGGTACTATATGAAACTTTTGCCAGAAGCTTTGACGTTTGACGACGTCCTCCTTGTTCCCGCAGAATCTTCTGTTCTTCCGGCTCAGACCGATGTGAGCACTCAGCTCGCCCCGAATATCAAGCTGAACATTCCTATCATCAGTGCTGCAATGGATACCGTGACGACGGCTCCGCTCGCTATTTCCCTTGCTTTGCAGGGTGGTCTCGGCATTATCCACAAGAACATGTCTATCGAAGACCAGGCCGAAGAAGTTCGCAAGGTCAAGCGTTGGCAGTCCGGTATTGTTACGAATCCGGTGACGCTCGATGCCGATGAACCGGTATCTGCTGCTTTTGAACTCCGCGCCCGCAACAAGGTGAGCGGTTTCCCGATTCTTTCCAAGGGTAAGCTCGTCGGTATGCTCACGAGCCGCGACCTCCGCACCGTGAGCGACATGAACGTGAAGATTCGTGCCGTGATGACCAAGAATCCGGTGACGGCAAGCCCGAAGGTGAGCCTCGCCAAGGCGAAGGAAATCCTCGCCGAAAAGCGTATCGAAAAGCTCCCGCTGGTGGATGCTTCCGGTGCCCTGAAGGGCCTCATTACGATGACTGACATCTTGAAGCGCGAAAACAACCCGAACGCAAGCCTCGACAAGAACGGCCAGTTGCTCGTCGGTGCCGCTGTCAGCACTTCCGCCAATACTCTTGAACGCGTGGCTGCTCTCGTGGATGCCGGCGTCGACCTGTTGATTATCGATACGGCTCATGGCCACCACATCGGTGTGCGTAACATGGTGAAGACCGTTCGCAAGAAATATCCGAAGCTCACGATTTGCGCCGGTAACGTCTGCACGCCGGAAGCCGTGGAAGAACTCGCTAAGTGCGGTGCGAACATCGTCAAGGTGGGTATCGGTCCGGGGTCCATCTGCACGACCCGTATCGTGGCTGGCGTCGGTTACCCGCAGTTCTCCGCCGTGGTGGAATGCGGCAAGATGGCTCGCAAGGTCGGCGTGAAGATCATTGCTGACGGTGGCCTCAAGTTCTCTGGCGACATCGTGAAGGCTCTCGCTGCTGGCGGTCACGCCGTGATGGTGGGCTCTCTCTTTGCCGGTACCGAAGAAGCTCCGGGCGAAGTGATTCTCGCTGACGGCCGAAGCTACAAGAGCTACCGCGGCATGGGCTCTCTCGGCGCCATGAAGGCAGGTTCTGCCGACCGTTACTTCCAGGGTGGCGTCCAGGAACCGCGCAAGTTTGTTCCGGAAGGCATCGAAGGCCGTGTTCCGTACAAGGGACCGCTCCGCGACACCGTTTACCAGCTGATTGGCGGTATTCACTCTGCCATGGGTTATGCCGGTGCTGCTAACCTCGAAGAACTCTACAAGAAGGCTACGTTCGTCCGCATCACGGGCGCAGGCCTCCGCGAATCTCACCCGCACGATGTGACCATCACGAAGGAAGCTCCGAACTACAGAACGGGCGACTAATCCCTCTTTTAAAAAGAATTAGAAAGCGGCGGGCATTAGCTCGCCGTTTTTGTCATTTATGCTCAAGTAGAAAAAACATTTGTTGGCTAACTGGAGAACCAACGTCCAAAAATATTCGCTAAATGTGAACCTTATTTTTACAGTTGTATTGCCAAACTCAGTATAAGTTGGAAATACTTAATTTTATTTTTCGAACGGAACTAAGGTAACGCAGTTCCTTTTTTTCTTGGACACATAGAGCGCCTTGTCGGCATAAGAGAGCATGTCTGAAACCGTTCCGTCTCCGAATGTTCCGCCAAAACTCATCGTTAACTTTACATTCGGGTAATCTTTCAGTTTGATTTTTTCTGCCTTGGCGCGCATCTGTTCAAGTCTGATTTTTAGCACTTCATGACTGATTCCCTTGAACGAAATTAAGAACTCGTCGCCTCCATAACGTACTATGCGGTCCAGATTACGAACAGATGAATTCAGTATCGATGCTACCGCAGTAAGTGCGGCATCTCCACACTGGTGACCGAAATTGTCATTAACGTCTTTGAAAAAGTCGATATCAGCCATTACAACGGCTTGGCTGTTGCGTGATGATAGTTTGTCGTCAAAATACTTGCGATTCATTACTTGTGTCAATGAATCCCTGTAGATTTTGTCGTTTATTTCCGTGATTTCGTTATGCTTGTCGGCAAAACCGAATAAAGTTGTTTCTTCACCAGTTCGAACAACCTTCATTTCGACATACTGGCCGAGTTCGTTGTGAAATATTTTTGACAAACTATTGCCGACTGGCAGGTATTCTTTGATATAGGACTCGTCTGTCACTTCTCGAATGCTATCCCGATCCTCTTCGAGAACGGACGTATTGATAAGTTGTTCAACAAGAGCCTTGAATGTAGGTTGTTCTTTTATGAGGCTTAGTGCGTTTTTGATTCGACTGCTTGTGCGAAGATATTCCACTTTTTCAGTTACAAAATCGACTCCGATAACGGAGGTGAATCCGTTCATGAGCGCGTTAATCATATTTTGCTGTTTGCGGTTCTGCTCCAGGAGTTCCTTCTCTTGTTCCAGCTTTGTCATTTGCGCGTTCACGTTTTCGACAAGGTACAGGACTCGGCGTAGAGGCTTTTCATTACCGATGCGGACAAATATCGCCTTGCTCCAACCGTGTATCTTTCCGTGAAAAATTTCTGAAATAACATTTGTATTTTTCAGGCGTTCCGGCAATGTTGAAAGTGTCGTAAAATTCTTGATGGTTTCAACACTTTCTGGGCATGCAAGGTTTACCATGATATTGGTAAGACTTTCTTGTAGGGTGGTGCCGCATTTCATGAATTTATCGATGAATTGGTTGGTCTTGATAGGGAATGCGGTTTGATTCTCAAGGTCAAGTACATGCATCGAAATGTACAGCTCAGTTGCGGCGTAAGTTATAGCTGTGAAAAATTCCGCAGTGTTCACAGGAAAGTCTGCTATAAATTTTGGGCAATTGTCCATAACGGTCCTTGATGAAAACAATTACTTTTGATGTTTAAAATATATTCTTTTCAATGAAAGTTGTTTTATTTTTTTTCAAAAACTAGGTTTTGAATTGTTTAAAGTTCGATATAGTGGGGGATGATGTCCTCGTAATTCCCGTCCTTGAGCAAGAACCCTTTGGGAATCACGCCGAGTTGCGTAAAACCGAGTTTCTTGTAGAGCTTGAGTGCGGATGTGTTTGTGGCGACAACGGCGTTGAACTGTAAAATCCGGAAGCCGATTTCTTTAGCTTTTGCGAGGCAATCTTTCACGAGAAATTCACCGATGTGCTGGCCGCGCTTGTTCTTCTTGACGGCGTAGCTTGCGTTTGAAATGTGCCCGCAGCGTCCAACATTGTTCGGGTGGAGAATGTACAACCCGACCACTTCGCTGGAGTCTGCATCGGTGGCAATGCCTGTAAACGATTGTGACTTGAAAAATGCGTCTCCAGTCAGCGGGTCAAGAGTTTCCTTCTGCGGGAACGCGATTCCGTCTTCGACAATGTCGTTCCAGATTGCAATGGCGTCGTTGATATATTTTTCGCTGTAGGCTTCGATTTTGAGCATTCTTTTTATCCTTTTAAAAGCCCAAAAAATACTTTTACAAGTATCTTCTTCATAAGGAAAAATATATAAAATGTGCTCGGAATAGGAATTTTCTATATTTGAATCTAAATGGAAAAGCTACTTGATTTTGATAGCGCGCATTTGTGGCATCCGTATGCGGCGCTGAAAAATACTCCGGCTAGGTTCTTGGCAAAATCCGCTCATGGAACGACGATTGAAACGGCCGATGGTCTGAAATTGATCGATGCTGTATCGAGTTGGTGGTGCATGGCGCACGGGCATAATGCCCCTGAAATCGTCGAAGCGATTCAAAAACAAAGCGAAAAGATGTGCCATGTGATGTTCGGCGGTTTTACGCACGAACCCGCGATTGAGTTGGGTGAAAAGCTGGTGAACTTTTTGCCCGAAGGCTTGAACAAGATTTTCTTCGCAGATTCGGGAAGCATTGCTGTGGAATGTGCCGCCAAGATGGCTGTACAATATCAGTATTCCCTCGGTCATCCGGAACGCTGCAAGTTGGTCGCCTTGAAGGGTGGCTATCATGGCGATACCGCAGGCGCGATGGCGCTTTCTGACCCTGATGGAATGCATACGCTTTTCCGTGGAATCATGCCGCACCATTACTTTGCGGAACGCCCGAACTGCCGTTTTGACGAGGCTTGGAACCAGTCGGATTTCGCATCGATGGAGCAAGTTGTCGAAGATCATAAGGGTGAAATCGCTGCCGTGATTTGCGAGCCTGTTTTTCAGGGTGGAAACGGCATGTGGCTTTACAATGCAGGTTACTTAAAGGCCCTTCGCGAACTTTGCGATCGTTACGGTATCTTGCTTATTTTGGATGAAATTGCTTCGGGCTTTTATCGCACGGGCCCGCGATTTGCGATGATGCATGCGGGAATAAAGCCGGACATCATGTGCATAGGCAAGGCGCTCACGGGCGGAAGCATTACCATGGCGGCTTGCGTTGCGTCCGAGAAGGTTGCCGAAACAATTACGAATAGCAAGATTCCTGCGTTTATGCACGGCCCCACTTACATGGCGAATCCGCTTGCCTGCGCTGCGGGAATCGCGTCGCTTTCGCTGTTTGAAAGTCGCGATTATGCGGGGAAGGTTGCTCGAATTGAATCTCGCCTCCGTGCGAACCTTGAACCGCTCCGAGCGCTTGAAAATGCGGCCGACGTGCGTGTTCTCGGCGCTATCGGAGTCTTGGAATTGAAGGCGAAACCTTCAGCGGAAGATATCTTGCGCGTGATTCGCGAAACCGGCGTGTGGCTCAGGCCTTTCTGCAATTACGTCTATACGATGCCTCCGTTCATTACAACCGATTCTGAAATCGACCGCATCTGCGAAGCGATCAAGATGATTGGCGAATGTGAACCCGCGCCTGTCGTAGAAGGCGAAGACGAATTTCATGAGTAAGTAGACATCCTGTCATCCTGGAGAGGCAAGGTTGGTGAGCTTGCCGAACCACGCCCCGATAGGATCCATTGAGATTTTTATGGAATATTATAGTTTAAAAATGCGTGCCTCGCAGCAAGTGGGCGAGGGCGAACAAAAGCATGAACAACACATTTCCGGTGCCGAACGCATTGTGGGCCGTGACTCTGTAGAAGCGGTATGTTCAGCGATGGTGCGTCGGGCCATGACGCATTCCAAAGGCGACCCGGATTTTATCAACGTGAAAATCGAAAAGGTTTGTGAAAGCGATATCCAGATTTTGAAGGCCTTGCCCGTGACGCGTGTAGATGTGGAATCTTGGCAGGAAGGGCTGGAGAAGGCTTTTGGGTTGGTCAGCAAAGCTGTGATGGAAGTTCATAAAGAAAGTTCCCTGAGCGTGCCGAAGGGAACGAGTGAAAAAGCCTGCCTTCAAAACTTCGCCGCAAATTTGCCAGAACTTTTGCGGGCAACGTTCCCGATGCGTGGTGCGATGCTGTATGATATCGCGACGGGTGAGCGCCTGGAACCTGACCACGAACGCGGCGTGCGGGCGACTTATATGGACGCGCTTCATTCGAGCGAAGTGGATAGTTGCAAGAATCACTTTAACGAAGCCATCGTGCTTGCGACCAAGGTGGCGAACGCCCCCGGAATGGTGGCGGAATTTTGCGTGAGCGATGACCCGAATTATGTGACGGGCTATGTGGCGAGCAAGGAACTCGGCTATGTACGCATCATGAAGATGAAAGAAATGGGCGATGAAAACGGAGGCCGCATTTTCCTGTTCGACTCGCGCAAGGCTAAAGCCGAAGAGTGTATCGAGTACTTGCAGAAGAAAAAAGTGCTCGTTGATGTCTCCTCGAGTCTTCCTGGAACGAAGTGACGGGATCCAGAGTTGATTTTTCAATAACAAGTCATCTCGAAAAAAATGGATTGTTCAGTAACAAGTCATCCTGGAGTGACCGTAGGAACGATAGGATCCAAAGAGAAATAGAAAGGCTAGATAGCCATCCTGAGTGGAGAACCGAAGGAAAATGGTTGAGTGCTTCGTAACAAGTCATCCTGGAGAAGCTAAGCTTCGAACGGGATCCAGAGAAAATTAGCATGAAAGAGAAAATTTTAGACTTATTTACAAGAGATGCGTTAGAGACTGCGCGTGCGAACAACACTTACCGCTCGATGCGCTTGATGGAAACGCCAGAATCGTCGCGCGTGAAAATCCGCATGCCCGACGGCACTTCGCAGGAGCAGATTTTACTTGCTTCCAATTCTTACCTGGACTTGGCGAACGTCGATGAACTCAAACAAGCGATGGCTCAAGCGGTTCTGGAGTGGGGGACTGGTAGCGGGGGTGCCCGCCTTACCACGGGCAACAAGACTCCGCATCAGAAACTGGAAGAATTTATCGCGAAATTCAAATGCGAAGAATCCGCTATTACGTTCAATACGGGTTACATGGCGAATGTCGGCACGATTTCTGCTTTGTGCAGCAAGAACGACTTTATCTTTAGCGATGAATTGAACCACGCGAGTATTATTGACGGAATCCGCCTTTCCCGCGCCAAGTGCTTTGTCTATAAGCATAACGACGTGGCGGATTTGCAACGGGTGATTCAAGAAGCGGAAAAGTCTCGTGCGTATGAGCCCACGTTGCCGGTCCCTCGCAAACTCATCGTGACAGACGCTGTTTTCAGCATGGATGGCGACCTTGCGAACCTGCCGGAACTTTTGCGGATTGCGCATGAAAGCGAATGCCTCCTGATGATTGACGAGGCGCACGCCACGGGCGTGCTCGGCAAGACCGGGCGCGGACTTGCCGAGCACTACGGCTGTGCTCATGCCGATGTAACTGTCGGCACATTGAGCAAAGCCGTCGCCGCCGAGGGCGGCTTCGTGGCGGGCAAGCAACAGCTGATTGATTTCCTCCGCAACAAGGCCCGTAGCTTTATCTTCACGACGGCGATGCCCCCTGCCGTTGCCGCTGCCGCCTGCAATAACTTGCGCTACATTGATGCGCACCCGGAACGCGTTCAGAACTTGCGCGAAAACGTGAAATTTTTCTGCGATGCCTTGCTACATGAAGGCGTGAACGTCGTGCAGTCCCCGTCTGCGATTGTTCCGATTGTCATCGGCGACGAAGCCCGCGCACTCAAAATATCCGCCGCTCTCCAAGATGCGGGAATACTCATCCCTGCAATCCGTTACCCCACCGTCGCCAAGGGCCAAGCCCGTCTACGCGCAAGCCTAATGGCAACGCACACGCACGAACAACTTCAGATTGCTGCAACAACCATTGCTCAAATAATAAATGATTGCTTGTGAAGCGTCGCTATTCCTAACCACTAATCACTAACCACTGTTTACTTTTTATGTCCAAAGGATATTTCGTTACAGCTACCGGAACGGATGTCGGCAAGACCTTCATCACCGCCCTTCTCGTAAAAAAGTGGCGCGATTCCGGTATCGATGCGGGCTACTACAAGGCTGCCCTCAGCGGTGCAGAACTCCGCGACGGCAAATGGGTCGCAGGTGATGCCGATTACGTGAAGCGCATCGCGAATCTTTCCGATACGCAAGATCAGCTCGTGAGCTACGTCTATAAAAAAGCTGTCTCGCCGCATCTCGCCGCCCGCAAAGAAGGCAACCCCGTAGAAATTGCGAAAGTCCAGGCCGATTTCGAAGCAGCAACTAAACGACACGAATTCATTTTCGCCGAAGGCAGCGGTGGAATCATTTGCCCCATCCGCTATGATGCCGACGAATCTAGCAACGCATCAGGAGCATCGAAAAAAATATTCCTCGTCGATATCATGAAAACGTTAGGCTTTCCGCTGCTTATTGTTACGACAGCGGCCCTCGGCTCCATTAACGCTTGCGTGCTCACCGTAGAATACGCCCGTAGCCGCGGCCTCGATGTCCGCGGGCTCATCGTAAACCGCTACGGCTCTAGCGGCAACCTGGAAATGGAAGACGACAACATCCGCATGATGCAAGACTTGACAGGCCTCGAAATCCTTGCGAAAGTCAAAGACGGCGACACCGATTTAGGCGTGCAACCGTTTTAAACCTTAAAAATGGGGCGCTTGTCCGCTTCTATTCCCCCAGCACGTGTCGGAGCGTGTCGAGGAAAAGTTCCCCCGCCCGCGTGAACTGCTGGCCCCGCCGCCAAATGATGTACATGTTGGTGGTGAGTTCGGGCATAAGCGGCCTGAAGCACAGGCGCGAACTGCGGCTCGTATCCACAAGGCCGTCGAATGTGAGCAAGTAGCCCGTCCCCTCCTTCGCAAGCACCGAACCGTTGTACGAAAGATCCAGCCCCACAATCACGTTCAGCCTCGAAATATCGTCGCCGAACCACTTCGGCAAATCCGCCACCATCGCCTGGCGCGACGCCATCAGCGGCTTGTCGAGCAAATCCTTCGGCTCAATGAAATCCCGCTTGGCCAAAGGGTCGTCACGACGCATCACCACGCCCCAGCGGTCCACCGAACGCACCGCAAGGCAGTTGTACTTTTCCAAATCAACGTTGTCTACAACTACCGCGAAATCAAAAATGCCCTTGTCCAGCTTTTCCAGGGCGCGCTCGCTGTCGCCCGAATATAAGTTGTACTTAATCTTCGGATAATCGTCCCGGAGAATCGCAATGCACTTCGAAAGAAAATTCACGTTCCGCGATTCCGCGCAGGCAATAGCAATTTCACCCACCACCTCGTCTTCCTTCAGCGACTTGAAATCCTGCACCGTCCTGTCGGCCATCGAAAGGATATCCTCCGCACGCTCCCGCAAGAGTTCCCCCGCAGGCGTCAGCCGAATCGCGTAGTTCGTGCGCTCGAAAAGCTTCTCGCCCAGTTCCTCCTCCAACTCCTTGAGCTGGCGACTCACCGTCGGCTGCGTCACGCAAAGATTATCCGCCGCGCGCGAGACATTCCCCAACCGCGCCGCCTCCAGAAAATACCGTAAAACTCGAAGTTCCATACCCGAAAACTAATAAAATTCAAGCCCCGCGGGTATGAATTTGCAAAAATAATGCCCGGAAGGAATAACTGATTGATTTGATGGTGGGGGAAGAATCCCCCTCGCTTCCATCGCCAGTCCCAGTGACAAAGGTCCCTGAGCCTGCCGAAGGGCCGCTACCCCCTCGCCTAAGGGGCTCCGCCCCCTAAAACCCCCGGCTTGTCCCGCCCGCCCGCTCAAATGTCATGCCCTAGTCATCCTGGAGCCGCAATGCGGCGATAGGATCCACTCTGCATCGACTTTCCTTGCGTCATTCCCGCGATTTCTCTCGTCATCCCCGCGTCTTTTCTCGTCATCCCCGCGATTTCTTTCGTCATCCTCGCGTAGGCGAGGATCTCCCTCTCGCATATTTATATATATTTCCCATTGACATAGCCCCATTCCTCGCGGTTTGGGGCGCGAGTTTAACGTTGAGTTAGCTCTTATTCTCGGAACCGAAAATCTGGAAAATTTTCAAAATACAACGAGGATAAGGCGAACACTCACGTCCAGCAATGGGCGTGGGTCGTTTGTGCTTATTGTTGTATTTGGTTTTCCAGAGCCACGGTTCCAGTAAGTGCATTCGACGCCACGCTTTTTCTTGCGAACGCGTGGTTGCCGGGCGAGATAAAGGTCATTGAGCTTGCCGAAATGACCGCGGAATTTTGCTTGCAGTTGAATGCACCAGTATAAGGGCTAGCAAATGAGGCCCTTATGGATAACACGCAGCAGTTCAACAAGCTGGTCAGTTTTATGTGGAATATCGCCAACGACGTGTTGGTGGATGTCTTTGAACAGGTCGATTACAAGAAGGTCATTCTCCCGATGATGGTGCTCCGCCGCATCGACGTTCTCTTGGAACCTACGAAAGAGGCCGTTCTCAAGCAGAAGGCCGAACTCGACAAGCAGAAGATTGTGAACTACGAGCCGGTGCTGACCGCTATCACCAAGTATCCCTTCGTGAACGTTTCGAAGTTTACGATGCGCACGCTGACGGCAGAGACGAACCCGAACCGCCTGAAAATGAATTTCCTGGAATACATCGACGGTTACAGCAAGGATGTCCAGGACATTGTCAAGAAGTTCGAACTGTTGCCGACCATCGACAAACTTACCGAGAACAACCGCCTGGGATCCATTCTCGAAAAGTTTACCGACAAGTCCATCAATTTGGGAATCTTGCCCCTAAAAGATGCAAGCGGAAAAGAAACTTTGCCCGGTGTCGATAACCACATGATGGGAACGGTGTTCGAGGAACTGCTCCGCCGCTTCAACGAAGCTTATGCGGTGACTAGCGCCGGTCGTCACTTTACGCCGCGCGACATGGTAAAGTTGCTTGCCGACTTGACGATTCTCCCGATTGCGGACAAACTTGAAAATTCGACATACACCATTTACGACGGAGCCTGCGGTACGGGCGGAATCTTGTCGGTTGCCAAGGAGAAAATCCTTGATATGGCACGTGAACGCGACAAGAAAATCAAGATTCACATTTTCGGTCAGGAACTGATGCCCGATACTTACGCTACCTGCAAGGCGGATATCATGATTTCGGGCCAAATCAAGAGTTTCAGTTATTCGTTGAACAAGCAGCAGCGCGACTATATCGCTTTTGGTTCGACCATTTCGCAAGATGGTCACATTGGCGAAACTTATGATTTCTGCATTTCGAACCCGCCGTTTGGTACGGCATGGAAAGAAGACCTCAAGAACTGGGGGATTTCGGACAAGAAGGAAATCACCGACAGCCGTTTTGTGCTTTCGGACGACATAAACTTTGTCCCCGACATTGGCGACCCGCAGATGCTCTTCTTGGCGAACAACGTGAGCCGCATGAAGGAAACGGAACTCGGCACCCGCATCGTGGAGGTGCACAACGGAAGTTCGCTCTTTACGGGCGACGCAGGCTCGGGTAACAGCAACTTGCGCAAGTATATCATCGAAAACGATATGCTCGAAGCGATTGTCGCCATGCCCGAAAAGGACTTTTACAACACGGGTATCGGTACCTACATCTGGATTGTCACGAACCGCAAGGAAAAACGCCGCAAGGGCAAGGTGCAGTTGATTGACGCAACCGCCATCAAGACTCCGCTCCGCAAGAATCTGGGCGAAAAGAATTGCGAAACGAACGAGGCAGACCGAGCAAAGATTTTGAAACTCCTGATGGATTTCAAGGAAACGGAACAGAGCAAGATTTTCGACAATTCCGAATTCGGTTACTGGTCTGTGCCGCTGATGAAGCCTGTATTGGACGAAAATGGAAAACCGGTCAAGGACAAGAAAGGCAATATAAAATATAAGGCGAGCCGTAACGAAACGGAACAGATTCCGATGAACTATCCGGGTGGAATCGAAGGTTTCTACGAGAACGAAGTCAAACCCTATACGCCTGACGTGATTTTTGGCGAACCCACTGTGGGTTACGAACTCAGCTTTACCAAGTATTTCTACAAGCCTGTGGAACTCCGCAGCCTGAAAGACATCAAGAACGACATCATGAAACTGGAACGGCAAACCGAAGGTGCCCTAGCGGAGATTCTGGAAGAGTAAGGATGAACACGTCATTGCGAGGTACGTTGTGACGAAGCAATCTCTTATTCGAGTGTCATCCTGAGCGGAACTAAGTGGAGTCGAAGAATCTAAAGGAATTTGTCTATATGAGAAAGTATGCGCGATATAAAGATTCAGGAATCTCTTGGATAGGAGATGTGCCGGAGCATTGGGAAACGAAACGTTTGAAATATGTTGTCGATGAATTTTGTAAAGGAAATGGAATTACAAAAGAAGAAGTTTTCCCAGATGGTGATATAAAATGTGTTCGATATGGGGAAATCTATTCTAAATACGATGTTTCATTTTCTGATTGTTACTCTCTAACAAAAAATAAATTTATTGCGTCTCCACAGTATTTCTCATATGGAGATATTCTCTTTGCGGGTACGGGGGAACTTGTAGAGGAAATTGGAAAAAATATTGTATACCTAGGAAATGAAAAATGTTTGGCTGGAGGAGATATAATTGTTGCCAAGCATTCACAAAACCCATCGTTTCTTAATTATGCACTAGAAAGTAAGTATTGCCGAATACAAAAGAGTTATGGGAAAGCCAAGTTGAAAGTTGTTCATATTTCAGCAGGTGAAATCGGAAATATCGTTATTCTTCTCCCTCCGCTTCCAGAACAAAAGACGATTGCGGAATACCTGGACAAAAAGACTGCGCAAATCAATGAACTTGTTTCGGCAAAACAGAAACAAATCGAACTCCTGAAAGAATACAAACAATCCGTTATCGCAAATGCCGTCACAGGCAAGATAGACGAAAGACGAGAGAAACGCAAATGGAAAGATTCTGGCATTTCTTGGATAGGAAAAATCCCTGAAAACTGGGAAGTGGATAAATTGGGACATCGCTTTATTCAAAGGAAAGAAAAAGTTTCCGATAAAGATTATCCGCCATTGTCAGTATCTAAAATGGGTGTGACTCCGCAATTGGAAAGTGCTTGCAAAACCGATGATGGAGATAATAGAAAGTTGGTTCTGAAAGGGGATTTTGTTGTTAATTCTCGTTCAGACCGAAAGGGATCTTGCGGTTTATCCGAATTAGATGGTTCTGTTTCCTTGATTAATATTGTTGCTACGCCACGTAATATAGATGGGCATTACATTCATTACTTGTTTAGGAGTAATAATTATATAGAAGAATTCTATCGTATGGGTCGAGGGATTGTGGCTGATTTGTGGACCACGCGATGGAGCGAAATGCGAACAATTATGATTCCTGTCCCTCCTCTTTCCGAACAAAAGGAAATTGTCGCCTATATAGAGAAGAAGGTTTCTTCTATCGATTCTCAAATTGCGTCCATCGAAAATCAGATTGCGAACTTGAACGAGTATAAGCAAAGTTTAATAAGTGATGTGGTTACAGGCAAGGTAAAAGTTTGTTAGTTCACTTCGGCAAGCTCAGTGAACTTAAAAGAAAAGAGGTTTGATATATGTCGACGGATACTTCAGAAAAGGGTCTCGAAACTCTCATCGAAAAATGTCTTCTTGAGACTAACGGCTACTATAGGGGTGTGCCGTCCGATTACAGCACCGATTACGCCTTGGATTGCGACAAGTTGGAGCTGTTCCTTTGCTCCACGCAAGAAGACAAAGTCCAAAGAACTGTAGATTTCAAGAATCCGCATATCCGTCATTCGTTCTTTGACAGGCTTAAGAACGAAATCACCAAGCGTGGCGTCATTGACGTCATCCGCAAGGGCTACAATTACAATACCACGCACTTCGACATGTATTACCCGTTCCCGTCCGAGTTGAGCGAATCGGGACAAAGTTATTACGACAGGAACATTTTTTCCGTTACGCGCCAGGTTCACTTTAGCGTCGCGAACCCTGACTTGTCTATCGACATGGTGATTTTCATTAACGGCATGCCTGTCATCACCATCGAACTCAAGAATCATTATACTGGCCAGACCGTGTTGAATGCGGTGGCGCAGTATTCTAACCCGAATGAACGTAATCCCAAGGAATTGCTACTGCAGCCTAGGCGTTGTGCTGTCCATTTTGCCGTAGATGACGACAACATCCGCATGTGCACGGAATTGAAGGGCAAGGAATCGTGGTTCCTGCCGTTTGACAAGGGTGTCGATGGCGGTGCCGGCAACCCGGTAAATCCTGGTGGCCCGCGAACGGCCTACTTGTGGGATTATGTGCTTACAAAGCAGACTCTCTCCTACATTGTTGAAAACCTGGCTCAGGTCGCAAAATTTACCGATGAAAAGGGAAGAGTCGTCAAGGAATCGGTTGTGTGGCCCCGCTACCACCAGCTTGATGCCGTCCGTTATCTGGTGCAAGAAACCAAGTCGCATGAACTGGGGCAAAAGTTTCTGATTCAGCACAGTGCGGGTTCGGGTAAGTCGAATACGATTACGTGGCTTGCCTTTATGCTGGCCCAGCAACTGCGCGGAACGGAAAAGCTGATGGATTCCATCATCGTCGTGACTGACCGCGTGAACCTCGACAAGCAAATCCGCAACAACATCAATGCCTATAACCAGCTCGGCAATATTGTCGGCTGGGCGGATTCTTCGGAAACGCTTCGCAAGGAACTCACTGCGGGCAAGCGAATTATCATCACGATTGTTCACAAGTTCCCGTTTATTCTCAAGGAAATCGGTACTGCTCTCGCTGACCGCCGTTTTGCAATCATCATTGACGAAGCGCATAGCAGCCAAAGTGGCTCGCTCTCGGCTAAAATGAACATGGCGATTGCCGGTGTCGATGTCGAGAACGAGGAAGATTTTGAGGATATCTTGAACAAGACCATCGAAGGCCGCAAGATGGTGAAGAACGCAAATTACTACGCCTTTACCGCGACCCCAAAGAACAAGACTCTCGAAATGTTCGGAAAAAAGATTCCGCAGCCCGATGGAAAACCGAAATTCGAACCGCACCACAATTACACCATGCGCCAGGCCATTCAGGAAGGCTTTATCTTGGATGTGCTGAAAAACTATACGCCGTACCAGAGTTACTACAAGGTCGTTGAATCGGAAATCATCCGCAAGCGAAAGGAAAATCCCGAATTTGACCGCGACCAGGCGCAAAAGAAAATCCGCTGGTATGTGGAAAGTCGCCCCGAAACGGTCGAGAAAAAAGCCGCCATCATTGTAAACCACTTTATCAATAACGTCATCAACAGGAACAAGGTGGGTGGACAGGCCCGTGCCATGGTGGTGACTGCCGGAATCGAAAGAGCGATTGATTACTATTACGCCATTTCGAAGCAGTTGCAAGATATGCGTAGCCCGTATAAGGCTGTTGTCGCGTTCAGCGGGAAAAAGATGTATCACGGCAAGGAAGAAACCGAGTCGAGCATCAACAAGTTCCCGTCTGCCGATATCGAAAAGAACATGAAGCTGGATCCGTATCGCATTCTCGTTGTCGCTGACAAGTTCCAGACCGGTTACGACGAACCGTTGCTGCACACAATGTATGTCGATAAGGGCTTGACTGATATCAAGGCCGTGCAGACGCTTAGTCGCTTGAACCGTTGCCACCCAAAAAAGAAGGACACGTTCATTCTCGATTTCGCGAATGATCCCGAAGATATCAAGGAATCGTTCCAGCGCTATTACAAGATGACGACGCTTGCGGGCGAGACTGATCCGAATAAACTGAATGACCTGATTTTCGAACTGGATGAATTCAACATTTACACGCAAGCTGAAATTGATTTGTATTGCAGAAAATATCTGGGTTCATCCCCGCGCGAAGAACTGGACCCGATTATTGATACGTGCGTGGAACGATTCAAGAATGACCTGCAAGAAGAACAGCAGATTGCCTGCAAGAGCGCCATGAAGAATTTCGTGCGCATTTACACCTTCCTTGCCGCCATTATGCCGTTTGGTAGTGAGGATTGGGAAAAACGTTGGACGTTCTACAAGTATCTTGTGATGAAATTGCCCAAGCTGAAACGCGAAGACTTTACCGAAGGCTTGCTGGAATCAATTGACTTTGACCAGTTGCGAATTGTGGAACAGGAAGCGGCAAAAATTTCCCTTGAAAACGAGAATGCCGAAATTGCGCCCGTGCCGACGGGTAATGGAGCCGCTGGCAAAAAAGAACCGGACCTTGTCAAGTTGAGCGATATTCTGGAAGAATTCAACCAGCGCTATGGCGGCGTGGAATGGGAATATCCCGATAAAGTCAAGAAGGATATTGACGAATTGCCCAAGGAGCTTGCCGAAAATGAAAGCTTCGCCAACGCCGTTTTGCATGCCGACGAATCGACCGTGCAAATCGAAGGCGGCGACGCCCTGCAGCAAATTATCGTCAAGAACATGGCCGCCCGTTCGGAACTCTTCCGCATATTCCTAGAAAACCAGGAATTCCAGAACTTCCTCGTGGAACGCGTGATTAATGCTGCGAGAACGATGGTGAGGGGCGCTGCAGGGTAGAATGAATAACCCCAGTGGTTATGTAAAATTTTCTTACTCCCCTTGCCAATTTTGATAGATTTAGATACATTACCGCTGAACGCATCTCGCTGTTTTAAGGCGAGGTGCGTTTTTGCGTTAGATCGGCTTGTCGGTTTTGCAAGAACGCCTCAAACGTTAACTAGCCGTTTTTTTGCGGCTAAATGGAGGCTATATGGCTAAAAAAGTGGCTAATCATAGGGAAGACGCTCTTTATTCTCAAATTGCGTCGATTCTCGAACAGAACCGTAAGTCTGTTGCTGTTGCCGTTAATACGGCGATGGTGCGCACGTATTACGAAATCGGCCGTTCGATTGTCGAAAATGAGCAAAAGGGTAACATCCGCGCAGAATACGGAAAAGAAGTCCTCAAAAATCTTTCTGCCAGGCTTACTGCAAATTACGGTAAGGGATTTTCGCAGAGAAACCTGGAGCAAATGCGTCAGTTTTTCTTGATTTACTCCAAGGAGATTTCGCAGACAGTGTCTGCGGAATTCACCCTCAGCTACTCCCATTACTTGTTCCTGATGCGTATTGATAATCCCGACGAACGGAAATTCTACGAAATTGAGGCGAAAAACTCGAATTGGAGCCTGCGGGAACTCAAAAGGCAGTTCGATTCCGCGCTTTATGAGCGGCTCGCCGTAAGCAAGGATAAAGAATCGGTGAGGGAACTGTCTAAAAAAGGGTGTATCGTGGAGTCCCCGGCGGACATTGTCAAGGATCCCTACATTTTGGAATTCTTGGGACTGCCGGAACAGTCCGAATATTCGGAAACCGAACTGGAAAGCAAGCTCATCGACAAGTTGGAGTCTTTTTTGCTTGAACTGGGTAAGGGGTATACTTTCGTGGGACGGCAGTCGCGGATTACGCTGGACGAAAAGCATTTCTTTGTGGACCTTGTTCTTTACAACAGGCTGCTGCAGTGCTTTGTGTTGGTGGATCTGAAGATTGGCGAACTCACGCATCAGGATTTGGGCCAAATGCAGATGTATGTGCACTACTATGACCGCTTTGTAAAGCTTCCGCACGAAAATAACACTATCGGCATCGTTCTTTGCAAGAAAAAGTCGGACTCCCTTGTAGAAATCACTTTGCCCGAAGGCAATTCGCAGATTTTTGCCAGCAAGTATCAAACTGTGTTACCCAACAAGGAACAGTTGATAGAGTTGATCGAAGAGAAGTAGATGCTAAAAAATGCCCCTCCTTTTTATGCTGATCAAATCTATGCCTTACAAGCATATCTAGTTATGAAAACAAAGTATTTGCAATATCTGAAAAAAGAGGTATATTTGAACATGTAAAGACTTCAACCGAGAGGAACCTATGAAAAAAGTATTGGTCTTGTCCAGCAGCTTGCGCAAGGGAAGCAACTCCGAAACCCTGGCGCAGGAGTTCGCGAAGGGTGCCGCCGAGGCGGGCAACAAGGTGGAATTCGAGTCGCTGCGCGGCAAGAAGATCGGTTTCTGCATGGGCTGCCTCGCTTGCCAGAAGAAGGGCAAGTGCGTCATCAAGGACGACGCTCCCGCCATCACCAAGAAGATGGAATCGGCTGATGTCATCGTGTTCGCGACACCGATTTACTATTACGAGATGAGCGGCCAGCTCAAGACCATGCTCGACCGCGCGAATTCTCTCTATTCCAGCGATTACAAGTTCCGCGAAATTTACCTGCTCACTTCTGCCGCCGACACCGACGCGAAGGCCATGAACATCGCGAAGCGCGGCATTGGCGGGTGGATAGCCTGTTTCGACGGCGTGAAGCTCAAGGGTGCTCTCTGCGCCACGGGTGCCGAAAGCGCCGGCGACGTCAAGAAGAATTCCGCGCTCCTAAAAAAAGCGTTCGCCATGGGAAAGAAAGTGTAATACAATAAAGTCATTCTCACGAAGGCTGGATTGCTTTTTGTCATTCTCGCGAAGGCGAAAATCTTAAGATGTCCGCCTGCGCGGACATGACGAGATGAGTTGAATTTTTAAATAGGAGATAAATCATGAAATCTAGATTCTTAAAAGCGGCGTTTGCCGTGGTTTCCGCATGCACCCTGATGGCGTGCACCCCCGCAACAGAAACTGCTCCTGCAGCACAACAGACAAAGGACGAAAATATGAACAAGCTCACGCTCACCGCCGAATGGGACAAGGTATTCCCCAAGAGCGATAAGGTCGAACATTCCAAGGTCACTTTCAAGAACCACTTTGGCATTGAACTCGCCGCCGACATGTTCGTGCCCAAGGACACGAGCCTCAAGGTGAACGGCAAGTTTCCCGCCATCGCAATCTCGGGCCCGTTCGGTGCCGTCAAGGAACAGTCCAGCGGCCTTTACGCCCAGCAGATGGCGGAACGCGGATTCCTGACTATCGCTTTCGACCCGAGCTTCACCGGCGAATCGGGCGGCGAGCCGCGCTACATGAACAGCCCGGACATCAACACCGAAGATTTCATGGCGTCCGTGGATTTTCTCTCGACCCGCGACAACGTTGACCCGGAACGCATCGGCATCATCGGTATTTGCGGCTGGGGCGGCATGGCGATTAACGCTGCCGGCATCGACACCCGCGTAAAGGCGACGGTTGCTTCGACCATGTACGACATGAGCCGCGTATCCGCAAACGGCTACTTCGATGCGGCAAACAACGCCGATGCCCGTAACGAGGCCCGCAAGGCATTGATGGCCCAGCGCACCAAGGACTTCAAGAACGGCACATACGACCTGGCCGGCGGCGTGGTGGACCCGCTCCCGGACGACGCTCCCTACTTTGTCAAGGATTACTACGCCTACTACAAGACCCCCCGCGGCTACCACAAGCGCTCCCTCAACAGTAACAAGGGCTGGGCCGCCTCCGCAGGCACCTCGCTCATGAACACCAAGCTTCTCGCATACGCCGACGAAATCCGTAACCCCGTGCTCATCATCCACGGCGAAAAGGCCCACAGCCGCTACTTCGGCGAAGGCGCATTCGAAAAGATGACCGGCAAGAAGGCGGACGTTCCCGCAAAACTCGACGCCACCAAGAACTGGAGCAAGACCGTCGGCAATAAGGAACTCCTCGTCATCCCCGGAGCCTCCCACGTGGACCTCTACGACAACCTAGAAAAAATCCCCTTCGAAAAGCTGAACGAATTCTTCAAGACGAATTTGAAGTAAACAAAAGACACAAAACCGCGACGTTTCTCGCTGCTGTTCAAGGTCACAAATTGTGACCTTGGTTGCTTTTTCACGCCAGCGTGTAGCTTTTATCCAGCAATTTTTTGATTTCGGTTAGCGTCACCGTCCCGTCAAGGACGACCGTTACCCAGCTTTTCTTGTTCATGTGGTATGCGGGGAGGTAGCCGGGCTTTTTCAGGAGTCCCGGCAATTCCTTCGGGACTATCTTGAAGTTCGCCACTTCGATAATCTCGTCGCCCTTGAGGCCAACTTTTGACTTTTCGACAGTCCCCAACAGGCAATACCATTTCTTGTTTTCGTGCTTGCGGATGGCGGCGAATTGCGGAAACCGTTCCCACAGATATTCGGGCTTGTCTCCGTATTTTTGCTCCGCGTAGCCAATCAGGTCGTTTGCAGATTTCCTTTTGAAAATCTGCGTCTCGAAACATTCGCTAATGAATTTATCCGTAATAGCGGAAACTTCTTTGCGGATGCGGCCCACGAGGGCCCCCTGCACGGAAAGCACTGAAAACAGTAGATATTCTTCGCCGGAATCGTTGTCGAAGACCTTGACTGAAACCTTCTTGCCTCGTCCCACTCTGATTTCTAGACGGAATTGCCCGCCAAGTATTTCGCGGACGAGCGCATAGTTTGGCCCTTCCTTCGTGAACCCGAAAGGAATGAGCTTTTTTACAAGGAGTTTCTTGCCGTTGAATTGTTCTTCGATGCCTGTCACAATCGAAAAGATAGATAAAATTATTTATGGCTCAGTTAGAAATTGCGACTTCCCGGCGTGCGTCGCGGTACTTGTGCAAGCCGAGCATCACACGGCGTGCAATCGGCTGCGCAATCAAGATTTCTACCGCGAGCGAAATGGCAAAGTTGCGAGGCCACTTGTAAAAGAAGTTTACCAGCGGCTCCATTGTGATTTCGCGGTTTCCGACCCAGGTACCTACAATCGTCAAGATGATGGACATCAGGAAAACCGTGCACATGATGTTGAGTGTAATCACCGCATGGAAGCTGTCGCCTTTCTGCGTAAGCCTTGAGGTCAGGAATGCCGCAGGCTTATATGTGACAAGCACCGTCGCGATGACGCACGGCCAGAGAATCGGCATAATCGGGAATACGTGCGCCCTGCTTTCCATGCTAAAGCCCATCTCGAAACAGGTGATGAGCGGCGCGATGATGTTCATCGAGATAATCGAAAGCGTCACGAGAAAAAGGGTGAATTCGCGTTTGCCGCGCGGGAGTTTCATGTAAAAGTCCATTTTAACCTCTTTTGTTGCGGGCCCTGCGCAATAAAAAAGGCGCAAAACCCTGATGTTTGAGTTTCACGCTGAACCATTATACGCAATGAAATTTCGTGCCCATAAATAAAAATTTTTTTTGCCTTTGTCAAGAACTTGCCAACGGAAAAATTTTTTCCTAAATTCGCTTGCGAAATCAACGTGTAGCGGTCCCGCATAAGTCCAGTTGTAAGGCTTTGCGGGCTTTTTTTATGGCGATTCTACGCAGCTTCGCCAAGAGGAATATATGAGCGGAAAACAGAAATTCACTTTCCTTATGCTGTTGCTAGGCTTGCTTTCGGCGTTCGGTCCCTTCGTGACCGACCTTTACCTGCCGGCCCTCCCGAGCCTAGCAGACTACTTTGCGGCAAGCCCCTCGATGGCGCAACTGAGCCTCACCATGAGCATGCTCGGGCTTTCGGTGGGGCAACTCTTTGTAGGCCCACTGAGCGACAAGTACGGCCGCAAAAAGTTGTTGCTAGTTTGTCTGCTTCTCTTTGTCTGCGGGACTGTCGCCTGCATTGTCGCGCCGAACATCGTAACCTTCAACGTGTTTCGTTTGTTGCAGGGCATGGCGGCGTCCGGCGGCATCGTGATTGCTCGTTCCATTTCGGCGGATTCCTACCGCGGCCCGGTGCTCACCAGGTTCCTCGCCATGGTGAGCGCTGTGAACGGAGTCGCCCCGATTATAGCCCCGGTGCTAGGCGGATTCTTGCTGAATTTCATGAGCTGGAAGGGAACTTTCGCGGTGTTGCTCCTGTATGGGGCGCTGCTGCTCTTTATGTCAGGAAAATTCCAGGAATCGCTCCCTGTAAAACGCCGTAGCAAAAAGTCTGTCTTGGCAAGTTTTAGCTTGTACGCAAAAGTATTCAAGAACCGCACCTACGTATCGTATTTCTTGGTATGCACATTCCCGATGATTATCTTATTCGGGTATATCGCCTCTTCGCCGTTCATTTACCAGAAAATCTACGGACTTTCGCCTGTGGGCTTCAGTCTCTGCTTTGCGCTGAACGCGTTGTTTACGGCGTTCGGTTGTGCGTTGTCGGGCAAAGTCGGCGATGAACGCAAGGCTCTCAAAATCGCTGGCGCGGGGATGCTCGTTTTCGCGATTGCTGTTGCTGCCGCCCTTATGATGCATGCGGTCCTCCCGCTTGTGCAGGTTGCCTTCATGGGGCTTACGTTCATGTTCGGCATGAGTCAGCCCCCGGCAACGGCCTTGGCATTGAATGCGGAACGAGCAAATGCAGGTACCGCTGCAGCGGCCATCGGGGCGTCGGGATTCCTGATGGGTGGAATCGTCTCTCCGCTGGTGGGCATGGGCGACATCGCCACAAGTGCATCAATCGTGCTTCTCGTGGGCGCAGTGTTTACGCTTGGATCGGTATTAGTAATAAGGTCTGGGCGATAATTTTTTACGATCGGCGATCTCCCATGAGCCTTGCCATGGTAAAACAACTGTCGCCCATCTTTTCGATTTTCCGTACGATGTCGATGTAAAGGAGTTCCGCCTTGACGTTGTTCCCTTCTTCGAGTCGTTTGCGCGCCACCTTCTTGAGCGCTGTCCGTTCGTTGTCGATGCGCTCTTCCAGGTCTCGGGCCGTGGCAAACTGTTCGGCAGAAAGTTCGCCGTCCATCGTGCCCAGGTGGCTGTGCACAAGGTTCAGCAACTGCTGTACAAGCCCGATGTAGGGGAAAAGCCGTTCCCTGTCTTCGGGAAGTATAGACAAATTCTTTTCGGCCACGCGCTTGATGAACAGCGCCACGGTAAGGCTCTCGTCCGAGAGGGCTTCCAGTTCCGTGACAATGGAGAGCATGGAGTTGATGTCGTTCATCTGGAATTCAAGCAGGTTCAGTTTTTGGCACTTCAAGAGGTACGATGTCAACTGCTCCTGCATCTGGTCCAGGTAGCCCTCTTCCTTTTCAAGCCAGTCGTAGTGGTTTGCGACAAATTCCTTCGGGTCTCCGGCAAGGCCGTTCTGGATGCGGGTGAACATTTCCACCGTGTTGTCGGCCATGTTCTGGATTTCCTTTCGCACCGAAACCAGCGGGATGGTCGCCGATTCGTGGGCGGCGAGATCCGGGAACGGGAAGGTGTAAACGGCGGGGATATCTTCGGGGGAATCCTTGATGATTTTTTTCGTAAGCCTTGCCACCTGCGTCGTGAAGGGGAGGAACAGGAGCGTTCCGGCCACGTTGAAAATCGTATGGAGCATGGCGATGTGGTAGGTGATGGCAACTTCGGCACGCCCCGGAGTAATCAAGTCGACGATTACGGTGAGTTGTTTCAGGAATATCAGGGCGAGTATGGCCGTGACGCTATTGAAAATCACGTGGACCAGGGCCGTGCGGCGCGCGTTGTCCTTTGAACCGAAGGCCGCCATGATGGAATCCACCGTGGAGCCGATGTTGCTTCCGATGACAAGGGCTGCAGAAAATTCCCAGGTCAAAAGACCGTTGTACGCCATGGTGATGACGATTGCCGTCATGGCGGAAGACGAATGAATGAGCGCCGTTACGGCGATGCCGATAGCGACCGCGATGGGGAAACTCCAGAATCCCAAATCCTGGACTCGCCCCAGGAAGGACATGTTTTCCGCGTTCAGCGAAACCGCTTCGGAAAGCCACCCCAGCGCGACAAACATCAGGGAAAATCCCATGACGGCGTGCCCGAGATTTTCTTTCCTGAATTTCTTGAGCGCAGTCAGCAGGTAGCCGATGCCGAAAATCGGCACTGCCAGGGCGGAAATCTTGAAATCGAACCCGAACAGGGCCACAATCCAGGCGGTAATCGTGGTACCGATGTTTGCACCGAAAATGACCGCCACGGACTGTTCTAGGGTGAGTAGGCTCGCATTCACGAAGGAGACCGCCATCACCGTCGTCGCGCCCGACGACTGGATGAGCATGGTCAGGGCGCAACCGGTAAACAGACCGAAGAATCGGTTGCGGGTCATGAAGGAGAGTGCTTTTTGCAGTTTTTCGCCGGCGGATTTCTGAATGCCGTCGCTAAGGAGTTTCATCCCGAAAAGAAGGACGCAAAGGCTTCCAAGAATATTGAAAACCATTCCGAGAATTGTAGTCATAAGCCTCGTAAAGGGGTTGTTGGACTTGCTCCAAAAATAGCAATTTAAGTTCTTACATTAAACATATTTAATTCTTCGTTATCGAAACGCAAGCCCAATTATTTATATTGTGTATATGCGAAACATTGTCCTTGTAGCGTTGTTCTTTCTCGTGGCCTGCAGCGATGCCGCAAGCCATTCGTCACAGCCTGAAGCTCAGACGCCGAAATCATCTGCAAGTTCATCTGCCCAAACGGAGGCTACCGTGAAACTCAAAATCCATGTGAACGATACCACCTTCACGGCAACGTTCGAAGAAAATTCCTCCGCCAAGGCCTTCGCCGAATTTCTTGCGCAGGGCGACCTCACGCTCGACATGCACGACTACGGCAGCTTCGAGAAGGTGGCCGACCTGCCGCGCAGTTTTCCGCGTAACGACAAGCAAATCGACACCGACGCAGGCGACATCATCCTTTACCAGGGCAATTCCATCACCATCTACTACGACAAGAACTCCTGGAACTTCACGCGCCTCGCCCGTATCGACAACGTGAACAAGAAACGCCTTAAGGAAATCCTCGGAAAAGGGAACGTGAAGGCGACATTCTCGGTGGAATAAACGTCCGAAAACTCTAACTAACCCTCGATTTTTGCGTAAGCAAATTTTTACACGAAATTTTTAGTTGTTCTATTGACATTACAACATTGTTTGAGTATATTTTGTGTTGTAACATTTAAAGAACAACTGTTTAAAATCAAACAAAAACGGGCATGGCCCAAGGAGACTCAAAATGGAAAAGAACAACTTCAAGACCGTAAAACTTGGCAAGGGCGTCGTGGAAGTCTACGATTTCGGGGCGGTCAAGCTGCACGCCTACAAGACAAACGACCTGATAACCGACGAATGTTTCTTGCTGGAAAAGGGCGGCGAGATGTTCATGGTCGAAGCCCCCTGTTTCTTCGACAACATTAGGGAACTGGAAGCCTACATCAAAGGCCTTTCGGTAGAATTCGTGGGAACGGTGATTGCCTACCATGGCGCGGGCGCGACCTTCATGAAGGGTGCTCCCGTGTACAGCACCCGCCATGCCGACGATTACAACCATAACGGGGGAGGTGCGGCCCTGGTCAAGAATTTCACGGCGGCTTTTGGCGATGCTTTTGACAGCTCCATCTACGCGACGACGGACTTTATCGAAGGCGAGACTTTGAATCTCGCGGGCATCGACATGCGCATTGTCGCGACCCAGGAAGCTTTCGATATCGAGTTTCCCGAAATCAACGTGGTCTACACCCACATGATGGGCCACGACGTTCATTCCATCGTGGCAGGGAGCAAGCACGCCGATGCCATCATCGCGCAGCTCACGGATTACATCGACCGCGGAATTTCCCTGATTCTCACCTCACACTACACGGTGGAAAATCTGGAAGATGCCCGTGCAAAAATCCAGTACCTGAAGGTGATGAAGAATATCGCCCTCAAGAACGTGAACCCGGCGGCATTCAAGAGCGCCATGAAGCAGGAATTCGCGAACTACTCCGGCGAAAACTACCTGGACATGACGGCGGGAATGTTCTACAAATAGGCCAAGGCACGCGTGAACGCGGGCAACAAATGTTAAATTGTGGATTATGAAAGTCAGCGTTCGTTTTACGGCGGCGGTCCATACCTTGCTTTGCATCCACTTCTTCGAGGGTGCGGAACGGGTGACCTCGGAATTCATATCGGGCAGCACCGGCGTGAATGCGGTCATCATCCGCAAGGTCCTTTTGCAGTTGCAAAAGGCGGGCCTGGTTGAGACGGCTCCTGGCGTAGGGGGCTCTCACCTTGCGCGTCCTGCCGACAAGATAACGCTCCTGGATGTCTACAAGGCCATCAACGATAACGACGAGGAACGGATCGTCTTCAGTTTCCACCCGGAACCGAATCCGCTGTGCCCCGTAGGCAGGAACATCCACCGCCTGCTGGACCCGGCCCTGAATTCGGCGCAGACGGCGCTGGAAATGGAACTGGAGAAGACGACCCTGAAGGGTCTCGCCGCACAACTCAAGACCGCCCCTGAGTCATCCGGGAGGAAACATGAACCAAGCAGAGCGCAGACTATTCCTGATAAAGTATCTACTGGCGGAAAGTCCCAGGTACAGCGGCACGACCATCCCCGCGGACGCCGAAGGACAGAAAATCCTGTTGCGTTCCTTGATGAACGTGCGGGAGGCCGCCCCCGCAAGCGATGAATTCTACAGGATTCAGGACGAATACCTGCAGGAATCCATCCGTGACCGCGGAATAACGGATGTCGCGGACATCGAAAGTGTTGGCAGGCGGTTCAGTGCGGGTGCGCCAGACCTGTTTGGCGATTCCCTGTTCCTGTGGCGCGGCGACATCACCACCCTCAGGGTGGATGCAATCGTGAATGCGGCCAACAGCGGCATGACGGGTTGCTGGCAGCCTTGCCACAGCTGTATCGACAACTGCATCCACACTTTCGCGGGAGTCCGCCTCCGTAGCGCTTGCGACGCCCTGATGAAACGGCAAGGGCACCCCGAACCTACGGGACAGGCGAAAATCACGCCGGCCTACAACCTGCCCTGCAAATACGTGCTGCACACGGTGGGGCCAATCGTGGGCTACGGCCTTACGGAACGGGACTGCGAGTTGCTGGAATCGTGCTACAGGAACTGCCTCGAAGTTGCGGCCCGGAACGGCGTGGAATCTATCGCCTTCTGTTGTATTTCCACAGGCGTATTCCGTTTCCCGCCGGAACGTGCCGCCCAAATCGCGGTGGATACGGTGCTGGAATGGAAACGCCGTACGCAAAACCCCATGAAGGTTGTCTTCAACGTTTTCAGCGAAAAGGACGAGGCTATCTATGCGCGGATTTTCGAAAAAATCAACGGATGATTTTTCTGCCGAAGTATCGAGACTGAAAAAGGCGCTGGCAAGGGCGGATGCCGTCGTCGTGGGCGCGGGCGCCGGACTTTCGACATCGGCGGGATTTACCTATTCCGGGGAACGCTTTGTCAAGTACTTTGCCGACTTTTCTGTAAAGTACGGCTTTTCGGACATGTATTCCGGCGGCTTTTTCCCTTACGGCACACCCGAAGAAATGTGGGCCTTCTGGAGCCGCTATGTCACGATAAACCGCTACATGGCCGCCCCGAAACCCGTCTACGAAAATCTCCTGAAAATCCTACGGGATAAGGATTACTTTGTCCTTACCACCAACGTGGACCATTGTTTCCAGAAAGCGGGCATTGACAAGGAACGGCTCTTTTACACCCAGGGCGATTACGGGCTTTTCCAATGCAGCAAGCCGTGCCACCCCTGCACCTATGACAACGAAAAGCAGATTCGTGCCATGTTCGACGCCCAGGGATTTTCAAAAGAGACGGGCTTGTTCGGCGCCATGACCGTCCCTGCGGAACTGTTGCCCAGGTGCCCCATTTGCGGCCGCCCCATGTCCATGAATCTGCGCTCCGATTCCACCTTCGTAGAAGACGACGGCTGGCATCGTGCTGCAAAACGTTACCGCGAATTTCTCGACAGATGTAACGCCATGCGCGGCGGAAACGTGCTGTTCTTGGAACTGGGCGTAGGCATGAACACCCCCGGAATCATCAAGTACCCGTTCTGGCAAATGACCGCCCTGAATTCGAACGCCACCTACGCCTGCATCAACTACGGACAGGCCTACGCTCCCGACGACATCGGACCCCGCTCGTTATGCGTCGACGGTGATATCGGCGAGGTGGTGACGAAACTTCTTTGATGAAGGATTTGACGAATCACTCGAATAATTTCATTTCAAAGGAGATGTCGCCACGGTCGTAGGGGAATTTTTCCTTGTCGACGGGGTTTTCCGCAAAGCCCCGCTTTTTTCTCTATACCTTTGGGGATTTATTTTGCTGACTATGTGGGTTGGTATACCAAATTGCTTGATATGGTTGCATCGATGATTTTCAGTTTTGCATTGAATCGTTGTTGTTCGGCGTTAATCAAACGGGCTATGTATTCAATAATATTCGTTTTTAGAGGAATTCCAATGTTTTTTGTCGTTGTGTGGTTTGGCACCATTGCTATTGATGGTGATGGATATATATAGATGCAATGAGCGACGGATTGCTGATTTATTGAGTCATAATTAGCATAAATATGCAATGAAATTTCTGTGTTATTCCAGACTTTTGCAATCACATTAACTTGGTCAGGCAAGAATGCGTATCTAACACCATTATGTTGGGCGATAATTTCTATGAGATGTGAAAGAGTTGTGATTCCATTGCTATAATTTTCTGCAAGAATATCCCAATAGCAGGGATATTGTAGGTTGATCCCTTGACAACTACTATTGTACACCCACGCCCAGCCGTTATTAGAATTTGCTATGTGGCAGAAAGTACCCGGTAGAATGTGAGATATATGCGGATAGCCGGGATCTCTTGTGAGCAATCTGTCTGCAAAATTTGGTGGTGCAAATGGACTGCTATATGTGTATATTGGAGGTATGTCGGATTTGCAGCAAAGTGTGAAATTCTCTCTGCAAGGCTGTAGCATGAGCGGATTGTCGAATAGCGCGTTTAGGATTACTTTTTTCATTTTAACCTTCTTCCGATTTTCAATCGGTTTCCTTTGGTAGGGAAATTATATCGAAGTGTCATTTTTTTGCGATTTTTAAGTGATAAATTGAACAAAGTGTGATACAGATCACATTTTGTTGGCGAAAATACGCCCACAATTGTGTGAAGTCGCTTCCGCATTTGCGGGAGCGGCTTTTACATTGTGGGGGAGTTGCTTGAACTTTTGCGGGAGATGCTTTTACAAGGTGAAGTAGGTGCCTGGACTTTTGCCGGGGCGTGTTGCATTCTTGTGTAAAGGGGCCCGGGCAAATGTCCGAGGGGCAACACTACTTATGCAAAGGCACTTGAGCATTTGCCGGAGCAGTTTCACTACTTATGCAAAGGCGCTTGCACTTTTGCGGAAGCAGCATTTACAAGGTGACAAAGGTGCTTGGACTTTTGCAGGACCTCCAACCACACTTTTGGGCTGCTTTTCGGGGCTTTTGCCCCCCTTACCACCAGAGTTTCAGGCGGAGGTAGTCGATGGCCTGGTGCGAGAGAATCCACCAGAGCGTGCGCTTGCCCGCGAAAATCTTCGCGATACCTGTCATGCCGGGGCGGAACCACGGGGGAGTCGCCCGCACGAACTCGCCGCGCACGGCGAAGGTGTTCTCCTGGTCCTTGACGCTTGCCGTCGGGTTCATGAGCGTGGTGCGGAACCTGTACACGTAATCGGGACGGCTCTTGATGGCCATGAAGCCCTCGCCGCCAAGCCGCACGTTGTTCACTTCGAGTTCGCTCACGTCGGCCTCCATGTAGATTTCTTCGATGGATGCCAGCTGGAACAGCTCGCCGCCCTGGTTCACATGCGACCCCACGCGCTTTTGCAGGTCGCCCTCGATGACCACCGCGCTGTCCGATTCGCAGCGCACCACCGAGCGAGAGAGCTTGTAGCGCACCGTCTTTAGCTTCGCCAGTGTCTGCGAGAGCTTGGCCTGCTGTATGCGCAGGTCGGCCAGCTGCCTGTTCGCCTGGGCCTTCTGTATTTCGCGGCGGTTGTCCTGTTCCTGGGCCATTAGGTCGGCCTCTTCTAGCTTGAGTTCCTTCTGGTCGAGTCGCAAGAGCTCGTCGCCCTTGTACACGATGTCGCCCGGCTTCACCTTCACGCTCTGGATGAACCCGTCGAAGGGGGCGCTCAGGTAGGTGATGTGGTCGGTCTTGAGCATGGCCGGGGCGCTTACCCTGTAGGGGATGGGCACCAGTGCCGCGAAAAGCACGAACGCCGTAAGCAGGATGCCCAGCAGTTTTGCCCAGGTGTGTTCGTGGCCCAGAAGCTTGGCTAACCCCTCCCGCGCGGCACGGGCGAACCTCTTGCCGAACCAGCCGCTCTTGCGGTAGAGTTCGTCTATCCTTGCGCTAGTGAGCGTTGCTACCAGGTGGATCTGGGCGGACTCCTCGTCGTCGAAGGGGTGCGCCCCGCGTTCGCAGGTGATTACCGCGATGGTCTCTTCGCCCCGCCTTACCGGGACCGAGAGCATGTGCCCCACGCCGTAAGTCTTGCTGTAGTACTCGTGGATTCGGGTGGCGAGCGGGGTGCCGCCGTCCGGGGGCGGGTAGGCGATGCTTGCGTCCTGTTCGTAGGCCTCTTCCATGGCGCATTCCAGGTCGCGCACCACCTGCATCTTGCCCTCGAAATGGTCGGTGTGGCTTATGGCCGCGAGCACCACGTAGTCGTGCTTGACCATGCCGATGCTCACCCTTTCGGCGTGGTGGCGGTCGGCGATTTCGCCCGCAAGTGCGAGTGCCGCCGTCTTGAAAGTCTTCGCCTCGCCGACAACCCGCACGATGTCCAGGACCTCGTTCATCTGACCGATCTTGGAACTGGTGGTGCGCAACGCGTTCTGCAGCGCCTTGATGATGGCGCCCTGGTCGAACTGCGGCTTTTCCTGGTTCTGTGCGGTCATTGGACTGTCGGTTAGGGTGTGGTTTGGGTGGAATAATTAAGATTTAAGACTTTTTATCTTTTCCCATTCGTTTCGGTGCTGTATGCATTCGTTAATAATTTTGGATAATTCGTTTTCATTAGTCTGCTTTAACGCGAGCTGTTTCTTTGCGATGGTTTCATCTAATGAGTTGTTTTGCAATTTGAGATTTTGTTCGGCAAGCGCATTTGCAATGTTTGCTTTTTGGATGAAGTAGGCCATATGGTCTAATACAGAATTGATTACTTTTGCGTATACAGCATCGAGTTCTTTACTGTGATATGCAAGTTGCTCTTCTAAAAAGCGAATTTTCTTTTCTAGAAGAAATGACTCTTTTCTATAATATGGGGTTGCCAATTTTTCAATAATAGAGTTTGCGGCGACATCTATTGAGTTGATTATATTGTCGATATTATCTTTTTCAGAATCGTAAATGTGATATCTGAATTCAACATGATGTCGTTCGCTAAAATCTTTTTTATTATTCGTGATTTTAATTATTTTTATTGCGCAAAAATATCCGTTTGAATTCTCTAGGATAATGACATTCCCTGCAACTAGTGATTTGCACCTTGACGTAAAATTAAATGCTTCAGGGATGTTTTGATATTGAGGGAAATCTACGATGTCCGGATTGAAAAATAGGCTTTTGACTCCGTCTCGATAACAATAAATACTGTCATCGCCACATTCACTCCATCGTGTGTCGAATGCTTTTTTGCCGTTTCCTATAATGAAACTGCCATTGTTTAGCGTGTAGTCTAGAATTATAGAATCCTCTAAATTCGTGTTGACAAAAATAGAAGTTTTATTTTGTTGTGAAATGTCATTTCCTTTTGGCATGTGTACCAAGTTGTTACGTTCAAAATAACGTAAGCCAAGAGATTCCACAAAAGACATTTCCGCCAACATTATTTCATTTTTGTGGTTCTCTATATAGTCTGAATACTGTTCGTCTTGTAAATTTGGATTGTCTGTTTTTAAAAATAAAATCAATGCTTTTGAACGCACTGCTCCGAGTGAGATTTTTTTGGGAAACGCATATGTGGTGTATGGATTTTTTTCTCCATCGTCATAGAAGATTTCAGAAGATGCTCCACAAGCGTAATCAATAAATTGATTGTATGCTTTTCGTTGATAAGTTAATGAGTTGACAGTAAAATAATTGCTGTATGAAGTTTTCCAAAACCAATTTTTTAAATCTTTAATTTGTTTTTCTGAGGGGTTTGAAATCTTTCTAAAGAATTCCATTATAAAAATTAACTGCATGTTATAAGGCAGGTATTTGTATTTATTTACATGCAATTCGTTGTGAAGAAATTGTACCGCCTTTTTGATAAAGGGGATGGTTTCTCTCGTCGTCTTTGCAAAATCATCTCGTTGGGCTAAATGCTCAATGTCAGTTTGGTCGAAATATAATTTGCCGAAAGAACTTTGAATGCAACGAAATAGAACATTTCTTGGTGTCTTTTCGAATCCAAATTCCTTTAAATCGCGCTGTATTTTCGTTATTTCATCAGAAAATTTAAAATTATTTTTTTTGTACGACAACGCATTGACCATCCAGTCAAAAGAAATGTCTACGCCTTTGGAATTTAGCCTAGAAAAGATTTCAACAGCTTCTTCAATATTTGCATCATTAATTTCAATACATGCGATTTTATATTCGATGAAACGACTTGCTAGGGAGTCTGCTCGGTCTAAAAGATTGTCGATTTCGTCTTTAGGAATCTTTGGCTCTATGTTTGTTCTAGAATATTGGCGAAAATCACTGCTGCTCAATAAAACGTGAAGTGGAACTTGATACGGTTGCTTTGTTACATCGTTGCGTGGGTAGAAAAATTCTTCGTTTTTTAAATCGTAGTATAAGTTAAACAACGATTTGTACATTTGCTCGTCACAAGCAAAACTTGATTTGTCTGGGTTTGTCAAACAACCGAACATTGAAGAAAGTCTTTGGAATCCGTCAAGCACATACCATTTTTGATCATTGTTTTGGGGTAGCTCGAATGGTCCAACTTTACGAGATTCTTCCCAATTCATTTTTTCTGAAGGCTTCCATAGCAGAAGAGATCCTATGGGATAATTTTTTTTAATGCTGTCAAACAAATCCTTAATATTATCACAAGTCCAAACAAAATCTCGTTGGAAGGGGGGGACGCAAACTAGCCCTTGCTTGACTTCCGTGATAAGCGAGCCTATTGTTTTGATTTTTGTGTCAATAGTAAGTTTTTTGCACATATTCCCTCTATAGAATTTTTTCAAGTTCCGAAGCTATATCGCTTAGTTCGTTAGGATTTTGAGACATTCGTTTTTGCAATGATTGTCTGTGCACATAAGATGATTCTTCAAATTGTTTTGACAAACGTTCTTTAAAATTTGCAATACCAGATCCATTCGACAAGTAATTCCAATTAGAGTCACTTATAGTAGAATAAAGTTTTTTTATTTCCTCTTTCATGAAATTTCTATCACATGCTGTACAAACAACCATTTTGTCAGGATCCTGTTCAGGTGTATATGACGAACGAAACTTGTTTTTTATTTTAAATCCACATTGCATGTCATAGAAATCCTTCTGCTCGTCTGTTAAATGCCGAAAAGCGTTGAACCATCCATTATTACTTCCGCATAACTCCTGTATTGCATCATCAGGCAAATAATTTTCTGCTTCTCTCTTTTCAAGAATGTGATATTTTATATTCCACTTATTCAAGTCAGATATTGCCCGATCGTATTTATGGTTTTCATCGCCGAAAAATTCCCTGTCGCTGTCCCAAAGAACATAATATCTAAAGAATTTTATTTTGTTTTTAAAATCTTGTTCTTTTCTAGAAAAAATTGCTTTTGTTGAACCACACCCGCCTAGATGCTGTGGAAGAATTTTATTCTTCTCTAAAGCTTTTTTTATTCGAGTACTTCCAAAATGCTTTATAATGCAATTAAGAAAATAACCATCGTTTTGAATGTTCTCTACATAGACATACATTGGCAAAGTAACATAATCTATAGCTTCTTGAATATTGAAAACTTTTTTTACGATTTCTGAATGACCATTCATGCAAACGTCGATAACTTCACCGCGATATGGGGGCAATGTCATGTTAACGTTAATTGATTGCTTAATTATATTTTGTAAACTTTGGGGAAGAGATTTGAACGATCCGGTTTTCAAAGATTTCGGTCTGACGAGAATTGAGTTTATTCCTGAACTAAGAGATATGATAGAAAGTAATCCTATCAACTCTTCTATAGCCCCCCTTTCAAAACATGAATCATCAATCCTACAAAGCATTTTATACCTTATTTTGTGCTTCAAAAATAGCTATCGATTCTGCCAAAGTTTCTTCAAAAACACCTTCTGGCCAGTAATTTACTGATCCATCTTCATTTATTTCGACTGAAACAAGCTTGCTACAGCACTCATTTTTATCAAATTCTACAGAATAAAGAGCGACGTCATTAACAGAAAGTTTTTTTTCTGCAATTAATCTTCTTAAGCGTAGAATAAAATTGATTGAGTGGGTTTCTACAAGATAAGATTTGTTGCAATCATTTTTTGTGCTTAAGGCGATTAATTCTGCAAGGTTTCCATGAGCTGCCGGATGCAAATGTGTTTCCGGTTCTTCTAATACAATAATGGTCGGTTCATCGCATGTGCGACTTGCTCGCGTAACAATCGGAAGGGATTGGGCTATGCCTACGCCAGCATCTGTAATATTTATATTTAATTTGTTTGCTTGTTCCATTTCAATGGAGTAAACAGGATCTCTGTCACGGTTTACTTTTATTTTCCATCCATTGAAATTGTTTTCATACCACTTTGAAACATTTTTTAGAAGTTCTTGATTAACGGTTTTTGAATCATCAATTAAAAACTGGTAGTTGATGCGACCATCATTTTCTTCACAAGATTTAAATGTGTTTGATTGTAAAAATGCGTATGGAAGCCAACGAAATGCTCCAATGTAATCAATGTTAAAACGCAATGTGTTTATAATTTGTTGAGCAAACAGCTTGTATTTGTCATGACTTGGTGTAATTCCGTTAAAATACACTCCTGGAACGGGATTTTTTGTTACAAGATCATGAAGTTCGTCGTCCTCACCAGGTTCAAGTCCAATTTTGTCGTCTTTGTTTTGAGCTGTCCAGCGTTCTATTTTCGAATGGCCATTTTCTTCGTTGACAAAAAAAGAAAATTCAAGAGAATTTTTTTTGTTATCTTCAAAAAAGAATGAAACAGCTCTATGACCACGACCATACACAAGGCTTCTCATATCCTCGATGTGTAGTCCGTTTTTTGTAGGGTCGAATACTTCAGCTGATTGGCAGTTAATGGCTGATTGTAAAATCGATGGTATTTTGAGAATAGCGCTTTTGCCAGAGTTGTTTTTTCCAAAAATTACTGTGACGGGTTTTAATGAAAGCGTCTGTTCGTTTTTGAAAATTTTATAGTAGCTAAAACGAATGTTTTTTATCATATTATCACCTAATGTGTATAATTTAGATTTAAATAACCTTTAATGATTGCTGAATTCAAAAAAAAGATGCTTTTAAGAATAGTTGTCCTGTTTTAATGTCATAACCTTGAAAAATATCCCGGTGTGACGCGAATCATGCTGGTTGTGAAATGAATACGGTTATAATACGCCCACGTTCCAGCGGTATACAAAAAAAGTCGGACTGCGGGGCGGGGTGTGGGCTGAATATGGGGGCTTTTTACCCCCATTTGGGGTGTTTATGGCTGGTCAAATAGCTTTCTTTATTATCTTTTTCTTAAAAATAAGAACAGATTTTGTTCCTATGAATGAATCGGATGTAAAAGTAAAAGGGCCTGGTCCCTATTCGATTGAGCGGTTGAAACCGCGATTTATGGTGGATGCCTTATCCATCGAGATTTTGCTTTCAAAAAAAGTTTAATAACAGGAGTACTAAAAGATGAACAAGTTCAAGACACTACTTTTCTTAGCCGTGTTTGGCGGGATAGGCCTTTGGGGCTGTGACGACTCGTCGTCGGCAAGTGAAGGCAACAATGAATCATCCGCTGTTGAATCATCTTCAAGCGTAAAGGACTCTGATTCCACCGAAGAGTCATCCTCTTCGATTGACAAGAAGTCTTCGGGTAACGAAACCAAAGACAAGTCATCGAGTAGTGAGAATAAGTCTAGCAGTTCCGCGAAAGAAACGAAGAACTCCTCCGACTCCAAGAGTTCCAGTTCTGTAAAATCGGGAGATTCTTCTAGCAGTAAGAAGAATGTGTCTAGCTCGTCGGTGAATTCGTCTTCAAGCAAGAACCAAAGTAGTAGTTCTTCTGTGAAACAATCGAGTTCTAGTTCTAATCTTGTTCAATCATCAAGTAGTAAAGGTAATCCATGGGGAACTTCTGCAGAATGGGGACCTTTCAACTGCAATGTGAATGGGGGGTGCTTAGAATTTACAGATGACCGAAATGACCGAACTTATAAGTACATGAAGTTTGATGGAAAAAAGTGTTTGAACTTTAATGACAAAGGAAAATGTACGGACGAAAAGGATACCACCATCTATGCAATGGTAGAAAACTTAAATATTGGGAAAATGGTAGATGGATCACTGGATCAAAATGTTGATAACGAGATAGAACGATATTGTTATGATAATGATACGCTTATATGCCACTACTATGGAGGCCTTTATCAGTGGGCAGAGATGATGGGCTTCAATGACAGTTGTAATACCAAGAGTTGTGCTCACTTGATTCAAGAAAATCACCAAGGAATTTGTCCAGACAAATGGCATCTGTTGACATACGAAGATTTCTATATCATTTTGAATAGCAATGGAAACACACATGGAATAGAGGGCTTGCGGTCGACGTTTGGTTGTGGAGGATATAATGGAACAGGTTTTAGCCTTGTATGTGGTGGAGAAAATTGGGGATATGCATATGATAATTTTGATGAGGGCGTATATTGGTTCTACCCAGAAGAGACTGATTCGAATTTGCTTAAAGCGAGTGGTTCATATACAGGTCTATCAATGACAACCGTTAGAAAGGGTTCTTATAAAAAAACACATGGTTTTTCGGTTAGATGTGTTAAAGCTGAGTGATTTTTTTACGGGTAAAAAGTTTTTCACCAACAAAGGGTCGTTATGTCAAAGAAACAACAGAGAAAAAGTCTAAACAAGAACAACTACAAAATCGAGGCTCTCGAACCTCGTTTGATGATGGATGCCAATGTAGATTACAATGACTTTGTTGATGAAATTACTGATTACAATTATGCAAGTGCTCTGAGCTCAACTCTTTCAGAGATGCAGCAAAATGTTGACCAATCCTTTACGGAGGCTTTGGGCAAGTTAAATCTTGCTAACGTTTCTTCGGTACAGGATTTCTTCAGCAGCCTCACAAATGATGCTGCATCTAAATGGAATAGCTTGCTCCAGGCAATTTCCGCTATTCCGCAGAACCAACAGAATAGCCTAGAAGTCTCGGATATTGCCAGCGTGATTAATGCTGCCGATATTGGAATTTTGGCTTCGGCAGACAACAATACTCTTTCTCTTTCCGTTGAATCGTCCGCTACCCCCCTTTTAAATGCCTTAGAACTTGGTGACTTTGATGTTGCTTTAACCGACCTTTCGGCGGTTATTAATACATCTGCGAAAATAACCATTAGCTTTGCAGATGCTGCACCAAACGACAACGAAGACATTCTTACAGTATCCGCGATTAGTGGTACGGCTCTTGAAGCAGAGGTGAGTGTTGCTGACCTAAATACGGGTACGGGTGTTGGCTACATGAACATGTCCCTTAACGATGTTGCCGATGTAAACAATGATGTCGAATTGAGTGTTTCCTACGATTCTACGAATGGTTTTGATTCGCAATTCTTGATGGATGTTGAGTTGTCGCTGACTTCTGGAAATTTACCGTTTAGATTCAAAAATAATGGGCAAATCAAAATTACGGAAAATGATGGCGGAGATGTCGTTTGTTCGATTCCGGAAATAGAGTTTACGAATTCTCAATTTGATTTGCAGACGATTCTTGGAATAATTGATGAATTTGAAATTCCTTTCCTTAAACAATTGAGCTTTGAAATAGGTGGGGATCGGAAAAGGATTTCTGATATTGGGCTTATGATAAACGAGTATTGGACTCGTGCCTCCCTTGCGATGAACGCCGCTGTTTCGCGAGTAGAAAATGTTGATTGTCTGAATATGGAAACTCTCCGAAAATGCTTCGGGATGATTACCAACCTTTCGGCGGTTTCTGGAATACTTGATAAAATAGAAATTATTTCATCGAATTCTTCATTTGATATACTTTCGACAAATTCCTTTAGTGCGTCCGATATTGTAGACTTGTCTTCTGGTGAAATAAAAGTTCGTTTTACGCCAAATTTGTTGGATGTTGCTGGTGATGTTGATTTGGGACTTTTTAAGCTTGGCGGAGTGAAGGCTGATTGTTTTATTGAACTGAATTTAGGAGTATCGGTTAATGAAAATGGACGGTTGTCCTTTACATCGGTTTCCTTGAATGAAGTTGGCCTGTCTGTAAAAACAACGGCGCAAGATGAAAATGTCCACATAGGGCTTTTTGATGCTGAAGTAAAAAACTGTGGACTGGATTATAATATCTCTGTAAAGAATGTCCAAAATGAACTGAAATGGTCGTCAGATAAACTTGAAATCTCTTTTGGTACACTCGAGTTGAAATCTGGTTCGGTATGCGTTTGTAAAGTAAATGAGAATCCTACAGATAATACCTTTAAGTATAGTTTTGAAGATGCTGAATGGAAAATGCCTGATGCTATTAAGCAGTTTGTCTCGCTTTCGGGAGATACACTACAGCAGCAACTGTTGTCATATCTTAATGCTCTGCAAAGTTCCTTGCGTTCCCTTATTCGGGACAAGGTCAAGTTGGGCGTCTTTGACGGCTCTGTTGATAAAATTGTTGATGTCATTGACAAAATTGATAAGGTTGTTTATGGTTCTGAAGATAGTACAAATCCAGGACTGGTAAGTGTCCTGAATGGGTTGTATAAATTGAATTTTTCTAGCGTTGAAGATTTTGTTGAGATTTTTGATTCAAAATGGATGAAAGTTTTTGGCTTGACGCCGACTGACCTTTCCGAAAATGGAATCGTTGATGGGAAGGTCTGCTCCTTGAAATATATAGATTTGAACGGAAATGAGATTGTCCCGACTAGTGGTGAAGTGTCTGAAGGTGGAATCGAAGATGAACAGCAGCCGGATTTTAAAAAGTATCGAATCGATTTTAATATTTTCTTTAAGATAGATGAAGAAATGAACCTGGATTTTGCCAATAAGCTAGGTTCTATTTTGGCGAATGTTTCTACAGATGGAACAATTGGTTTTGTGGGAAAAGCCGGATTCAAGTTTAGTCTTGGTGTTGACTTCTCATCAGAAAAAATCTCTGCTGACACAACAATAGGCTCAATTCTTGGAACAAATGGTTCAGATGCTTTAGAAAACCATGATTACTTGACTGGTCAAGGTTCACTTTCATTTAGTTTTTACTAGCTTTGGAACGCAAATGCTGAATTTTCTCGAAACTACAAATGTCGGGCCGATTAAGCGGCTGTCGGTTAGTTTTGCCAAGCGCCTGAATGTTCTTACTGGTGACAACGGTCTAGGCAAGACTTTTTTCCTTGATACGGTCTGGTATGCCATGACCCGCAAGTGGCCCGCCGAGGTTAACCAGAACCTGTTCTCGGGCCTTGTGGGTCGGCCGCAGGATCCAACTTCTGAATCCTTTATTCGGTTCAATCTGACAACCGAACACGATAACCATGTAGACTACAAGGCCACCTTTGACCGTGCTGAACAGGGGTGGGTAGGTCAGGTAGGCAGGCCCTACAATGCAGGGCTTGTTATTTACGCCCTTGCCGATGGCAGTTTCTGCGTCTGGGACCCTGCCAGGAACTATTGGAAGAATGGGGCGACCGCAGACATTCAGGAACGCAGGCCCGCTTTTGTTTTCTCTTCGCGCGAGATATGGGAAGGCCAGAAGGATGGCGACAAGTCCGTCTGCAATGGCCTGCTTGCGGACATGCTCAAGTGGCAAGTCCAGAAGGGTGGTGAGTTCAGAATCCTTGAAAACTTGCTCGTGAATTTATCCCCGCCCGACTTCAGTTTGAAGATTTCGACACCGACGCGCCTTTCTGTTGACGATGTTCGCGACATCCCGACCATTGCCATGCCTTATGGAAATGTTCCTGTGCTCCATGCGTCTGCGGGTATTCGCCGGATTCTTGCTTTGGCTTACTGCCTTACTTGGGCCTATAGCGAACACCGCAAGGCGTCCCAACTTCGCGGGGTTCCGACAGCTTCGCAGGTGACTTTCTTGATGGACGAAGTGGAGGCACATTTGCATCCACGCTGGCAAAAGAAAGTTCTCAATTCAATCCTTGTCGCTATTGGCGAAATGTATGGCGAGGGTGCCGATGTGCAGGTAATTGCCTCTACACATTCGGCCCTGGTAATGACTTCGCTCGAAGATACCTTCGACAAATCGCTTGACAAGTGGTTCGATTTCGATTCTGTCGATGGTGGTGCAATCAGTTTTGAGGAACGTCCGTTCGAGAAGATGGGCTCTTCTGATTCTTGGCTTACGAGCGAGGCTTTTGATTTGGCCTCTCCCCGTTCTCCGGAATCCGAGGCGTTGTTGAAAGAAATGAACGATGCGTTGCGAGAGAATTCGGGGGCTACCCCGGAGCGTATCCGCGGACTTTATGATAAACTTTTGCAGAAACTTTCACCTTTGGATGAAGATTTGTTCGTTATTCGTCATATATGCAAGAAGAAGGGCTTTATAGAATGATTCCTGTAAGGCCTCAGATAGAACCTGCCGATTTTGATGATAAAGTGCGTAAACCGGGCAATGCTTGGCTGCGGGCGAATCCGGGTGTGGATCCCAGCAAGTACAGAAATTTTTGGACGGCATGTCTAGGTGAGATGGCTGACCTTTATGGCCATACTTGTGCTTACTTGGCGATATACTTTGATTCCGTATATGGAGCCGATTCGGTAGACCATTTTATTCCCAAGTCTGACCCGATAAACGGAAAGAAACTTGCTTACGAATGGGGTAACTACCGCCTTTGTTGCCTTGGTGAGAACCGTAAGAAACGGACTAAAGTCCCTCCCCTGGATCCGTTCGACCCGCACATGAAGCAGGATTCGTTCTTCATTAATTTTGCGGATGGCTCCATCTACCCCAATCCCGGTTATGATGAAACCTATAAGCAGAAATGCTGGGACACGATAGAGGCTTTGCAACTAGACAGGCCTAATTGTCGCAAGATGCGCAAAAGTTTTTTTGAAATGTATGTTAAGGATCCTGCATCATACATTAAGTACCTACAAAAAAATGCCCCCTTTATTTATCAGGAAGTGGTGCGTCAGGGGCTGTAATGTAGCCCTATTCTGCAGTCAGGTCTTCGCACAGCACGAGTTTTTCGTTTTTCCAGGTTTCCAGGCCGTTCTGCAGTAGCAGTTTGCCCGTGGCCCACATCAGCCGGACATCGATGATTCGAACTGCGGCTTTTCCTGGTTCTGTGCGGTCATTGGACTGTCGGTTAGGGTGTGGTTTGGGTGGAAATAATAGTAAAAATCAGAATCCAGGAAAAATGATTTTTCCCCCGATTTCTGTTTTCGTGACAGATGTTGTGTATTTTATTTCATTTTCTAATAGAAAAAAACAATCTTTTCTCTCTTGGATTTTTTCTCTTTGTTCTCGGATTTCCATCCACAAGCGTCCTAGAGCATTTGTTCCTTGATAAGTTTTGGGAGAAATCTTCTTTGTTCCCCAGAATTCATCTTTTGATGATATTTCAACGATGTCGTTATTTCGTGTTTTTTCAAAAATATCGTTGAAATAATTAGTATATGCAGTATATTTCATAAATAAACTAAAACGCATTATTTTAATTCGATTAGATTGCATTTCTTTGACATATTTGTAGGCTGTTTTTTTGGACTCTAAACCGTTTGGTGCGTCTAGAATTTCTGATTGAATCGATGGGTTGTTTTGAAATTTTAGTGCCTGATATAGATGTTCTGAAGACTTGATTAAAGTATTCTCTAACAAGAAAGGGAATCTCATTCCCATATTGGAAAAGGCGCCCCATTTATCTGAAGCTCTTACAAATGCGCAGGACTTGGTTAGATGGTATATGCGAATGCTGTTCTGTTGCATATGATTAACGACTGTAACCGTCTCTGATCATTAACGGATACCAATTGAATGTTGAAAGAGGTGAATAGCTTCCCCACCAGATGACAAGTGGTGTTGCATTTGGACAATTTCTATAAGAGAATACACTGCCTCCAAACCCCCAGCCTCTACGATAAGGAACTACACCTAATGGTCTATAAATTTTTTTCTTTTCGTCCGATAAACGGCTCCATATTTCAGCTCCTTTAATAAAAAATGCTTCTTCACACATTATTCTGGCATCTTCATTGGGGAAAACTTGGTTGTTTCCTGTAGCGGGTGTATCTCTTAGGTAGGAATCACATAAACCCATTGCTTGGAATTTTTCCTTGAAAATATTATTCTGCATACACTTAATATGTGGCCAAAATACTTCTGATTGATTTTTGCAACACGCTCTGTTTTCTAGACGTAAACAATGTAACAAATTTATTTCTTTGTGATGGTCTGCAAAATACCATTCGTTATATGAATGAAGCACTATGGGACAAATACTGATTTTCTTGCTATTGTCTAAATTGGTTATATCGTTTGATATTCGTCCAAAAGTAAAAGCAAAATCATCAAGATAGAAAAGGTTTTCTGCCTTGCGTTCATCTTGACAATAGGCGATGTTTTCTTTCAGTAGGGCCTCCTTTAATATTTCTACCATCGCTTTTTGGCTTTTTCCGTCTTTTTGACAATCTAAAATGAATGTTTTTGCCCAATAAGCTCTTGGATCGTTGTTAGTAAGGACAGGATCCTTTGCCTTTGTTGAGCACATGTTGATATATCTTTCTTTGTCAATAAAAAGGCCGCATCCCATTATTTGATCCATTGTTGTAATGATAGCCTCTTGATATTTCTTATCGAATTGATTCAGCCAATGTTCTATATGTCTTCTTGCTGATTGTTCGTCTATTACATAGGTTGGTCTTAATTTATATTCAAGGATAGCGTGGATTATGTTCTTCATAAAAAGTCCTTTCCGGTATAACCGGGGTGTTTTACTAGAAATTAGGTTAAAATGATTCTGTATTGTTTTTTTTGAAGGGAAAAGTTGTTGCGATGTGACGTGAATCACGCTGGTTTTAAATTGAATACGGCTATAATACGCTCCGTATTGCCGGTATACAAAAAATGTTAGACCTCGGGGCGGGGTGTGGGGTGAATATGGGGGCTTTTTACCCCCATTTGGGGTGTTTGTGGCTGGAAAAACGCCCATCTTTATTATCTTTTTCTTAAAAATAAGAACAGATTTTGTTCCTATGAATGAATCGGATGTAAAAGTAAAAGGGCCTGGTCCCTATTCGATTGAGCGGTTGAAACCGCGATTTATGGTGGATGCCCTGTCCATCGGGATTCTGATTTCGAAAAAAGTTTAATAACAGGAGTACCAAAAGATGAACAAGTTCAAGACACTACTTTTCTTAGCCGTGTTTGGCGGAATAGGCCTTTGGGGCTGTGACGATTCGTCGTCGGCAAGTGATGATAACAATGAAACATCCGCTGTTGAATCGTCTTCAAGCGTAAAGGACTCTGATTCCACCGAAGAGTCATCCTCTTCGATTGACAAGAAGTCGTCGGGAAACGAAACCAAAGACCAGTCATCGAGTAGTAACGCTAAGTCGAGTAGTTCCGCGAAAGAAACAAAGAATTCGTCCGACTCCAAGAGTTCAAGTTCTGTGAAGTCGGGTGAATCTTCTAGCGGCAAGAATCAGGATGTATCTAGTTCGTCGGTGAGTTTGTCTTCAAGCGAAAAGCAAAGCAGTAGTTCCTCCGAGAAACAGTCTAGTTCAAGTTCTGTCTTGCCTAAATCCAGTAGTTCCGTTTTTGAAGTTGACTCTTCCAGATTATGCACGCCTGGGTATGATTATTGTTATCGTCCTTTGGGAGCAGATAGTTTACAGGCGGGAGCGTATAAAAAATATAAGGATACTCGCAATGGACGAGAGTATTTCTATTTGACAATAAATGGTAAAGATACAAGTGGAAAAAAGGCTTCTGTAACGGTATTTGCGGAAAATCTGAATATAGGTGAAATGGTTGACGGTTCAGAAAACCAATCGGATAACGATAAAATAGAACGTTACTGTTATAACAATGATACGACGAACTGTGTGGAGTATGGTGGGCTTTACCAGTGGGCGGAGATGATGAACCTTCCGTTCGAATGCAATAGTAAGAGCTGTGCCGACTCCATTAAGCCGAATCATCAGGGAATTTGCCCAAAGGACTGGCGTCTTATGACATATAATGACTTTTATATTGTAGTTCACGCAGATGGAAATGATGCGGGTGTGAAAGGTGTTAGATCAATGGGTTTTGGCGGCCTTAACTATACGGGGTATAGTTTGATCGGTGCGGGAATGAGGCTCTATGATGATGGGGTATCATCTTTTATTGATATAAATGAAGCTGCATATTGGTTTTTCCCTACAGAAAAAGAAAATAAGACAACATGGGCAGGTGTGGCTTTCACTATCAAATCAATTCAAAATTTTGATAATGGTTATGGACCGAAGATTGATGGATATCCAGTCCGTTGTGTAAAGATTGACTAACGAATTCATAATAAGGATGACATATGGCCAAGAAAAACTACAATCACGGAATGAACAATTTCAAAATTGAACAGCTTGAACCCCGCCAGATGTTCAGCGCCGATGTTGGTCTAAACGATATTGAACAACAGCTGAATAACATTCCTGACATTGTTGAAAATACTTTGGAAAGTATTGATAATCTGCAAATGTCAAACCTTGGTCTAGATGCCACCCTTAACTCTGCCTCGGCTATTTTGCCGGATATCGCGACAGATATACAATCGTTAATTTCTGCGGCCTTTACAAGCTATAAGGGTTCTTTGCCCCCAAATACAGAGTCGGTTTCACTAGATGCCCTTGCCGCTGAATTAAATAATAGAATCACGACTGATTTGCCACAGAGTTTTGTTAATCCTTCGTTCAGTGTGCAAAATGAAGATACACTTAAATTGAATCTAGGTTATCAATCTAACGCTGATGTCGGAAACTTGAATATAGATGCCGTGGCCCTACAGACGAACAATGTGACCATTTCAGCCTCGGTGTTGGCAAATGTGTCGGTAGAGATTGATTTTGACAAGGATGATGATGCAGTCCCTGCTGAAAGCAGTTCTGATATTGAAATTTCTGCCGATATATCCAATATTAATATATCCGTTCCAAATTTTGGAGGAACGGCGGAATTCATGAATTTATCCGTTTTAGAGCAGAATGATGATGTTGCTGACCTTGGATTAAACTACAACGGAATATCATCTCTGCAGACCACTTCTCTTGATCTGGAATATCGTCTTGACAATACAAATGCAGGTATGCCATTCGATATAAAAAATGCTAATGATGTTATCGGCGTGACCAAGGCAACGAATGGTGATTTTTCTGTTTCAATGCCTGAACTTCAGCTAAAAAGTGGTATTGAAGGGTTTTCGCTAGAAAATATTCTCCAAGGTCTTGATTTCGAAAAAATTCCTTTTATTCGCGATTATAAATTTGGTGGGAAGACTGTTTCCTCTTACATTGCGGACTTGCAAAAATTTTGGGCAAGAGCCTCTTTTGCAATTAATGGCGCTGTTGAACAGGACTCGACGGGAGCGAGTCCTGTCTATCAACTGAATTTGGGAAAAATCGGAACCTATTTCTCTAAACTGATTGCCAATGTAGAAAATGTTGGATTACTGCTTAAGTCTTTCACTCTGGAAGATGAAAATCATAACCTGGTGAATTTGTACGGTTCTGCAACGAATATCTCATCAAACGATTCGTTGCTGGACCTGTCTTCTTCACCAACATCAATTTATCTGAATTTTAAGCCCAATATTCCCAATATTGCACCGCAACCGAACCAAACTATAGACTTGGGGCTACTGAAATTAAACGACCTTGATGTAGATTGTTCCATTAGAGTTGAAGTGCCGATACATGTGGATCAAAATTCCGGTCAGTTGTCTTTTGATGGCTTTGCGTTGGATGATTTTAAACTAAAGGTATCAAAGACGGATATCAATGGAGAATTGGCTCTTGGCTTGTTCAATGCATCTGTCCAAGGCGGCTCGTTTGAGTTGGAAGTTGGATATGATGTGAATACAAATGAATTGCTGATTTCCGAACCGAAATTCTCGGTGGAATCAGCAACATTAAAGTCAGGTACGGTAACTGTTGCAAAACTAGATGCTGCCGAAAACCCTTATGAATTCGGTTATGATTCGCTGACCGAAAACTGGATTGTACCAGATGAGATAAAAGCTTTTGCGTCGCTATCCGGTGAAACTCTTTCCCTTCAAGTTGCTGCATATCTTCAATCAATGCAAACCGCCCTTCGCAAACAGCTGGAAGATAATGTCAAGTTGGATTTCCTGGGAAGCTCCATTGAAAAAGTTGCAGATGTCGTTGACAAAATAGACATGGTTGTTAACGGATTTGTGGATCCGTCTAATTCTGCAAATAATGTTGTTGGCTTGTTTGTTGTTGATAAGGGTAAATACAAGGCTAATTTTTCTAGTGTAGAAACATTTGTTGAGGTTTTCAATAATGCGTGGAAAAAGGCTTTCAAGATAAATGATAATGTTTGCTCTTTAAGTTATGTTGGATTCGTTGGTGATGAGGCGACTGTTATAGATGATGTAGAAAATACGAATGATTCAATAAAAAATAATTTTAAATTGGATCACTATACCTTTGAATTTAATTTGAAATTTAGCAATGAAGTCGATTTTGACTTGAACCTGGCGAAATCGCTTGGTGATGATTTTGTGAATGTTGCAACATTTGGAAATGTTGTTGTCTCTTGTGAAGCCGGCGTAAATTTTAAGTTGAATGTAAATTTTAAATATTCGACTATTGGTAACGAAACTAACATAGGCGATATAATAGATGATGCAAATGTCGGTCAAAATGAAACATACTATTTCTATGATGTAGGAAACCAACTGCAGATAACAAAAACAAAAGATGTAATAATTGACGGCAATAATGAAGATTATTCATTCTCGTTTAAGGTGAAACCTAATAGTGCATCAAATGAAACAACTGTTTTAGTGTTGAGCGGAGGAATATCTTCTCAGAATTTTAGATATGTCGCAGAATCTCGTGGAACGAATGGTGAATATACGACACTGTTAAATACGGGTCTACCGGATATAGAATATAATGTCCAAAATAGGAAACTGATTTTTACAAGTGATGAAGATTTTAGCATTTGTCGTTCCGAAGAAGCTGATGCATTTGGTGAGTTGAAACTCGTTAATACAGTTTTGCAGACATGTTGTTCTTTAACATTGGATTATAATCCGCTTAGTATTGTTCTTAAAGATGCGAAAAATGCATCTAATCAAACTATAACTTTAAAATTATCAAATGTTATAGATTTTGCTAAAGACCTTTTTAGCAAAGGGGTGGCCGAAAATGCCAATTGGTGGGAAAGCCTAGACAAATACCTCTCACTTCAAAAAAATGATGAGGACCAGTTCGGCTTGGATTCTGTTGGCGAATTGGATTTTGGACGATCTATCAAGAATACATATGGATTGTATGTTATAGAAGCCGATTCCAGTGGCGTCGTTCGGTTTGGCTGTGACCCATCTCTGCTTCAAGGATATAAAACGAGTCGTGTTGGAGATGCGATTGTCGTTGACTCACCTTATTACACGCTTGAATCAAACTCTGGATTCAAGTATATGCGTATGTCAGGTGTGCTGAATGCATCGGGAGTGATTGGTACAGAAAAGGGAATCTTGCTAGAAAAGTATTCTATAGATGTCGCTACGGGAAATTGTGAATATAAATCAAAATATATTGATTCTCCTGCGCATAATACTTGTTTTACGGCTAGCACGAATGAATCTGATGCCATTGCGGACAAGAATAGTCTTCAATCTTCTATAAATTACGTTGTTGGAACCGATCCTGAAAATCCGGTCGTTGATGCCGATTTTAATGGAAAGTTCCTTGTACAAGAAAATACTATTAGCCAAGAACAAAATTCAGACGAATATACTGTAGGAGTATTTGCGACAAGCAAGGAAAAAGCATGTTGGAGAATCGTTTCTGACAGCAGCAACCTTGTGTTGGAAAAATATCAAGTGATAGGCAAAGCCCTTACCCTTGTTGATTCGATAACGCTCGATAGTGTAACATCTCTGTCTTTGGGGGCTAATCTCGATAAAGCACAAGAATCTTACAATGCTTTAGTCTTGGAACTTCAGAAACTCTGTGAAGGTGCGTTTGATTTATCTTTTGTTGATGAATCAGGAACTTATTCAATAGGTGTTACTTCCAATAAAACAGAAATTTATTCTGCTACGGTCTCTGATAAGTTTTTAGATATAACCATAGGCTCTGACGAATTACATATAGATACCAAGAATTGTAGTGATTCAAATGACCTTTCTCGTGCTATAGAGGATGCCTGGAAAGCAAATAATTCTACCACGCAAAATGGAGCGTTGAAATCTGTTTCTGTACAGAATGATAAAGTTGTATTTGCTGTTGCTGAAGGGACTTCTGTTGTAAGCGCTACTTTAGGACTTGATTCAAATACAATTGGCGAGAAAAATGACTTTAAGCTGGTCGATTTCGGTGGAAATAATCTTGGCCCTGTAGATTTCGAGTCTTTGCTTGGTGGAGTTGATGCAGATGCCAACATTGTGGCTGTAGTTAATGCCATTAACGCTCTGATTAATCCAAATAGTCTAGATGACTTGCCCTCCTTATGTTGGCAGGATGTAAAAGACAATCCGATGGACCATCTTGAATTTCGCTCGAATGCTGCATTTGCGCTTGAAAATATTGGTTCGAGTAAAGTCCTCGAAAGGCTAGGCTTCTCGCCAATGAGGGCTAGCAAATGTGGTAATGATGATTATCGCATTGTTGGCAAGACCTTGCTTGGCGTTGATTGGTCTAAATTATTTAGCCTTGATGAAAGTGCCGATGCCAAGGTAGAATTGTATGCGAAGGTCGATTTCTCTATTGGTAAAGCTATAGATGTTAAAGAGGTTGATACTAGCGATCAGGAATTAATTGTAATCTCGTTGGATGAAAATGCAAATAAGAGCTCGTTTGCTGTTGGTGGATATGTTAAGTTTGGAGATGTTTACTTTAAGATTCATAATCTTGATGTAAATTCGGAAGGGAACGTTGATTCCATTACAGTTTCAAAAAATGATTGGATTGTTATCAAGGAAAACGCCTCGACTACAGTCAATTGGGATGACCCGAATATATCTTTAAGATATGTCGCTGCCATTGAGGCCACTTTCAATTTTGTTGATGTGAATCTCGTCGCTGACGGTTCAGTGCATATTGAGGCGACTTTTACTGCAAATAAGAAGACTGATGCTAATAATGCTAACGATTCGTTCTTGAGTAACTGGGAATTCCAGAATCCTCAGTTTGTGTATACATCGGCCAATCAACAATCTGAATCTTCAAATAAGTTCGAATTTGGCGGCGCTGTCGCGGTTCCTGGTTTTGACACATTCTATATCGGCGAAAACAAGATTGAACTAGAGGAAAAGAATGGACTTCCGTCAATAAAATCTGATTTTTCTGGCCTAGAAACAGCAATACATGATAAACTTTCTGATTTGTCAAATTTCTCAGTGCAAGATGTCTATGCCTTGCTTGATGGGCTTGTAGATCGTTTGACCGCCATTGCTAAGAATAGCGACATCAAAATTCCTGTTATCAATAAATCGGTTGGCGATTTGGTGAATGTCGCAAACGATATTCGAAAAATCGTGAACAACTTGCGTAAGGACAATATTGTTAGCTTGCAGGGATTGAATAATCGATTAATCAAATATCTTAATGATTTTGGTTTGACAAGTACACAGGGTAAAGAAATTTTTAAGTTAAAATACAACAATGAACTACAGCAAATAGGCATAGAATTCAATGTTCGAAAAGCTTTTAGTTCTGTTCATAAATTTAATTTCGGTAATGGCTCAACAGGTATAAGCGGTAATGCTGATTTGAAGGTCTCAGGAGGGTTTTGGTTTGAACTTTCTGCGAATATGGATTCCTCTTTTGACTTTGTTTTGGGTGATGTAATAAAATTTGGCGCTGATATTGATATAGTTGGAGAAAAACTTTCGTTTAATTTGGGAGTTGATGCCGCAGGTGATTCTGCAACTCAATCAGAAATAGCAGTTCTGCTGAAAGACTTAATTACGGTTGGTTCCAACAATAACGATGCGTTTATTTTTGGAAATGCCGCATTGATTGGAATGTTTGGTGAAGATGGTGTTTCTCTAGCGACTTGGAAAAAACAAAATGGGTCTGATTACAGTCAAAATCCTAAGTTGGCAATACCAATGGTCGTTTGTAGCAAATTGCCCATAAGTGTTTGTGGTTATTCTCTTGGCGATGTGTTGTTTGGCAAGTGGATGAACGGTGGTATTGTCAATGCCGCAAATGTTGAATCGGCAAAAGCCTATAAGTCCCAGATAGAGCAGTATTGTAGCGATTGGTTATCAGGAATAACACCTGTCGCTATCGGAGAGGCTGTAAAAGTAGTTTATGATTCTTCTAGGACGAGTAATCAAAATGATTCAGGATGTTCCTTAAGACTGAAAGAATCTGACTCTGCAAATAATGGCGATTTTGTCGTTGATTTTAGCAGTGTGTATTCTAAGATGGAGGAAATCTTAAGTGGTGATTTTGATTGGTTTGATAAGATAAAATTAGCCATAACGGGCCTGAATCGTCTGCTAGACACCATGGAATCAAGCATTAACGGTGGCATGATGAGCGATTTGGTCAATGTGCCTGTGGTTGGCGGAACATTGAGCTCAGGTGTCGATTTCTTGAGTGACCTTAAACAGAAAATTCTTGAGCCATTCTCGAATTTTGTTTATGAATCAACCGGCATGACGGCTCAAATGGTTGCTCAAAAATTGAGTGAGCTTTTGGATGGCTATTTAATCATTCCGGGAGCAAGTGTACCTTCTATTAATGTGTCTTCCGGTGAAGAGTTATGGAAAAATGACATTAGTAACAATCTTCTATACCGACAGGGAAATGAATTTGCGGAATGGTTCTTTAGGCTAGGCGGAGATTACTCCTTTGGCTCCAATATTGGATTTGACCTTGGATATCCTGGACTCGGATTGGAAGCGGAAGGTGGATTAAACCTTAGTTTGTCCTGGTCGCTTGAATTTGGCTTTGGAGTGTCAAAGGAGAAAGGTTTCTATTTCATCTTCGGCGAAGGTGACGAAGTAAGTGCCAAGGTTTCGGGTCTTTTTGAAGATGATTCGGATGTTCTCGGCAAAATGGCCGGATTGGGCATGATGCTGGAACTTGATTCGGATGACGGCGTTGAGATTAATTTTGGCCTGAATTTCGAGGATGGAGTGTCAAATTACAGTGCCTATGAATCGGCCTTTGGCACAATGGTAATAGCTGATACATCAAAGAAACTTGTTGGGGTTGACCTTTCCCAGGCAATGGGAGTGCTTCCTCAATTTAGTTTTACCGCCAACGCAGATATTGAAACAAAAATTACTGTTGGCGTTTTGAAAGATGTCAAGTCGTCTGATACACCTAAATTTCCTAATGTAAGTGGAGATTTTGTCTTCCATTGGACAGATGGAAATATAACCCAATTGGGATTCAGTGAGATGAAACTCGATATGGGGTCATTTATTAGTGGAGTTCTAGCGCCGATTGTATCCAAGATTCAAAAAGTTGTTGAACCGTTAAAACCACTAATTGATTTCTTGACAACGCCATTCCCTGTACTTAAAGACTTAGATATTATTATTACTCCGCTTAGCCTTGCCAAGGAATTTAGTAAAGGCAAATTTGATGATGGCATGGTTTACGCCATTAAAGATCTTATTGCTTTGAGTGATAAAATTACTGCATTGGGTAATGGTAAAAATATGGCAATAAAGTTGGGAAACTTTATGCTTTATGATGGTATAGTTCGACCTAATGAAAGAACCGCTGCATTAGCTTTCTTGAATGGGAGCGCCTCTAAAAACTCGTTAGATGATTCAATAGGAAAATATGTTTTTGACGACGATTCAAACCTTTTTGATATTTCTTCTATAAAGGATTCATCTTCAGCAATGTTGTCTGGGGGTGGTTTCAATGTGGGGGATGGTTCCTGGCGATTTATCTGGGACAAACCGACTGACATTTTCAAACTGCTGCTCGGTCAAGATATTGATTTGGTCCATTATGATATGCCCAAGCTCAGTTTTGACTTTGACTGGGATACATTCATTCGTATTTGGGCTCCGCTTGGCGTTCGTTTAGGAGTGTCTTTCAATGCGAATATAGACCTTGCCTTTGGCTATGATACCTTAGGTATTCGACAGTGGGTGGGTAGCGACTATAAGGACTTTAGCCGCCTGTTGAATGGATTCTATGTCGATGATCTTGATGAAAAGGGTAATGATAAAAATGAGCTCTCTTTCTATGGTGGGTTAAAAGCATCTGCAGAATTGAATGCTGGCGTTAGTGCCGGTGTTGGCGGCGGTGTTGGCATCAATGTAGGCTTCAATTTGTTTGACCCGAACAAGGATGGTAAACTTCGCCTGAACGAAATTGAACGAGTATTCAAGGAAGAAGGCCTTTTTGGCATGTTCGATGTAAATGGAGCCATTACAGCCAAGTTGTATGCCTACCTTGATTTATTGTTCTATACCAAGAAGTGGAACATTACGGACGACATCACCCTATTTGAATTTAATTATGAACATCATTTAAGCCCTGTAATGATTTCAAAGTCGGGTGATGATGTCGTTGCGAATATTGGTTCTAATGCATCGAGCCGTGTAGCGACCAATGATTTGAATAAGACTCTGGATGATGGTGATGAAACACTTGTGCTTACCCTTGGTAAAGATTCGGTTTCTGACAAATATGGTCATGAGGAGTCTATTACGGATGGTAAATTAATCATCAATGCAGAACAGGGAAATGATAAAATTTATCTAAAATCGGGAAATGCTACGAAACCTTCTGAATTTAATATCATCATTAATGGTGGTGATGGTAATGATATTATCGACCTATCTGACCTGTATGTTGCCGCTGGTTATTATGTCCTGATTACGGGCGGTGCCGGTGCCGATAATATTACCGGTGCCCATGGCTTGAACATAATCTTCGGTGATACTGGAACCGTCCGTGTCGATAAGGAAAAAGACGAGAATGAACAGGATGTTTATAGACTAGTAGCAGAAGCGAATGTAGATGCGAACCAGGCCGGAGGTGATACAATTCTTGGTAACTCTGGTCATGATATTATTTTTGGCGGTGCTGGAGATGACCAAGTTGATGGTGGAGATGGTGTAGACTATATCTTTGGCGATGGCGGTTCCTGGTCAATACTGACAAATGAAAATGATGTTGTTGCCGCACTGCATGAAATATCTAATGGTCTTGTAAAAGATAATGTTCGCATTTCCCGTACGGATATCAGCCTAGATGGCGGTAAGGATACGCTCATTGGCGGTGATGGCGATGATGTAATTTATGGCGGTGGCGGTGACGACCATATTGATGGTGGTGCCGGTAATGATTTAATCTATGGCGAAAAGGGGCATGACCGCATTCTTGGTGGTTCGGGTAACGATACCATCTATGGTGGCGAAGGTATGGATATTGTCTTTGGTGACAGGATTACGGATGGCTCCAAAGATGTTGCAGCTCCCTTTGCTGTTGATACAACGAACAAGACTGCTGCTTTTAGTCAGGAATTTATTGATGCGCAGTTTGCAAAGGATGATCCAGATAAATATAAAATCGCACAAGAAGAATTTGAATTCATTATCGAAAAATTGAATGATAAAGGATCTGTATCTACAGTACCTGTGAGCAATACGGATTCCTCTGAAGACAATGGTTCCGATATTATCTACGGCGATGACGGTAATGACCTGCTCTTCGGCGATGATGGTAGTGATACAACTATAGGTGGCGCTGATTCAATTTACGGCGGTATTGGCAACGACATCATCGACGGCGATGGCGGAAACGATACCATCAGCGGTGGCATTGACAACGATTTAATTTATGGTGGTGCCGATGACGATATCATTGACGGTGGTGCCGGCAACGATATGCTGTACGGCGATAACGGCGTAAGGGATTATGTAGTTAAGGCGGATGACAAAACTGTTAATGCGGACAAGGTGGATAATGCGAATGGGACCGACAAAATCGTTTTCGGCGATAATCTTGGCTTGCATGGCGAATTATATGCCAATGCAGAGGTAAAACCCGATGCCAATGGGGGTAATGACAAAATAACTACTGGCCCGGGCATGGACTTCGTTGATGGTCAGGGCGGTAGTGACAAGATTACCGTTAAGTTGATGGGCGACAGTACCACGAATTACACCAATGTGACTGATTCTGGGTTAGATGGTTCCGATACACTTGTTGTTGAAGGTACGGAAAGTATTGACCGCTTGCTGTTGCGCCAGAATGAAGAACAAAACTTGGGCTTTGTTGCACTTCTGCCAATTACAGAAAATGATTTTGACTCTGAAATTAGCGAGACTGTAAAAAAGAATCTCAATTCCAACATTGAACGTGTGAACTACACCCAGGGAGTCGATGTCCTGAATGTTAACGCAAATGGCGGCGATGACCAGGTGTATATCGATGGAACCGCGCAAACGACCAATGTTGATGGCGGTGCAGGGGCCGATAAATTCTATGTTGGACAACTCTACAATTCTGACAGGGTTCCCGGCACTTCGGCCAATATCCAACCTGTTGATAAATTCAATGCGACAAAGACGAACGAAGAGTCGTACCTAAGCGATGGTGTATCCAGTGGAACAAAACTCAATATTGAAGGTGGCTCCGGTGCCGATGAATTTGTTGCACTGAACAATGTGGGCGCGCTTAGTATGTCCGGTGGTCGTGGCGACGACACCTTCAGTGTATACTCTTTCCGCAAGGAAGATGGGGTAACTCCGTTTGACCGTGGTGCAATGACCATTGATGGCGGAAAAGATACGGATACGCTGAATGTTCGTGGAACCGATGCCGAAGATGTGTTTGTCGTGACTAAGGAGGGCATGCTGAGTGACCTTGTCGCCATCAAGGCTGCCGGTGTCGAAAGTACTCAGTTCGATGCCGCTGCCGGTGACGATATGTTCTATGTCGTGGGCAACAAGTCTACCGATGTGACAGAACTTAATGGCGGTAAGGGCAACGATACCTTTAGCATGGGCGGTCTCGACAAGGAATACACACTCCGAAGCGCCAACACTGACGGTCAGACTGTTGATGTCAAGTATGAATTCGTTGATGCAAATGGTGTAGCCGATACGAGCAAGGAATCCTTGACAGAAAGCTTTACTGTCGTTGATTCCGATAGTGCGCCTGCCGTTTTCATCGTTGAAAACAAGGGAACTCAAAACCAACCTGACTTTGAAATACAAGAATCCTATGAAGTGTTTCTTTCAAGTGAAAATGCTGCTCCGGTGTCCTTCTTTGTTGGGTGTGCCGGACTTCAAAATAACCAAACTCTTGATGTGACGATAAGCGCGCCTGTTCCCTCAACGGTGGACTCCAATCGTGGAGACAGGGGCTTCCTTGTAGGATATAGGAAAAATGCGGGAGGTGGCATTGAGTGGGGAGAGACCATAACGGTCCATCCGACAAATAATACCCCTGTAGAAGTCTTTGTAAAGGCTCTTCAAGATGATTTAATCGAAGAAGGCGTTCGTAAGGCTATCGCAATTTCGAGTACATGGAACAATGGTTCCGCCAAGAATGTCTTGACGAAATCCGTGACTTCCGTGGGACTTGTATTTGCTGGAGAAAACAGAGACGGCGATGTTGTCGCGGGAAGACCGCTAGTCCGTACCGAAGAATTCATTATTGGTGCAAGCAACGAGTTCAAGGTGAATTCCATCTATGTGCCACAGCCCGATTCAAATGAAGCTGCTGCAAACCAGGTCCTTTCTTTCTATGTGGACGGAGTAAAGCAAAATTGGTCAACTAGTGATTATAATTTATCCGGCAATGTAGTAACGATCAACCCGAATCTTTTACAAGCTGAAAAAACACTTACAATATGTGTGCGTTCAAATGTTCTCCGTGTTGACGATTCCAAGGTGTACCTTGCTTACGAGGACATGGATATAGATTCGATTACAATCGGCAAAAAAACTGTTTGTGAATATACAGAAGGTTGTGATAGATACTATGAACTCAATGGTAATGTAATTACCTTCTACAACGGCATTACAAGACAACCGATGACAGTTCATGATGCAGTGATTGTGAATGCGAGTTTGCCGAATAGCTACGATTGGGAAAACTTTGAACAAACAACCCCGAATGCGTCTAGTTTGTCGAGCGACTTGCTGACTATTTCTGTGCACAATTCTGTATTGTCCGAATCTGGAAGGAGTGATTTTACAAGCACTTCGTACAATGTTGAATACAAAGGCCAGTTGTCTGATGGTCAAACCGTATATGTAAAAATTACTCCGACCCAGCTGTTGGCAAATTCGGAAGCCGTTACGGAAAGCAAGCGTCTGGTCGTTTCATGTTCCGGCTTTAGTTCCCAGGCTGATGGCTCCATTATTGTAAGTTTCGATAGTGAGAATAAGAGTCGTTCCATTACCGTAACTGCAGTTCCCGATAACGCTTTGGACGATTATGGTGTCACCAAAGTGGGTGCAAAAGAAGAAAAAATCAATGACATTGATGGTGCCGTATACGCTTATGGTTACGGCAAGAGCATGATGCTTGATACCGGCAACCCGGCCATGCTTAATTACAAGCATGTTGTTGAGGGGCAAAGCGGCATGCAGCAGGCCTCGAACTTTAATGAACTGAACAATTTTGACGAAGGTAAGTTGTTCAGTCTCCAGGTTGTCGATGGCGTTGCAAAGATAGACTTCTCTTCGTTATCCGAAGAACAGGCCGCTGTCTTGAATAGTGTCATTGAGACAGAATGGAATGAAAACTTGTCTGATTCGCAGATATTGTCCTTGTTCTACCACAAGACTTTCAAGTGGGTCAACCAGACAACAAAGAATGTCGGAACAACTAAGGAGCCCGTTAATCAAATTGAGTCCGTGGTTGCAGACAAGTGGTTTAGAATTGAGAATGCTTCTTACGATTCAAGTTCGCATATATTAACCCTTGTCTTGAACGAGCCTGTTGTTTTGCCTACGGGGGGTGTTAACTTTGCCCTGATTTCGGGCAATAGGGATTCTCTGTTTGTTGACGAGATGGCGTCTGTGGACCGCTTGTTTGTAAATAACCAGCAAGATAGTGTTGATGCCCGTGCATCGCTTACTGGGTTTGTGAATAACAATAGGAATGAAGCCGAAAAGAATGTCGATGCCTATGACTCGCATGCTGTTCGCTTTACCCATACGGAACTTGAAGCGTTCCCCGAAAAGCAACTTGCCGAAAATGATGATCCTCTGATGATGCAGAGCGGCATCACTGCGGCGCAGATGGAATATGCCGAATACAATCTGGGTAAGGGCAAGGATACTGTTGATATCAAAAAGACGCTCTACCGAGAAGATGCTTACAGGACATACACGGTAGTGAATACGGGTAATGTTGCAGAAGATTCGACTGCCGGGTTTGGGGTTCATCTTGGTGATGCGGGGATTGCCGCTGAAAATGCCGCTAACGGTGCTTCGTTCAATGATGGCGTTTACCATTACGGCTTGACGCCTATTGCAAACAATGGTGTTAATGTTGTTCGCGGAGAATCTGACACCGAAGTTTACTATGTCGAAGCGATAATCAAGAAACAAGATGTTCCCCCTGCTGAAGCCGATAATTTTGTTACCCAGCGTCGCGAGGTAAAGGGCTCGTTCTCGAACCAGTATGGTTTCGATATCGAATATGATTTTATCCTTGCCGAAGGTGAATATATAGACGGTTTCCGTTTCTATCAGGCGGAGTTCGATGACGATATCAAGGTGAATAGCTACCAGGCGGACCATACAGGAAGCTTGATTTGTTCCGGGACAATTTCTTCACAGCCGCCTGAGCTGAACCAGGGTGTTGTTACATACAGCTATATAATAGATTCGGATGATTCGAGTTTGTTCGTGTTTCGGAAGGATGCGTTTGATTCGCACAAGGCTACAGCCGACAACATCCACAAGGATGCACCGAACGGCTACGAGTTCACCATGTTCGTGGATGCCACGCTGAGCGACGGCAGCGTTCAGCGCCGTGCCGTTTCTGAACTGACCCGTGGTTCGTTCTCGATTTCACGGGACTTTACCTTGACAGCGGGAATTTCGATTGTATCGCTCAAGTTCGCCTATGGCTACGAGGGCGATGGCCAGCTGGTCATCAACGCGCAGTCGGGCCACGACAGGATTGACGCTTCGAGTACGAATGTGACCCGCAACGATATGGTCGCATTTGGCGGCCTCGGTGACGACTACATTACCATGAACAAGGGCGGTATAGCTTTCGGCGATCGTGGTCAGGTCCTTTATGATAATGGGCAGGTGAACGGTGTAGATGTTGGTGATACGGTGCTCGGCTCTACGGTTAACAACATTGATGCCGAAAATCCCGCGTTCATTGACGACTATACTACTGGAATCGGCAAGACTCCGGGACGCACGGCCGACGAGAAGGGAAACCCCGTACACCGTCTGCAGACGGACGGCGTGAACCGCGATGCCTACAGGATTCAGTCGGTAGATGCCGAAAATGGTGGCACCGACATGATTAAGGTCGGTGGCACGAATAGTGTCGTTGTCGGCGGTGCTGAGAATGATGTAATAGTTATCGGTGGCGACAAGAACGTTGCCCTGGGTGACAATGGCCGCGTGAAATACAATAACGCCGGAAATGACGAAGCCGTTTATGGCGACAAGCTTGGCCTCGGCATGCATATTGTCGAAACGACCAACGACAGTATTGGCGGGGTAGATAACATCGTTATTGCGGGCGACAAGAATGTTGCCATGGGTGGTGCCGAGGGTGATTCTATCCGCATCACGGGGGCAGACAATGTGGCTATCGGCGACGGCGGCCGCTATACAATCGAGGAAACTCGTCTGTATGCCGAAAGCAAGAGCGAACAGCATGGTGGTCAGGACTTTATCAGCACGGGTGACGGCAAGAATGCCGTCATCGGTGGAACCGACGATGACGTAATCCGCACGGGTGCGGGTAACGACGCCATTGTTGGCGATGGTGGCAAGGTCATTATGGACACCGACCGCAATGCGCTGATGGTCTCCAACGAGGGTTACAATGTTGGAACCGATCTGGGAACGGCCGGTGCCGATGACATTGACGCTGGCAATGGCGACAATGTGGTGTTCGGCGGCCTTGATGGTGACGATATCCGTACCGGGACAGGAAAAGATGTCGTATTCGGCGATAACGGCTTTGCGACCTTCAGGGGCAACGCCGCTGAAGCGGAAGAACAGGTAACTGATACGCAGAGCATTCCCGAGACCCGCACCGAGGCGACGCTCTCGTTCAACTTCATGGGAGCCTCGCAGACGGGGCTTTCTTCGGAGGATGTCGCGGGTGCGGCAGATTTCGCGAAGGCGAACTGGAACAATGTGGGTGGCAGCCTTGCCGGGACCTACGGCAACGACGACCGCGAGATTGTGCGCTTTGACGACAACACCCGCGCAAGCGCCGTGAGCGTGAGCTACGGCGGCATCGAGAGCCACCGCAATACGAGCACCGACAACCGCATCAACCTGCAGGCCTACAGCCATAACCTCTCGAACGCCTCTACCGATGCCGATGCGGCGCTCATGAACAGCGGCTACATGACTACCGCCCCGGGCAACCAGTGCGACAACAGGCTGGAAGTCGCCGTGGATGGCCTTGCGCAGTACTTTACCGACTATCACGTGGCCGTTTACCTTGACATGCCCGACGCGAACTCCTGGGCGGGTCAGAGCATCCGCAAGGTGAGCCTGTATGTGGGTGACTCGACAGTTGCCCTGCAGAGTTTCTACGTGAACGACTGCGCCGGTTCCAACTTCAACGGCACCTACAAGCGTTCCGAATACACCAGCGCCGAGGCAATTTTGGCAGACCTCGCGCACAATGCGGCGGTTCTCTCTGGTGAGCTGACTGGCGATGATGCCGTGCTGATAGACACCACGGGCAACTACGTGGTGTTCGAAGTTCCAGCGGGTGTTGCCGCCGACAACTTCCGCGTGATTATCGAGGACGGCTACACGCTCGACAACATCAACGGCAAGGACATTCCGGGCATAGCCGCCATCCAGGTGAAGGGAACCCTCCACGCGCAGGATGTGGCCGCCTCTACCGACATTGCTCATGGCGGAGCCGACACGGTTTACACTTCCGGTGGCGACGACATCGTGGTGGGCGGCACGGGTGGCGACACCTTGACGACCTACGGCGACGAACGCTACGGCATTTACGACAACGATGTTGTGTTCGGCGACAATGCCAAGATGGTGTTCACCGACCGCGACAGCTCCGAGGCCACGGCCTCCACGCTCTCGCTTGCCGAGTCGCTTGATTCACGCACGGTGGCGGGCGACTACAACGACCATATTTACACGGGCGATGGCAACGATGTCGTCGTGGGCGGCCAGGGGGCCGACCACATCGAATCCGGCGCGACCGCCGCAGCCGAAGCGATGCTCGACGGAATCCAGGTTGCTTCGTTCAACTTTACCCGCGAGAACGCGACCGCAAGCGAGATGGTTGGGGAGACGGCGGGTGTTGTCGCGGATAACGACTGGACGAACCTCTACATAAAGAACAACGGCCTGCATGTCGTTGGCGAGAACTACACCAACGACCCCGTGACGCACGACGGCATTGGCATTTCGCTGGTTGCCTACGATACCGCCGTGGGCAACGGGACGCAGAATTCGAGCCTGATGCCGAAGGATGACGCCCAGCTTGACGGCGACACCTCGAATTCCAAGCTGTTCAACGCCTACTATGCGGCCCAACAGCAGCAGGAAATCAAGCTCACGCTTACGAACCTTGATTCCTTCGCGGACGGTGCACCATGCGATGTGTATGTGTACCTCGGCGGCGACCAGCAGAACACGGACACCTATAACTATCTGTTCGATATCTGGGGTCACCAGTCTAGCGGCAATACGCCTGACCAGCACTACTATCTGAACGACTGGACGGGTAGCCATTTCGACGGCGACTACCGCCTTGTGGAATGCGCGACCGCCCCGACTGCCGATGAACTGCTTTCGCAGGTTGCGCCCGACATGCGCCTGGTTGGCAACTACGTGGTGTTCCGCGGCGTAAGCTCCTCGACTTTCGAGGTGCGAATCCGCAACCTGTTCACCGACACGAACCAGTGGCCGCTGAACCTGCCCGTGATTACTGCCGTGCAGGTGGTGGCGGGCGAGAACCGCGAAGAGGATATCGCCGTGGGCGGCGACCACGACAAGGACCTGGTCTTTGGTGACGACGCCCGCGTGACATTCGATATCGACGCTCCGTTCGCCCGCAACGAGAACCTGGCCGACTACGCGAACCGAGCCATCGAGGCCGAGAGTATGCATTTCGACGGCGCAGCCGTGGAAATTCCGCTTGACGAAAACGACGAACCTGTCGAGATGGGCGACACCATCTTGACGGGCAAGGACCGCGACGTGATTGTCGGCGGCGACTTCGGCGATACGATTACCATGGGCGACGGCGACGATGTGGCCCTTGGCGACAACGCCTCGATAATCCTCGAACACAACAACCCCGTGGGCGTGTTCGCGCCGAGCGTGGAAATCATGCTGGAACAGCACACGGTGACGACATCGACGCCCGAGGTTTTCCTGGGCAACAACGATGCCGACGCCGGGGATATCCAAGACAAGTTCGAGAACGGGGGAGTGCCGGGTGTCACCCCGGAAACATCTGCGAATGGGGATACCGATTTTTACGCGGATGTCACGAACAAGGATTGGGTCCTGCAGCAGGAGGCGACCCCTGGCAAGATTTCACGCATTGTGGACGTTTCCAGTGCGCAGGTGATTACCTTTGCCGAGGGCGAGACTATGTTGCTTGTTAGCGACACCTGGCCTGGCAACCAGTGGTGGCATCCGAATATCGTGATGGTGGCCAACGGTCAGGGCCATAGCGTCCCCGCCCTTGCATGGGAATGGGATGTGAACGGCTCCACCATGACGGCTACCACGCAGTCGGGTTACTACATCACCGTGGATATACCCGACACCCCGAACGGAGACAACCGCTACGAAATCCGCGTGACCGCACTCACCGCAGGCACCGCCGTGATTTCTATCGGGTAGTTTTTACTAGCTTTGGCATTGAAATAAAGGACCAAGATGATAAAGGAATTTCAAGTTCAAAATTTTGGCTGTATCGACTCGATCAGGGTTGAAAACCTGAAAGGTATCAACTTGATTGTCGGCCCGAATTCTTGCGGAAAATCGACTTTGCTCAAGGCCCTGTATGCGGCCAAACGTTCTGCCGAACTTTTTCAGCGTGGAAAGAACGATGAAAGTTATCAGAGGTTGCTGCACAAGAAACTTCGGTGGACTTTTCAGGTGGATTCGCTCCAGTCGCTGATAAAGAGAAATGCTTCGCTGTCGGCCAATGTGCAGTTCAAGGCGGATAAGGCCGAGGTGAATTTCAGCATTGATAAACAAAAAGGTTTGATTTGCTCGCCTTTATACAATGCGGTAAAGCCGACATCGGTCAATTCTGTTTTTCTCCCAGCCAGGGAAATTCTTTCTCTCCAAAAGCTCGTCATCAAGACCCATAGCCTGGATATGGAATTTGGCTTTGACGAAACCTATTACGATTTGGCGATGGTGCTGAACTCGCCGACGACAAAGGGCAAGAATCTGCGGGGTTTTGTCAATAGCCGGAAACTCTTGAAGGACATTACTGGTGGAGTGGTCAGCTTTGACGCCAAGGAAAACCGCTGGTTCCTTAAGAAGGATGGGCATACTTTCCCCATAGAACTTGCATCCGACGGTATCAAGAAAATCGGTATGCTTGATACCCTGCTTGGGAACAGGTTCTTGACAAAGTCCTCCGTTGTTTTTATTGACGAACTTGAATCGTCCCTGCATCCTACGGCAATCTCCAAGTTGCTGGATATTGTCTATGAACTTTCTGCATGCGGGGTGCAGTTCATTATTTCTTCGCATTCCTATTTTGTCGTAAAAAAACTATACCTGCTTGCCCAGAAAAATCGTCAGTCAATTCCTATTATTTCCCTTGATGGGGGCTATAGGGTAGATGATTTGCTGGATGGCATCCCGGAAGACAACCAGATTATAGCCGAATCGATTCGCCTTTACGAAGAAGAGATTGACCTGTGAGCACGGTAACTTTTGAAGAATCGGGAATGCAGTTTGGTCCCTTCGAAAATAAGGATGTCTTTGCTGCAGAAAAATTTTCCCAAAAGAAGCACCTTGTTAGTAAAAGTGTTGAATTCGTCTTGTTTCGCGGAAAAAAGGCCATCTTTTTAGAAGCTAAGAGTTCCATTCCGCAAAGCAGTGACGACATTAATAACGATTTTCTTCCTTCTATAGCGGAAAAACTTTCCGACACATTGCACCTTGTTGCTAGTGACTATATGAAAATTCTTTCTGAAAGGGATTCATTGCTAGATCCGTTAAAAGGAAGAAATTGGGAACAGCTTTCGATTAACTACTATGTGGTTCTTAAGGGAATGCCCAAAGATCAGTTGCCTGCTTTACACGACATGTTTAACGCTTATCCCTTGTTGAATAAATTGAAAAAGATTTGGAGCCCGAATAAATCGGGTTGGGTTAAGGTGATAAACGATGTGAAGGCCCGCGACATGGGGCTTATCGCTAGCGGGAATGACTAGCCCTATTCTGCGGTCAGGTCTTCGCGCAGCACGAGTTTTTCGTTTTTCCAGGTTTCCAGGCCGTTCTGCAGTAGCAGTTTGCCTGTGGCCCGCATCAGCCGGACATCGATGATTCGGAGTGTTCGCATGTTTTCGAGCTGGCGGCGTTCCGCTTCGCGCAGGTCCTCTTCCATCTCGAAAATTTCGCGGTAGTTGCTCTTGCCCATGGCGAGTTTCTTGAATTCCTCTTCGAGTTCCTTCTGGTGGTATTCCACCGCAATCTGCCCGTAGCGCCACTGTTCGCGGATTTCTTGCGCCCTGTTCTGCAGAATCCGGTATTCCTCGAAGATTTGCGCCTGCAACAGCATGAGCCTTGTGCGGGCTGCCCTTACGCTGTATTTCTGGGCCGATATGCGGTGTCTTTCGGCAACGCCGCCGAACAGCGGGATATTTATCTCTATGCCGCCCGCAAGCACGGTCTGGCGCTTGCCCTCGGTCTTGAAATTCCTCACGGCCTCGCGGGCCTTGTCGTTACGGCTGCGGATTCCGTAGTTGCCGATAAGGTCCACGGTGGGGAGCCAGTCTGCCCGCCTTGCCGAAAGTTCCGATTCGCGGAGCATGACCTCGGCCCCTTGCGATAGGTAGCCCGGATGCATGAGCGACATGGAATCCAGGAAGGTGAGCGAATCCAGCCTTGCCGCCGAATCGGGGGCGAGGTCCGGGTGCATGGCGATGGGGCGGGGGTCGTGGATGTATTCGCCGGACGACAGCGTGAGCAACAGCGTAAGCCTTGCCCCGCGCAGCTTGTCGAGTGCGTCGAGCCTTGCCGACTCGCGGTCGGAATACTCCGCCACGGCCTTGCTATAGTCAAGGGGCGAAAGCAGCCCCTGCTTGAGCCGCTTGCCCGCATCTTCCACGATGTCCTTTGCCACGCGGGCCGACTCGGTGGCCGAGGCCAGGAACCGGTCGGCGTAGTAGTAGTTCCAGTAGGCGTCGCAGAACTTTTCCAGGACATCGTTCAGGGCGTCGCGGTATTTCTGGTAGGCGAGTTCCCTGCGGAGCCTTGCCTGTTCCTGCTCGTTCGTGGCCGAGAAGAACAGCGGGCCGTCCTTCAGCAGGTGCTGGCGCAGTTCACCGCCGAAGTAGAGTTCCGAGGTGTAGTCGCTGTGCGTGTAGGTGGCCTGGTTGAACCCCACATTGTATTCGGTGCCTGTGGGGAGCGCCCCCTGTACGCCAATCTTGTATTCTTCCTTTGTCTCCGTAAACAGTGCGCCGGGCCGTTCGGCGGTCTCCTTGAACGCGCGACCCACGAGCCTTGGCTCGAACTTGCCGTAGGCCCCCGTGGCCGCCTCGGATTCCGAGAGCCACGCGAACTTCGCTTCCGTCACATCGGCGTTGTTGGTGAGCACAGCCTGCAGGGCCGTCCCGAAATCCAGGTACAGCGAGTCGACCTTTTCTTCGGCGGCAAGGGCGGCAACTACAGCCAGGGTGGCGATAATGTTTACGGCGCGGAAACTCATTTAAGCAGGATTTTCCCCGTGACACCCGGCTCGACGGCCAGGTCCGAGTTGTCGAATATGACCTTCACGGTGCGCAGCATGCTGGACTTGTCCACCACGGGCGACACGAACTCGATTTTGCCCTTCTTGCGGCGAACCTGCTTGCGCCCGTCGAGCGAGAGGCTTACCTGTTGGCCGGGTTTTAGCTTGCCCGACCTGTTCGCCACCACGTAGGCGACCATGCGGCAGGTGCGCACATCCGCGATTTCGATGACGGGTTCCAGACCCTCGACGCTTTCGCCCTTGTTCTTGGATATGGAAACGATTTCGCCGTCGAAGGGGGCGGTGAGAACGCGCTTTTCGAGTTCGGCCCGGGCGACATCGTGTTCGAGCTTCGCGCGTTCCCTTTCGGTCTGCGCCGACGAGAGTTCGGCAGCCGCCACGTCGTGGTTCATCTGCTTTTCCCAGACCTGTTCCGCGCTTACGGAGTTGCTGTTCTCGAAAAGGTTGCGGGTCGCGTCCAGGTCCTTCTTGTAGGCCTGGAGCTTCGCCCTGGCCGAGAGTACAGCCGAGGAGTCGTTTGCCGTGATACCCGTGATGCGGACGCGCAGCCGTTCCTCGCGGTTCACGAGGTTCATGAGCGTGTCACCCTTGCGCACGAACGCGCCTTCCTTGACCCAGATGCTGTCAATCTTCCCGGACACGGTGAACCCGACGCGGGCCTGGTTGATGGGTTCCGTGACACCGTCGAACCCCTGCTGCGCAAGTGCAGATGCCGCGAGGGCGAGTGCTGTAAATAGGGCCTTGCCGAGCATCAGTCTGCCGCCGTGCTAGAAGAACTGGAAGACGGGCTGGATTCAACCGATGAACTGGATCCTGCCGACGAACTCGAAGTTTCGGAAGAGCTGGAAGCCTCGGACGAACTGGACTCGGGTGCCTTGGAAAGCTCGGTGAGCACCGTCAGCCCCTGCAAGTAGAGCCCGTTCTTCGCGTGGGCGGTGATGTTCATGCCCACGGTGTCGCCCGCCGCAAGGGAGTCGTCGAACGTCTCGAACATCTTGACGAACAGCGTGTCGGCCTTGATCCAGGCGTCGGCATTGGGGGACTCGTTGTCGGCATAGATGGACTTCTTGACCTTTGCAGCCTTGCTCCATTGGACCGTGGCGAGCGAGTCGGAGAACTTGACCCAGAGCGTGTCGTTTACCGAGAAAGTCGCCTTGTAGCGGCTGCTTGCCGCCCAGGCGTTGCTCGTGACGGCATAAAGTCCGCGGTTCGTAGTAAAGGCCGCGTCGCCCGAAAGATCTACGGTCAGCCTTTCGCCCTTCTTGGTGTAGCCCACGATGCTCACGGAGTAGGACTTTTCTGCCGCGAGGGGTGCCGTGTGTCGCAGGTACAGCGTGTCGCCCTTGATTTCGGGCATGAGGACCGTCGCGGAATCGCCCGCGAGGCTCACGGAAATGTTCTCCTTGCTGAGCACCTCGCTGAACACGTAGTAGGGCGTAATGAGCGGCGAGAGGTTCTTGTAGCCCATGCGGTTCTTGTCCATTACGTTTGAAGATACGATGACGGGGGCGCTCTCCTTGAGGGTGTCGCGGACAAGGAAGATTCTGCCCATGTCGTGCACGGCGTCGGAACGCAGGCGGGGGAGCGCCGTGTTCGAAAAGCGGTAGGTCTTGCCCTTGTAGGTGAAGGGTTCTGCCGAGAGCGTGAGGCCGGAATCGGCGGGGAGCTTTTCGAAGGAGAACCTGCCGAGCGAATCCGTCGCGGCGGAGAATGTTTCGGGGGCGATGTTCACGAAGGCCGTGTCCTGGTGCGCGAGGCGCAGCTTTACCTTGGGGGCGGGAGACTTTACGCCCGTGGCCTCTTCTTGCACATAGAGTTCGCCTGCGATACCCGCATTCAGCGGCGAAAGCCGCACGACGCGCGACCCGCTCGCCACCACGCCTTCCATGTAGCTCGATTCGCCCGTGGATGCCACCGTGATAATCTTGGGGGCGTAGTAAAGCGTGTCCTTCTTGTCAACCGTGTAGTGGCTGAAGGTGAAGGTGTGCTGGCCGTAGGGTAGGCCGTCTATGAAGAACGCCCCCGACTCGTCGGTATAGGCGGTCTTCTGCTTGCCGGAACCGTCCATGTAGTCTATGGAGGCCCCTTCGAGGCCAAGCCCGTTTGCGCCGCTTACGACACTGCCCGAGAAGGTCCACTTGGAGTATTCGTCGTCCTCGGAATCGGACACGGAACAGCCCGAAACGAGAGCCGCCACGGCAAGCGCCGCAGCAAAGGATGTATAGATTTTAACCAGGTTCATAAAACCCCTTGATATGCCCTCGGAAATCTAGTAAAAGGCCCTCCATTTTACTAAATATCCATAAAAACATTAACCTTAAAAACAAAGGAATTGCAAAATGGCAGAAAACAAGCAGCCGCAAATCGAATGGAACGACAAGGACATGCGCACCACCTACGTGAACGCGACCAACGTGGTGGCCGGACGCGAAGAGGTGATGATGATTCTCGGCGTGAATCGCGCATGGCAGATGAACCAGGAAAAGGTCGATGTCGCCATCTCCGACCGAATCGTGATGAACCCCTACACGGCAAAGCGCCTCGCCATTATGCTCAGCGCCACCGTGCGCGCCTACGAGAAAAAGTATGGCCCGCTCGATATTGGCGTGAATACCGCCCCGGCAGCCCCTGCCGCTCCCGCGGCCGCCAAGGCGACCGGTAAGTCGGCCAAGTAACGCCCGCTCCAACCGCCCCCCAAGGTCCGACCTCTTTGGGGGAGGGGGAGGAGCAAATTTCTTAAAGAAGCAGAGTCATGAGAGTAAAACGACTAAGGATTGAAAACTTTAGAGGAATCCGGAATCTCGACCTTTCGTTCGGGGATTCTGGAATAGTCGTTTTTGTGGGTGGCAACGGTGCGGGCAGGACGACCGTGCTTGTCGCGATGCAGTATTTGTTCTCGTGGTATGTGGCCCGCCTGAAAAGCCCGAATGGCAAGGGAGTCCAGCTGGACGAATGCGACATCACCAATGGCCAGCCCTATTGCTTCATAGAAATTGAGGCCGAAGAACACGACAAGACTGTTCGCTGGTCGCTATTCAAGAAGCGAGCTTCTTACAGGAAACCCGTTGACAGGCTGGCCCGCAGGGCCGAACTGAACCGCTTCGTTGACTCCAAGATGGAAGTCTTTGCGGACGGCAAGGAACACAACTTGCCCCTGGTTAATTTCTACTCCGTCAACAGGGGTGTCGATGCCGTGCCCTTGCAAGTGCGCCAAAAGTTCCAACATGGCCCCCTGGATGCCTTTGACTGCAATCTGAACAACTCTGTCAACTTCCATTCGTTTTTCCAGTGGTTTCGAGAACGCGAGGATATGGAAAACGAACTCTACCGTGAACTGGGCGAGATGTTCATTGGTGAATTGCAGCTTGTTACCGTCCGTTCTGCAATCAGGAACCTTTTGCCGGGTTACGACAAGCTCCGCGTAAAGCGCGACCCGCTTTCGTTCGTTGTCGTGAGGAATGGCAAAACCATCAACTTTAGTCGGTTGCCGGATTGCAAAAAGGCTTATATCGCGCTGGTGGGCGACATTGCCCGCAGGATTGCAATGGCCAACCCGCAAAGCGCCTATCCGCTCGAAATGCCGGCCATTGTGATAATTGATGAAATCGAGTTGCACTTGCTCCCCAAATGGCAGGTGGGTTTGGTGGAACGACTCAAGGAAACATTCCCGCAAGTGCAGTTCTTTTTGACGACGCAATCGAAGCATATCGTGACCAGTCTTAAAAAATCGAAAGGTGATACCCTTGTTGCCCTGGATAGGGAAGTAGAAGGATAGATTCAAGTGCCCACGGACAAGGAAAATCAGTTTATAATCGAGTCGCTGGAACGGCGACAGATGATGGATGGCGCACCGGGCGACATCGTGCTACCGGGTGGCATTGAACAACCCGAAGCCGTTATCGAGGCCCCGGCGGTGATTGGCGAGATAGAACAGTCCGTCAATGTGACCCCGAACGACGCCGACTTCTTGACCAGGGCGAGCATCAAGCAGCTTGCCAACACGGAGTTTGTCCGCAACCCCGAGACGGGGCTGTATGTGGCAGAAGATTCCGGCGAACTAGTCAAGTCCGTAAACAAGGACTTGATAATAAACCCACAGAAAAATTTTGAAATACAACAGTCTGCACCGCTGAGCGCTGCGGATATTCAAGCCCTGCTCTCCATAGACCCGGACAACATGGGCGGCAAGGGCAACACGAAAGTTTAATAACAGGAGAATGGATAATGAAAACGATAAAGAAACTCGGCTTGGTGAGCGCTGTAGCTTTTGCAATGCTTGCGTTCTCGGCTTGCGATGACTCTTCGTCGGCGGGTGGCGACGATAATGAAACATCTGCTGTTGAGTCGTCTTCAAGCGTAAAGGACTCTGATTCCACCGAAGAGTCATCCTCTTCGATTGACAGGAAGTCTTCGGGTAACGAAACCAAAGACAAATCATCGAGTAGTGAGAATAAGTCTAGCAGTTCCGCAAAAGAAACAAAAGTCTCTTCTGATTCCAAGAGTTCAAGTTCCGTGAAGTCAGGAGATTCTTCTAGCAGCAAGAAGGATGTATCTAGTTCGTCGGTCAATTCTTCGTCAAGTGTCAAGTCTAGCAGCAGTTCTTCCGTGAA